>PERG01000041.1 GCA_002928535.1 Methylotenera sp. | reverse complement strand
CGTTAAAAAAATTGTTGCTGAACAATTAGGTGCAAATGAAGCTGACGTTAAAAATACATCATCATTTGTTGATGATTTAGGTGCTGACTCACTCGACACAGTTGAATTGGTGATGGCATTAGAAGAAGAATTTGACTGCGAAATCCCTGATGAAGAAGCAGAAAAGATCACAACTGTTCAGTTAGCGATCGATTACATCAATACCAACCTCAAGTAATTCCAAATCCAATTGTGGTCAGTAAGTTTCTAATCGTAGAAGCTTACTGCTAACACCTCGTTTCTTAATCACTTCTAAGAGACAATCATATGTCTAAACGTAGAGTTGTAGTCACCGGCCTTGGCGTCGTTTCTCCAGTAGGTATTGGCGTTAAAACTGCCTGGGATAACCTTGTAGCAGGTAAATCCGGTATTACCCAAATCACAAAATTCGATGCAAGTGCTTTTGCTTCTACCATTGCTGGCGAAGTGAAAGACTTTAATGTTGAAGATTATCTAAGTGCTAAAGATGCCCGCAGGATGGATACTTTCATTCAATACGGCATGGCAGCTGCGATCGAAGCGGTTAAAGATTCTGGCATAGTCGCTAATGAAGAAAATGCAGAACGCATTGGCGTTTCTGTGGGTTCAGGTATTGGCGGCATGCAGTTTATTGAAGATACCGATGCCTTGTATCAGGAATCTGGTCCACGCAAAATCTCGCCGTTTTTTATTCCCGGTACGATTATTAATATGATTTCAGGCAATCTATCGATTATGTTTGGTTTTAAAGGCCCGAACGTATCGATTGTAACCGCCTGTACAACGGGTACCCACTCAATTGGCGATGCATCACGTATGATCGAATATGGCGATGCGGACGTTATGATTGCCGGTGGAGCGGAAGCGGCGATTACGCGCTTAAGCGTTGGCGGCTTTGCAGCTGCACGTGCACTCTCTACCCGTAATGACGATCCGGCTACAGCTAGCCGCCCTTGGGACAAAGATCGCGATGGCTTTGTGATTGGCGAGGGTGCTGGTGTGATGGTGCTGGAAGAATACGAACATGCTAAAAAACGTGGCGCAAAAATCTATGCAGAATTAAGCGGTTACGGCATGAGTGCAGATGCATTTCACATGACGGCACCGAATATGGATGGCCCACGCCGCTCTATGCGCAATGCCATGCAGAATGCGGGTATTAATCCGGATGCTGTAGAATTTATTAATGCCCACGGCACTTCAACTCCATTAGGTGATGCCAATGAAACCAATGCTATTAAGGCTGCATTTGGGGATCATGCTAAGAAACTGGTGGTGAATTCAACCAAGTCCATGACTGGGCATCTGCTAGGTGGCGCAGGGGGGTTGGAATCTGTTTTTACAGTACTTTCTATCCATCATCAGCTATCGCCGCCAACGATTAATATCTTTAATCAAGATCCCGAATGTGATTTGGACTACTGCGCAAATACCGCCCGCGATATCAAGATTGAATATGCTTTGAAAAATAATTTCGGTTTTGGTGGCACTAACGGTAGTTTAGTATTCAAGAAAATCTAAAGATTATTTAGTTGATATTAAAAGCCTGCATTTGTGCAGGCTTTTTTATGGCGCTCATCATTAAGCTTTTATAAAGCGAGTAGTTTATTAATTCACGCTATGGTTTAATTATGGCTCATGACGCAGAACCCAACATATCTCATCAACGGCAGTTTTGACCAAAGCATTTCACCATTTGACCGGGGATTTGCTTACGGAGATGGCGTATTCCGCACACTTGCAGTAAAAGCCGGCCAACCAATACACTGGGCCTTACATTATCAAAAACTGGTTGAAGATTGTGCCGCAATTGGGATTGTATGCCCGCGTGCCGAGCTACTGATAGACGATATTAAGTTGCTATTTGCACCCCACGCCGAGGAAGTGATGGTTGCAAAAATTATTATTACACGAGGTGAGGGCGAGCGTGGCTACGCCATCCCTTCAATCAGTACACCAACTCGGATTCTAATTAAATCTTTACTTCCTAGCTATGCAGATGCGTTATACGTTGAAGGCGTGACTTTGCATCTATGCGAAACACGATTATCCGTTCAACCTAAACTCGCGGGCATTAAACATCTTAATCGCCTTGAAAACGTAATCGCCCGGTCAGAATGGCAGGATGAAATGCTCTTTGACGGATTGTTGCTTGATGCTCAGGATCACGTCATAGAATGCACTATGAGTAATATATTTACCCGATTTGGCGATGAATTGCTAACGCCCGACCTTAGCCAAAACGGCGTGGCAGGCATTACACGACAACGCATTCTACACCTAGCCAAATCGCTCAATTTAATAACTAAAGTGCAGGCTTTACCTTTCACACATCTATTAAAAGCGGATGAGGTGCTGATTTGCAACAGTCTGTATGGTGCGTTTCAAGTGACTAGAATTCTCGATAAAATTTGGACACCGCAGCCACTTGCCAATCAAATAAGAAGCTTATTAGTACATGATTAAATTTATAAAAAAATGGTTCATCATTAGCTTGATAGGGCTTACTTTATTAGCTGGCTGGCTGGCTTATTATGCAGTTATGCCTCTAAAGCTTCAACCGCGTAGCCAGGAAGTTGTTATTCAACCGCAAAGTGGTTTGAAAAGTATTGCTAACCAGTTGGTCGCGCAAGGTGTTCTTAAAGAGCCGTGGCGTTTCATTGTGCTTGCTAAAATACTGCGCAAAGAATCCTATTTACAAGCGGGGAGCTATACGCTGAATAAGAACATCAGTCCTTATCATCTATTGCTTTCATTAAATCATGGTAAAACCACGCAAGGGAGCATTACATTTATTGAAGGCAGAACTTTTGCTCAAATGCGTGAACGCTTGGCTAGAAATGATGCAGTTCAACAAACCATTGGCAATATGACTGATGCAGAGATTTTAAACGCTTTAGGTTCCACTTATAAGGTGGCAGACGGCTTATTCTTCCCGGATACTTATTATTTCAGCCGCGGTACCAGTGATATGGTATTGCTACAACGTAGCTATGCGTCGATGCAAACTAAGCTGAATAAGGCTTGGCTTGCACGTGAACCCAACTTACCTTACAAAAATAGCTACCAGGCTTTGATTATGGCCTCAATTATTGAAAAAGAAACAGGCCAGGCCAGTGAACGGCCCATGATTGCAGGCGTTTTTATCAATCGATTACGCATTGGTATGCGTTTGCAAACAGATCCGACGGTTATTTATGGCATGGGGGAACGATACCAAGGCAATATAACAAAAAAAGATTTGCTCACTGATACGCCTTACAATACTTATACTCGCAACGGCTTACCCCCTACGCCTATTGCAATGCCTGGACAGGCCTCGATTGATGCCGCCTTACATCCCGCCAAAACAAAAGCACTATATTTTGTAGGCAATGGCAATGGCAGTCATATTTTCTCTAACGACTTAAGCGCACATAATCGTGCGGTATTAAGGTATCAATTGAATAACAAACCATGATTGGAAAATTTATTACTCTGGAAGGCATGGATGGGGCGGGCAAAAGCACACACATTCCTAATATTATCGCCTTATTGCAAGCTCAAGGTCATGAGGTGGTATCTACAAGGGAGCCAGGCGGCACCCCATTAGGCGAACGCCTTCGAGACTTATTACTGCATGAAACAATGCATGTAGAAACAGAAACACTGTTAATGTTTGCCGCCCGACGTGAGCATATTGCAAATGTAATTGCTCCGGCATTGGCGCGGGGTGCTTATGTGCTCTCTGACCGCTTTACAGATGCAACCTATGCCTATCAGCATGGTGCCAAAGGCGTCGATATTAAAAAGATAGAAGCTTTAGAAAATTGGGTGCATGAGGATTTACAACCCAATGTCACTTTGTTATTTGATGTGCCCGTGGAAGTAAGCATGCGAAGATTAGCAAGCGCGCGGCAGCCAGATAAATTTGAACGCGAGTCTCACGAATTTTTCCATAAAATCAGACAAGCATACCTATTAAGAGCTGCATTAAATCCAAGTAGATATCGTGTTATTGACGCCAATCAACCATTGGAAGTAGTTAATAAGTCAGTTGAGACTATTATTGCAACCTTATGATTAATAATATTTATTCTTGGCAACACCATATTTGGTATCAGCTTCTAGCTAATCGACAACGCTTTCCACATGCAATTTTATTACACGGTCGTGCAGGTATCGGTAAATATGATTTTTCTAGACAGCTTAGCCAATCATTACTATGCCTGCAGCCAGATGGCACCGGTGCAGCATGCCAGCAATGTGCAAGTTGCAATTGGTATAAAGAGGAAGGGCATCCGGATTTTCGTTTATTGAGCCCGGAACAGGAAGATGATGGAGAGCAAGAGGTAGGCTCTACCAAGAAAACGAGGAAGAAAACTCAGATATCTGTTACCCAGATACGGGACTTATCTAACTTTTTAGGCTTAAGCAGTCATCGCAGCGAAGGATTACGCATTGTTTTGATTCATCCTGCAGAAAGCCTTAATATCGCTTCTGCCAATGCACTACTTAAAATGCTGGAAGAACCAGCACCAGGCGTTTTGTTTATCCTGGTCTCACATCATTTACAACGCCTGATCCCTACCATTTTGAGCCGCTGCCAAAAAATCCAGATGCCAGTTCCTACAGAGGCAGAAGCATTGGCTTGGCTAAATGAACAGGGTGTACAACATGCTGCACAACAGCTAGCCTACTTGGATGGCTCACCTATCAAAGTATTAAATGAGCAATCGCAATTTGAACATTTTAAAGAGGTATGGCGGTTATTGGCATTGGGGAATAAGTTAGAGCCCCACCTTGTAGCACCTCTATTACTCGCCAATTCCGTTGAGTCAGGCATTAGTGCATTGCAAAAATGGATTTATGATATTGTGGCAATTAAAATGGCCGATCACATACACTATCATTTGCCGTATGTTAAAGCTTTGCAAGTACTTGCCGAGAAGGTAAACTTAAACAGGCTATTTGATTTGCAGAAAAACTTGATGGAGATGCGTAAATTGGCAACGCACCCTCTTAACCATGAGCTGCAGATGGAAAATTTACTTGTAGAATATACAAAAGCTTTTAAAAACTAGTACCCATTTGTGAATTGAATGGCTATAGAACTAATATATTAGATACTTTTCATCCCGACTCGAGACTTAAATCATGGCTGAAAACGCAGTTGAAGAAAATAAACTTGCCAGCGCACCTAAGCCTGGCGTGTTGTCACTTGCGATTAAGGAAAGAGCTTCACTCTACGCAGCCTATATGGGCTATGTTAAAGGTGGAGGGTTATTTATTCCGACCACAAAACCGTTCAAAATGGGTGAAGAGGTATTCATGCTATTAAGCCTGCTTGATGATCCACTTAAATTAAAAGTGGTAGGCCATGTCGTTTGGATTACGCCCACTACGCAAGGTAATCGCCCTCAAGGGATTGGTGTGCAGTTTAGTGAGAAAGATGGTGGGCAAGAAGCGCGTAACAAAATCGAAACCCTATTAGGTAGCGCACTTAAGTCAGCACGTCCGACACATACAATGTAATCGTACATTGCTTGGCAACACTGCTTTATAATATTTTATGCTCGTCGATTCCCACTGCCATCTCAACTTCCCTGAACTTGCCGCCAATATGCCAGCTATACGCCAGGCAATGCTGGACAATGAAGTGGGTCATGCACTTTGCGTATCTGTAACATTGCAGGACTTCCCAGCCGTATTGGCGCTTGCAGAAGCCTATCCTAATTTTTATGCCTCTGTGGGGGTACATCCTGATTATGAAGATATTGAAGAGCCTACGGTCGAGGGATTAGTTGCTTTGGCTAATCACCCTAAAGTCGTGGCCATCGGCGAAACTGGCTTGGATTACTTCCGATTAACCGGTGATCTTGAATGGCAACGCACTCGGTTCCGCACCCATATCCGCACAGCGATCCAAAGCGGCAAGCCCCTCATCATTCATACCCGCAATGCCGCTGAAGATACAATACGTATTATGCGTGAAGAGCAAGCAGGACAGATCGGTGGCGTGATGCATTGCTTTACCGAAAGCCTGGATGTAGCCATGCAAGCCATAGCGCTGGGTTTTTACATCTCGTTCTCAGGCATCGTAACTTTTAAAAATGCTGTCGCGCTTAAGGAGGTTGCTAAGGTAATTCCTTTAGAGCGAATATTGGTTGAAACTGACTCGCCTTATTTAGCTCCGATCCCTTATCGCGGTAAAACTAATCAGCCTGGATATGTCAAACATGTGGCTGAAGAAATAGCAAAGTTACGCGATACCACTTTAGAAGAAATTTCTACAGCAACAACGGCTAATTTTTTCAGGTTATTTAAACAAGCCTCTTTATGAACTTAGAAAGTGATCCATGCAACTCACCATCCTAGGTTCTGGCTCCAGCGCGGGCACCCCTGTGTTAGGTTGCCTATGTGACACTTGTAGCTCCAATGACCCCAAAAACAAGCGCACCCGCTGCTCTAGTGTAATCAAGTTGGATAATGGCAAAGTAATCCTCATTGATACCGGGCCGGATTTACGCCAGCAAGCTCTTAGAGAAGCCTTAACGAACGTCGATGCCGTGTTATACACCCATACCCATGCAGATCATTTACATGGCATTGATGATTTACGCGCTTTTTGCCAAATTCAAAAACGGCAAATCCCTTTGTATGGCAGCGCGCAAACCATGACGCATATTGCCGAAAAATTCGGTTACACTTTACGCGAGCCTAGCGATTTCTGGGAACTCCCGATATTAAAAACGCACCCTATTGCTGGACCTATTACATTATTTGGCCATACGGTCACTCCCATTCCCGTTAAGCATGGTAATACCGATATTTACGGCTATAGAGTAGGGGACATAGCTTATCTAACTGATGTGTCTGCGATTCCAGAAACATCCTTAAGCCTGTTAAAAGGGGTAAAAGTTTTATTGTTAGATTGTTTACGCAACAGCACACACTTTACCCACATTAATTTAGAACAGAGTTTAGCTTATGCGCGGCAAATTAATGCTGAATCCACTTACCTGATTCATATGACCCATGAATTGGAATACCATGCTTTAACTGCGCGAATTCCAGCGAATGTGCATGTAGGCTATGATGGCTTGAAAATAAACTTGAGTTAAGTCAGCGCAAAACTTATAGAGGCGTTGTAATCATAGGCTTCTAATATACGTATTTAAATATAAATGAGATAATCACATTATCCTTTGGAGATTAAGCAAACATGCAATTCACTACTAAACACTTTCGCAGTCTTACTTTAGCTTTGTTAATGGCAGTAACCAACAACCTAGTTTACGCTGCACCAGCTACTTATACTGAAGATCAATTCCTAAATCAATTCAGTGGTAAATCCAAAAAGATCGTTACAGCTAAATTAGGCAACCCATTCAAAAAGGAACTATCCGTTAAGCCTTCAGGCGCTTCCGGAATGTTAGGTAAAATGTCAGCGCAAGAGAAGACTTCTAAACCAGTAAAAGTTGAAATGTGGTATTACAAAAATATTGTGAAATATGATCCAAAGCGCACCTATAAAGAAACTGAGATCACTTTTGTAAATGACCGTGTAATGAATATCGCTTTTTTCAATAATCGATAATGCTCTAAGTCAAAAAGCCCAGCAATGCTGGGCTTTTTTATGCCTAAGTTTTCAGCTGGTTTGGTGATAGTTTACTTTGCAGCAATTTAATAATGTAATTTTCTACATAATTTAATGCCTCTTCTTCATAAGCTTGATCAATATTGGTCTCTAGTAAGTCAAACATTGCGCCAGCCATATAGCTTTCAATAATGAGTGGGTGTACATAGCATTTTCTACAAATACTAGGCGTATTCCCCAATTTTTTGGACGCAGCTTCAATCGCTAAGAGCACATTCTTTTTAGCCTGCGTGAGATTCTCAAAACGGTCCAATGTGCGCAAAGTCAGGGTGGTGTGCATGGTGCCTAACCAGGTACGAAAGTCCTTTGCCGTATAATCGCGCCCGGTAATTTCCTTTAAATAGGCATTTACATCTGAAGAAGTAATAGCGTGCCGCTCACCATTTTCATCGATATATTGGAAAAGATCCTGCCCAGGTAAATCCATAATGCGTTTGATAATGCGAGCCAATCGCGCATCGCGCAAATTAATCTGGTGTTCGATCTTACTTTTGCCTAAGAAGTGAAACTTGATATTACTGCCCTGTATTTCTACATGGCGGTTGCGAAGGGTGGTTAAGCCAAAAGATTTGTTACTTTTAGCATATTCATCATTGCCTATACGTATCATAGTGTTTTCCAACAGATACACTATCGTAGCAAGTACCTTTTCCCTACTTAATCCAGGTTTCGATAACGCTTCATCAACTTTCTGGCGAATCAACGGCAAGTGCAGCCCGAAATCAATCATATGTCCATATTTAACCTCGTCACGGACTTTTCGCCATTGAGGATGGTAGCGATATTGTTTTCGGCCTTTTACATCGTAACCTGTTGCTTGTAAATGCCCATCAGGATAAGGGCATATCCATACTGTGTTCCAGGCAGGCGGGATTGCTAAAGATTTAATTCGCGCAAGATGTTGTGGATCTTTGATGGACTTGCCATTTGCATCTATAAAAGTGAATTTGTTGCCGTAAGGTTTACGGGAAAAACCAGGTTGCGCATCACTGACATATTTTAGCTTTGCTAAACGTGCGGCTAATGCCATGTCACGATGGGCAATGCGTTGTGTGCTATTCGGGATTACTACTCTACTCATAGGATACGCCTAACTTGTGAGTAGAGATTCTTAAAAATTACTGGATGGCTGCAAAGAGGCCTATCAACTAAATATTCGTAGGATTATGCTGACGTTTTATATTAATTAAGGACAGCATATCTACTTAAGAGCAGGGCAACTGGGGTCGGATGCATTACACGTATTATAGTAATTGATAACTTTAATCCTAGATTCAATATGCTGCTTATAGCATTCTGACAATGCTGAAATTGACTCTTTACCTTCTTTTCCATACGTCTGGAAATTACAATCAAGCTCTTTGTAGTCAATCCAAGCTTTCTGGGTCTTAACAAAAGCAACTCTTTTATCTTCATCCAACTTTTTTATATAGTCTTTGTAAATCAAATTCAACTGCTTATCGGCGTCATGAAAAGTCTTATAAATCAAGGGCTCAGCCTGGACTTTAGGCACAATCATCAATAAAAGTATTAATGGGAAACGCATGCAAGCTCCATATTAGTTAATCTTATAGCTATAGCGTAACTATTTAATAAGGGGTTTAATAATTAAAGTCGTAAA
>PERG01000040.1 GCA_002928535.1 Methylotenera sp. | reverse complement strand
CTCAGCAGAAGCGTAAGCAAACTGCAGTGCTAAAAGCCTCAAGTTTTCTTGAGGCTTTTTTATTGCCTGAAATATCTACTAAGAAAAAATATGCTAAGTATGCAAGGCTTAGGGATTGGTTTAACATAACATCATGTCTGCACAATATGATGCTTTAATTAACACTCCGTTTGGCGCAATTGCCATTTCTGCACATGGCAGTCAGTTGGCTATTGAGCTGCTGACTGACTCACCTTCCCCCCAAAACCAAACTACTAGTCATCCACAAGTAGCTAAGGCTTACACTCAAATCACGCAATATCTGGAACGTTCACTGAAGAGATTTGATGTAGCATATCCTCCAGGCGGCACAGCTTATCAACAAAAAGTCTGGCAGGCGATTGCTTCTATTCCTTTTGGAGAGACACGCACCTACGGGCAGTTAGCCCGCATGATAGGTTCCGGGCCGCGTGCCGTTGCTAATGCATGTGGAGCTAATATGCTGCCGGTTGTTATCCCTTGCCATCGGGTAGTAGCACAGAATGGCTTGGGTGGTTTCATGCAAAGTAAAGAGGATGGCCTACGAGTGAAAAAATGGCTATTGGCACATGAAGGCATAGATATCAGCCGCTATGAGTGAGCGCGTACTCGCGCCGGATGATGCGCAACTGCTGGACAGCTTTATCGATCATTTGTGGCTAGAAGATGGCTTGTCCAAGAATACATTGGAGAGTTATCGGCAAGACCTCACCACATTTGCGATATGGCTTACCCCACAACAAAAACAATTACTCATAGTAAGTCAAGCCGATATCCAGCAGTACTTAGCCGTAAGGTTCCCACAAAGTAAGCCACGTAGTATTGGCCGGTTGATCGCCAGCTTGCGCAGATTTTATAGATACCTACTACGTGAAAACCGGATCAGCCAAGACCCAACCTTACAGATCGAATCCCCTAAGTTGCCACGCAGTCTGCCTAAAAGTCTCAATGAAGATGAAGTGGTCGCTTTGCTCAAAGCACCTAATGTAATGGAAGCTGCCGGCCTCAGGGATCGCGCTATGTTAGAACTGCTCTATGCGTGTGGATTGCGGGTATCCGAACTGGTCGGAATCAAAGTGACTGAAGTAAGCTTGAGTGATGGTGTCGTCCGTGTGACGGGTAAGGGCAGTAAGACAAGATTGGTACCGATGGGGGAAGAAGCAGTAGATTGGCTCTCGCGTTATATCAAGGAGGCGCGATCTACTATTCTTCAAAAGCGTTTATGTGATGCGCTGTTTGTAACGAACAGAGGTGAGGCGATGACCAGGCAAGCATTTTGGTATCTCATCAAACGTTATGCCTTATTAGCGGGGATCACCAAGCATATGTCGCCCCACGTGTTGCGCCACGCATTTGCCACCCATTTATTAAATCACGGTGCAGATTTACGGGTAGTGCAGATGCTATTAGGTCACTCTGATATTTCAACTACGCAGATATACACGCATGTAGCGAGGGAACGGTTAAAGCAGCTTCATACTATGCATCATCCCAGGGGTTAAGGCATTACATAAGGATTGCAAGCAAACGGGTCTTCAATCGCGGTGCTTGCATCCCATTCAGCCACGATTGCTTTCGCCTGAGGGTAATCAGTATCACTCACCGTGAACCTAACTAAGCCAATCGCAGGAATTTCACCCACACCACTTTGCAAATGCTCACCTAACACAAATGCAGGAATCTCTTGCTGCGCCAAAAGATCCTTAATAATGTGTGCATCAATACTATTCATCGCGTTATAAACGGTGATCATTTTGCCGACCTTTGTATGGTGATGCCTAATGCTTTTAATCCTGGCAATACGGATGGTTTAGCGACCTTTATTTTTACATTTAGCGCGTTGAACTCATTGAGTATAAGCTGACAAATATGCTCAGCTAACGCTTCTACCAATTTAAAACTTTGCGCGTCCAGCGTTTCACGTATGCAGTTGACAACAGCACCGTAATCAATGGTGTCGGCTATAGAATCCGTCTTCCCCGCCGGGCCTAAGTCATAGCCAATTTCAATATCAATAACTATCGTTTGCGGCACCATGCGTTCCCAGTCCGGTACGCCTAACTTGGTCTGCACCTTGAGTTCGCTTATAAAAATAGTATCCATGCGCTATTTGCTTTCTGATTTGCCTTTATGATTAAAGGTTAAATAGTTTAGAATTAACTTTTTGAATTTTAGAGCATCTCAAGCAGCTTGAGAGAAATGAATACACAATGAATGCGTTAGGTTTCGTTCCTGTCATGTTGATACCCATCATCTGGATTATTGCTGGATATTTAATCGGCTCGATTGCTTTTGGTATATTAATGAGCAAAGCATTCGGCTTACCTGATCCACGTACAGTGGGCTCAGGCAATCCAGGTGCTACTAATGTAGCCCGCAGCGGTAAAAAACTCCCCGCTATTTTGACCTTACTGGGTGATGCCTTTAAAGGTTGGTTTCCAGTATGGTTAGCCTTGCAATCTAATATGTTGATGTGGGTAGTCGCTGGTGTGGGCTTAGCAGTATTTTTTGGCCACTTATATCCAATTTATCATCGCTTTAAAGGCGGCAAAGGCGTGGCGACTGCCTTGGGCGTGATGCTGGCGATATCACCTTTATTAGGCTTGGCAGCATTGTTTACTTGGTTGATTGTGTTTGCAATTTCACGCTATTCATCATTAGGTGCAATTGTGGCGGCAGCATTGTCGCCGGTGTATGCATGGTTCTTACTTTCAGCTTATAAAGATTACATTATTACGGTGACGGTCATGTCAGTTTTCTTGATCTGGCGTCACAGAACTAATATTCAAAAATTACTGGCTGGCACAGAATCAGGCTTTAAGAAAAATTAAATTTCGTAGTAACGCGGTGTTGCTAATCTAAAAGTAGATCCTTCTATATGCTGCGTCCAATTTTTAGATTTGCGCCTTGCCTTACTTAGAAATTCTAATTTTTGTGATATTCAAGGCTGCTGCAGTTCTGCCAAATCCCATCTTGGTTTTACGCTAAAGCTATAGTCTTTTTTGCGCTTATCGTGAGAAGCTTTTAATCGCATGGCGCCGGCAAAGGCAATCATCGCACCATTATCGGTGCAGAATTCTAAACGTGGATAGCTGACTTTACAAAGCTTGCAATTAGTCGCTGCGTTAAGTTTTTCACGTAAACGGCTATTTGCGCCTACTCCGCCTGACACAATCAAATTATCTAAACCAGTTTCCCGCAATGCAGCCATGCACTTATTACTTAGCACTTCTGTCACGGCCTCCTGGAATTCCCAAGCAATATCAGCACGGGTGATTTCATCTAAAGGCTGATGTTGATTGGTAAGCGTGAGTACGGAAGTCTTTAAACCGCTAAAGCTAAAATTCAAATCGCCGCTGTGAAGTAGAGGTCGGGGTAGTTTAAAGTGCGGTTTACCATTAGTCGCTAGTTTAGCGAGCGCCGGGCCACCTGGGTAACCTAGGCCTAATAATTTAGCGGTTTTATCAAATGCTTCGCCCGCAGCATCGTCTAAAGTATCACCTAATAATTCGTATTGCCCAATGCCATCTACGCGCATAAGCTGGCTATGACCTCCGGAAACGAGTAATGCTACAAAAGGGAACGCGGGTGGGTTATCTTCAAGGAGCGGTGCCAATAAATGGCCTTCCAGATGATGCACATTAATGGTGGGAATCTGCAGACTGAAGGCAAGTGATTCGGCAAAGCTAGTACCTACTAATAGCGCACCTGATAAGCCTGGCCCTTGGGTATATGCGATGGCAGCTATATCCTGTAGAGTTTTGCCGGCTTGCTTGAGCACATGTTCAGTGAGTGGCAAGACCCAGCGAATATGGTCACGCGAAGCAAGTTCCGGCACTACACCGCCATACTCGGCATGCATGTCAACTTGGGAATGCAGTGCATGGGAGAGTAGGCCCAACTCAGTGTCATAAAGTGCTAGACCGGTTTCATCGCAAGATGACTCAACGCCAAGCACTAACATTAGCGGGCTTCCTTAAGGTAATTGTCAAACATTATGGAGTTCCATACGACCTGTATGCGGATGTTTTACATTCAGGACGCATAAAGAGATTGAAAAAAAGCAATTATACGATTAAAATGGCGGACTTTTCTCGAGTTTGTGATTGATTGCAACGCATAACTTGAGACATTATTACCGATAAGAGAGAACGAATGTCTAGTGTACGTGTAAAAGAGAATGAGCCGTTTGACGTTGCTCTTCGCCGCTTTAAGCGCTTAATTGAAAAAACCGGTTTGTTGAATGACCTTCGCGCACGCGAGTTCTACGAGAAACCAACGTGGGAACGTAAACGTAAAGCTGCAGCTGCTGTTAAGCGTCAATATCGTCGCTTACGCAACCAAACATTACCAGCTAAACTCTACTAAGTCCTTTCATGTCGTTAAAAGCTCAGATTTCTGAGGACATGAAAAACGCCATGCGCGCTAAAGACAGCGCGCGCCTAGGCGCAATTCGTTTACTACTAGCGGCAATTAAACAGCGCGAAGTCGATGAACGAATTGAGTTAAGTGACTCTGATGTTATTGCAGCGATTGAAAAAATGCTAAAACAACGCCGTGATTCAATCGCGGCGTATGAGTCTGCAAATCGCCACGATCTCGCTGATGTAGAGAAGTTTGAAATCACCGTACTGCAAACTTATCTTCCACAACAACTTACTGAAGAAGAGCTAAATGTAATTCTCGAAAAAGTAGTCTCAGAAACCGGCGCTTCAGGCATCAAGGATATGAGCAAAGTCATGGCAGCGATTAAACCGTTGGTGGTTGGTCGTGCTGATATGGGTAAAATTTCCGGATTGATTAAAACTCGTTTAGGTTAAGCTTAAACCAGTCCAGTAATAATAAGTAAAGGAGCGATACGCTCCTTTTTTGTTTTAAAAATTCAGATTAGAATCTTTATCTACTTTGGACCGTAATCTAGATATTCAAAGTTGTAAGTAGGCAAGGCGTGAAATAAATTATTCGCGCCGCATACGAAATGAGTATGTAAGCAATAAATTTTAATTCGCAACGCACATTACGACTAAGTTGAATTGCAGAGATATACATTTTGATTCCTGAGTCTTTCATTCAAGAACTACTCAACCGTGTGGACGTGGTTGACGTGATCGATAAAAGCGTACCGCTTAAAAAAGCCGGTGCGAATTATTCCGCTTGCTGCCCATTCCATAATGAAAAATCCCCCAGTTTTACGGTAAGCCCCACCAAGCAGTTTTATCATTGCTTTGGCTGTGGTGCACATGGCACGGCAGTTGGGTTTCTCATGGAGTATCAGGGCTTGAGCTTTGTTGAGGCGATTCAAGAACTGGCCAAAATGGTAGGTATGATCGTCCCGCAAGAAACGCGTGACGAAAACCGACCAGCGCAAAAATTGGTCGTAGGTTTGCAAGAGTCTTTGCAACAGGCTGCGCAATATTACAAAGCGGAATTAAAGAAATCACAACGGGCAATTGATTACCTAAAAGCACGCGGTTTAAGTGGTCAAGTTGCAGCAAAATTCCAGATTGGTTATGCACCAGCGGGTTGGCAGAACCTGCAAACAGTTTTTCCCGATTACGAAAATGAAGCTTTAAGCACGGCTGGTTTAGTCGTCCAGAACGAGCAAGGGCGACGTTATGACCGCTTTCGCGATCGCATCATGTTCCCGATACATGATCAGAAGGGTCAGGTGATTGGCTTTGGCGGGCGCGTGATTAACCCGGAAGATACACCCAAATATTACAACTCACCAGAAACACCGTTGTTTCAAAAGGGCCATGAGTTGTACGGTTTGTTCTTGGCAAGGCGGGCAATTCGTGAGGCAGGTCGTGCCCTGGTGGTTGAAGGTTATATGGATGTAGTGGCGTTAGCACAATACGGCATTGAATATGCCATAGCCGCCTTAGGTACTGCCACTACGCCATTTCACATTACTAAATTAATGCGTCAGGCCGATGAGATCGTATTTTGCTTCGATGGTGACAATGCGGGACGCACCGCCGCATGGCGTGCTGCGATGAATGCTTTGCCAGCACTTACAGATGGTTTGAAACTTTCTTTCTTATTTCTACCCAAAGAACATGACCCAGATTCTTATGTCCGCGAATTCGGTAAAGAGAAATTTGAAGCGGAAATCAAGGTGGCGATGCCACTTTCGCAATTTATTCTCAAGCATCTAAGTGAAGAAAATGCCCTGCAAAGCCAGGAGGACCGAGTGCGGTTCTTGAACGAAGCGGAGCCCATACTGCAACAAATTAATGCGCCACGTAGCGCAATGTATTTGCGTAAAAAAGTGGCGGAGCTGGCGCAGCTTTCACTGGAGGAGATGCACGCATTGCTTAAGTTACCTAACTTGAATAAAGCCCCAGTCCAAGCAAGGCCTAAACTTACGCGAACCACGATATCCCTGCATAAGCGGGTGAGCCTGATGTTGTTGATGCAACCAGATTTGGCTAATGCTGAAGACTTGGAATGGTTGCCATCAGAAACTGAGGAAGAAGAATTATTGCGCTTAACTATTGAAACTTGCTTACTTCACCCGCATTCTAAACCAGTAGTAATCATGCGTGAGCTTGAAGATAAGGTCGACACAAAGTTGTTTCGGGAGTTAGAACGTGAGCTTAGCCTGTTGGATGAAACCTTGGACTTGGCATTAGAGTTTGCAGGCGCGAAACAGCAATTAGAGCAAGTTTATGTGCATAAACAGGGCGGCGAATTATTGGCGCAGATTAGTGAAAAACCATTGAGCGCACTCACTGAAAATGAACGTGCAATGTTAAAAAATCTTGGGAATAAGCCGAGTCGAAACAGGGTTTAATTCTGATATAATATAGGGTTACAAAAAATCGATTTGCTGTGGCGTGAATTCAATGGCAATCGCATCAATATGAGGTAAGTCATGGCAAGACCAAAGAAAAGCGATCAATTAGCAGAAAAGAAAAATCTGGAATTTGTTAGTCCAGAAGTGAATGAAGCTAATGCTGAAGAGCGCCGTACCCGCCTAAAAACCCTAATTGTTTTGGGTAAAGAGCGTGGTTACCTGACCTACGCCGAGATTAATGACCACTTGCCGGATGACGTGCAAGATTCAGAACAGATCGACGGCATCATTGGCATGATCAATGATATGGGTATTCAGGTGTACGAAGAGGCACCGGATGCTGAAGTATTGCTGATGTCCGATGCACCAGCAGCAGTAACAGATGAAGATGCTGTTGAAGAGGCTGAGCAAGCACTTGCTACAGTAGACTCCGAGTTCGGCCGTACTACCGACCCTGTACGCATGTATATGCGTGAAATGGGTACGGTAGATTTGCTTACTCGTGAAAGTGAGATTGAGATTGCTCGCCGTATTGAAGATGGTCTAAAACATATGGTGCAAGCTATTGCGGCTTGCCCAACCACCATTGCTGCTTTACTTGAGATGGTCGATAAAGTCGAGAGAGACGAATTAAGTGTTGATGACTTGGTTGATGGTTTAATTGACTCTGATATCGGTCTTGATGATGCCATGACGGTGGAAGCAGCTGAGGAAGAAGAGCCGGAAACAGAAGAAGATGAGGATGATGATGAAGATGGCGCTAAAGCGGCTGCTATTTCTGCTGAAGCCTTGGCTAAACTCAAAGATGAAGTTTTGACTCGTTTCGCTATCGTCCGTGCAGCACATCAAAAAATGACCGTGATATTGGCTGAAAGTGGCTCACAAGATTCTGAGTACCAAACTTTACTTGCTGAGATTCTCGAAGAATTAACAGCTTTCCGCTTTTCTGCCAAACAAGTTGAAGGCCTATGTGACCAGGTGCGCGACATGGTTGAAACTGTGCGTAGTCACGAGCGTAAAGTGATGGATTTCTGTGTAGAAAAATCCGGTATGCCACGTCTGCATTTCATCAAATCTTTCCCAGGTAATGAAAGCAATTTGGATTGGCTTGCAGAAGAATTGAAAGCTGACAGTCCTTACGTAGAGAAACTAGCACGCTTTAACCACTCCATTCTTGATCAGCAACAACGATTGATTGATCTAGAAAATAAAGTGGGTATCCCGATTAAAGAGCTTAAAGAGATCAATAAGCAGATGTCTACTGGTGAGGCACGTGCTCGCCGTGCTAAGCGCGAAATGATTGAAGCTAACTTGCGTTTGGTGATTTCTATTGCGAAGAAGTACACCAATCGTGGCCTGCAATTCCTGGATTTGATTCAAGAAGGTAATATCGGCTTGATGAAAGCGGTCGATAAATTTGAATACCGCCGCGGTTTTAAATTCTCAACCTATGCAACTTGGTGGATCCGTCAAGCCATTACACGTTCTATCGCAGATCAGGCACGTACCATCCGTATTCCGGTACATATGATCGAAACCATTAATAAGATGAATCGTATTAGTCGTCAAATTCTGCAAGAAACAGGTGTTGAACCGGATCCAGCATTGTTGGCAGAGAAAATGGAAATGCCAGAAGACAAGATTCGTAAAATCTTGAAAATCAGCAAAGAGCCTATCTCTATGGAAACACCCATTGGTGATGATGAAGATTCTCACCTAGGCGATTTTATTGAAGATAGCACTACCTTGGCACCGGTAGATGCCGCGGTATATGCCAGCTTACGTGACGCGACTTCTGAAGTATTAGAATCCCTCACACCGCGAGAAGCTAAAGTGTTGCGCATGCGTTTTGGTATTGAAATGAATACTGACCATACATTAGAAGAAGTGGGTAAACAGTTTGACGTTACTCGTGAGCGTATTCGCCAGATTGAAGCGAAAGCGTTGCGTAAATTGCGCCACCCAACCCGCTCAGAGCGCTTACGTAGCTTCCTCGAAACCGGGCAAGACTAAGGCTTTAAGTTTATGGCCCCTTAGCTCATGCTTGGTTAGAGCAGCGGACTCATAATCCAACGCTCCAACTAGAAGCATTGGCTAAGACCTAGTAAAATAGAGGCTTATAGCGTAGTTCAGAAAGAAAAGAAAATTAATAAGCGTAAGCAGCTTTTACGTGAGAAATTAAAAGTTACGGCCCCTTAGCTCATGCTTGGTTAGAGCAGCGGACTCATATGTAAATGTGCCATATACGTGGAAACTGTATATGGGATGGTGTCAAATTCGGTGAAACCTGACGGCAGTAATGCACAAGGCAATGCCGAGCGAAGCTTCAAATAGAAATGTTTGTTGAACGTGTAGAGACTAGACGGCACCCACCTAAAGCGAAAGCAATGGTGAAGGCATAGTCCAGGGAGGCGGGAAACCGTCACAAACCAGAATCCGTTGGTACTGTGTTCGACTCACAGAGGGGCCACCAATTGAAAGAATCACAGAACATCGTGACACCTCTAAACCCTAGATAAATCAACGTATCTAGGGTTTTTTATTGCCTCAAATCAAATCATCCCATAGCTTGACATACCCCAGCTAATTGGGGTAACTTTTGGGGTAACATACCTACCCCAGTTTGGAGTTACCCCAATTATGGCTCTTACAGACACTGCAATACGCAATGCAAAGCCTATGGACAAGCCTTTCAAGCTATATGATGAAAAAGGTTTGTTTCTGCAAGTTACCCCAACTGGTGGTAAATGGTGGCGTTTCAAATATCGAATCAACGATAAAGAAAAACTACTTTCCTTTGGTACCTATCCCGAAATTAAATTAGCAGGTGCAAGGGCTAAACGTGATGAAGCCCGTGAGCTTATTGCAAATGAGATTGACCCTAGTGATACACGCAAAGCAAAGAAAGAAACTAAAAGCGGAAATTTGGCGAATAGTTTCGAAGTGATTGCTAGGGAGTGGATCGCAACGAAGATGAAGACAAAAAGCGAGGCTTATAAAAAAAATGTCTTAAGACGTTTTGAGCTTTATCTTTTCCCGTGGATGGGTAAACGCCCTATAGCTGAGATCAACGCACCCGAATTGTTAAGCATTGTTAAGCGTA
>PERG01000039.1 GCA_002928535.1 Methylotenera sp. | reverse complement strand
GTAGTCCCAGAGTCTCGCGATTTAATTAGTTTAATTTCGAGGGAGATAGCAATGGCAACACGTAATGACTTAGCTAACGCCATCCGTGCGTTGTCTATGGATGCGGTACAAAAGGCGAACTCAGGCCACCCAGGCGCGCCCATGGGTATGGCAGAGATTGCAGAGGTATTGTGGAACAATAATTTGAGCCATAACCCGAACAACCCAAAATGGGCTAACCGCGACCGTTTTGTACTGTCTAACGGCCATGGCTCCATGTTGATCTATTCATTGTTGCATCTGACAGGCTACAACCTGCCAATGGAACAAATCAAAACATTCCGTCAATTGCATTCACAATGTGCTGGCCACCCTGAATATGGCTATGCAGAAGGCGTTGAAACGACTACCGGTCCATTAGGCCAAGGTATCGCCAATGCGGTTGGTTTCGCAATGGCTGAAAAATTACTGGCTAGTCAATTCAACAAGCCAGGCCACGACATCGTTGATCACCACACCTACGTATTCTTGGGTGACGGCTGTATGATGGAAGGCGTTTCTCATGAAGCTTGCGCATTAGCAGGTACATGGGGCTTGGGTAAACTAGTTGCATTCTGGGATGACAATGGCATCTCTATCGACGGCCACATTGAAGGCTGGTATACAGACGATACTGCTAAACGTTTTGAGGCTTACGGCTGGCACGTTCAATCAGTAGATGGCCACGATTCTGATGCAATCCAAAAAGCGATTGAAGCCGCTAAAAAAGTCACTGACAAACCATCATTGATCTGCTGTAAAACCATCATCGGTAAAGGTTCTCCAAACAAATGCGGTTCACATGACTGCCACGGTTCAGCATTAGGCCTGGATGAAGTTGCTGCGACCCGTGAAGCGATCGGTTGGCCACATGAGCCATTCGTTGTGCCACAAGATGTGTATGACGGCTGGAACCAAAAAGACAAAGGCGCAAAACGCGAAGCTGAGTGGAACGCCAAGTTTGATGCTTACGCTAAAGCCTTCCCAGCTGAAGCTGCAGAATTCAAACGCCGCATGAACAATGAATTGCCAGCTAATTGGAAAGAAGAAACCAACAAAATCATCGCTGCGATTAACGAAAAAGCAGAAGGTGTTGCTTCACGTAAAGCTTCACAAAACGCGATTGGCGCGTTGGCGCCATTGTTGCCTGAATTCTTGGGTGGTTCAGCTGACTTGACAGGTTCCAACCTGACTTCTACTAGCAGCTTTGTGCACGTCGATGCGAAAAAACCAGGTAACTACATTTCTTACGGCGTACGTGAGTTCGGTATGGCAGCGATCATGAACGGTATGGCTTTGCACGGTGGCTTATTGCCATTCGGCGGTACATTCCATATGTTCTCTGACTACATGAAGAACGGTATGCGTATGTCTGCGTTAATGCATCAACGCGTGATCTACGTATTGACTCATGACTCTATCGGTCAAGGCGAAGACGGCCCAACCCACCAACCAGTTGAAAACACTTCTGGCTTGCGTTATATCCCACGTATGGATGTATGGCGTCCAGCGGATGCGACAGAAACAACAGTCGCTTGGGTTGCAGCAGTTGAGCGTACAGAAGGCCCAACCAGCTTAGTACTATCACGTCAAAACTTACCAGGCATCAAACACGATGCTAAAGACTTTGACCTGATCCGCAAAGGTGGTTATGTATTCTCCGATGCGGCTGGTAAAGCAGATGCGATCATCATCGCTAACGGTTCAGAGTTAGATTTGGCTGTAAAAGCAGCAGCTGAGTTGAACGCAGCCGGTACAAAAGTACGTGTGGTTTCAATGCCATCTACCAATGTATTCGACCGTCAAGACCAAGCTTACAAAGACAGCGTATTAACTCCAGGTGTGGTACGTGTAGCGGTGGAAGCAGCTCACCCAGACTTCTGGCGTAAATATGTAGGTCTTGAAGGTGCGGTAGTGGGTATCGATACATTCGGTGAATCTGCACCAGGTGGCGTATTGATGAAACACTTCGGCTTCACTGTTGAGAATGTAGTTGCGACCGTAAAATCGGTGCTTTAATTCTCTAGCAGTATTTAAGTAGCTAGTTAAATAAGGCACCTCATATGAGGTGCCTTATTCATTTATAGCATTTACTTTCAACGCAAATTATTAAAACGTTTAGGAATTAACATGGCAATTCGAGTGGCAATTAACGGATATGGACGTATTGGACGCATGGTGTTGCGTGCTTTGTATGAATCAGGTCGTAAAGACATTGAGATCGTCGCGATTAATAGTTCTGGCGGTGATGCAGAATCGAATGCCCATTTAACCCGTTACGACAGCGCGCATGGCCGTTTCCCTTTTGAAGTGGGTGTTGATGGCGACTACATGATCATCAACAGCCATAAAATCCGCACATTTTCTACTCGCAATCCAGCGGAACTACCATGGAAAGAACTCGCCATTGATATTGTGATGGAGTGTACTGGTGCATTCAATAGTAAAGCCAAGTCGCAAGCGCATATTGATGCAGGCGCTAAAAAAGTATTATTGTCAGCCCCAGGAGCCAATGATGTGGATGCAACCGTGGTCTATGGCGTGAATCACCAAGTGATCAAAGCTAGCCATACCGTCATCTCTAATGCTTCATGTACCACAAACGGCCTGGCGCCAATGGTACAGCCTTTGCATGAAAAAATCGGCATCGTAAATGGTTTAATGAATACCATTCACTCTTATACCAATGACCAAGTGCTCACTGACGCACATCACACGGATATGCGCCGTGCCCGTTCCGCTACTACTTCATTGATACCCACCAAAACTGGCGCTGCTGCTGCCGTAGGATTAGTATTGCCGGAGTTAAACGGTAAGCTTGATGGATTCGCGATTCGTGTACCGACGCTGAATGTGTCGTTAGTAGATTTAACTTTTACAGCATCACGCCCGACCACCAAAGAAGAAATCAATCACATCATGCATGAAGCTGCTAGCAAGGGTGCATTGAAAGGCATTTTGTCTTATAACGAAGCGCCTTTGGTATCCGTGGATTACAACCATACCGATTATTCATCCAACTTTGATGCAACGCTCACGAAAGTCACCAAAGATGGTTTATTGGTCAAAGTGTGTGCTTGGTACGATAACGAATGGGGCTTTAGTTGCAGGATGCTGGACAATGCCGCTGCCATGATGGCCGCTAAATAAACTCCTGAAGCGAGCGCATTGCAGTGTTGCTGTGGAACCGTTAGTCCTAGGCCGTACTCAATGTACTGCCTTGAACTACATGTTCCTTGCGCCTTGCACTGCATCTCCCTCAATGAGTTTCTTGTAGAAAGTGAATTAACTATATGAACGTAATCAAAATGACTGACCTGGATCTCAACGGCAAACGCGTGTTGATCCGTGCCGATTTAAATGTTCCAGTAGCGGATGGCAAAGTAACCTCCGATGCACGTATTACCGCTTCGATGGCAACTATTGAACATGCCTTGTCCAAAGGTGCAAAAGTTATGGTGACTTCACATCTAGGTCGTCCTGAAGAAGGCATATATTCAGAAGAAAATTCATTACAACCGGTCGTGGATGTTATTGCTGATAAACTCGGCAAACCGGTGCGTTTAATTAAAGATTGGGTTGACGGTAATTTCGAAGTTGCAGCTGGTGAACTAGTTGTTTTGGAAAACTGTCGATTTAACAAAGGCGAGAAAAAAAGCACCGACGAACTTTCACAAAAGTATGCCAAGCTTTGTGATGTATTTGTCATGGATGCTTTTGGTACTGCTCATCGCGCAGAAGCATCTACACATGGGGTTGCTAAGTTTGCCCCTATCGCTGCCGCAGGTATTTTATTGGTGGGCGAACTGGATGCGCTAACAAAGGCATTATTAAATCCGGCTCGGCCCATGGTGGCAATTGTAGGCGGCAGCAAGGTTTCAACTAAGTTAACGGTACTTGAAAGCTTGTCGGAAAAAGTGGATCAAATGGTCGTTGGTGGCGGTATAGCCAATACCTTTTTAAAAGCGGCTGGTCATGAGGTGGGTAAGTCACTCTGTGAGGATGATCTGGTGCCCACTGCCCGTGCATTAATGACCAAAATGGCAGCGCGAGGCGCAGCTGTGCCGATTGCAGTAGATGTTGTTTGCGGCAAAAAATTTGATGCCAATGAGCCAGCAATCAAGAAAGACGTGGCTTCTGTTACAGCTGACGACATGATTTTCGATATTGGCGCGAAATCTGCTAATGAATTAGCAGAGATCATTAAAAATGCAGGCACAGTTGTCTGGAATGGCCCAGTAGGGGTATTTGAGTTTGATCAGTTTGGCGATGGAACTAAAACGATTGCCCACGCCATTGCCAATACTAAAGCGTTTACCCTGGCAGGGGGTGGTGATACGATTGCTGCGATACAGAAGTATGACATTTATGACAGAGTGTCTTATATCTCTACCGCAGGGGGCGCATTCCTGGAGTTTCTTGAAGGTAAAAAATTACCCGCAGTAGAAATTTTGGAACAGCGCGCCAGCAGTTAAGGCCCTGCGAAGTATCATTTTCAAAGGGGCGTATAGCCCCTTTTTGTTTTATTGCATCGGAATAATGTTAATAGTGTTTAAGGGTGAAAATTGACACAGCGTAAAACAAAAATTGTAGCAACCCTTGGACCTTCTTCCAATAGCGAGGAAATTCTCGCACGTATGATCACAGCAGGGGTCAATGTCGTGCGTCTCAATTTTTCCCATGGGTCAGCTGTAGAACACATTAACCGCGCAGAAATAGTGCGTAGCATTGCTTTGAAACTGGGCCGTCCTGTCGGGGTATTGTGTGATCTGCAAGGGCCTAAGATTCGTATTGGCAAGTTCGAATTAGGCAAAATACATCTTAAAACCGGTGATTTATTTGTACTCGATGCAGATTGCATCTTGGGTGACCAATACCATGTCGGGCTGGATTATAAGTCCTTGCCGCAAGAAGTAAGCGCTGATGCAGTATTGTTGTTAGATGATGGTCGAATCACCATGCAAGTCAATCGCGTGAAAGGCAATCAAATTCATTGTGTCGTGTTAAACGGGGGCGTACTGTCGAATAACAAAGGCATTAATTTGCAAGGGGGTGGATTATCTGCTGATGCGCTCACTGCAAAAGATGAGGAAGACATTAAAACAGCAGTTGCATTGGAAGCCGACTACATAGCGATTTCTTTTCCAAAAACTGCAGCTGATATCACATACGCACGCAGCCTGGTGACCAAGGCGGGCGGTGTGGCCAGCATCATTGCCAAGATCGAGCGCGCGGAGGCGATCGATAACTTGGAAGCGATCATTGATGCATCCGATGCTATTATGGTAGCGCGTGGTGATTTAGGCGTAGAAGTCGGTGATGCAGCAGTGCCAGGCCTGCAGAAACGCATGATCCGCATGGCGCGCGCGCAGAATAAGCTGGTGATTACCGCCACTCAGATGATGGAATCCATGATCAGCAGCCCGATCCCAACGCGTGCCGAAGTGTCAGATGTGGCCAATGCCGTGCTGGATGGCACCGATGCCGTAATGTTGTCAGCGGAAACGGCTGCAGGCCATTATCCGCTGGAAACGGTGCAAGCTGTACATCGCATCGTATTGGAGGCCGAAAAGGAATACTTTAGCCAATATAAAGCTTATAAACCGGATCAACTCTACCATACCGATGAAGCGATTGCCGCTGCCGCGATTTATACCGCCAAGCATATGCAAGTGCATGCCATTGCGGCGCTGACACAATCCGGTAATGCCGCACAATGGCTTTCTCGCGCACATGCTGAAGTGCCAATTTATGCCTTGTCGCCTAATAAATATGCACGGCGTAAGCTCACCTTGCATCGCGGTGTATACCCTTACCCCATCGAGCAGGAAAATAAGGCCAGGGACGAGATTCTACGTGAGATGGAGCAGGTCCTGCTTGAGCAAAAAGTTGTAGAAAATGGAGATATGGTCCTGCTGACATTCGGTGAGCCGATCGGTAGTCCGGGCGGTACTAATACCCTGAAAATTATCAAAATCGGTGAAAATCGGGAAGCGTAGATGATCATTATTTAATGGGCATATTTGAGCATAAATTCAATGTTCCAATCTGGTAAAATGTTAAGTCAACTTAACAGAGCGCATCATGAGCGAACCTTTATTAGAAACTTATATCCGCAGCCTAAAACGCATCCATCAAGGCAAAGTGCGTGATATTTATGATATCGATGATAAAACTATGCTGCTTGTTAGCACCGATCGCTTGTCGGCTTTTGATGTGATTTTGCCCACCGGCATAGCCAATAAAGGCGCCATGCTCACGCAAATGGCCAACTTCTGGTTTAATAAACTAAAGCACATCATTCCAAACCATTTAACCGGCATTGACCCAAAGTCAGTCGTAACTGTGGATGAACATGATCAGGTGGCAGGCCGTGGTGTGGTGGTCAAAAAGCTCAAGGCCTTACCTATTGAAGCGATTGTGCGCGGTTATCTGGTAGGCAGTGGCTGGAAAGAATATAAAACGAGCGGAACGGTGTGCGGCATTAGTTTGCCAGCTGGCTTACAGGAAGCTTCAAAGTTAGCTGAGCCATTATTTACCCCTTCGAGCAAAGCTGCGGTGGGGGACCATGACGAGAATATTAGCTTGCAAGCCTGTGCCGACTTGATCGGCAAAGACTTGGCAGCACAAGTGGCACATGCTGCCATTGCACTTTATACCGAAGCGGCGTCCTATGCGTTGACGCGCGGCATCATCATTGCCGATACTAAATTTGAGTTCGGTTTAGATGAGCATGGTGTGTTACATGTGATGGATGAAGTCTTGACGCCCGACTCTTCACGTTTTTGGCCAGCCGATAGCTACCAGGTGGGTAGCAATCCTCCGAGTTACGATAAGCAATATGTACGTGACTGGCTTGAGTCCACAGGCTGGAACAAAACACCGCCTGCGCCGGCATTACCTGATGATGTGGCTAAGCGTACTTCAGCAAAATATATGGAAGCGTTTGCTAAGTTAACAGATACCGAATTGGTAGTTTAAGATTGTTTGAGCGTTTAAAGTCAATCGCAACTAAGCTCAAATCAGAGTTCGATTTTTATAAACGACTACAACAACACCCGCAAACACCTAAAATTGCCAAATTTTTTTTGTGGCTAGCCATCGGCTACACTCTGCTACCTTTTGACCTTATTCCGGACTTTATCCCTGTGCTCGGCCAATTAGATGAACTTGTAATTATTCCTTTGCTACTTTTTTGCGCATTAAAATGTACGCCCCAGTTCGTCATTGATAGTTGTCGCGCGCAAATCATCAGCGACTAGGTAAAAAGCCACTCGCCTTTGCGTTATAATTGCGCCTCAAAATTTTGTTATTCGCTAGGAATTAAGTAATGTCGTTAAATCAAGTGCCAACCGGTGTAGATGTACCTAATGACTTTAATGTCATTATTGAAATCCCAATGCAGGGCGACCCTGTTAAGTATGAAGTGGACAAGGAAAGTGGCGCGATCTTCGTGGACCGTTTCATGGGCACCTCCATGCAGTATCCGACCAACTACGGATACATTCCACATACTTTGTCTGATGATGGCGACCCTGTGGATGTACTGGTATTAACCCCAGTACCTTTGTTACCAGGCGTTGTGGTGCGTTGCCGTCCGCTGGGCGTATTGCTCATGGAAGATGAAGCGGGCCTAGATGCGAAAGTATTGGCGGTGCCGGTACCTAAAGTTTGCGGTCTGTACGGAAAATTCCAAACCTATAAGGATGTTTCAGAATGGCGCCTTAATATGATTTCGCATTTCTTTGAGCACTACAAAGATCTGGATAAAGGTAAATGGGTAAAAATCAATGGTTGGGGCGATATAGATGCAGCACGCAAAGAGATCGTTGAAGGTGTAGAGCGTTACGAAGCTGCTGAAACTAAACCTGCGTTCTAAATAAGTATTAAGAATTAAAAAAGGCGACCGAGGTCGCCTTTTTTATTACCAATTCATTATCTATAGCAATGGCACAATCAATAATGCCACAATATTAATAATCTTAATCAGCGGATTTACAGCAGGCCCTGCCGTATCTTTGTACGGGTCACCTACAGTATCACCAGTCACAGCGGCTTTATGTGCATCCGAGCCTTTGCCGCCATGATTGCCATCTTCAATATACTTCTTGGCATTATCCCAGGCACCGCCACCGGTACACATGGAAATCGCCACAAATAAGCCCGTGACAATGGTCCCCATGAGTAAACCGCCGAGTGCCACAGGGCCTAAAAGTAAGCCAACTGCAACCGGCACAGCGACCGGTAGCAATGATGGAATCATCATTTCTTTAATCGCAGCGGTAGTAAGCATATCCACTGCTTTACCGTATTCCGGCTTCGCTGTACCCTCCATAATGCCTTTGATGTCACGGAATTGTCGGCGTACTTCTTCAACCACTGCTCCAGCCGCACGACCCACAGCTTCCATCGCCATGGCAGCAAACAGGAATGGGATCAAGCCGCCGATGAATAGGCCGATAATCACCATCGGGTCACTTAAATCGAATTTAACGTCGATGCCTGCACCTTCAAGCTTGTGTGTGTAATCGGCAAATAATACGAGTGCTGCTAAACCCGCAGAACCAATGGCATAGCCTTTTGTGACGGCCTTTGTTGTATTGCCTACTGCATCTAAAGGGTCAGTTACGTCGCGCACTTCAGCAGGTAACCCAGCCATTTCGGCGATACCGCCCGCATTGTCGGTAATGGGGCCGTAAGCATCCAGCGCTACTACAATACCCGCCATGCTTAGCATTGATGTTGCCGCAATTGCGATGCCATATAAGCCACCTAAATAATGCGATACAAATATTGCCACACAAACCGAGAGTACAGGCCAGGCAGTCGATTTCATGGAGATGCCAATACCGGCGATAATGTTGGTAGCGTGACCAGTAGTCGAAGCCTGCGCGACGTGGCGCACAGGCGCGTAATCTGTGCCGGTGTAATATTCCGTAATCCATACTAGTGCGGCAGTAAGTACCAAGCCCACTGCGCATGCGCCGAATAGCTGGTTAGCGGAAATAAATAGCTCACCTGCTGTTAAGCCTTCTGGAAACATTTGTACTGTGACGAAATAGAATGCAATCAGCGACAGTATCCCGGCAACACCCAAACCTTTGTATAAAGCCGGCATGACGTTTTTCATGCCTGGAGATGCTTTAACAAAGAAGCAGCCAATGATAGAGGCTACAATGGAGACTGCACCTAACACGAGTGGATAAACAATGCCATTGGCCGAAGAAGTGTTGATAAGCAAGCCGCCCAACACCATGGTCGCAATTAAGGTTACAGCATAGGTTTCAAATAAGTCTGCTGCCATGCCCGCACAGTCGCCCACGTTGTCACCCACATTGTCGGCAATTACAGCTGGGTTGCGCGGATCATCTTCCGGAATACCAGCCTCGACTTTACCCACCAAATCAGCGCCTACGTCTGCGCCCTTGGTGAAGATGCCACCACCCAGACGCGCAAAGATAGAAATCAAGGAAGAGCCGAATGCTAAGCCTATCAAAGGATTCAGATCGGTAGCATTTTCTGCGCCCAGGAATACATAAAACCCAGCGACGCCTAATAAGCCCAAACCCACTACCAGCATGCCGGTAATTGCCCCGCCTTTAAACGCCACGTCTAACGCTGGCCCAATGCCTTTAGTGGCTGCTTGTGCGGTACGTACGTTGGCTTTAACCGAAACGTTCATGCCAATAAAACCGCAAGTGCCGGATAGTACAGCGCCTACGACAAAGCCGATGGCGGTTGTAACATTCAAGAAAATTCCGATAAGTACTGCGAGGATGACACCGACGATGGTGATGGTTTTATATTGACGGGCTAAATAAGCTGCAGCCCCTTGTTGAATTGCGCTGGCAATCTCTTGCATGCGTTCGTTGCCGGCTGGCAACCCTGAAATCCACTTACTCATTACCGCACCATACACGACCGCAAGAACTGCGGCACCGATGGCAATCATTAAAGCGACTGACATGACTTCTCCCTATCAAATTTATAAATCCGTTACTTCGGAAAATCCGTAAAAACGTCTAATAAAAACTAGTGAATCGAAACCAAGTGC
>PERG01000038.1 GCA_002928535.1 Methylotenera sp. | reverse complement strand
CGCCACCAGACCGAAGTCCGTGCTGCCGTTCGACTTGCATGTGTAAAGCATTCCGCCAGCGTTCAATCTGAGCCATGATCAAACTCTTCAGTTTAATTCATAACTATTACTTTTTCCTCTTTCGAGGTGGTATTTCGCTTTTGCTTTATTCACCCTATTCCCTGACGATAATCAAGGAACGTTATAGATGAAAGACTCAAATTCATTTTCAAGGAATGTATTTCTACAGTCTTGTCATAAATTTAAGTGTAAGCACTTGTTTTTCTGAGGCTGCACTTAAACCAAACAGTTAAGTTAAATTTAATATAAATATTAAAAAAGTTAACTGCGTCTAAGTGAGCTTGTCCCATTCCACAAGCACCCACACTTATCAGTTGTTATATTGTTAAAGAGCTTATTTCTTACCGTTAAAAGTGCATCACTTTTTATTCGGCTCGTTACCGTTTGCGTTAACGAGGTGCGCATTATACAGAGCTTTTTATGGCCGTCAATATTAATTCTGAAAGATTTCTTAATTAATTTTGACTGTATTTTTTACTACGCTTTTACTGCTTAAATTCTTGTTTTCACCAGCGTTAATTTGCTAGCGAAGGCGCGCATTCTACAGAGGTTTTAAATCCGGTCAACCCTAATTTGAAATTATTTCGAATTAATATTGAATGTAGTTTATACAGCGGCTTTTTGTTTGATTTTCTATCTGCTCGTTAACAACGTTTCGTCAGCGAAGGCGCGCATTCTACAGGGGCCAAAGATTTGGTCAAGCCCAAATATGCGCTGTTACAAAATTGTTACATTTGCAAATTTACGCTTGCCAACTTGCGCAACGACACTGGTACCTTTATTGAGCATAATGGCTTTATCAGATACCTTTTCGCCGTCCAATTTAATGCCGCCCTGTTCAATGGCGCGGAAAGCTTCTGAGGTACTGCTAACCAAGCCCGCTAATTTAAGTAGTTGTGCAACGCCTATATTATCCGTATCTATTGTCACAGTGACTTCGGGCACTTCATCCGGAATACCACCTTTAGAACGTGTCTGGAAATCTACCAAAGCTTTTTCTGCATCAACCTGGCTATGGAATCGCGCTACGATCTCTTGGGCAAACGTGACTTTAACGTCACGTGGATTACCACCAGCCTCTACATCTGCTTTCCATTGCGCAATCGTTTTTAATGATGCAAAAGAAAGCAACTCTATATATCGCCACATCAACTCATCTGAAATGGACATGATTTTGGCAAAGATGATTTCAGGCGCTTCTGCGATGCCTATATAGTTACCCAAGGATTTGGACATCTTGTTGACGCCATCCAAGCCCTCAAGCAAAGGCATAGTTAATACGCATTGCTGACTTTGACCAGCTTGTTTCTGCAATTCACGGCCCATTAACAGATTGAATTTCTGATCAGTACCGCCCAGCTCCACATCGGCATTCAGCGCTACTGAGTCATAGCCTTGCAATAAAGGATACAAAAACTCATGAATCGCAATTGGCTGATTACCTTTATAACGCTTGGAGAAATCATCGCGTTCCAGCATTCGTGCCACAGTATGGCTCGCTGCCAACTTAAGCATGCCGGCAGCGCCTAAATCGGTGAGCCATTTGGAATTGAACACGACTTCTGTTTGCTCAGGCTTTAAAATTTTAAACACTTGAGCAGTGTAGGACTTGGCATTTTCCTGGACTTGCTCAGCGGTTAATGGGGGACGTGTGGCACTTTTACCGGTAGGGTCGCCAATCATGCCTGTGAAATCACCAATCAGAAATAATACCTGGTGACCTAACTCCTGGAATTGACGCAGCTTGTTAATAAGAACAGTATGGCCCAAATGCAAATCCGGCGCCGTAGGGTCAAACCCGGCTTTGATACGTAGCGGTTTTCCAGACTTGATACTTAGTTTTAGCTTCTCAACTAATTCAGCTTCAATTAAAAGCTCATCTGCTCCTCGCTTAATCACAGCGAGTAGTTGGTTGATATCAGTATTCACGTCTTTGCACCCTTGACCTAAGCCTGAAAAGATTTGTTAAAAACTTTTCATTTACTTGTTTTAATTGATTATTCTGTTAGTATCTGAACCCGTATTAAATTTTTATGAAGGTTCAGCCCGTGGAAATTAACGAGCTTAATGCAAGCCACCCTACATTCAGTTCTCTTAATGAAGAGAACAGTTTAAATACATCGCAATCTTCTATTTTAACGCAAAATTCTAATAAAGCTGAACGCAAGTATGCGCTAGCTACAGAGCGCAAATTCAAATTACGCTGGATTCTTGCCATTTCCTGTTTGCCATTATTCGGCATTTACACCGCGTTTGGTATTGCACCGCAAACCATCATTGGCAATGTTCCAACTACTAATATCACTGAAGAAATTATTTTGCCAGAAATGCTGGCTAACGATGACGAAGTGTCCCAACAGTATTGGTATAAAGAACACGTGCGCCGTGACGACACATTAAACAGCCTGCTGTCACGTTTAAATATTCGCAATCGTGATGCGATTGATTACTTACGTAGCGATAATATTGCCAGCGAAATCGCCGCATCGTTAAAGCCAGGTCACCAAATAGAAGCACAAACTGATATTGACGGTAATCTTATTGCCTTAGAATATCAATTAGATCGCGATCAATTTATCGCGATTAATAAAACGTCTGAAGGTTATGCGGCCAGCAAAATCGTGCATCAATTAGAGATGCGCCCGATTTTAAAGTCGGCTGAAATCAGAAGCTCACTCTTCGGTGCTACCGATGATGCCAATATCCCCGATAGCATCGCGATTCAGGTAGCAGAAATGTTTGAAAGCGAGATCGACTTCCATTCAGACTTGCGCCGCGGCGATCATTTCAATGTGATTTATGAAGGCAGTTATGACGATGGCGAACTATTAAAAACCGGTGATGTACTGGCAGCTGAATTCGTTAATAATGGCAAGGTTTATCGCGCAGTGGGTTTTCGCGATGCGAATAATCAGATGCAGTATTACACCCCTGAGGGTAAAAGTTTACATAAGTCTTTTCTGCGTTCGCCGTTGGAATTCACCCGTATTAGCTCAGGCTTTAGCTTAGGGCGTTTTCATCCTGTATTACAGCGCCTGAGAGCGCATAAAGGCGTTGATATGGCAGCACCAACCGGTACACGCATCAAAGCTTCGGGTGACGCGGTAGTCGACTTTGTTGGACAAAAGGGTGGCTACGGTAACGTCATTGTCTTGAAGCACGATAACGGCGTAAGTACTGTATATGGCCATCTTTCACGCTTTAGTGCCGGCTTGCGTCGCGGCGCAAAAATAGCTCAAGGTGAAATCATTGGATTTGTCGGCATGTCCGGTTTAGCCACAGGACCTCATCTTCATTATGAGTTCTTGTTGAATGGCAAACATCACGACCCGATGAAAGTGGCTTTACCTAAAGCTAATCCTATTGAACCGCACCAGAGAGTCGCTTTTAACACGATCAGCCAGCAAATGTCTGCGCAACTTGACCTACTTGGTGTGAGTAACATCGCTGCATTAGACTAACCTACCCATGCCCGGCGAGCTTTTCATCGGTTTGATGTCAGGCACTAGCCTGGATGGCGTGGATGTCGCACTAGTCGAATTTCCAGCCACCTCTGCTCCTCACGACACTCCAGCAATACAGGTTTTGCATACACATTTCCTGCCTTACCCAGCGAATTTGCGAAACAGCATCCTGGCCCTGCAACATCCGACGTCCAATGAGCTGGAAATTTCAGCTCTGCTGGCGAACGAGCTTGCAAAGTTATATGCCACGGCAGTGAATGCTTTACTGGCTAAACATCATCTTGACCCCGCTATAATCCGGGCTATAGGTTGCCACGGACAGACTATCCGCCATCGTCCTGAATTAGGTTTTACCCTGCAGATCGGCAATGCGGCGCTGCTTACCGAGCTTACTCACATCACCGTTGTGTCAGATTTCCGTAGCCGCGATATCGCAGCGGGTGGCCAGGGCGCACCGTTGGTACCAGCATTCCATCAGGCGATTTTTGCGGATAGTCATGTTAGTCGTGCAATTATCAATATCGGCGGCATTGCTAACATTACCTATTTAAGCCAGCATGGCAATGTTATTGGTTTTGATTCTGGACCAGGAAATATGTTGCTGGATAGCTGGATCAAGCAGCATAAAAATCTCGATTACGACGCCAATGGTGGATGGGCGAGTACGGGACAAATTATCACGCCCTTGTTAATGGCTATGTTAAGCGAGCCTTATTTCAAAACACCTGCCCCCAAGAGCACCGGACGCGATCTATTTAATATGCATTGGCTCAACCAACATTTGAGAGGCCATGCTTATCAACCGCAGGACGTCGCACGGACACTGGTGGCGCTCACTGCCCACAGCATTCATGATGCATTGCTACACACTCTGCCGGATGAGATTTATCTATGTGGTGGCGGTGCTCATAATACTTTACTTAAAAATGATTTGCAGGCTTTGTTTGCGGCAGTGCATATAGACTCTACTGATAGTTTAGGCATAGGCGTAGATTGGCTTGAATCCATTGCGTTTGCCTGGCTGGCACGCCAATGTTTACATCAACGCACTGCGAATTTACCGACCGTGACAGGCGCTACAAGCGAGCGGATTTTAGGCGCGATCTATCAAAGTTAAGACAAACTTAACGGCTAAAACTGGCAAACGGCCCAGCTTCTGATCGGCAAATGTTTTTGTCAGGCAATTCGCCAGTCCAATAAAGTATAATTGCTAGCGATAACAGTTAAACCCTATAAGACTTTAAGAAAACCATATTATTCAAAGCCATGAAGAACAAACCGACCAAAGCCACGCTTACTTTTGATAACGGTTCCACACCGATTGAGTTACCTGTGCTATCCGGCACCTTAGGCAATGACGTCATCGATATTCGCAACTTAAGTAAGCACGGTGTTTTCACTTATGACCCCGGCTTTATGTCGACGGCTGCGTGTAATTCCAACATCACCTACATCGATGGCGAAAAAGGTTTGTTATACTATCGCGGCTATCCTATTGAAGAGCTCGCTGAGCATTGCAACTTCATGGAAGTTTCATACCTGCTGTTGCACGGAGAGTTACCGGATGCCGTACAGAAAAAGGAATTCACTGACACCATCAGCGGTAGCACCATGTTGCATGACCAGCTCAGCAATATCTTCCGTGGCTTCCGCCGTGACGCACACCCAATGGCAGTCATGGTGGGCGTGGTCGGCTCATTATCAGCCTTCTATTTTGATTCCATGGATATTCGCGATGAAGAACATCGTATCTTATCGGCCCATCGTTTACTGGCGAAAGTGCCAACCATAGCAGCTTGGAGCTATAAATATAACCTGGGTCAGCCTTTCATGTACCCGCAAAATCACTTGAATTATGCGGAAAACTTCATGCACATGATGTTTGCCACGCCTTGCGAGAAATATGAACCAAATCCTATATTATCCAAGGCCTTCGAACGTATCCTGATCCTGCATGCTGATCATGAACAAAACGCTTCCACAAGTACAGTAAGGTTGGTAGGCTCAAGCGGGGCTAACCCATTTGCCTGCATCTCAGCCGGCATTGCCTCACTTTGGGGGCCAGCACATGGCGGCGCCAACGAAGCTACTTTAAAAATGCTGGAAGAAATAGGTGATGTGTCACGTATTGGCGAATTCATCAAACGCGCCAAAGATAAGACTGACACCTTCCGCCTCATGGGCTTCGGTCACCGCGTATACCGGAATATGGACCCGCGTGCAGCCATCATGCGCTCTACCTGTCATGAAGTATTGAATGTACTCGGCCTGCATGATGACCCTATGTTCAAACTGGCCATGGAATTAGAAAAAATTGCCTTAGAAGATGAATACTTCGTGACGCGTAAACTGTACCCAAATGTCGATTTCTACAGTGGTATTGTAATGCGTGCGATGGGCATCCCTAATTCTATGTTTACGGCCATTTTCGCTCTGGCAAGAACTGCTGGCTGGGTTGCACAGTGGTCTGAAATGCATAGTGATCCAGAACACAAGATCGGTCGTCCGCGCCAATTGTATACAGGCAGCGCGCGACGCGATTTTGTACCGATGGATCAGCGTTAATCATGGTTGCAATGACGATTCGAACTTAATGCGCTTAATTTTATCCTAGTCATATGCTAAGACGTTATCTACATGGTTTTGCTTACCTGTTGCTTCTTTTAATGCCGCTGCAAAGCATCGCTGCAGCCAATATGCTGGTATGCAACAGTCTCATGCAGGCAAATCACAATCTGCCTGTGCAAATAGGATCGTCTAGTGGTGCAATAGTAGACAACATGTCTTGCCATGAGACACGAGCAGATATTACTGACTATCAACAGCCAGCATCTACGGCGGCTGAAAAAGGTCATTGTAGTATCTTGTGTAGCAGCTTATGCAGTGTGACTGCATTACCTCAGCTCTTTAACTTGGGCTTAAGCACCAACACAAATACTATCATTATTGGTATCGATCAAACCTACGTTTCTATTACCCTACCCGCCTTTCAGCGCCCTCCCATATTCCTCAGTTAAATTGTCTTTCGCGCCAAATATTGGCGTTGATCAATTACTGAAGGAATACATATGTTTAACTATTTAAAATTCTGGCTGCTTGGCTGTGCAATATTAAGTGCCCAGCCTGTCCTTGCCGGGCCTATGGGCTTCAATGAATCCTATATGGTCATGGGAGATTTCAATAATAACTGGCGTGAGTCGTTTATTAATTACGCCATCACACCGCGCGATGCTTTCGGTGTAAGTGCTACTTATATGCGCTCAGATGACCGGTCCAAAACACGCACTTTGGAAGAGCTGACCTATACCCGCCTGCTACACCGGTGGAATATGCCGCATGCACAGGCCAACTTATGGTTTATGGGTGGCGTTGGCGCTTTACAAGGTGAAAATAAGGGGCTAAATCGGGATCATGACTTTGATAAAGTGATGATCACCCCTGGTGTCCAATTTGATTATGAAACCACGCGTGTCTACTTTATGGCGACGCACCGTCTATATCGCACTTCAAATCTTAATCATGATTACTCTGCAATTCGCGCAGGATTTTCGTTTTACGAAACGGGATATGACCAGACTCAGCCTTGGTTCATTCTAGAGACTCGAAATATGAATGGATTGAGTGACAAGGTCGAAATCACACCGATGTTAAGGTTCATCAATAAGAACTTCTTTGTTGAAGGGGGCGTGAATAACTTCTATGAGCCACGTTTCAACTTTATGTATATCTTTTAAATCATTAAGGAATCTATCATGAAAAAATTATTAACTATTTCAGTATTATCACTGGCTTTATTCAGTCAATTTGCACTCGCAGCACAAACCGTCAAAGCAACTGTCAATGGCATGGTGTGTGCGTTTTGTGCACAGGGCATTGAAAAGAAAATGCGCGCTTTATCACAAACGCAGGATGTATATGTCAATTTGAAACAACGCATCGTTGCTGTGGAACTTAAAGACGGTCAAAACCTGTCATTTGATACTGTGAAAGACCTTATTAAGGATGCAGGCTATGACGTAACAGGTATTGAAATGAGTGAGCATCCGGTTGCGCATATCAAAGCTGATATGGAAGCCAAAGGAGCAAAATAAATGGAGAAGCTTTCAAATCCCGGTATGATCCCCGAACCATTACGCAAGGAAATAAAAGGTATTCGCCAAACAAAATTGGCATCAGTACTTTCACTGTTTACCAGTAGCGGTACATTGATATGCTGCACTTTACCAGCATTACTAGTTGGTATCGGCGCTGGCGCTGCCATGTCCAGCTTGGTCTCCCATGTACCCCAACTGGTATGGTTCTCAGAGCATAAGGTCGAAGTGTTTATATTTGCAACAGCTATGTTAATTTTGTCTGGGCTGATGCAGTGGCATGCAAAGTCGTTGCCTTGTCCCGCAGATCCTCAACTAGCAGAAACTTGCATGGCTACGCGTAAAGCTTCACTAAGAATATATGTTGCCTCAGTGCTGATTTTCTTAATAGGTGGCTTTTTTGCCTTTATTGCACCTTTAATCATCCAGTAATGTAAGACTGCATTTAGCAAATAAAAAAGCCAGGCAATATGCCTGGCTTTGTTATTTAAGTCTTAGGTAATTAGACTGAGAATGATGAACCGCAACCGCAGGTAGTCTGTGCGTTCGGATTGCGAATAACGAACTGTGACCCTTGTAAGCTATCCTGATAATCAATTTCCGCACCCATTAAGTATTGCAGACTCATCGGATCAATCAGCAAAGTTACCGCGTCTTTTTTAACCTGTGTATCGTCGTCATTTACTTCTTCTTCAAAAGTGAAGCCGTACTGAAAACCGGAACAGCCACCGCCACTCACAAATACCCGCAGCTTCAAATCAGGACTGCCTTCTTCCTCGATCAGTTCTTTCACTTTTTTTGCAGCATTATCAGTAAATACCAAAGGGGTTGGCATTTCCACTTCTGGTAAATCAGCAACTGTATTCATTATGTACTCCTAAAACTCTTAAAATTCTTCGCAAATGTGAAGTTTAAAATTAAACTTCACTGTATATTCTGTTAACTAATAGTCTTTACTTCGACTTCGTTTATTGCTTCCTGAGTACTATCACCCAGATAAACTAGCTTGCCTTCAATAACCGCTCCTGTGTGCATTTCTAATGACTGGTAATACACATCACCGGTAATACGTGCTTTAGGTTGCAGCTCAATAAAAACGTCTGCTTTCACCGGGCCAATCACTTTGCCGTTAATCACAATCTTGGAAGCATTAACAGGGCCTTCAATACGCCCATGCTCGCTTAAAATTAGTGTGCTTGGGTTTGTATTTGGTTCACTTACTTTACCGCGTACGGCGCCGTCGATACGCAAACCGCCGGAAAAATGAATATCACCTTCTATTCTTGTATCGGCACCAATCAATGTATCGATACTATTTTGTACCCGGTTACTCTTTTTAAAAAACATGCTTAATTCCGATTCAATTACTAGTCACTCAAAGTGATGCTACCATATATCGCCTTGATTGGATTGACTTTATGCTAAATGCATACGGATTTAATGCTTTTTATTCACCATGTTTTTATAGAACAGCAAATCTTCTTTAACCCGCATATTCTCATCCTGAATCACATTGAGCTCTTTCTCGAGAATACTTTGTGCAGCTTGTTCGATTTGAATCTGACGCTCTACTTGTACTATCTTGGTCTGCAATTGCTGATTTTCAAGGTTAGCACGCTGTAATTTATCATGAATATTTTCACCGCCGCCGGTAAATTGCCAATAAGCCGCTGCATAGCCAGCTAGCACAAAGAGACTAGCTACCAGCCATTGAAAAAACCACGGTCGCTGCGAACGCACAGCTACTTGCTTGGCCGTCAAACCAAAATGCCTTCTAATGCGTCTTCTAACCGGTTTCATCTACTCATTCCAGCGCTCTAAGGTAAAAGCGGTACGATTTCCAGACCTGCTGTTTCAACAAAGTTAAACATGATATTCATATTCTGCACCGCTTGACCTGCCGCGCCTTTGACCAGGTTATCAATCACGGACAACACCACCACGATGTCACTGTCCTGCGGTTGATGCACAGCGATCCGGCAAATATTCGAACCGCGCACTGAACGTGTTTCTGGATGTGTACCTTTCGGTAATACATCGACAAACCGTTCGTTGGCATACCGGTTTTCAAATAAAGCTTGCAGATCAGTCGGCTTGGTTAATTTAGCATATAAAGTCGCATGAATACCCCGAATCAATGGGGTCAGATGAGGCACAAAAGTAAAACCGACTTTTGTTTTAGCCATTGCGGTAAGTCCTTGGCTGATCTCTGGTAAATGCCGGTGACCACTTACGCCATAAGCTTTGAAATTATCGCCTGCTTCGGAGAATAAGCTATGCACTTCTGCTTTACGCCCAGCGCCGCTTACCCCGGATTTAGCATCCGCGATTAAATAACTTGGATCAACGACGCCTGCTTCCAATAACGGCATAAAACCCAACTGCACAGCAGTCGGGTAGCAGCCCGGATTGGCCACCAACTGCGCGGTTTTGATGGCTTCACGATTCAATTCGGGCAAGCCATATACCGCTGTTGCCACCAGATCAGGGCAGGCGTGCGTCATCGCATACCATTTTTCCCAAATGGCAATATCCTGAATCCTGAAATCGGCAGCAAGATCAATCACCCGCACACCACTGGCCAGCAATTCGCGTGTTTGCTGCATGGCGATGCCGTTGGGGGTGGCAAAAAATACCACATCACATTGACTTAAATTCGCTTGTGCAGGATCCGTAAACACCAGATCTACATAACCACGCAAGCTAGGAAACATATTGGCAACCGGTGTGCCGGCGTCCCCTCTTGAAGTGATCGCAGTGAGCGTTACATTGGGATGCACGCTTAATAGACGTAATAGCTCAACACCAGTGTAACCGGTGCCGCCCACAATCCCGACTTTTAACTTTTGTGTATGCATGCTTTATAAAACTTAATGAATAAAACGATATGAAACCTTAAATGAAAAAGGCCGCTAACGCGACCTTTTTTAATTTCCTGACGCCTAAATAAATTAGCGTTTAGAGAATTGTTTACGACGACGCGCTTTGCGTAGACCAACTTTTTTACGTTCTACTTCACGCGCATCGCGTGTTACGAAACCGGCGTTAGATAATGCACTTTTCAAAGTTGCATCAAAGTCGATTAAAGCACGTGTGATACCGTGACGAACTGCACCAGCTTGGCCAGACTCACCACCACCGATAACGTTAACCATGATGTCAAAACTAGCAATGTTATTAGTTAATTCCAATGGTTGACGCAAAATCATGCGTGAAGTCACGCGTGAGAAGTATTCGTCAACAGGCTTGTCATTC
>PERG01000037.1 GCA_002928535.1 Methylotenera sp. | reverse complement strand
CTTGGCGGCCATAGCGGTTTGGAACCACCCCTTCCCATCTCGAACAGGGCCGTGAAACGAACCAGCGCCAATGATAGTATGCTCTTCGCATGCGAAAGTAGGTCACTGCCAAGCTATTTATTAAAAGACAAAAGCCCTCCTCGTGAGGGCTTTTGTTTTATGTACTGTCTCAACAGACCTACTTGAGTTTATGACAACCAGCTACCGATATGGAATGCGTGAGGTAAACGATTTATTAAAGTAGCTATAGTCTAGACTAACGTTGCAAGCGTCGGTTGCGGCGCAGGCTAACTTCCGAAGGGATGTTAAACGAAGTGGCCGAAGCCAAAGTAGGTCACTGCCAAGCTATTTATACAAGAAACCCCGTAACGATTGTTGCGGGTTTTTTATTGCCTGAAACTTCACTGGAACTTCTAAGTGCAATAGGAAATTAACGCCTTGCTCAGCCAATCTCTAAATAAATCCATTCAATACCTATATTCAGTTTGAAGAGTAGGTAACTCTTCTCTACTTCAATGGCTAATAGTATTGATCGCTCTGCTAAGTTATATAAGACATTACAAATAGATTAAAGAGCTTAATATTCGAATAATGTTAATAGCTACAGGGTTATGCATGGCACAAGATAAAGCCAATCCAACAACAGCCGAACAAGAAAAAGCCCTCAAATGAGGGCTTATGTCGTTATTATTTTGTTTAATGTTTAATATTTACTGTTTGCTTCGTTTAAGAAAATACGCACATTACGCGGATGTACATACACTTTGGAACCTACTGATAAATCTAGCTGCAAGTATTTTTCGCGCGTTAACTCAGCTTCTACGATCTCAGTCTGGTCATCGCGCTGTAACTCAAGTCGCACTAACGGCCCTAAAGAGTGGATATAGCTGATGACTGCAGAAAATGCCGGTTGCTGTCCGGTAAGTTCTTTTTGAATATCAATATCGTGCGGTCGTACATAAGCCAATGCCGCGCTATCTTCACCTTTTAAATGATCTTCTACATCCACTGCTATATCGCCGACTTGCGCTTTGCCATCATTGATGCGGCTATGGAACAGGTTCACATTTCCTAGGAACTGGTAAACAAAAGGTGAAGCAGGTTTGTCGTATACTTCTTGCGGAGAGCCGATCTGCTCTACTTTACCGTGATTCATCACGACAATGCGGTCAGCAACCTCAAGCGCTTCTTCCTGATCGTGTGTCACGAACACACTGGTGATATGCAATTCATCATGCAAACGGCGCAACCAGCGGCGTAAATCTTTCCTGACCTTGGCATCCAACGCGCCAAATGGCTCATCCAGTAATAGCACTTTAGGTTCTACAGCCAATGCACGCGCCAATGCAATACGCTGACGTTGGCCACCAGAAAGCTGTGGTGGGTAGCGGTCTGCAAGCCAATCCAATTGCACCAACTCGAGTAATTCATGGACACGGCGCTGTATTTCCTTTTCGCTCGGCCGGGTTTTTTTAGGACGCACACGGAGGCCAAAGGCCACGTTCTCAAACACGGTCATATGACGGAACAGTGCATAATGCTGGAACACAAAACCGACTTGGCGATCGCGCACATCACTATGCGTCGTATCGTTGCCATGAAAGTGGATGCTGCCGTTGTCTGCAGTTTCCAGGCCGGCAATGATGCGTAGTAAGGTCGTTTTACCGCAGCCGGATGGGCCCAGCAAAGCGACTAATTCACCGCTAGGCACGTCCAAACTGACATTGTTGAGTGCGCTGAAACTGTTAAAGTTTTTTTGTATATTACGGATTTCGATACTCATGATAATTCCAATCTATTGATGGCCCCGCTCATTTTTAAGGGCATTGTTTGCCGTTTGCCATTCCACATAGGATTTTAGTGCTAAGGTAATTAATGCTAAGAAGGCTAACAGGGAAGCGACGGCAAACGCGGCCGCGTAGTTATATTCATTGTAAAGAATCTCCACATGCAGCGGCATCGTGTTGGTCAAGCCACGGATATGGCCTGAAACCACCGACACTGCACCGAACTCACCCATGGCCCGGGCATTGGTTAATATCACCCCGTAGAGCAGGCCCCATTTGATATTCGGAATGGTGATGCGCCAGAAAATCTGCCAGCCGGAAGCGCCTAATACCAAACCGGCTTCTTCTTCTTCCTTACCCTGTGCTTGCATCAGCGGGATCAATTCCCGCGCGATGAAAGGAAAGGTCACGAATATGGTGGCTAAAACAATACCTGGAATGGCAAATACCACTTTCATATCATGTTCCATCAGCCATTCACCAAACCAACCCTGTAAACCGAAAATCAGCACGTAAATCAAGCCGGCAATCACTGGGGACACGGCAAAAGGAAGGTCGATCAAGGTAATGAGAATACTTTTACCTTTAAACTCAAACTTTGCGATGGACCAGGCTGCTGCAACCCCGAACACAAGGTTTAGCGGCAACGCGATGGCGGCGGCAATCAGTGTGAGCTTAATAGATGACAGTGCATCCGGTTCCGTGATCGCGGCAAAATAGGTTTCAAACCCTTTACGCAGACCTTCGGTAAACACAGCGATTAAAGGAATGAACAGGAACAGGCTTAAAAACAGCAACGCAATCGAAATTAAGGTCCAACGGATCCAGGCTGGTTCGGATATGGCCCGGTTTTTCGTTACTTTAGTGTTGTATCGCGTGTACTGGCTAGTTGCAATGGTGGTGACTTGTGACATGGCGCAATCCTATTTCGATGCAGTTAAGCGGTGGTTGGTCCACCATTGCAAGGCATTAATCAATAGCAATAGAGCAAATGAAATGACCAGCATTACCACCGCTACTGCGGTTGCGCCGGCGTAATCATACTGCTCCAATTTGGTGATAATAATGAGCGGTGTAATTTCCGACACCATGGGCATATTGCCTGCGATAAAAATCACGGAGCCGTATTCACCGATGGCGCGTGCAAACGCCAAGGCAAAGCCGGTTAATAATGCCGGCCACACCGCAGGCAAAATGATTTTGTAAAATGTCTGCCAGCGGTTAGCACCTAAGCTGGCCGCAGCTTCTTCAGTTTCCGATTCCAGGTCTTCTAACACTGGCTGTACGGTACGCACTACAAAAGGCAGGCCAATAAAGGTAAGCGCGACAATGACACCTAGGGGCGTAAACGCTACTTTGATGCCCAACGGTTCCAGCAAACTGCCGATCCAGCCATTAGTCGCATACACTGCTGTCAAGGCGATACCTGCAACAGCGGTTGGTAGCGCAAAAGGCAAATCAACCAGCGCATCGACAATTTTCTTACCAGGAAAGGTATAGCGCACCAGAATCCATGCCGTGAGTAAACCGAATACCGCGTTTAGCAGCGCCCCAATTAACGATGCACCAAAGGTTAACTTATAAGAGGCAACGACGCGCGGCGCGGTGACCACGGTCCAGAACTCCTGCCAGCTGAGTTCTGTAGTTTTAATAAATGCGGCGGATAATGGGATGAGGACAATTAAGCTTAAATAGAGCAGGGTATAACCAAGGGACAGGCCAAACCCGGGCAGGATGTTTCTACGTTTGTTCATGATTTAAAATTCTGCTGTTGTCAGCTCAAGCGGCTTTACGAATATTGATCTTATTTGTGGCCTTAAAAAGGCTAGACGGCTGCAGCTCTTTTGCTGTTACCGGTTTGCCCAGAAAATAACCTTGCAAAAGTGTACCACCAGCTTGTACTGCAATATCAAGCTGCGTTTGAGTTTCAATCCCTTCAATGATCGGTTTGGCGCCTAGGTCTTGGACCAATCTGATCAGGTTTGGCAAGGCCTTGCGTATCCGTTCATTACTCTCCGCTTCTTGAATAAGACTGATATCCAATTTCAAATAATCCGGCGCAAGTTTCCATAAGCGATCGAGATTAGATTTTTTCTTGCCAAAATCGTCAATGGCAATGTGGTAGCCCCTGTCACGATAGTTATCAATCGCTTCGGATAGCTGCTTATCTTGCTCCACCAGATTTTCAGGAATTTCTATGACCACGCGATCCGTTGGCACTGAATTAGCATGTAATATCCGCTCAAAAACTTTGCCGTGGGAATTAACTGTGATCAGTAATTTAGGATGCACATTTAGAAACAGTAAGCCATTTTCTGCGTAAATCTGGCGGAAATTCAATACATGTAAGGTACGACTAACACGGTCAAATTGCACCAGTTTGCCGGCTTGTTCGGCATAACTAAATGCAAATTCTGGAGTGCTGGCTAATGCGCCGCCTAAAGACGGCCTTAATAATGCCTCGTGTCCGATAAGGTCGCCGACTGTACTGTCATAAATCGGTTGGAAAGCGCTGTTAAGCTGTACCCCTAAAAAGGTACTATTAAATTCCCCGGTGGATTGTTCCACTAGGCCGTACTCTTCCAGATCAAGGAACAATGCGTCTTTGAGCTGATTTCTTAACTGTTCCACATGCGCAGATGCGATTTTAGTAGCTGTCATTTTATTCCTTTGCGTAATCTTATTTATGAAAGCTCTTGTTCAAACGTTCTGTCGTTTGAGGCTTTCAATGAGTAAGCCAGCACTGTAATGAACTACTAAAATAATGTAAAAGAATATTAAATAATATAAATATGTAAAAAAAGAATATAGATATTTTGACAATAGACAAAAAAATCCGGCCTTAGCCGGATTGGGAAATTACGGTGATGTTTAAAGGGGTAAGTCTTTTTTACTGAAATACCAATCAGTCGTTTCATAGCCCTCGCTTGCTCGTGATTCCGCTGCTTGTTGCGTAGCTGGTGCGGGGACAATCACTTTATCGCCTTTTTTCCAGCCTTCCGGCGTAGCTACTTTATACTTATCTGCAACCTGCAGCGCTTCGACTACGCGCAGAATTTCTTCTACAGATCGACCGGTCGTCAATGGGTAATAGATGAAGGCGCGAATCAAGCCTTGGTCATCAATAATAAACACTGCACGCACGGTAGCGGTTTGCGATTCACTTGGATGGATCAAGCCGAAACGCGCAGCAACATGGCCAGCTCTATCATCAATCACCGGAAAAGGAATTTGCACACCAAAATTTTGTTTAATATTGGCCAGCCATGCCAAATGACTGAAATTACTATCTTCGGAAATACCAATCAACTGCACATTGAGTTTGTCAAAGGCTTCTGCATATTTAGCAAAACCGATGAATTCAGTAGTGCACACCGGCGTGAAATCGGCCGGGTGTGCAAACAATACCACCCACTTTTTGCCTTTGTAGTCAGATAACTTAATAGGCCCTTGGGTAGAGTTCGCTTCAAAATCAGGTGCGGGTTCATTGATTCTAGGAATGCGTGGAAAGTCCGCATTTGTATCTACAATATGGCTCATTTTATTCTTCCTCAATCACTTAATGATACTGAAAGGCATGTTCTGCCGCCGATATAACATCTGACCCAATATGATTCAATCGGTTGCGTAATGCTGCAGAACCATTCGGTGTGTAAATCACCTTAATGCCACGTTTCATGGCGTTTTTTTTGACTTTGTGCGTGATGGAATGACTAATCCAATTGGTAATGAGCACAATAAATTGGGTGTCTTGGGGAATCACGCGATTGCCATTACCGACTTTGCGACCCGACCAATGGTTGATATGGGTGATGCCGTGATTAGTCAGTACTTGTTTAATGCCATCGATTTGGTCACCGCCGACAATTAAAGCGCGAGACTTTAATGTTGAGAAATCTGTTGAACTCATGGTAAGAGCCTCCGATTAAAATGAGTAGAACCGGATTTTGTCCGGCACTACTTGTATGAAAATTGAGCTTAAAAATTAAACATTACTTTTGATAAATCTGATCGAAAGTACCGCCGTCCGAGAAGTGGGTCTTCTGTGCTTTTGCCCAACCGCCAAACGCTTCGTCAATTTTCACCAGATTCACTTTCGGGAACTGGCTTTCGTACTTCTTCGCAACTGAAGCCAGTGTCGGGCGATAGTAATTCTTCGCAGCGATTTCTTGGCCTTCATCAGAGTAGAGGTAATCCAAATACGCTTTTGCAACTTGCTCATTGCTGTGTTTCTTGGCGAATTTATCTACTACTGTGACAGGCGGTTCAGCCAAGATAGAAAGTGAAGGGACAATAATTTCAAATTTACCTACGCCTAATTCTTTTTGCGCAAGGAACGCTTCGTTTTCCCAAGCCAACAATACGTCACCAATACCGCGCTCAACGAAAGTAGTGGTAGATCCACGTGCGCCAGTATCAAGCACAGGTACGTTCTTCAGTAACTTGCCAACAAACTCTTTGGTTTTAGCTTCATCACCACCGAATTTTTTCTGTGCAAATGCCCAAGCTGCCAAATAATTCCAGCGAGCGCCGCCAGAGGTTTTTGGGTTAGGCGTAATCACTGAAATTCCAGGTTTTACCAGGTCATCCCAATCTTTAATGTGTTTTGGGTTACCTTTGCGCACTAGCAATACAATAGTGGAAGTGTAAGGTGAGCTGTTGTGAGGCAAGCGCTTTTGCCAGTCTTTAGGAATTAACTTACCTTTTTCAGAAAGTTGATCAATATCATAGGCTAGGGCTAATGTCGCCACATCCGCATCCAGGCCGTCAATAATCGCACGGGCTTGCTTACCTGAGCCGCCATGTGATGTTTTCACGCTCACTTTGTCACCGGTTTTTTGTTCCCAATGCTTGCTGAAAGCTGCATTGAAATCTTGATACAACTCACGGGTTGGATCATATGACACGTTAAGCAAGGTGATGTCTGCTGCCCAGCTAGCGAGTGGTACAAATAGCGCGCTAATCAACAGTGCTTTTTTTAATTTTTTAAATGGTTGCATAGTATTTTCTCTCTAAATTTTCTTAAGGTTTAAAAGCCTAATAGCGTTAATTCGGTGTAAAAGAAATCGGATGAGTCATCACGATCTGCTTGTCCCGCAACTCTGCGAGAAGTGTCTTTTACAAAATCGCCAGCCCAGAAGTGTGCGTAGCCGATGTTCAGCGACGCATAATCGTTAATCGGGAAGCGCACACGTAAATCTACTTCTTTACCTAAGTCATTACCGCTGTTACCCGTCCGGTCGCGTAAATTGTTCCCGGCTTGCCAACGATCAGATGAGTCATCCAAACGGTACCAGCTGAAACTTGTATCCACTTTTACGTTTTCCAGGAATGATACTTTCGGTTCAAACTCCAAGTGAAGTTTAGGTGTTCTGATATTTTCCATCTGAATGTAGTCGTTATTCGACCAAGGGCGGGCGAAACCGAATAAGCGCTCGAAACGTTGGCTGTCGGTACGATCCGTGCCAGTTGCAGGTGTGCTATCACCAGTGGCAACGCCATAGTAAGCACTCACCCTTGGTTTCCAAGAGTTCTTGAAGGTGTAACCCACTTCCCCACCATATGCATACGCATCATGGTCCACATTGATATAACCTAGTGTAGTACTCAAGAAGCGATCTTGGTTGCCCCATTGTTTAACATAGCTTGCGTCATAGTCCCAACCCGATTTGAATGCGCCATAAGCACGTAAACCTGCGGTATGAATTTCACGATCAATTTGAGCTTGGCTTAATGCGGCCCCAGTTAATTCTTGACCGCCAGAGTTATATTTAACTTTGTCGCCGTCTTGTTTAAGCAAAAAGTAATGTGGTTGTAAGGTCACATATTCAGACCAACGGCGCCAATCACCTATTACCCCATAGAAATCTTGTGCGTGATCTACTTCATCCAGACGCGTGGTAAACCGTTGTACCGGTTTCACGGCAAAAGCTTCTAATTGCCAATCATTCTTTTTGTCGCCGATATTGGCCCGTATACCCTGAAAAGTATTTGTGGTGTTGCGCCATTCGTTACGTGCAATCAAACGGCGATCCAATGATTCCCAGGCTAAGCGGCCTCCACGTACCCAGAATGGGCGATTGTTGCCTAAGTCGTCTTTACCAAATATGGATTCTTTGAAATGCAATTCAAGGTAGCCTTGCAATACATCAGCTTGGTTGACATCACGCGTATCGTATTCACGACTATATTCACCTAGGTTGCGACGGGAGTCTTGTACTTCTACAGCGAAACGCAAAGGATCTAAAATCTCTTTTACGCCTACATAAGCACGTGTACGTAGTAATAGTGGGTCATCAATATTCTCATCCGCACGACGAAAGTCATTATCGCGATGCTCAAAACGCGCACGGTATTCCAAACCAAGATCCAGCCAGTTTACATCGTCAAAAGCATCGTACTCTTTCAACCAGGTTTTGTTAGCTTGCTTCACATAACGTGGAGGCTCGGTTTCTTTTTGCGTGCCATAACTTTTACGCTCTACGTAGTAGCCATTCGCTGCTTTAGCAGCAGCTTTTTCTTCCGCAGCGATTTCTGCCAAACGGGCATTCACCTTCGCTTGCTGTTCTTGTGCTTCTATAGATTGTTCTGTAGAGATCGTTGCAGTACTTGTTGTGGTTTCTTCAGCGAATACAAGTCCGTTACTTAGCAGCAATCCTGCTAATAATGGATAGGCAAAAGCTTTGTTATTAAATGTTATATTCGTTAATTTCATTTCGGTTCCTAGTATTACGATGCCTATGGATCGGCTCATTATTTTATCGATATGCGGTTAGCACTATCGGCCCCTTCAGACTTGTTCTCTTCAAATCTATGTTTATGTTGTATCAGACGCAATTTTTCACGTTTTTCGATGAGTGCTACATTGCCTTCGTGTAACACTATTTCGATAGAACCAAATCCGCTGCCTTGCAATACATCGTTGACAGCGTTTAATATCGCTTGCACTGTTGGTTGAGGTAGTGAATATTGCGGCATAACTATGTTCCAAAAAAGTGAATGCATGCACTATAGGAAATTATTTTAATAATTAAAAATAATTTGTTTATATATTTTTATAACTAAAAAGAATAATATATTGTTCCTGTCAGCGTTTAAAATTCGAACGTAATTCTGATATCAAGATTTAGTAATTCCAATCCATTGAATTGATTGGTATAATGGCGAATAAATTCGATGGGCTTTCAGCCCATTTTTTGTTTCTGCAACTTATGTATGTGTAATAGCAAAAAAGCAGGCAATAAGTTGTAGTGGGGTAAAAGAACAATGCAAGATTTGCATACATTAATAGAAACTTCGGTCAGCCAATTGGGCTATGAACTTGTTGATTTGGAGATTTCCAATCGAGGTAAATTACTGCGCGTATTTATAGATAAACAAAATCCGGTAAACAATAAAGACAGCGTCAATATTGATGATTGTGTACTGGTGAGCAACCAGTTGGGTAATTTACTGGCAGTAGAGAATGATATTGATTATGACCGGTTGGAAGTTTCATCCGCTGGTATAGACCGTGTGCTCAAGAAAGAAGCGGATTTTGTACGTTTTATCGGAGAGCGCGCTACAGTAAAGTTGCGGGTGGCCATGGAGTTGCCGCAATCGGCAGGGACAGAAAAAGTAATAAGAAAAAATTTTTTAGGCGTGATACGCGGCTTTTCAGCAGGCGTGTTATCGCTGGAGTGTGATGGTGAGTTATATGCCATTACTTTCAGCAATATTGATAAAGCGCGCCTGAACCCAGAGTTTTAAGATTAGGTTATTGCTCATAAGAGTTGGAACCTGTAATTTTTAGTCGGAGATAGAGATGAGTCGTGAAATTTTATTATTGGTAGATGCCTTGGCGCATGAAAAGAACGTAAGTAAAGAAGTGATCTTTACTGCGTTAGAACTTGCACTGGCCTCGGCCACCAAGAAAAAACATCATGATGATGCAGATGTGCGCGTCTCAATTAACCGCGAAACCGGTGAATATGAAACTTTCCGTCGCTGGCAATATGTTGATTATGACTTGCTAGAAAATTCTGCATATCAAATCGACGAAGAGAGCGAGCATGCTAAAGGTTTGAATATTGGCGATTACTATGAAGAGCCATTAGAGAGTATAGAATTTGGTCGTATCGGAGCTCAGGCCGCTAAGCAAGTAATCTTGCAAAAGGTCCGTGAAGCCGAGCGTGAGCAAATCCTGGAAGACTTCCTGTCCCGCGACGAAAAGCTGGTGACCGGTGTAATCAAGCGCATGGAAAAAGGCAATGCCATTATTGAAGTAGGTCGTATTGAATCTTTATTGCCACGTGAGCAGATGATTCCTAAAGAGAACTTACGCGTAGGTGACCGGGTACGGGCATATCTGTCACGTATTGAACGTGGTGGTCGTGGGCCGCAACTAATTTTATCCAGAATTACGCCGGATTTTCTGGTGCGTCTATTTGAACTGGAAGTACCGGAAATTGAAGAAGGTTTATTGGAGATTCGTGCAGCAGCGCGTGACCCTGGCCTGCGCTCAAAAATTGCCGTTAAAACCAATGATCAGCGTTTAGATCCAGTCGGTACCTGCGTTGGTATGCGTGGTTCACGTGTGCAAGCTGTGACAGGCGAATTGGCTGGTGAGCGCGTGGATATTGTGCTTTGGAGCATGGAACCTGCGCAGTTTGTGATTAATGCGATGGCGCCTGCAGAAGTATCTAGCATCGTAGTCGATGAGGATGCGCATAGCATGGACGTAGTGGTCGATGAAGAACAATTAGCTTTGGCAATTGGCCGCAATGGACAAAATGTACGTCTGGCTTCTGAGTTGACCGGTTGGACGTTGAATATTTTAACGGTAGACCAGGCCGCACAGAAAAACCAGGAAGAGTTTGCAAGTGTGAGCCAGTTGTTTATGGAAAAACTGGACGTAGACGAAGAGGTCGCGGAAATTCTGGTGCAGGAAGGTTTTAGCACGCTGGAAGAAATTGCTTATGTTCCATTGGCTGAAATGAATGAAATCGATGCTTTTGACGAAGATACTGTAGAAGAATTACGTAAGCGTGCGCGTGCTGCTTTATTAACGGAAGCGATTGCTAAAGAAGAGAAGGTTGAAGAGGCCTCTGAAGACCTGTTGGCAATGGAAGGTATGGATGACGCAACTGCGCATTTGTTGGCTTCAAAAGGCGTGGCTACGATGGACGAATTGGCAGAGCTGGCGGTAGATGAACTGGTGGAGCTCACGAATATGGACATGGAGCGTGCGAAATCACTCATCATGACTGCGCGTGCGCCTTGGTTTAAATAAAACTTAAATCATTAAGTATGCATATTCATATGTGTTAAATATAAGTGGTAATACTGGGCAATAAAGCCTGGAAAAA
>PERG01000036.1 GCA_002928535.1 Methylotenera sp. | reverse complement strand
TCGTGCGCTGATCACCAGCAACGGCGGTGCAATTCACCGTCTAGAAGACTGGGGTCGTCGTCAACTTGCATACCCAATTCAAAAAATCCACAAAGCGCACTACGTATTGATGAACATCGAATGTAATCAAACTGTATTAGATGAGCTTGAGCATGGCTTTAAGTTTAATGATGCAGTTTTGCGTCATTTAACAATGGCCACTAAAACTGCAGTGACAGCACCTAGCCCAATGATGAAAGAAGAGAAATCTAAATCAGTATTGAGCCGTGATGCAGCAGCGCCAGCCCCTAAAGCAGAGGCAGCAGCAGCTTAAGTAATACAAGTGAATAAGCTGGAGTTACAAGCAGAAGTCGTGCACATAGAGCCGCTTCGCTATACCCCAGCAGGCATACCGTTGCTGAGTGTAGTTTTGCGACATGTTTCAGAGCAAATAGAAGCTGGCATGAAGCGCAAGGTGGAATGTGAGGTCAATGCAGTTGCCTTAGGCGATTTAGCATTAACAGGGCTGAAGTTAGGCGCAAACATTCTAGCGGTTGGTTTTTTAGCCAAACGCAGCCTTAAAAGCACACAACTGGTGATGCACATTAACCATATACAGCATATAAAAGTTTAGGAGTTTATGATGGCAAGAGAAATGTACAAACGCCGCCGCTACTGCCGTTTTTCAGCAGAAGGCATTAAAGAAGTTGATTACAAAGATGTAGATCTATTAAAAGATTTCATCTCAGAAAACGCAAAAATTATTCCAGCACGTATGACGGGCACAAAAGCACGTTATCAACGTCAATTAACGTCTGCAGTTAAACGCGCACGTTTCCTGGCTTTGCTTCCATACACTGACAAACACCAATAATTAGGAGGCTACCATGCAAATTATTTTATTAGAAAAAGTAGGTAACCTAGGTAATTTAGGTGACGTAGTTAAAGTTAAAGACGGTTTTGGCCGTAACTTTCTGATTCCACAAGGCAAAGCAAAACGTGCAACTGAAGCGAATAAAGCTGAGTTTGCTGCTCGCCGTGTAGAATTAGAAAAACAACAAGCTGCAATTTTGACTGCTGCGCAAGCACGCGGTGAAAAATTAACAGGTCATGTTGTAGCGATTTCCCAAAAAGCTGGTGTTGACGGCCGTTTATTCGGTTCTGTGACGAACGGCGACATCGCTGAAGCGTTAGTCGCACAAGGCTTTGAAGTGGTTAAAGCTGAAGTACGTATGCCAAATGGCCCATTGAAAACAGTTGGTGACCATGTAGTAACGCTTGCGTTGCATCACGATGTGACTGTGGACGTAACGGTTACAGTATCGGCAGAAGCTTAAAAATTAAACTAACGCTAGCCTTTTAGATAGCGGTTTTTTGATTTTTGATTGTATTAAAAGAGGCTACTTCGGTAGCCTCTTTTATTTTATAAAGCCGCTATTTGGATGCGGTGGATATTCAGTATAATCTCCGCATGGCTGACGAACAATTAGATGCACTTAAAATCCCCCCTCATTCTGTAGAGGCTGAGCAATCCGTCATTGGCGGTTTACTTTTAGAAAACGAAGCACTTGATAAAGTCGCAGATATTCTCACAGCGCAAGACTTTTACCGCCATGATCATAAGGCTATTTTCCAGCATATTGCGAAGCTGATTGAGCATAACAAACCTGCAGACATCGTTACGGTGGCAGAGTCGCTTGAAAATAACGCTGAGCTTTCTGGTGTAGGTGGTATTGCTTACTTAGGTGCCCTTGCACAAAGCACACCAACTGCGGCAAACATCCGTCGCTATGCGGAAATCGTGCATGAGCGCGCCGTGATGCGGCAGCTAGTGACAGTAGGGTCAGGGATCGCAGAAAGCGCCTACTCACCAAACGGCCGCGATGCACAACAGTTACTGGATGAAGCTGAAGCAAAAATTTTCCAGATTGCCGAGGGCGGTAAACGCAGTAGCGAAGGCTTTGTTGATATCAAGATATTACTGCCGCAAGTTGCAGACCGTATCGATTATTTATACTCTCGTGACAATCCTTCTGATGTCACTGGCATTCCTACTGGTTTTGCTGACCTAGATGCGATGACATCAGGTTTGCAGGGTGGTGACCTAATTATCGTTGCTGGTCGACCATCCATGGGTAAAACCGCGTTCTCACTTAATATCGCCGAAAACGTTGCATTGGATACTAAATTACCAGTAGCTGTATTTTCAATGGAAATGGGCGGCACACAACTGGCGATGCGTATGATTGGTTCAGTTGGGCGACTGGATCAACACCGTATGCGTAATGGCAATCTTGAGGATGAAGATTGGGAACGATTAACCATGGCTTTAGGCAGGCTCAACGAAGCGCCTATTTTTATTGATGAGGGCGCAGGTCTAAGCTCATTTGATGTGCGAGCTCGTGCGCGCCGGCTACATCGTCAATGTGGCAAGTTAGGATTAATTGTCATCGATTACTTGCAACTGATGTCAGCACCGGCAGGTCGCCAAGGCGAAAACCGTGCAACTGAGATATCTGAAATTTCACGTTCACTTAAAGCACTGGCAAAAGAGCTGGATGTACCGGTGATTGCTTTGTCACAGCTTAATCGTTCTGTTGAAACACGTCCGGACAAACGTCCGGTAATGAGTGATTTGCGCGAATCCGGCGCTATTGAGCAGGATGCCGACGTAATCCTGTTTATCTATCGTGACGAGGTATATAACCCGGACAGTACGGATAAGGGCACTGCTGAAATCATTATCGGCAAGCAGCGTAATGGTCCTATTGGGCGCGTGAGACTTACGTTCTTGGGCCAACATACCCGTTTTGAGAACTTTGCCGGTAGTGGTTACATGGCCGATAGCTATTAACACCATCACCTCGATTTTATATGCGCCCAATCTTAGCTACCATTTCTCATGCTGCCTTAAACCATAACCTAGCTATCGCAAAAAAACACGCGCCAAATTCAAAAGTGATGGCAGTCGTTAAGGCCAATGGCTATGGGCACGGGCTACTGAATGTAGCTCAGGGATTAAGTGATGCGGAAGGCTTTGCGGTATTAGGCTTGAATGAAGCGATTGATTTACGCGAGTGGGGCTTTGAGCAGACCATTTTATTGCTGGAAGGCGTTTTTAATACAGGCGAGCTCAATATAGCCGCCAGTTATAAAGTTGATATTGTAGTTCACTGCGAACAGCAGCTTATCATGCTTGAAACTGAGCAGCTTGCCCAATCCGTTGCAGTGCATCTTAAAATGAACACGGGCATGAACCGCCTAGGCTTTGTGCCCGGTGAATTTAAAGGCGCATGTGGACGTTTGCAGGCCTGTAGAAATGTGCGATCTATCACACTGATGACACACTTCGCCGCGGCTGATGAAGCCATTGGCATTACTATGCCTTTACATACCTTCCAAAAAACCACTCAAGATTTGACCCAAGCTAAATCATTAGCCAATTCCGCCACCATTTTACGCCACCCCGAAGCCCACGCTGACTGGGTCAGGCCGGGCATTATGCTATATGGTGCGTCGCCGGTGAAAGGTACAGCAGCCAGCACTTGGAATCTAAAGCCTGCGATGCAATTCACCAGTGAGATTATTTCTGTACAAACCATCCAAGCGGGTGAAAATGTAGGTTATGGCCATTTATTTACTGCCAGCAAAACAACGCGGGTGGGCATCGTCGCCTGTGGTTATGCGGATGGGTATCCAAGACATGCCGGGCAATATGCCACTGGCGATCACCAATACGGCACACCTGTCGCAGTGTGCGGACGAATGACTCATACCATTGGGCGTGTATCCATGGACATGCTGTTCGTTGATCTTACTGATATTCCCGAGGCTAATATTGGCTCGCCTGTTGAATTATGGGGTGATCAAGTGCCGGTTGATACTGTTGCCGAAGCCTGCGATACGGTAGGGTATGAATTACTGTGCGCTGTTGCTGCACGCGTACCATTTAAGGTAATCAGCGAGGCTAATAATGGCGAAAGCTAAAACTATCTACTCCTGTACAGAATGCGGAGGCCAGGAGCCGAAATGGCAGGGTCAATGTCCAAGTTGCCATGCCTGGAATACCTTAGTAGAGGCCATAGCCGAACCTGTTAGTGCAAGCCGCTTTGCGCCTTTAGCTGAAACCGCAGGTTTGCAAAAGTTAACCGAGGTTGAAGCTGCAGAAGTACCGCGTCAACCCACTGGTGTCAGTGAGTTTGACCGCGTTTTAGGTGGCGGTTTAGTGCCGGGTGGGGTGGTGCTGATTGGCGGCGACCCTGGCATTGGCAAATCCACCTTGTTGTTACAAACCTTATGTCATATCGGCCATGCGCGCAAAGCCATCTATGTTAGCGGTGAAGAATCCCCACAACAAATCGCCATGCGCGCGCGTCGCTTGGGTTTGGATGCCAGTCCAATCTCACTGCTAGCAGAAATCAACCTCGAAAAAATTATCAGTATGCTGCAAAAGCATAAGCCGGATATTGCGGTCATTGATTCGATACAAACAGTCTATTCCGAAGTGCTCCAATCTGCGCCTGGCTCAGTTGCCCAAGTGCGTGAATGCTCAGCCCAGCTCACACGCTTAGCCAAGCAGGCGGGCATTACCGTGATTCTTGTGGGACACGTGACTAAAGAAGGATCATTGGCAGGGCCACGGGTGTTGGAGCATATTGTAGATACCGTGCTGTACTTTGAAGGCGACCAAAACTCTTCTTTTCGCCTGATTCGTGCCTTTAAAAACCGGTTTGGCGCCGTTAATGAGTTAGGCGTGTTCGCGATGACGGAAAAAGGATTGCGCGAAGTGACTAATCCTTCTGCGCTATTTCTTTCCCATCATAGTGAGCAAGTGGCAGGTTCATGCATCACTGTGACGATGGAAGGCACACGCCCTTTATTGATTGAAATACAGGCCTTGGTAGATGAAGCCCATGCACCGAATCCTAAACGTTTATGTGTAGGCTTAGAGCAGAACCGATTAGCCATGTTGCTTGCTGTATTGCACCGTCACGCAGGAATCCCCTGTTTTGACCAGGATGTATTTATAAACGCGGTCGGTGGGGTTAAGATTGGTGAGCCAGCCGTAGATTTAGCCGTATTATTTTCAATTGTATCCTCCTTAAAAAACAAACCATTAGATAACAAACTTATTGTTTTTGGTGAGGTTGGCTTGGCTGGAGAAGTCCGTCCTGTACAACGTGGGCAAGAGCGTTTGAAAGAAGCGGCAAAATTAGGTTTTACTAAAGCGATAGTTTCAAAAGCTAACGCCCCTAAACAGAAAATTACCGGTTTGGAAGTTATTGCTGTGGAAAGATTAGATCAAGCATTAATGCATTTAAGAAATGCATGACCAGCGTAAACGGTAGAAGAGTTCGATTCTAGGATAAATTATTAATAATCAGGTTAGCGCATTGCTGACCGCTCCGGACCGCACCTTCAATAGTGGCCGGGTAATCTGCATAAGTATAATCCCCAGCGAGATATAAACCCGGTTGTGCAGTTTTATTGGTAGGTCTCGGCTGGGAAGTTGTACAGGTGAATGTAGCCCGTTTCTCAGCTATGACTTTATGCCACAAAGGCTTGGTTAATTGAGGAAATACTTGCTGCAACTCCTGTGCAATGCGTAAAGCCAGCTCCTCTTGAGGCATGCGCTGGTGTTTCCCACTGGCGCTGATAATGACCGCTAATAATCCTTTTTCGCCGCTTAGCTGACCTTTATCAAACACCCATTGACCGACAGTCCCGTTTAAACCCGTCATCACTTGAGGCAGTTGGATATCACGCGGATATTGCAAATATATTGTGTAAATAGGTTGATAACTATAACTTTGTATATGTGTAAGTACATTGCGCAGCTTAGGAAAGGGCTCAAGTAATTTGTCTACTCTGGCCGGCGATAAGGCCACCACCACATGGCTAAAGTAATGCTGTCCTTCACGTGTTTCTATATTAAATCCACTATTTGCAGGGCTTAGGCTGCGGACTCGTTTATTCAGCCGAATAATGCCGCCTTTCGCCTGGATATATTGAGCAACGGGCTGCGCAAGGACTTGTGACAGGTCCAACTTGGGCAGTAAAAAGTCACTATTACTTTTGTTACCTGTAAAACTGTCTTTTAATACATTAAGAAATACGCGCGTGCTGGCAATTTCAAGTGGCGTATTCAACGCAGCTAAGCAGAGGGGCTCCCAAAGCATTTCAATCAAGCGCTCGGATTGTTGTTGAGATGTTAAGAATTGCCACAAAGGCAGATCCTTACTCAAGTGGAAAGTACTACTCTTAAGGCGATGCATCAATGTAATCGCTGCAATGCGTTCAGAAAGACTTAAACCCTTGCAGGTTAGCAAGGCAAACAAGGTATGGAATGGAGCAGGGAGGAAATGGGCTGATTTCAATGAAAATATTGTCCGTGCTTGCGCGGTTAATATATGCATTTGCAGTGGTAAACGCTTAAGTACTTTTCTCTCTTCTACACCAGCTTTTTTTAATAGTGCCAGGGTCTCGCGATAAGCCCCTAACAAAATATGCTGTCCATTATCCAGCAGGTGGACTTGGTCATTATTTTCTACCACCACAGTACGCGCCCGACCACCCAACTGAGAACTAGACTCGAACAAAGTCACCTGAATGCCACGTTCAATTAAAGTTGCTGCTGCACTCAGACCGGCACAGCCCCCGCCAATGATAGCCACATGGATGTTATTCATATTCATAGAAATTATTCTTATTAGTTGTGGAACCAGACTTTAAAAGCCAGCCAGAATTTATGAAGTGCACCAAGTGAGATGCGGGAATTTAAGACAGTTTGTGCACCATCAGCTTGAATTTCACGCAACAAAGTGCGATAAATTGCAGTCATCATTAAGCCCACGCGCTGACTTTTGCGATCTTCAATGGGCAGTTCGCTTAAGGCGCGGTCGTAATAATCTTCAGCGCGTTTAATTTGATAATTCAGTAGTTTCTGTACTTTATCGGATTCAAGGCTTTGCAGAACATCTTCTTCACGCACATCAAATTGTGCAAGCTCATCAAGTGGTAAATAAATGCGGTTACGTCGCGCATCTTCCCCTACATCGCGAATGATATTGGTCAACTGGAAGGCCATACCCAGGTCAAGTGCATATTGCAGTGTTTTCTGATTAGTAAATCCGAAAATATGCGCGGACAACAGGCCGACCACGCTAGCCACGCGATAACAATACAGCTGTAGCTGTTCAAAATCCTGATAACGGTTGAAGTTGAGGTCCATCTCCATGCCATCGATGATCTCGATAAAATGCTTGGCTTCTAAATGGTAAGTCTTGATGGGTTGTACCAGCGCTTTACTGACGGGATGCTGCGGCTTGCCTTGATAGAGACTTTCAATCTCAGTGCGCCACCAATTGAGTTTAGTTTGAGCAATACTGAGATCAGTACATTCATCGGCAATATCATCTACCTCACGGCAAAAAGCATAGAGCGCAGTTATGGCTTCACGCTTATCCTTAGGCAGAAACATAAAGCTGTAATAAAAACTGGATCCGCTTTTTGCGGTTTTTTGTTGGCAATATTGCTGTGGCGTCATACTGATCGTTATATCCTGAAAAGTGCTTTCAAGCCCATGATTACCCAATCCCAAGTGTTCAAAACCGGACGGTGCTCAAATATATCACCCTTTACACGGTTGATTTTATCAATAATGCGTTCGCCACCCGCAATAATCATACGCATCTCAAAGCCAATCCGTCCCGGCAATATGCGGCCTAATGGCTTACCTGATTGCAGCAGTGCACTGACGCGTTGTAAATTGAATTGCATAAAACGTTGCCATTGCACATCGGCGAGCTGCGCTTCAATCTGGCTTTCAGGAATTGAAAAGGCGGCCAGTTCATCCTGGCACATGTAGATGCGTTGTTTACCATCATTCTTCTTAAAATCGATCGCAATATCCTGCAAAAAGTTAATGATTTGTAATGCGCTGCAAATATTGTCCGAGTAGGCAATGTTTTCTGGCGTTGATTTTTGGTAAAGATGCAGCAATAACCGGCCAATAGGATTTGCTGAACGTGCGCAGTAATCTATAACTTCTGCATAATTAGCATAGCGTGTTTTAACTACATCCTGGCTAAAAGCATCCAAAAGATCATAGAACGGTTCTAAAGGTAGTTTTTTGCTTCTGACCATTGTACCCAGCGCCACAAAAAAACTGGTTTGCGGTTTGATATAAGCCCGTAGCAGATCGAGCTCATCACGAAAACCATTGAGTAAATCTAACCGCTGTTCAATGGTTAACGCACCTTCATCTGCGAAATCGTCTGCCTGGCGTGCGAAACTGTAAATGAGCCCGATCGCTTCACGCAAATGACTAGGAAGCAGCACAGAAGCTACTGGAAAATTCTCGTAATGCTGGTTGGCTAACGCCAGGCTTTGCTTGGAAATACTATGAAATGTATTTGAGGAGGAAAATGGTACTTGTGTCATGGCGAGAGTATGCCACAGAATGCATCGCATTTTAATGCTTGCTACAGGCTGTAATCTGTAAAAATTTGGCCCAGAGAAAGCTATCTATTCAGGTTAGCTTTGCTAGAATGTAAGTCAGTCAATTTTAGAGAAACGCATAATGTTAGCAATCATCGGCGGTACAGGCTTAACGCAATTGGATAACTTAAATATCAAGAGACGTTTGATTGTGCGCACGCCTTATGGTGAGCCTTCGCAGCCTTTAATATATGGCGAAATTGCCGGGCATGAAGTGATTTTTCTAGCCAGACATGGCAATGGCCATACCATCCCGCCGCATGAAGTGAATTACCGCGCCAATATTGCCGCCCTGCATCAGGAAGGCGTCACTGAAATTGCGGCTGTAGCCACCGTAGGAAGCATTGCAACCAGCATTGATTCAGGCAGCATTGTCATGCCGCACCAGATTATCGATTACACCTATGGTCGCAAAAACACGTTTCATGATGGGGTTGAACTGCCAGTAAGGCATATTGATTTTACTCATCCTTACAGCGAAGCATTGCGCGTAAAGTGGAAGCTGGCTGCACTTGCGGCGGGTGAACCTTTAATTGATCATGGCATCTATGCTGCTATGCAAGGTCCGCGCTTAGAAACAGCCGCGGAAATTAATCGCCTCGAACGCGATGGCGCTACTATTGTGGGTATGACAGGCATGCCTGAGGCTGCGTTAGCGCGTGAATTAGGGATTAATTATGCAGCTATCTGCCCAGTCGCTAATCAAGCCGCTGGAAGAGGCAGTAGCAGTAATGGTATTCAATACGAAGATATTATGCTCAAATTGAATGGGACTATGTCCAGGATACGAAATATCATTGCTGAGTTAGTTAAACAAAGTCGGGGCTAGGAATGGCGATTAAAACCGTATTGCGTATGGGCGATCCGATATTACTCATGAAAGCTGCGCCAGTTGAGCAATTTGACACGCCTGAGCTACATGACTTGATCCAAAACCTGGAAGATACCATGCTGCATATGAACGGCGCTGGTATTGCAGCTCCGCAAATTGGTGAGAGTGTGCGCGTAGTGATTTTTGGTCAAAAAGATTCGGATGAGCGTATAAATCCGCGTTATCCGGATGCTGATGTCGTGCCTTATACGGTTTTAATCAATCCCACACTAACGCCAGTGGGTAGTGAAATTGAAAAAGATTGGGAAGGGTGCTTGTCAGTACCAGGCATGCGCGGGATCGTTCCGCGTCATACCCGATTACATTACAAAGGCTTTGATCAATACGGCAATAGAATAGATCGCTTAGTCAGCGGGTTTCATGCACGTGTTGTGCAGCATGAATGTGACCACCTTGATGGCATACTTTACCCAATGCGTATTCCGGATTTAAAAGATTTTGGTTATACCGATGTATTTTTTCCAAATCAGGATATTCAAGACGACTAATCTTTTGCTATAATCTCGGCTTCACCGGAAGAGTGGCAGAGCGGTTTAATGCTACAGTCTTGAAAACTGTCGTGGGTTCACGCCCACCGTGAGTTCGAATCTCACCTCTTCCGCCAAATTTTTATATCTGATTCTATGCCGCTCACCAGCGGCCTTTTCATGATCAATAGTTAAAGGATTCAAAATGAGTCAAATTCAAATCGATCACAACCCATCTGAAGAAAAATTAAAACAATTAGGCGTTTCTAGCTGGTCTATCTGGGATTGCGCACCATCAAAATTCCCATTAGATTTCGGCATGACTGAAAGCGCATACGTGCTTGAAGGCGAGTTCACCGTTACACCTCAAGGTGGCGAAAAAGTAACCATCAAAGCAGGTGATTTTGTTGTGTTCCCAAAAGGTTTAAAAAGCCAGTGGGAAGTTGTTAAGCAATTGAAAAAGCATTACAAACATAGCTAAGCTTGTTAAGTATGTTGTAGATTTAAAAAGCCTTGAATTTCAAGGCTTTTTTATTGCCTAAACCCATGTACATTGGTAACTAATTTAGATGTTATTAGGAGAATGGGTATGGATAAGATCATTGTAGAAAAACCGAGCGCAGAAAAATTGGCCGAGTTGGGTGTAACACGATGGCCGATCTGGACCAAGGAGGTGTCTAAATTCACCTGGAATTATGCATCACAAGAAATTGCTTACATTTTAGAAGGGGAAGTGACCGTCATCCCTAATGAAGGTGGCGAGGAGGTGAAATTCCAAGCTGGCGATTTAGTTACATTTCCTCAAGGACTTTCCTGCACCTGGAACATTAAGAAAGCTTTGCGAAAACATTACCAGATGGGTTAAGTGTGAAATTACCGCCTAAATTTCCTGGGCTAATATTTCTTGCAATAATTTAAGGCGTTCTGCATCAAGTCTTTGGCCTTTTCTAGCTGAAATCAGGAAGCTGTCTTCTGCCCGGTTGCCTAACGTATTGATTTTCGCATTATGTAACTCAATGTCTTGTGTTAAGAACTGATGCGCTACTGTGGCTAACAATCCTGGCCTGTCGTTAGCAATAATTTCCAGCTTATGATTATTGTTGTCGGCTTCAGTAACCGTGAGTTGGAGTTCTATTGGCATATGCTTAACCTGACGGCTTATGCGTCCGCGTAAAGGGGATTCCAATACATGCTCCCCATCCAATTTTTGCGCTAGCTCGACCTCAATAAATTTTAATAATCCACTGTAACTTACCGCTTTACCTGATTGATCTAAAACAATAAAACTATTTAATGCATAGTCATGTTCTGTAGTATAAATCTTAGCCTGTACGATGTTATAGCCCATACGGTCAAAGAAATTGCAGATACGTGCAAATATATCCCGCTGGTCTTTGGTATAGATCATCACTTGTATGCCATCGCCATTCGGACTCAAGCGTGCCCGTACAATAGGCTGATGACTATGTAAATGGGGCGTTAAGAGGCGACTATGCCATACCACCTCGTCAGGCTCATGTCTTAAGAAATAATTTGCCCCAAACTGGTCCCACAGCTTCTGGTAGGAATGGGTACTTAAACCATAGTTGCTTAATTTCTCTACAGCGGCATTTTGCCGGGTCAGTATGGTTTGCTGTGTTTGCATCGCTTGGTTGGCCAATGCATGTTTAGTTGCAAAATAAAGACTCTCTAGCAGGCGGGCTTTCCAGGCATTCCAAACGGCCGGGCTAGTACCACGGATATCCGCCACAGTTAATAAATAAAGTGCTGTTAAACGCCGCTCATTTTGGACAAATTGAGCAAACCCTTCAATGACGGATGGGTCCGATAAATCGGATTTCTGTGCGGTAGAAGACATTTTTAAATGCGCTTCAACCAACCATGCGACTAGCTGGCAATCAGCCTTAGGCAAGCCATGCAGTTTACAAAACCGCAATGCATCCAGTGTGCCTAAAGTAGAATGATCTCCGCCACGACCTTTGGCAATGTCATGAAACAAAGCAGCAAGATACAGGAGATGAGGCGCATCAAATCCTTCAAATAGCTCACTACATAGTGGAAACTCATGTCTAAGGCCAGGTTTGCTAAAGCGCCTCAGATTCGCAAGTACATTGAGAATATGCTCGTCAACTGTGTACACGTGAAATAAATCATGCTGCATCTGGCCGATAATTTTACCAAAGGCCGGAATATAACTACCCAAAATGCCGTATCGATTCATGGCTCGTAGAGCCTGATTAACGCCGTTAGCTTGGGACAGAATTTCAATAAAGCGCTTTTTATTTTTTAAACTCTGCCGAAACTCACGGTTCACCAAATTCTTTACCCGCTGCAAATTACGCAGCAATGCTGGCCCCATGCCTTCTAATTCGGGATACTTTTGTAACAAAAGAAAAGCTTCTAATATAGCGCCTGGCTGTTGTTGAAGGAGGCCGGCGGTTTTAGCTTCCAGCATATGATTCCGTGCTTCAAACCGTTCATTAATAGCGGTTGTTACTGGGATAGGATCAAACAAATATTGCTGCAAAGATTTAAGTAAAATCTCATTCATCAGATTAATAAACTTCACACTGCGATAATAACTTTGCATCAGCTGTTCGCTGGCACGCTTGCGAGGGGTATTAACATAATTTAATGAAGCAGCAAGTTCATTTTGGAAATCGAATACCAGGCGATCTTCACGTCGCCCGCTCAAGAAATGCAACCTGATCCTTAACTGTTGTAAATTCTTCTCATGATGGCGGATCTGGCGTGCTTCTAATGTGGTGATGATGTTTTGTTTTGCCAAGTCATTCCATGGATTAGATACCCTTTGGCTATTTCCCTGATGAATATTCATACTGCGGGTTAACCATAAAATCATATGCAGGTCGCGCAAGCCGCCAGGGCTTTCCTTGATATTTGGCTCAAGGTTGTAGGCGGTATCATTGAACTTGGCGTGACGGTTGTCTTGTTCCTGAAGCTTGGCATCAAAAAAATGGCGCAGATTTAATGTGTTTTTTACTTCACGCAGGAACTGCTCATAGAAGGCTTCGTCACCTATTAGCAAGCGCGCTTCTAATAAATTAGTTTGAACAGTAATGTCTTTTTTTGCCTCGGCAATGCATTCTTCGAGGCTGCGAACACTATGACCCACATTAAGTCCTATATCCCATAACAAGCCTATTAAAGCTTCAACACGATTATTAACCTCAGCGTCATTTAGATGATTTTCGGGTAAAAGAATTAATAGGTCGATATCTGAGTAGGGATACAATTCTTTGCGGCCATAGCCGCCTACGGCGATCAATGCGCAGTCTGGATCAATGCCGGCTTCTTTCCAGACAGACATCAATAAGTTATCGATAAGGGTGCAATGCTGCTTGAATAGCTTAGTAGTGTTGGGGTTCCGAGCGAACTCTGACTTTAAAGCAGCCAGGCCTTGCTTGTGATGTAAACGCCAAAAGGCTGCGCGAGACTTTTCTGCGTGGTTAACCTCTGGATTTTCTACTCGCGCTTCCACGAATCTAATAACTACTTGATAAAATCAGGTGGCGGTGGAGAGCCACTAGATAAGGTCATCACTTCATAACCGGAATCTGTCACCAAAATTGTGTGCTCCCACTGCGCAGAAAGGCTGCGATCTTTGGTTACAATCGTCCAACCATCCGGCATTTGGCGAATGTCTCGTTTACCCGCATTGATCATTGGCTCAATCGTAAACATCATGCCTTGCTGAAGCTTAAGCCCCATGCCAGGCTTACCGTAGTGCAATACCTGGGGCTCCTCATGAAACACCTTGCCAATCCCATGACCACAGAACTCCCTTACTACACTGTATCCGCTTTTTTCAGCAAAAGTCTGAATCGCGTAACCAATATCTCCCAAGGTTGCGCCGGGCTTCACTTTAGCGATGCCTAGCCACATAGCTTGATAGGTAATATCGCATAAACGCTTGGCCTGGATAGAGGGGTCTCCCACAAAAAACATACGACTGGTATCACCGTGATAGCCGTCTTTAATTACTGTGACGTCAATATTCACAATGTCACCGTTTTTCAATACGCGATCGCCGGGCACCCCGTGGCAAATCTGCTGATTGACCGAAGTGCAAATTGATTTAGGGTAGGGCGTATGGCCATCCGGCGCATAATTGAGTGGTGCTGGAATTGCCTTTTGCACGTCCACGATATAATCATGACATAGCTTATCCAAATGCTCAGTTGTAACACCATGAACCACGTGCGGTGTAATATAATCAAGCACTTCCGAGGCAAGCTTACCTGCAATACGCATTTTTTCGATGTCTTGTTGATTTTTGATTGAAATTACCATAACGCTTTGATATGAATTGAAGTGTGGGTTGAGTTAAATCAACGAATGAGGTATTATACGCGGCGTTTTAAACTTATCGCACCGCGAATTTAAAAATTCACTAAGCGCTTTAAATTTAGAGCGTTTATTCATGCGTTAGTTGTTATTTAAAACGCAAATCTTTGCACAGCCCCGTACAGGGTGCCTCATTGAGGTGTTGTTGGGCTTGTGTGATTTTAACCCTTACATGGAGTAATAAAATGTCTGTTACCATGCGTCAAATGCTGGAAGCTGGAGTTCACTTCGGCCATCAAACCCGTTACTGGAATCCCAAAATGGCACCGTTCATTTTCGGCGATCGTAACAAAATTCATATTGTAAACCTTGAAAAAACACTTCCGATGTTCGAAGATGCGCTTAAGCATGTACGTACATTGGCTGCCAACAAGGGCCGTATTTTATTCGTGGGTACAAAACGCCAAGCACGCGACATCGTTAAAGAAGAAGCCTCACGTGCTGGCTGTGCTTACGTGAAT
>PERG01000035.1 GCA_002928535.1 Methylotenera sp. | reverse complement strand
CAATTTGAAATTCAGTTTTTTATCCGAATCCACTCCACCATTAATAGGTATAGACATCAGTTCTACGGCTGTCAAAATGGTGGAACTTGCAGAGCATGGCCGCGGCAATTATAAGTTGGAAGGCTATGCTATTGCCCCGCTACCTCCGGATGCGATGGTTGATGGCAATGTTAATGACTTGGAAAAAGTCGTAGAAGCGATGCGTTACGCCTGGAAACTAATGGGTACTCGTGAGAAGCGTGCTGCTATGGCTTTGCCGGCAGCAGCGGTCATCAGTAAAAAAGTTTTAATGGCTGCAGATTTACGTGAAGAGGATATGGAAGTACAAGTTGAGGCCGAAGCTAATCAATACATCCCATTCTCGTTAGATGAGGTCAACATCGATTTCCAAGTAATTGGTCCAGCGCCCAATAGTCCAGATGAAGTTGAAGTCTTGATCGCAGCATCCCGTAAAGAAAAAATAGAAGATCGTGTTGCAGCTGCCGAAGGTGCTGATTTAAAAGTGATCGTAATGGATGTAGAAACCTATGCAACAGAAGCTGCTTACACTTTGGTAGCAAGTCAATTGCCCAATGCCGGACGTGAGCAGACGGTAATGATTGTGGATGTTGGTGCTTCAATGATCCATATAAATGTGTTGCACGATGATAAATCTGTCTACACCCGTGAGCAAAGTTTTGGTGGAGGGCAGCTTACTCACGAGATTCAGCGCCGTTTTGGGCTATCACTTGAAGAAGCTGAAATTGCCAAACGCAAAGGCGGATTACCAGAAAGTTACGAAAACGAAGTATTGCAACCTTTCATCCAATCATTAGCAATGGAAGTTGCGAGGGCATTACAGTTTTTTACCAGCTCTACACAATACAATCGAGTGGATCACATTGTATTAGCCGGCGGGTGTGGTGCGATACCTGCAATTGATGTAATGGTGCAAGACCGCACCCAAGTCAATACAGTAGTGGCTAACCCATTTAATAAAATGGCTATCGGTTCTAAAATTAAACAGCAACAGGCACTTATAGATGCGCCAGCATTATTGATTGCTTGCGGCCTAGCCATGCGGGGACTGCCACTATGATACGCGTCAATTTATTGCCGCATCGGCAAATCCGACGAGAGGCGCGCCAAAGAGAATTTGGTTTAATGGCTGCGTTTGCTGCAATTGGTGCCGCAGTAATTGTTTTTATGGGTTTGACCTACATAGACAGTCAGGTGAATGCGCAAGCAGAACGTAATGCAAGGCTTGATGCTGCAATCGTAGTGCTCGATAAAGAAATTGCGGATATTAAAGATTTAAAAGATCAAATTAGCATCATGTTGGATCGTAAGCAGGTCGTTGAGAATTTGCAGACAAATAGAAGTCAAGCTGTGATCGTTTTAGATGAATTAAGCCGCCTACTTCCTGATGGGATGTATTTTAAGAGCATAAAACAGCAAGGCAATCTTATCACCTTAGAGGGAGTGGCTGACACGAATGCACGTATTGCAACGCTAGTTAGAAACTTGAGTAGCTCTAAGTGGTTAGAGTCTCCTAATTTGATTGAAATCAAGGCTGAAACAGTGAATGGCCTCAAACAAAACGCATTCACCTTGAATGCTTCTATTAAGGTACCTAAGGCTGAAGAAGATTCTGCTGAGAAAGCTCAGGATCCCCAATCATGAAATTAGAAGATTTTAATAATATCGATTTTAAAAATGCTGGTAGCTTGCCCTTACCTGTTAAAGCGGTGTTATTGGGTGCGCTTTTTTTGTTAATTCTTGGATTGGGCTACTACTTCTTATGGAGTCCTGCATTAGATTCTTTAGAACAAGCAAAAGCAAAAGAACAAGAATTGCGGCAAGTTTTTCTGGATAAGAAAAGTCAGGCAATCAATTTAGAAGGTTATAGGCAACAAATGGTTGAAATTGAAAAAACCTTTGGGGCGCTATTAAAGCAATTACCAGATAAATCGCAAATGGATGGCTTATTAACAGATATTAATCAAGCCGGTTTGGGGCGTGGTTTAGAGTTTGAGTTGTTTAAACCTGGGCAAGAAACGCAAGCGGAATTTTATGCAGAAATGCCTATCGCAATTAAAGTGCTGGGAAGTTATCATGATCTAGGAGCGTTTGCGACGGACATTTCTAAGCTCTCTCGTATTGTAACGTTAAACGACCTTTTTATCTCTTCAGTCAGTAATGCAGAAGGTAAGCCTCCCTCCATGAAAGCAACAGATGGTCCTTTGGTAATGGAGGCAATCGCAAAAACTTATCGTTACTTAGATAATGATGAAATGGCAGCCAAGAAAAATGCAGAAAGAGCTTTGAATAAAGGGGGAGGAAAATGATTCTAATAAATAATTGTTTTAAAACTCTCTTTGCAAACTCAGTTCATTTCATTATTTTTTCTAGTGTGATTTTAGTTGGTTGTAGTTCTAATGAAGGTGATGATTTAGATAAGTTTATGAAAGACTCGACTAAAGACATGCGAGTCATAATCAAACCTTTACCCGAAGTGAAACCCTATCTTGCTTTGCAATATAATGCAGACGGTACACTTTCCGACCCATTTCGAGCAAGAAAGGCTACTAGCAAAAACGATATTTTGCAGCCTAATTTGAATAGACCTAAAGAGCCAATGGAGGCTTATCCTTTAGAAAGTATTAAATATGTAGGCTCCTTATCGAAATCAAAGCTTACATATGCTTTGCTTAAAACACCTGATAATGGTGTGCAACAGGTTAAAGTAGGTAATTATGTAGGCCAAAATTTTGGCATGGTGACGCAAATCACTGATAATGAAGTATTACTTAAAGAAATTATCCAGGATGACCTGTCAGGTGACTGGGTAGAGCGGACTAATACTTTAACGCTTGAAGAATCTTGAAGAATAAAGATAGTTTAAATAGGTGTAAGAATTGGGGTGGAACAATGAAAGCTAACGCGTGGACATTTAAATTTTTATTAGCGAGCATGCTATTAGGCCTAAGCGTTTTTTCTAATATTTTAAAAGCTGAGGATCAATCAAACTTAACTAATAAAATAGAATCTATTGATTTCGCCACCTTACCTGGCGGGCGAGTCAATATTATACTTAAAACGACCCAACCATTAGCGAATCCGCCAGCAGGGTTTTCACTAAACAATCCTTCTCGCATTGCTCTAGATTTTCCCAGGGTAGCAAATGGATTAAATAAAAGTAACATAGCAGTGGATCAAGGAGCCCTTAAAAGTGTAACTTTAGCGCAGGGAAAAGAGCGTACGCGTCTTGTACTTAACCTATCTAAGAATGTTGGTTATAACACTACCGTAAAGGGAAATGAAGTAAGCATATTGGTTCAGGCAAATGAAGTGGCTACAAGTAGCACAATAGAAACTCGTTTTGCTGAAGCTGCATTAGGCCAGCAACAAAATGTTATCAACAATGTAGATTTTGCCCGAGGTAAAAATGGTGAAGGCCGGGTAATTGTGGATTTATCTGACGCATCAGCCAATATTAATATTAAACAAAAAGGCAAAACTATTGTTGTCGATTTTGTCAATACCGATGTTCCAGCTAATTTACAAAGACGCTTAAATGTTATTAATTTTAATACACCAGTCTTGTATGTTGATACGATGAAGCAAGGCAAGAATGGCCGCATGATTATTGAGCCTAAAGGTAACTGGGAGCACTCTGCTTATCAAGCAGATAAAAAATTTATTATTGATGTACGCCAGTTGGTTGAAGATCCTAATAAGCTAGTACGTGGCTCTAAACCTGGCTACGCCGGTGAGAAGCTTTCGCTTAACTTTCAAAATATTGATGTGCGTTCAGTATTACAAGTGATTGCAGATTTTACTGGGCTGAATATTATTACAAGTGATACGGTAACCGGTAATTTGACGCTGCGTCTAAAGGATGTGCCTTGGGATCAGGCGTTAGATATTATTACCCAAAGTAAAGGCCTTACTATGCGTAAAACGGGTAATGTCATTATGGTAGCCCCAGCGGATGAAGTTGCTGCTAAAGAGAAGCAAAGTCTGGAAGCTAGCCAGCAAATAGAAGATTTGGAAGCGTTGAGGACTGAGGTATTTACACTTAAATATATGAAAGCTGAGTCACTAAAAAATATTTTAAGTGACCCTAAACAAAAAATATTATCCAAACGTGGAAGCGCAGTAGTTGATGTGCGTACGAATACCGTTTTTGTGCAAGATACCGCTAAGTTTTTAGAACAAGTCCAAGCTATAGTAAATAAAGTAGATGTCGCTGTAAAGCAGGTGATGATTGAATCCCGTTTAGTTATTGCAGATGAAAAGTTTGGAAAGTCTTTGGGAGTGCGTTTTGGAGTTACCCAAACAGGGACGCCGGGTAGTAATATATTAACTACTAGTGGCACCCTAGGGAATCGGTTTACTTCTAGCACTGCCGGTACAGCCACTACACCCGGAACATTAACCCAAGGCCAACATAATGGTAGTATTCAAACAGCGACCGACGGAGGTGCTGTTTTGACTAGTTCTGATGGTCAACCAGATTTGAACGTAAATCTACCAGTTGCAAATGCGTTTGGTAATTTTGCGTTTACACTATTCAGACTGCCAGCAGGGTTGTTATTAAACTTGGAACTATCAGCTTTGGAAACTGATCAACGGGGTAAAATTGTATCTAGCCCGCGCGTTACCACCGCTAATCAGAAAAAAGCGATAATTGCTCAAGGTACAAGAATTCCATATCTTGAAGCTAGTAGTAGTGGTGCTGCTACAGTTTCATTCGTAGATGCAGTTCTCAGTTTAGAAGTGACGCCACAAATTACTCCAGATGACAAAATTATTATGGATTTAATCGTAAGAAAAGATAGAGTAGGAACCATATTACAAGGAGTTCCATCTATCGACACGCAGAATTTGACTACTCAGGTATTAGTGTCAAATGGTGAGACGGCAGTATTAGGTGGTATTTATGAGCAACTTGATCGGAATGATGTAGACAAGGTTCCTTTTTTTGGAGATTTACCAGTAATGGGTAATTTATTCAAACGTAAGACTTTAAGAACAGATAAAACTGAATTGCTAATATTTGTAACCCCAAAAATCATGAGTGAAGACCTAGTTTTAAGATAATTAATCGAATTCTGACAGATAGCTCAGATTCACTTAAAATGCCCATCATCGTTGATGGGCATTTTTTGTTTTGAATAACTAGGTATATGACATCTGGAAATATTTTCTTTATAGGCTTAATGGGCGCAGGTAAAACTACCATCGGTCGTATGCTTGCCAAGCAAATGGGCAAAACATTCTATGATTCAGATCACGAGATCGAACGTAGAACTGGCGTTAGGATCCCATTAATATTTGAATTAGAGGGTGAGGCTGGTTTTCGTAAGCGCGAGACTGCCATGATTGAAGAATTGTGCCAATTAGACAATATTGTCATGGCAACGGGTGGTGGCGTGGTGTTAAACGAGCAGAATAGACTGTACCTTAAGCAACATGGGCATATTATTTATTTACGTGCCAATGTCCACGATTTGTGGATACGCACCCGTAACGATAAGACTCGGCCTTTGTTGCAAGGAGGAGATATCAAGCAAAAGCTTGAGAAACTATATTCGGAGCGAGATCCTATCTATACGGAATTAGCGACTTGTATTGTAGATACAGGTTCGCAATCAGCTACCGAAATTAGTCACTTTATTGAGCAAAAATTAAAAAATTTAAATCTATAGAACATGCACACCTTAAAAGTTGAACTAGCTAATAGAAGCTACCCTATCCATATCGGCAAGAACTTGCTGACCGATGCTAATATGATCTTGCCTTATTTAAAACGCAAACATGTTGCTATTGTTACTAACACTACAGTTGCGCCTTTATATTTGGACAAGTTAAGTAATGCACTTGCTAATGCTGGTGTCACTGTTATCCCAATAATACTCCCAGACGGTGAAGCTTATAAAAACACTGAAACACTAAATACCATCTATGACGTTTTATTAGCCAATCGGTGCGAGCGAAGTACTACGCTTATCGCCTTAGGCGGTGGTGTAATAGGTGATCTAACAGGATATGCCGCGGCCACTTATCTGCGGGGGGTGCCATTCATCCAGATACCTACCACGCTATTGTCTCAAGTTGATTCTTCCGTAGGCGGGAAAACTGGTATCAATCACCCGCTAGGTAAGAATATGATCGGTGCTTTTTACCAACCGCAATTGGTGTTAGCGGACATAGACACATTACAAACTTTGCCAGCACGGGAATATTCTGCTGGAGTTGCTGAAGTCATTAAATATGGATTAATACGAGATGCAGAATTTTTTGAATGGTTAGAGCAAAATATATCTGCATTAATGTCCTTGGATGAAGATGTAGTCAGTGAAGCAATTTACCGCTCTTGTCATAATAAGGCTGAGGTAGTGGCACGGGATGAGCATGAGAATGGCGAACGTGCTTTATTAAACTTAGGCCATACTTTCGGCCATGCCATTGAAAATGCCATGGGTTATGGAGTCTGGTTGCATGGAGAAGCTGTAGCAGCAGGTACCATGTTGGCTGCGGATTTATCACGGCGTATGAAGTGGTTGAGGGATGAAGATATCAGCCGTGTTAAAGCAATATTTGAAGCAGCAAACTTACCTACAGATGCACCTAAGCTTGGTGCAGGTAAGTATCTAGATTTAATGGGGCTCGATAAAAAAGTTGAAAACGGTAAAATTAGGTTGGTATTACAGCAAGCGATTGGTAAGTCAGTAATTACCAGTGATTATGATGTAGCCAAACTACATGAAACATTATCCACGTTGAATTAATAAATGAGTCTTCAGACATTAGCGCCATATGCAGCCGACCCATTAAAAAGTATCGGCCGTCATCATCCGGAGCCTTTATCTGAAACGCGCAACGATTTCCAGCGTGATCGTGATCGCATCATTCATTCCACTGCATTCCGTCGACTTGAATATAAGACCCAAGTATTCGTAAATCACGAAGGGGATCTTTTTCGCACACGTTTAACGCATAGCCTGGAAGTTGCGCAAATGGCTCGCGGCATTGCCCGCACACTCAATTTGCATGAAGACCTAACTGAAGCCATTGCCTTGGCGCATGACCTAGGCCATACCCCGTTCGGCCATGCTGGACAAGATGCTTTAAATGCATGTATGCGTGACTTCGGGGGCTTTGAGCATAATCTACAGTCGCTACGGGTGGTTGATAAGCTTGAGCTGCGTTACGCCGAATTTGATGGCTTAAACCTTACATTTGAAGTGCGTGAAGGCATACTAAAGCATTGCTCAATTAAAAATGCCAAGCAGCTGGGTGATGTTGGCAAGAGATTCCTTAATAAAACGCAACCTAGCTTGGAAGCGCAATTAACTAATTTCGCTGATGAAATTGCTTATAACAATCATGACATCGATGATGGCTTACGTTCCAAGCTGATAACGATTGAGCAATTGTCCGAAGTAGAACTATTTGCTAAAAATTTAGAGTTAGTAAAAGCCAAGTACCCGAAGTTGGAGCAAAAAAGATTGATCCATGAAACAGTGCGTCGCATGATCAATACCTTAGTAGTGGATCTATGTCAGCATAGTGCAAAAAATATTGCACGGGTTCAATTACAGGATTTGGATAGCGTAAGAAAAGCGCCACCGCTGATAGGATTCAGTGCAAGTGTTGCAGCGCAAAATCTAGAACTCAAGCGTTTTCTACGACACAATCTATATCATCATTACAAAGTCAATCGCATGAGTGCAAAAGCTGAGCGAATTGTTACTGAGCTATTTAACGGTTTTATTAATAATATTGGATTGTTGCCACAAGAATTCCAGGAGTACGCTGAAGCGGATAAACCTAGAGCTGTGGCCGATTATATCGCCGGCATGACTGATCGCTATGCAATACGCGAACATCGTAAGCTTTTCGCTATAGAAGAAAATCTATAAAAAATCGCCTTGTTGCATAAATACAACAATTGTTAATAATTGTTACTAAAATGCAAATCTTTTGTTGTTTCCTATAAATCCTTTTGGCATACTCTCCCTACCTTCTTAATGATTATTCATTGAAAAGTTTGCAAACTTTCTCACTTAGTTAATTGCCTGCAAAAGGTGAATAGGTGTAGTGGGGTTTAATCTAGTGGTAAAAATAGAATTAAAAATTAGGAGAACTATATGAACAAGCAAGTTAAATTAGCAGTAGCTGGTGCAGTATTAGCACTAGGTTCTACAGCAGCTAACGCTGGCATCATGATCCCAGCTGGCGATTGGACATTGGACATCGGCGGTATTGTTAACGCTTACTACACACACACAAACTTCAGTGGCGATAGCCCTGCTGGTGCAGCACCATTAGGTTTAGGTGATGGAGATGCTGAAAGCACTTCAAACATCACTACTGGTTTACTACCTAACTACCTATCAGTCTCTGGTAAAACTCGTCAAAACGACTTAGATGTTGGTTTCACAATCAGCATTAACCCAGGTGCTTCAACAACACAAGCTGGTAAGCAAGGTTCACATCAAGAAAACCGTCAAGCATTCTTGACTTTCGGCGACAAATCATGGGGCTCTATCAAAGTTGGTAAAGACTTAGGCATTTACGCTTCTGATGCTATCTTGAACGACATGACATTGTTAGGTGTTGGTTCTGGTGCTGGTTCATTAGCTGGTAACACAACAACATTAGGCCGTATCGGTACAGGTTTCATGTATGCTGACTGGAAATCTCAAGTAGCTTACACATCACCAAACTGGAATGGTTTTAGCTTTACAGCTGGTGTTACACAAGGCTGGAATGCAGTTGCGACATTAGCTACTAGTGCTGGTAGTACAGAGCGCAGTGGTTCATCACCTGCATTTGAAGCTAAAGCTTCTTATGAGTGGGCTGGCGATGTAGGTGGTAAAGTGTGGACTTCTGCCATGACACAAAAAGTTGAAGGTTTCGGCGCAGGTATTGGCGATGACCGTGCAACTGCATGGGATGTTGGTACAACTGTGAACGTCGCTGGTTTTGGCTTAACCGGTTACTATGGTAAAGGTGACGGTATCGGTCAAACACTTCAATTATTTGATGGCTTTGACTCAACAGGTAGATCACGTGATTCAGATCAATGGTACGCACAAGCAACATATACACTTCCAGGTGTAGGTACTAAATTAGGTTTAAGCTATGGTGAATCTACATTAGATGGCAACTCTGTTGATGCATTTGATGAGATCGAAGACTCAATGTGGACTGTTGGTGCTTACCACCCGATCACAAAACACTTGAACTTGGTTGCTGAATACTCACAATCAGAGCGTGAAGTTGACAGTGCTCAAGCTGAAGCAAAAACTATCTCTTTAGGCGCAATCTTATTCTTCTAGGATAAGGGCAGGGGCAACCCTGTAGCATCAAAAAGATAGATTAAAACGGCATCTTCGGATGCCGTTTTTTATTGTCTGAGTTTAGAAGCGATAGTATTTCTTGATATACTCATTTGGAACATCATAATTCCCTAAACCTTCTTGAATCAATAATATGAATTTATATCCTGTCACCGTTATAGAAAACTTTTACGAAAACCCGGATGCTATTCGAAAATTTGCTTTAAATCAGAAATTCACCTTCTGCCGGGATAGAGCTAATTTGGAATACGTTTATCCAGGAAGCAGAACAAAAGATATATTTGATATAAACCCGATATTGCATGAAAAGATCTGTAAGAAACTAGTTTCAGTATTTCATAATTCCGAACATGATTTTATGCGCTGGGCAATATCAACAAGCTTCCAAAGCGTGGGTGAAGAATATGGTCAGGGGGTAATTCATACAGATCAAAACACTATATTTGCCGGTGTGTTGTATTTAAATCCTGATGCACCATTGAATTCTGGCACATCATTATTCAGAAAAAATAAAAATTTTGATGAAGAAAAATATCAGGAAGCTTTGGCAACTAACGATATTCGCTTTCGACATGGTGAGATTGCTATGAGTACTGATTACCACAGTATGTTCGATGAAATTGTGCGTATCAATAATGTATATAACACCCTTATTATTTATGAAGGCAGGCATTTTCATTCTGCCAATCAATTTTTCGGCAAGACGCTTAAGGATTCGCGGTTAGCTCAAGTATTTTTTATTAATAAAATTGATGCGCAGAAACATAGTTCTTTCCCATTACATAGAACGGCTGCGATTAAGATTTAATACTAAAAAATAGATCATTAGATAAAATAAAACGGCATATGCCGTTTTATTTAAAAAATTAATTTCGTAGAATTAGGCTATTCTTCAATACCCAGCTCTTGAATTTTACGAGTAAGCGTATTGCGACCCATCCCTAGCTGATTCGCAGCTTCAATACGGCGTCCATGGGTATGCTCAAGTGCTTTGATAATAAGAATACGCTCAAAAATTTGAGTGCGGCTTTCAAGCACTTGCTGTTCACCACGATTAAGTGCATCCATTACGTCACTGGCTAAAGCCTCCTGCCAAGAAAGTGCAGCCGTTGATTTTGTAGTGTCGTCCTTTAGTTCCGGTGGTAAATCGGCAATATCGATGTTTTGACCGGGTGCCATTACTGTTAACCAATGGCAGACATTCTCTAGTTGACGCACATTGCCACTCCAATTTACTGCACTTAAATACTTCAGCGCAGCAACGGATGGCTGCTTGGTTTCAACGCCTAATTCAGATGCGCTCTGTTGTAGAAAATGCTTAATGAGTAAAGGGATGTCTTCTCTGCGTTCACGAAGTGCAGGTAATCTTAAGCGAATTACGTTAAGGCGGTGGAATAAGTCTTCCCTGAATAATCCCACTTTGACACGTTCTTCTAAGTCCTGATGGGTTGCTGCAATGATGCGGACATTTACTTTAATAGGTTGATGACCACCCACTCGATAGAACTGGCCATCACTTAATACGCGAAGCAACCGGGTTTGCAGATCAGAAGGCATGTCGCCGATTTCATCGAGAAATAAAGTCCCAGTATCTGCCTGTTCAAAACGTCCACGACGGGCAGCTTGTGCACCGGTAAAAGCGCCCCGCTCATGGCCAAATAATTCGGATTCCAATAAATCTTTGGGGATCGCTGCCGTATTGATGGCAATGAAAGGTTTGTCGCCCCTGGGGCTGTGCCTATGTAATGCACGCGCTACAAGCTCCTTACCGCTACCTGACTCGCCATTAATGAGCACTGTGGCATGTGAGCGGCTTAAGCGCCCAATCGCCCGGAAAACTTCTTGCATGGAAGGCGCTTGACCAATAATTTCCGGTGTTTCTTCAGGGCCAATATTACTGGTTCCATCACTTGCTTGCCGGGTACTTTCATCTACCGCACGGCGGATGATTTCCATGGCTTGGTCAACATCAAAAGGTTTTGCCAGATACTCAAAAGCACCGCCTTGGAAAGCCGCAACAGCGCTTTCCAAATCGGAATACGCCGTCATGATAATGACTGGGATATCCGGATATTTCTGCTTAATCTCACTTAGAAAGTCCAAACCAGAACCATTGGGCATGCGAATATCACTAACCACAACTTGCGGTTGTTCACGCTCTAATGCATTGAGTGCTTCAGCCACCGATGAAAAGGTTTTAAATTCCATATCAGTTCTGGCCAACGCTTTTTCAAATACCCAGCGGATAGATTTGTCGTCGTCAATGATCCAGATTGGCTTCATTTAAATTCCTTATTATTTAAGCAGGTGATTTTGTTCATTGTTTGATAATCGACTGCTTTACAGCAGTAGTTTCAATCGGTAATAAAATAGTGAAACAAGTATTGCCCGGCTCGGTCTCGCATTCAATCATGCCATGATGTTGCGTGATAAAAGTTTGTGCAAGTGTTAAGCCTAAACCCGAACCACCCTCACTGCCTGAAACCAGCGGATAAAAAATACGGTCACGGATATCCGCAGGAATACCAGGTCCGTTATCAATGATCTCCAACTTAATAGCGACACGATAGCGTTTTCTAGCTAAGGTCACTTGTCGCTCCGCGCGTGTGCGTAAAGTGATTTGACTGTTAGGTGTATTGTTTGATTGCATTGCTTGTACAGCGTTGCGTGCAATATTTAATACAGCCTGTATAAGCTTTTCGCGATCGCCGATCAATTCTGGCAGGCTCAAATCATAATCGCGCTGAATCAGTACGGCTTTGGGAGATTCAGCCAGTAATAGGCTACGGACCCGTTCCAACACTTCATGAATATTGGTAGGTTGGTATTTAGGCACCCGGTGAGGGATTAAAAGCCTGTCCATAAGCGATTGCAAGCGATCTGCTTCTTTGATAATCACTTGCGTATATTCACGCAAATTGGGCGAGGGCAACTCGTGTTCCAGCAGCTGTGCAGCGCCACGCAAGCCGCCTAATGGATTGCGAATTTCATGGGCTAGGTTTCGTAATAGCTCTGCATTGGCTTGCTGCTGAATAAGCATACGCTCTTCACGCGCAATACGCAGTTGCGCATCCATTTGCTGAAACTCAAGTATCAGGCAAGCGACTGGAGAGTCGATGGGCGTTACCGTGCAAGTAACTGCAAACGAATGCTGGCGATGGGTACTAATCGTGAGTTCGTGTTCGCGGAAAGGGCTTTGTTGCTCAATGGCATTTTTAACTGCCAGCATCAGGATTTCACAATCCGGAAAAACCTCGCTGATAGGTAATCCGGTAATTTGAGTTGCACTAAATGCGAATACTACTTCAGCACCAGGATTGGTATATACAACGCGACGGTTCTCATCTAAAAGGATAATTGCGGTAGCAAGGTGTTCAAGTCCAGCAAAATGATCTGGCGTCGGTTTAACCATAGTATTACTTAGTTGTCGTTAGATATACGCTGATATAAGCAAAAGCCAGACCAACTTACTATTTGATCTGCTAATAATATTTATTTGCTCACTTGAGCCGGTCAATTTAGCAAATCAATCTCTTTTTGCAGGAGTTCCACGTTTCGCTGGTGGTTATCGACTTCCGCTTGCAGATTCTTCATTTTTTCCTGGAATTTAGGCACATTACGGAAGGTAGAAGTGGTGCCATTGGCATTTCTCTTTTGGTAAACTTCCGGCTTAGATTCACCCTCTGCATACGCTTTTTTAGCCTCTTCCAATGCCAGCTTTTCAGCTTCCAATTCGCTCAATAAAATGTCTTTACGCTTATCATCACGCTGATTCTGGGTATCTTTATCAACCCTGGGAAAATCTCCCGGTGTGGCAGTGCGCTTATTAGCTGTGGTAGCGGGCTTGGGGCGGTCATTAGAAATCGTATTGGCATCGGGATCCAGCTCAAGTTTCACCGCACCTTTGGTTTTTGTGTTGGAATAAGTCACACGACCATCTGCATCTACGCGTTTATAAATTTCTGCATAGGCATTCGCAGCAATAAAATTCAATAAGATGAAACAGAGTAAATTTTTTTTGAAAGCCATCAATTTTTCCATAGCCATAGTGTAATGCCCTAATGAAGTAATAACTAAGTGTAGTAGAGTTAATTTAGTTAAGCAACGAATGGCATGAAGGCACAGTTGACCTAATAATATAAGAAAGCAAAAAGGGCGAAAAATTCGCCCTTTTTGCTAAGTAATCAATGCTTAAATAAAAAGCTAGATTAGCATGAGTAGTACAAGCCAAATTCAACTGGATGTGGTGTTTGGCGAAGCTTGGTCACTTCTTCCATTTTCAATGCGATGTACGAATCAATCCAGTCATCCGTGAATACGCCACCTTTAGTTAAGAACTCACGGTCTTTATCTAAATACTCAAGCGCTTGTTCTAATGAAGAACATACGGTTGGGATCAATGCATCTTCTTCTGGTGGAAGATGGTACAAGTCTTTAGTTGCTGGCTCACCTGGGTGAATCTTGTTTTGTACACCATCTAAACCAGCCATCAGCAATGCTGAGAATGCCAAGTATGGGTTAGCGATTGGATCTGGGAAACGTGCTTCAACGCGACGTGCTTTTTCACCGTGTACGAAAGGAATACGGATTGCAGCAGAACGGTTTTTAGCAGAGTAAGCCAATTTTACTGGCGCTTCGTAATGTGGCACTAAGCGTTTATAAGAGTTGGTACCTGGGTTAGTAATCGCGTTCAATGCGCGCGCATGTTTGATGATGCCGCCGATGTAATACAACGCGAAATCGCTTAAACCAGCATAGCCGTTACCTGCGAATAGGTTTTTGCCATCTTTCCAAACGGATTGGTGTACGTGCATACCAGAACCGTTATCACCAAACATTGGTTTTGGCATGAACGTCGCTGTTTTGCCGTATGCGTGTGCTGTATTCAACACCACGTATTTCAGGATTTGAGTCCAATCAGCGCGTTGTGTCAGTGTCGCAAATTTAGTACCGATTTCACATTGACCAGCTGTAGCAACTTCATGGTGGTGCACTTCAACAGGCACGCCCATCGCTTCCAAAGTCATACACATGGCTGAACGTACGTCTTGCAATGAATCGACTGGTGGTACTGGGAAGTAACCGCCTTTAACTGCTGGACGATGGCCTGTATTGCCGCCTTCAAATTTTTCGCTTGATGACCATGCAGCTTCTTCTGAGTTGATTTTAACTGAGCTGCCGCTCATGTCGACTGACCAGTTGATTGAGTCAAAAATGAAAAATTCTGGCTCTGGGCCAAAGTAAGCTGTATCGCCTAAACCGCTGGCTTTTAAGTAAGCTTCAGCGCGTTTAGCCAATGAACGTGGGTCACGGTCATAGCCTTTGCCGTCTGTTGGATCAACAACGTCACAAGTCAGGATCAATGTTGGCTCGTCCATGAATGGATCGATATTGGCAGTTGACGCATCAGGCATCAATTGCATGTCAGAGG
>PERG01000034.1 GCA_002928535.1 Methylotenera sp. | reverse complement strand
GCGGGCGTTAGTAATTTAGAAATTTTAGGTCTTTTTATCTGATCAGGTTCGATACAGAGCATGCGTCGCTTAATTGACACATGACTGCTAAATCCGCAAAGCTGACTGTCAGCATCAACACGCACAGACAGCCATCAACCGCTTTGTCCGACAAATCGCACTGCTACTAGTCCTTGTCTTTACTGCAAACGTACAGTGCCAGCCCAAAGAGGAACTTGCGAAGTTGATGGTAAAGAAATGAAAATTACTATCGGGCAAGCAGGCAACTAAGCTTCATTTCACTTAATGTATATTTATCCTGATTTGAAAGGATCATTGCTATGAAATCATTACCGATAATTTGGCAGAGACTAGTGAGCTCGAAAGGAAGGACGTGCGATCGCTGCAACGCCACCAATCTGGAAATGCAGCAAGCCATCAGTAAACTCCAGGAGGCACTTCGCCCCTTGGGTATTGAGCCAACCCTTGAGACCAGAGAGATAGACGAAGAATCATTCAAAGCCAACCCCTCTGAATCCAACCGCATTTGGATCGCGGGCAGGCCCATGGAAGAATGGCTTGGTGCAAGGGTCGGCAGCAGTCGTTGTTGTTCTGTTTGTGGTGAATCAGAGTGTCGAACGATAGAGGTAGAGGGAACTGCGTTCGAGGCCATTCCCGAGAAGCTCTTTCTCAAAGCTGCCTTGGTCGCTTCTGCTGAGTTGTTAGATCCCACCCCTGATGCGCCGGCGCGTTAATGTTCATTTTGCCTCGTCAACCATTTGAATGGTGGTCGCTTCAACTTCCTTGGCGACTTGAACCAGCCCTGCATCTTGCGATAGCGCCGAAATCATATCCGCCGGTCTAATCAGACCGATCTTGGTCTTGCCTTTCTCGGTAAATACCGAGATACGGCAGGGCAGTGCCATATTCAGGCGCATGTCGGTAGATAACACTTTTGATGCCTGTACCGGGTTGCAAACCTCGAACACTTTGCATTCCTCCCCAAAGGCAATCCCCTTGCTACGCAGAGTGTTACCCAAGTCGTGAACATGCAGCACGCCGAAAGCGTGACGCTTCACTGCAGATTCAAGGTCTGTAGCCGCTTGTTCGAAGGTTTTATCTGTTTCAACGATGTAGTACATGAAAACTCCTATTGTCCAAGACTGTTTGGTTAAATGGTTTCAGCAGGCACACTAAATATCCGCAATTGCAAATCGATCGGGCATGTTTAGTGTGCCTCCCTGTGTGGCGCAGCCTTAATTATCTTGAGGGTTGTCCCCACATTTCATGCTGATGCTGCATCATATGATCCATCATCATCTGCTGCATGGGCATGTAATGATCCATCATGTACTGGCGCTGCTTCATTTGCTCGGGGGTGAGGTTGGAATAATAGTCGTCCATGTCGTCCCATCCCATCATCATGTCGTGTCCCATTCCCATACAGCCATCAGGTCCCCACATGCCTTCCATCATATGCATGTTGTTCTGCATGGTCGACCAGTGCTCCTTGAGCAGTTTCTGCCGCTTCTGCGGATCCTGGGTCTGATGAATTTTGTCCATCTCTTGCTGCATCTTCTTCATGTTTTCCTGAATCTGCTTCATTTGCTTGTCGAACTCAGCCACATTAGGTGCATTTTGCTGAATTTGCGCACCGTTTTGGGGTGTCGTTTTTTCAGCCATTGCCGGGGTAGCCGAAAAAATGGCTGTAACCAATAGTGCTATCAAAGCAGTCCGTTTCATTCTGAATCTCCTTTAATCGGTATAAAACAAAGGGGAATGACTTCCCTATCTCCGTAACAACCGGAGTCCGTTTGCTACAACCAACAAACTGGCACCCATGTCGGCGAATACAGCCATCCACATAGTCGTCATTCCTACGAAAGTAAGCATAAAAAATACCAGCTTGATGCCGAGTGCGAGTGCGATGTTCTGTTTCAGTATCGCAGCTGTATCCCGAGACAAGCGCACGAAAGCTGGAATCTTGCGCAGGTCGTCATCCATCAACGCCACATCGGCGGTCTCAATGGCGGTATCGGTACCAGCTGCCCCCATGGCAAAGCCTATGTCGGCGCGTGCCAAGGCAGGCGCATCGTTGATGCCGTCGCCTACCATGCCGATCTTCCCGCCGTTTCCGTCTTTCAGGAGTTGCTCAATGGTTGTGAGCTTGTTCTCCGGCAGCTGGTTCCCTCTCGCTTCATCAATGCCGACCTCGCTTGCAATGGCTTCGGCAGTGTGCGCGTTGTCGCCAGTCAGCATCAGGGTTTTTACCCCGAGAGAATGCAGTTCTGCAATGGCTTGACGACTGGTATCCCGCACCGTATCGGCAACCGCGAAAATACCGAGCACCCCAGTCTGATTCGCCAATAGCACAGCCGTTTTACCCTGGCGCTCCAACGGCATGAGCTTGGCCTCGATGTCTGCGGAACACAAGCCCAGATCTTCAATCAGTTGATGGTTGCCGAGTTGGTAAGTATGACCATCAATACTGCCCTTCACCCCACGTCCTAGAATGGCGGCAAAGTCATCAACATCAAGCAACACAATCCCAGACTCATTAGCTGCACGAGCAATGGCTAATGAAACCGGATGATCGGAGCGTCCCGCCAGACTTGCCGCCAGGGTGTGAATCTGAGTGACGTCATCACCAGTTAGTGCGATAAAGTCGGTCTGGGCAGGCTTCCCGTGGGTAATGGTGCCGGTCTTGTCGAGTGCGAGAGTCGTTAATTGATGACCTTCCTCAAGATAGACACCGCCTTTGATCAATATGCCTTTGCGCGCAGCCGCAGCCAGCCCGCTGACAATGGTGACCGGCGTTGAAATCACCAATGCACACGGGCAGGCGATGACGAGCAGCACCAAGGCCTTGTAGATCCAGTCGAGCCATGATCCCCCATTGAGCAAAGGCGGCAGGATAGCGACCAGCAGTGCGATGGCAAATATGGATGGCGTGTAGATTTTGGCAAACTGGTCGACAAAACGTTGAGTGGGGGCACGGCTACCCTGAGCCGATTCTACGGCATGGATGATGCGGGACAGTGTGGAATGGCTCGCTTCTGCTGTTACACGGTATTCGAATGAGCCGGTTTCGTTGATAGTGCCTGCGAAGACAGTATCCCCTTCAGCTTTGTCCACGGGTAGGCTTTCGCCGGTGATCGGTGCCTGATTTACCGCTGACCGACCACTGGTGACAACGCCATCCAACGCGATCCGCTCTCCAGGACGCAGGCGTACTACCGCCCCAAGTGGCACTTCCTTAGCGTGCATGTCTACCCAGCTGCCATCTTGCTGACGAACTGTCGCGGTTTCCGGGGCAAGTTCCATCAACCCGCGTATAGCGTTACGCGCACGGTCGAGGGACTTGGCTTCAATCAGTTCCGCCAGCGCAAAGAGAAACGTCACCATGGCCGCCTCTGGCCAGTGTCCGATAGCAACCGCGCCGGTTACCGCAATCGACATCAGGGCGTTTATGTTCAGATTGCCGTTTTTGAGCGCGACCCAGCCTTTCTTGTAGGTCGGCAGACCACCGGACAAAATCGCCAACAAAGCGAGCGCAATGATCGCCCACTCTTGCACGCCGGCAATCCAGCCCACGACTTCAGATAACGTAGCCGCGACCCCTGAAAATGCCAATGGCCACCAGTTGGTCTTGGAAACTGGTTCAATCTGTGGGGTTACAGCGGTTGCATTGCCCGATTCAATCTTCGCTTCGAAACCGATGGCTTGTAACGCCGTAACGATGTTATCCAAAACTTCCGGTGAGTGTGTAACGGTGAGGCGCCGCTGTATCAGATTGAAATCCAGCGCGGCTACACCGATCATCCCCGTCAGCTTGGCTCTGATGAGATTTTCTTCGGTCGGGCAATCCATGTCGTCAATACGAAAAACAGTCTTGCCTGCCCCATGATCAGGTCCGACCATCATTGAAGATGAGTCAGTCGCACAATCACACGTATTGGAATCGCAAACTTTCATATCAGTCTTATCATTTGTAGAGAAATATTTAAGCTACCCTGCAGCGGCTATAGAGTCAAGTGATTGTTATGATGGAGACCCAGACTTTCTGACAATGACATGAAAGTTGGGTAGTGAGCAAAACTAACGCGCGCAAAAATCGAGACAATTCGCAGCAGTAATTAATCGATGGTTACACAAAATTCAGAACCCCCTTGATATTGAACTGGAGCACCGAGCTTCTGCTGTTGGTATGGATAACTTTGTAACAGGTATTATCTACTTATACCACCCATTTTCCTTGAGTATTGATTATTGATATGTTAAATTTAACTTGTGAAGATATTATCTAAAATCCTTTTAATCTTATTCGTGTTGCAGTCTACATGGGCTGTTGCTGCTCAATATTGCCAGCACGAAGAAAGTCCGAAGGTTGAGCATATTGGTCACCATACGCATAAGCATACTTCTCAAAGTGCTGACAGTAATCATGTGACCGATCAAAAATCAAGCGACAGCTCTAAGTCAGGAGTTGATACTGATTGCCCTTTCTGTCACTTAAGCAGTATCAAATCAATGATTAGTAACTTGCCTGTGATTGATGCAGAAATCGAGTCTGTTGTAATAGTCGGTATTTATCGCAGCTATCCTGAAATTATTCCACTGAAGCCTGAACGACCCAACTGGAATCTTGCTGTTTAATTCAGCGAGATTTTGTCATCTTTAAATACTAGTTATTCTGTAGCAATTAACATTATCTCGCTGAATTCTGACCTTATTTTTAGGAGAATTCTATGCGTTTATGTTATTTGTTTTTATCATTTATTTTATTATCAATCCCGGTACTGGCGGCAAATGACGCTGCCCTACAACATGCCGAAAACCAAAATTTAACAGATCTTTCTCTTTCAGACTCACTTGATCTGGCATTGAAGGCAAATCCTGATATTGCCGTTGCCATACGCGAGCGAGAGGCTATAGATGGAGTAAAAGTACAAGCTGCCACTAGGCCCAATCCCTTTGTATCAACCTCTATTCAAGACACCCGAAGTGCTACACGGCAGATTTATCTTCAATTTAACCAAGAGATTGAGCTAGGAGATAAGCGTACAGCCAGGATGGAAGCTGCCGATGCTTTCTATAGCAAAGCAGATGCCGAGCTAGCCACTAAAAAAGCTGAAATTCACGCTAATGTGGTGTTGGCTTTTTATGAGTTACTGGTGGCACAAGAACGAGTGACACTTGCCAAGTCCTCAGTGGTAGTTGCCGAATCGGCACTTGATGCTGCTTCTAAGCGTGTCAAAGCTGGCAAAAGTTCACCCGTTGAGCAAACCAAATCAACTGTTGCTGCTGCATCCGCAAAAATTGAGCTGGTTCAAGCCATGACGCAATTAAACAATAGTCGCAAACGTTTAAGTGCTCTGTGGGGTGATAACGCACCTAGCTTCGAGCGTGCAACTGGTGAAGTTGCAACCATTCCTGAAATAAGCTCACTGAGTAACCTTCAATCATTAATAGATAGCGCTCCATCCGTCAAATTAGCCAAACTGGAAATTGATGCGCGAAAGGCAATGACTAGGATTGAGCGTAGCAGAGCCATCCCTAATATCACAATCAGTGCAGGGGTAGTGAATAACCAAGAGATTGGGCTTAATCAGGCCTTGTTTGGATTGTCCATTCCAATCCCAGTCTTTGATCGTAACCAAGGTAATGTTCAAGAGGCTGCCAGCCGCACATTTAAAGCTGAAGACGAACTGATTGCTGTAAAAAACAGAATTCAAACAAATCTGGCTACACAATATGAAAGACTAAATGCGGCCAGACAGGCAACTCTGTCGCTGCAAAGTGACATTCTACCCAATGCTCAAAGCGCGTTTGATGCTGCCAACAGAGGCTTTAGTTTGGGTAAGTTTAACTTTCTGGATGTGTTGGATGCTCAACGCACGCTATATCAAGCCAAATCTCAATATATCAACGCACTCTTGGAAGCACATCAATCGATTGCTGAAATAGAACGTACTCTTGGTGAAGTTGTAGAGCACCAAGCAACAAAGCCTTAAGGATAATTAATCATGAATTTTAATTTCGATAAAAGTAGCAAAAAAAACGGACAAGTGATCGCAATTATCTTGGTCATCATTATCAGTATTGTATTAGGTGCGTTGATACTAAAGACCGAAAAGCCCAAGGCTATGACCGAAGAACATGAAGAGCACTCTGAAGGCGAGGCGCAGGCAGAGCATGATGAAGGCATGCCTGAGGAGTCATCAGGCTTAGATAAGAAGGCCATGGAAGCGCACGAAAAGCAGCATACAGCACAAGTACCGGAAGTTTTAAAAGGGCCACATGGCGGAAAGCTTTTCGTAAAGGATGACTATGGCGTAGAGATTGCAATCTTTGAAGAAGATACACCGCCGGAATTCAGGATATATACCTACTTAAATGAAAAGCCTTTGGAACCAACTTTATCAAAAGTCAGTGTGGAACTGACGCGTCTAGGCAGAAACCCAGAAAAATTCAATTTTGTTAAAGAAAACGATTATTTAAAAAGTAATGCGACGGTGATGGAGCCACATTCGTTTGATGTACACCTCAATGCCGTTTACAACAACAAAAGTTATACGTTTGCTTACAAACAGGTTGAAGGCAGAATTTCAATGTCCGATAAGCAGCTAACATTAAACGCCGTTGAAGTGCTGACCGCAGGTCCTGCAAAAATAAAAAGTACATTGAAACTACAAGGTGAGATCAAGCTGAATGCTGACAAGAGTGTGCAGATTGTGTCTAGAGTCGGAGGCATAGTAGAAAAGGTCAGCGTGAATGCTGGCGATAACGTACGTAAAGGTCAAGTTTTAGCGACAGTATCCAGTCAAGCGATTGCAGACGTACGTAGTGATTTATTGGCTGCTCAAAAAAGAGTTGGCCTTGCGCGCACCACTTACGAACGTGAAAAACAACTTTGGGAAGAGAAAATCTCAGCGCAGCAAGATTACTTGCAGGCGCAGCATGATTTACAAGAAGCGGAAATTAACTTAAATCGTATTCAACAAAAGCTGGGCGCCTTAGGTGCTGGTGCTAGTGGATCTGGGCAAGCTCGCTATGACATCCGCTCGCCAATTGACGGCATGGTGACATTAAAAAAAGTCAGTCAAGGTCAAGTGATAAGCGAAATCGACAGTTTGTTTGAAGTATCTGACTTATCAACAGTTTGGGCGGAGATGACCATTTACGCCAAAGATATTAATACAGTGAAATCAGGTCAGCAAGTCACTGTTAAAGCGAGCGCTTTTGATGCGCATGCATTGGGCAGTATAGCTTACGTGAGTTCACTGGTTGGTGAGCAATCGCGGACTGCGATGGCGAGAGTGGTGCTCAATAATCCTGATAAAACTTGGTTGCCTGGTTTGCCCGTCAATATTGAACTCACTTCAAGTGAAGCGGATGTGCCATTGGCGGTATCAGTAGAAGGTATTCAATCGTTAAATGAAGAAACGGTTGTATTCGGTCGCTATGGCAACTATTTTGAGGCTAGACCTGTCACGCTGGGACGCAGAGATGAAAAATATGTGGAAGTGTTAGAGGGGCTAAATGCAGGGGAAAAATATGCAGCTGGGAACAGCTATTTGATTAAGGCTGACATTGGCAAAGCAGGAGCAAGTCATGAGCATTAATGCATTGATTTTGAAATCTGCTGATAAACCAAAGGAGCTATCAAATGTTTGAGAAGATTATTCGATTTGCAATTGAGCAACGATGGTTAACATTAACCATGGTGCTAGCTATTGCCTTATTAGGCATGTTCAGCTATCAAAAACTCCCAATTGATGCTGTGCCAGATATTACTAATATTCAGGTTCAAATCAACACCTCAGCGCCAGGCTATGCACCACTGGAGACTGAGCAACGGATCACATATCCGATTGAAACAGTCATGGCGGGCATCCCCAAGCTGGAGCAAACCAGATCCATTTCTCGCTATGGACTATCTCAGGTAACGGTTATTTTTGAGGAAGGGACGGATATTTTCTTTGCAAGGCAGTTGGTGAACGAGCGTATTCAGCAAGCTAAGGAAAAACTACCTGCAGGCATTCTTCCTGAGATGGGCCCTACCTCAACTGGTCTTGGTGAAATCTTCATGTGGACGGTTGAAGCGAAAGAAGGCGCACTTAAGCCCGACAAAACACCCTACACCCCAATGGATTTAAGAGAGGTGCAAGATTGGATTGTTAAGCCTCAGTTGCGAAATGTCTCAGGTGTGAATGAAATTAACACGATTGGTGGCAATGTTAAGCAATATCAGGTCGCACCATCCGCAGAAAAACTGACGGCGAGAGGGTTGTCTATTGATGATTTAGTCACTGCGCTAGAAAACAATAATGCCAATATGGGGGCTGGCTTTATCGAAAAATCAGGTGAGCAGTATTTGATTCGTGTGCCCGGCCAAGTGAAAGATATGGTCGACATCAGTAATATTGTGGTCAGTGCTAAAAATGGCGTACCTATCCGCGTTTCAGATGTAGCAGAAGTCATGATTGGGAGTGAGGCACGTAGCGGAGCTGCAACTGAAAACAGCCAAGAAGTCGTGCTGGGCACAGTTTTTATGCTGATGGGTGAAAATAGCCGTACCGTATCTGCTGCGGTTGAAAAGAAACTGGCAGAAATTAATAAATCATTGCCTCCTGGAATTGTTGCCAAAACGGTTTACGACAGAACTATCCTTATTGATAAGGCAATAAACACTGTTAAGAAAAACCTGCTTGAAGGCGCACTTTTAGTGATTGCCATCCTGTTTATTTTTCTAGGCAATATTCGCGCGGCCATTATCACGATGTTAGTCATTCCGCTATCCATGCTATTTACTTTCACTGGCATGGCCGCTGCAAAAGTAAGTGCGAACCTAATGAGTTTAGGCGCATTGGATTTCGGCATTATTATTGATGGTGCAGTTGTCATTGTAGAAAACTGCATGCGCAGGCTTGCCCATGCACAATCTGTGATAGGCCGACCACTGACACGTTCAGAACGCTTTTCAGAAGTATTTGAGGCGGCTAAAGAAGCAAGAAAGCCGCTAATCTACGGTCAACTTATTATCATGGTCGTTTATCTCCCCATTTTTGCTTTAACTGGGGTAGAGGGAAAAATGTTTCACCCAATGGCTTTAACCGTAGTGATAGCCTTGATAGGTGCCATGTTATTTTCTGTCACTTTTATTCCTGCTGCGGTTGCACTTTTTATCAATGGAAAAGTTGATGAAAAAGAGCAGTATTTAATTCGCTTAGCTAAGCGTGGATACCAGCCAATTTATAACAAAGTAATGGACAACGGTGCATTGGTGTTAACGCTTGCAATTGCTTCGGTGGTGCTTAGCGGCTTATTGACTACGCGCATGGGTAGCGAGTTTGTACCAAGTTTAAATGAGGGTGATATTGCCCTCCATGCTTTACGTATACCTGGAACCAGTCTGTCTCAAGCGATTGAGATGCAAAAAGAGCTTGAGCATACGGTTAAATCATTTCCACAAGTTGATAGGATTTTTGCCAAAATCGGTACAGCGGAAATTGCTTCTGACCCTATGCCACCCAATGTAGCCGATAACTACATTATGCTGAAACCAAAATCAGAATGGCCAGACCCCAACTTAAGCAAAAATGAGTTAACGGCGCAAATTCAAAAAGCCGTGAGTACAGTGCCCGGCAATAACTATGAGTTTACGCAACCTATTCAGATGCGTTTTAATGAGCTGATTTCAGGCGTGCGCAGTGATGTGGCGGTGAAAATCTTTGGCGATGACATGGAGATAATGAACAACAAAGCCAAAGAAATTTCTGAGGTATTATCAAAAATTCAAGGTGGTGAAGACATCAAAGTTGAGCAAACCACAGGGTTGCCAATTCTCACAGTCAATATCGATCGCCAAAAAATAGCAAGACTTGGCGTTAATGTGTCTCAAGTGCAAGACGCTATTTCCACCGCGATGAATGGTAAAGAAACAGGGACAGTTTTTCAGGGGGATCGCAGATTTGATATTGTTGTAAGACTGCCAGACACGTTGAGAACGGATATGGATAGCTTTAAGCGCTTACCCATCAAAATAGCCAACGATAGCGGTATGCCTGTTTACTTGCAGCTCGGTGAAGTTGCTTCCATTGATATTGCTCCCGGCCCCAATCAGTTTAGTCGTGAAAATGGCAAGCGTAACGTAGTTGTTACTGCTAACGTAAGAGACCGAGATATTGGCTCGTACGTTGCAGAGGCACAGCAACGTATCCAAGAAGAAATAAAAATACCCGCTGGCTATTGGATTAATTGGGGTGGCACTTTTGAGCAACTGCAATCAGCCAGTCAACGCTTAAAGATAGTGGTGCCCATCTCTCTTCTGCTTGTTTTCATATTGCTTTACATGATGTTCAACAATTTGAAAGATGGATTGATTGTTTTTACTGGGATTCCATTTGCCTTAACTGGCGGTATTCTCGCTTTATATTTACGTGACATACCGCTTTCAATATCGGCTGGGGTCGGATTTATTGCCCTATCTGGCGTTGCTGTTTTGAACGGCTTGGTTATGATTACTTTTATCAGAGGCTTAATTGCCGAAGGCAAACCACTGGATGTAGCAATTCAAGAGGGAAGTATGAATCGGTTACGCCCGATTTTAATCACTGCACTCGTCGCCTCTCTTGGCTTTTTGCCCATGGCTATTGCAACTGGAACAGGAGCAGAGGTTCAACGACCGCTCGCTACAGTGGTTATTGGCGGTATCCTGTCATCTACAATTCTGACATTACTGGTACTACCGTTGTTATATCGAATAGTTAATCAGTCTAAATCCAAATCCAGCACAACTAAAATAATCGGAGAAGGTTCATGAGTGCTGAACATAACCACGCATTACCGAGTACTCAAAATGAGAAAGTGTTATGGGCAGCCTTTGCATTAACCACAACATTTCTCATTGCCGAGGCTATGGCAGGGGTTTTATTGAACAGCCTTGCACTGTTATCAGATGCAGCGCATATGTTTACAGATTCGGCGGCGCTAGGCATTGCCCTGGCTGCCGTCAGAATTGCAAAAAACCCTGCAGATCAATACAGGACGTACGGCTATCACCGCTTTGAAATATTAGCGGCTACCTTTAATGCGTTGCTGCTTTTTGGTGTTGCAATTTACATTCTGCATGAGGCATGGCAACGTTTTCAAAGCCCTGTTGCAGTGCAATCAGTCGGCATGATGGCGGTTGCAAGCTTGGGTCTCGTTATCAACTTGATCAGTATCAGATTGCTCAGTGCTGGTAAGGACAGCAGCTTGAATCTTAAAGGAGCCTATCTAGAGGTGTGGAGTGATTTGGTAGGGTCTATCGGCGTTATTGTCGGTGGCATAGTCATCTATTTTACTGGTTGGGCTTGGGTGGACACCTTAGTTGCTGTTGGCATTGGCTTATGGGTCTTGCCGAGAACATGGATATTACTTAAAGAAAGTTTGAATCTACTTTTGGAAGGCGTTCCACTTGGTATTGATATAGAGGAAGTGGAAAAAGAAATATTAAGTCAAAAAGGTGTTGTGAGCTTACATGACTTGCATTTATGGGCAATTACAAGCGGTAAAAATAGCCTCACAGCGCATATTCTGATGGATGGAACAGTCGAATCGACTACGCTTATAAACGCTATTCAATCTAGCCTTTCTGATAAGTTTGCTATTACACACACCACATTGCAATGCGAAACTAAATTATGCGATCAGGCTGAAAAATGCGTATTCATTGATGGGTCAAATACACTTCAGCAGCATTCCCACAATCACTAACCTAACTAATGATTAATTTAAAGGATATGAGATGGACTGGAACGCAGAGTTTATTTTATCGGTTCGCATTATTTACGCCGCAATATTAGGCGGACTAATCGGATGGGAGCGAGAAAATCATAATCGCGATGCAGGTGTTCGCACCTATATGGCTGTAGCGGTTGGCGCATGTGCGTTTAGCATTATCTCTAATCATGTACCCGGAGAGACAACGCGCATAGCTTCACAAGTTGTCACAGGTATGGGCTTTATTGGTGCAGGTGTAATTTTACAGGTAAAAGGAAGAGTTCAAGGCTTAACTACTGCGGCAACATTATGGGCTACTGCTGCAGTTGGGATGGCAAGTGCATATGGCATGTATTTACTTTCTGGACTTACAGCCTTATTAATCCTTGGTACGCTAGGTTTACATCACATACCAGGCTGGGCTCGGCTTGTCAAAAAACATCATGTTCGTTCCGAGGAAAGGGAGTCCAATGAGTAATTTTATAGTGGATCATTTCAAAGATGTCGCCAAACTCATCACAGAGTCAGCAATTAGTTTACAGGTTCCTATTTCTGAGGCGATAGCACTTTTCACCCTTTCGTTAAAGCATGGAAATAAAATACTCGCCTGTGGTAATGGTGGTTCTGCTGCTGATGCTCAGCATTTCACATCAGAACTCATGGGAAGGTTTGAGAAAGAGCGCGGACCTTTACCTGCAGTGGCACTAAATACTGACACCTCACTATTGACTGCAGTAGCCAACGACTATCACTTTAAGCAGGTGTTTGCACGACAAGTTTATGGCCTCGGCCGTGCAGGTGATGTATTACTTGCTATTTCGACATCTGGCAATTCAAGCAATATTATTGCTGCCGTAGAAGCTGCCCATAAATTGGAAATTTCTGTTGTCATGCTTACTGGACGCGATGGTGGAATACTATCAAAAACCTTAAATCCGAATGATATTTTGATTAATGTTGCTCATTCACGTACTGCGTTTATTCAAGAAGTACATGCGATTGTCATTCATTGCTTGTGTGAGGGTGTTGACAATCATCTGATACAGCTCGATTAGTCTGAGTATTGATTGTCACTATGTTCTCCACTCCAAATATACGTCTAGTATTAATCGTCTCCGTATTCATCTTGGTTACTGGAAACTTCGCCCTATTTCATCGACTAACTGAAATATACCCATTTGTTGAAAAATGGCCTTTCGTAATAGCACTCATGGGATTTTTTTCTTTTTCGACCATGCTATTTTTAATCTGGACTTGTTTTGGCAAATTCAGTAAATGGGTTCTCACAACTTTTCTAGTCACTTCTGCATTTGCTGCCTATTATATGGATCAGTTTGGTGTAGTGATTGATCGAGACATGATCGCTAACATGATGGAAACCAATCCACAAGAATTTGCAGGGCTTGTTAGTATTAAGCTGGTTGTTCACGTACTATTAATCGGTATTATTCCATCAATGCTTGTTTTTAAATTTGCTCCAATGTCCACTAGTTTTGGCAGTGGGTTAAAAGTTAGACTACGTTTAACGGCACTTTTAATAGTGCTATGTATTCTCAGTATATCGCTCTTTACAGCAGACTTTGCCAGTTTTGTTCGAGAGCATAAAATCACTCGTATGTATGCTAACCCCTTAGGGTTTACCTACTCGCTAATCTCCTATGGTAAAACGCAATTTAAACGCCAACCTGTTTATGTTTTAAAGCATACGGCGGCGGATGCGAAGAAATTATTTCATATAGGTAATAAAAAATTAATCATTTTAGTTGTTGGAGAAACTGCAAGATCAGATCGATTCTCGCTTAATGGCTACAATAAGGAAACAACCCCAGAACTTAAGAAGCTGAATGTGGTAAGTTTTAAAAACGTCACATCCTGTGGTACTGCAACGAAGATTTCACTGCCATGTATGTTTTCTAATTTAGGGCGTTCCAATTACGATGAGAATCAAGCCTTTCAACAAGAAAATGCATTGGATGTACTTTCTGAATATGGGGTAAAAGTGCTATGGAGAGAGAACAACTCAGACTCTAAAGGAGTTGCTACAAGGATTCCTTACCAGTATTTTAAAAGTCCGACCTTGAATCCTGTTTGCGATGAGGAATGTAGAGATATTGGAATGTTAAGTGGACTAGATCAATATATTAAATCGCACGAAGGCAAAGACATTTTAATTGTGTTGCATCAGATGGGTAACCATGGCCCAGAATATTACAGACGTTACCCTGAAAATTTCAGGCGGTTTCAACCAATGTGTATGACAGGTGAGTTAGGCGATTGCACGAAACAGGAAGTCGATAATGCCTATGACAATGCTATTTTATATACAGATTATTTTTTGGCAAATGTCATCAAATTCCTTAAGCGGTATGATGAAACATATTCTACTGCCATGCTTTATGTTGCAGATCATGGGGAGTCGCTGGGGGAACGTGGCATTTACCTCCATGCAGCCCCTTATGTGATTGCGCCAAAAGTACAAACGCACATTCCTGTCATTATCTGGACTGGAAAATATTTTGATTATCAAATTGAAGACATTCAACCCTGGCAAGATTTTCCATTTAGTCATGATGATTTATTTTGCACGCTGCTTATCGCAAATGATATATATAGTAATAAAACGTGTGGTAGCAAAGAAACATGGTTTCTTAAGAATAAAAACTTGAAATTTAAAGATACGAAGTAATTTATGAAAAAATTCCACATCATTATTTTACTTTTAATGCTGACTGAGTATGTAAAAGCCAGTGAAGACAATACATTTTATGATCAGTTAAATGTTGGTGGGTTTTCTAGCGCTGCGATTACATTACATCGCGATGCAAAAGCCGAGGCTGCAATAAATGAACTAAATCTTTTATTATCATGGAATAATCATAGTAGGCTAAGTTTTTTTAGTGAATTGGAAATCGAGAGGCCTTTAGCGTGGAACGATAATGAGCGCTATAGTCGCAAGGAAAGTAAACTTGATTTAGAGCGGCTCTATTTTGATTACAACTTATCAGAGGTAGTAAATTTTAGATTTGGTCGTTTCCTTACCCCGAATAGCCGTTGGAATTTATTCCGAGCACCTCCATTAATGTGGACAAATTCAAGACCGTTAGCAACTAGTCGATTATTTCCTATCGCCACTAATGGAATTACGCTACATGGTGCCTTGCCATTTAAAAATGTTGAACTTGAATATAAGTTATTTACAGAGTTGTTAGAGGATCAACAGCAGGATAATAATGAATTACAATTTGAACATGTAAGAGGTGCTAGATTCAGTGTTAAAAGTGATTCAGATATTGGCATTTCTATACTGTCTTTTAGCGAACGAGATGCCTTTAATGGTCTTTCTGGCGCGAGTTATCGAATGTTAGGTTTAGATTTCGTTACCAATTTATATGAAACAGAAATAAGTGGAGAGGTTTTTCAGCGTTTTACTTCAAAAGGAAAAGAGGGAGGAAGCGGTGCTTATATCCAAACAGCTGTTCCTATTAAGGGTAATTGGTATTGGATTACAAGGCTAGAGTCGCTCAATCGTCCAAATGAAGGTGTGAGTTCAACCGGTCGATGCAACACACGTTTTGAATCTTTCTGCTGGG
>PERG01000033.1 GCA_002928535.1 Methylotenera sp. | reverse complement strand
CCCCTGTAAAATTAATTTTTTGAATGTATCGCAGTGTTGCTCGGTACTCAAAACCTCGCTGTACTGTATGTACTATCTCGGTTTTTGCGTGCCGTGCGCCTTGCATTACACTTCAAAATTCTTAATTTTCGAAACATTTTGTTTTGGAAAGTTAGCGTAGCTCGTGATATTTCAAGTCCGCTAAACTCACAATGTCCAAGCATCTTTCATGGCAGGCTTCCAGAATCACCGGCGGTGCAAAGCCTTCTTCAGAGGCTTCCAGCCAGCGGGCTGCACATACGCACCAGCGATCGCCCGGTTTTAAGCCTTCAAATCCATACTGTGGACGTGGGGTACTTAAATCGTTGCCCCTTGAAATAGAATAAGCCAAAAACTCTTCTGTAACTTGAACGCAAACAGTATGGTTGCCTAAATCTTCGGCGCCTGTCTCACAGCAGCCATTGCGGGTAAATCCTGTCATGGGGTCCAGGCTGCATACTTGCAGGGTGGTGCCTAAAACGTTGCGTGCCATTTGTTTTGCCTCAAAAGTTTAACTTCACTTATCATAACTAAAATTTTCACCCAAAAATATTGTTAGAAAGATAAATCGTAATGCGTTATTGGTTAATGAAGTCTGAACCGGCAGATGTGTCGATTGATGATCTTGCTGGTCTTCCTAATCAGACTGTGGATTGGTACGGTGTGCGTAATTATCAGGCAAGAAATTTTATGCGCGACCAGATGAAAGTAGGAGATGGTGTGTTGTTCTATCACTCCAATTGTGAAGTGCCTGGCATCGCAGGCATCGCTGAGGTGAGTAAATTGGCTTATCCGGACCGCTTACAGTTTATCAAAGGTCACAAATATTACGATGAGAAATCCACGCCAGATAATCCGCGCTGGCTGAATGTCGATGTGAAATTGGTACGTAAAACGCGCTTATTGAGTTTAAAAGAGCTACGCGAGTACCCCGAGTTAGCCAATATGCGCATACTGCAAAAGGGGAACCGTTTGTCGATTACGCCGGTAGACCCGAAAGAGTGGGCGTTCATCCAGCAGCAGTTAGCAACCGCATAAAAAAGCCCCGCATGCGGGGCTTTTGATTAACGACTATTCCTTAGTCGGTGTAGATTCCGCTTCGGTCAATTTGGCTTGGTCCAAGCTACCCATGGCTTTAGGGAATGTCACGATACCCCACGGCATGTTTTTCACCTCAATCAATTTTGATTGCTCATATTTTTCAGTGTCATATACATAAACCGCATCCGATTTACCGCAAGCCAACAGGATATGTTTGTCATCAGGGGTAAAGGTGAAATGCCAGCAACGGTTGCCAGTTGGAATGTCTTTCACTTTTTCAAAGGTTTTAGCGTCAAATACTTGCAACGCTTTCTGTTTGTTGGTCGCAACAAAAATCTTGTCGCCGGCACGGTTATAAGAAATGCCGTAAGGTGTTTCACCAGTATCCACAGTGCGGATCACTTTGAAGTCTTTGTCCATGACCATGAATTTATTGCCATACTCTAATGTGGCCAAATATGTCGAGCCATCCGGGGAGACTTTGATACCGCGCGGGCGATCGCCATATTCGTGGGTTTGGATGGTTTTTAATAATTTGCCGCTCTCAATATCGTGTACGGTAACCGTATTGTCGGCCTCATTGGTGATCACCAGGGTTTCACCGTCGGCTGAGAACTCAATACCTTCTGTTTCTGGGCCACCTGTGATTTCTCGGATTTTTTCGCCTTTTTCCAAATCGACAACTGCAATTTTGGCTGGGACTTTTTCTTCGTCATCGTCGTCGTCCTCCTCTTCAGCACCTGGTTTTGGTGGTGGGCCACCTTTGGCGCTTGGTTCGGAAGAGACATAGGCAAAATTGCCATTAATACGCACGAACTCTGGGTTTTTACCCACTGGAATTTGTTTCAATACTTCACCAGTCGTAGTGTCGATCACGGAAATGCTTTCATTCTCGCGTGTTGCTACAATGAGTTTTTTACCATCGTCCGTAACACCTAAGCCGCGTGGGCCTTTTGCTTTAACATCAAATTCTTTAATAATCGACATCGTAGCAAGATCTATCACACTCACACCACCATCCTGGCTAGTGACATAAGCCAAGCCACCTAAACCCATGGGTGAAACGGTAGAAGTTTCCGGCACGCCCATTTCGTCTTTATCTTCCGCATTTTTGCTGCAGGCACCTAAGCTGGCGATGAGTATAGCTAGCAATAGGCTATAACGTGCTCGGGTGTTAACTGATTTAAAATTCATGCATCGTTCTCCAAATTTTATTCTAATAGTATTTAAGGGATTGGTTAATTTGTCATTAGTTCTAAATGAAAGCAAAAAATATACTAGTAAGTATAGAAAAAAATCCCAAGTCTAATCATATATTTAAATCACAATGATAATTTTGACTTGTGCATTTAGACCACCACAAAGGTGGTTATAAACCATGTCTAACCTAAAAATAGGCGGTAAGCAGGGTTGTCAGTTTCATCCCAGTGGGGATAGCCTAAATGATCCAAAAAGGTTTTGAATTCATCAGACTCTTCGGGTGGCACTTGCATGCCTACTAATACGCGGCCAAAGTCAGCACCGTGGTTCCGGTAATGGAATAAACTGATATTCCAATCATGACCCATCGTTTCCAGGAAATTCATTAACGCACCAGGCTTTTCCGGGAATTCGAAACGGAATATCACTTCATGCTTTGCCTGCGGAGCATGACCACCAACCATATGACGTAAATGCAGTTTTGCAACTTCATTATCGGTTAAGTCTATCGTGGACAAACCCTGGGCTTGCAATGTATTTACCAGCGTTGCTGGTTCTCCGTTATTGGCAATGGTAACCCCCACAAAAATATGCGCTTCTTTGGGGTCAGAATAGCGATAATTGAATTCCGTAATATTACGGCCACCGAGCAATCTACAAAATGTTTTAAACGCGCCGGGTTTTTCAGGAATCGTCACAGCCAGAACGGCTTCACGTTTTTCTCCGACTTCCGCGCGTTCAGCCACAAAGCGCAAACGATCGAAGTTCATATTGGCACCTGAGGCAATGCACACGAGCGTTTTATCACGCAGTTGATTGCGCTTGGCATATTCTTTCATGCCGGCAACCGCGAGTGCTCCGGCCGGTTCCAGAATGCTGCGCGTATCTTCAAATACATCTTTGATTGCAGCGCAGATCGCGTCGTTATCGACCACAATCATTTCATCCACATATTGCTGGCATAAATTAAAAGTATGCTCACCCACTTGCTTCACTGCAGCCCCATCGGCAAACAAGCCCACTTGGTCTAATATGACCCGATGGCCCAATTGCAATGATTCGGTCATGGCTTCTGCATCTTTGGCTTCAACGCCGATAATTTTGATCTCAGGCCGAACCGCTTTGATGTACGCTGCAATCCCTGCCAATAATCCTCCACCGCCCACGCAGCAAAAGATGGCTTCAATCGGGCCGACATGTGCATTGAGAATCTCCATGGCAATCGTGCCTTGGCCGGCGATCACATCCGGGTCGTCATAGGGATGCACAAAGGTCAGGCCTTCGGATTTTTCCAACTCGAGTGCATGGGTATAGGCATCCGAATAGCTGTCGCCAAATAATACGACTTCGCCGCCGCGGCTTTTCACTGCATTGATCTTGATAAGGGGCGTGGTAGTCGGCATGACAATGACCGCGCGGCAATTCAATTTTTGCGCGCTCAACGCTACACCTTGCGCATGATTGCCTGCACTCGCACAAATCACTCCTCGTTTTAGCTGTTCAGGAGGCAAATTCGCCATTTTGTTATAAGCGCCACGTAGCTTGAATGAGAACACGGGTTGCATGTCTTCACGCTTAAGTAATACGGTATTGCTGATTCGACTTGATAGATTTTGCTGTACCTCAAGTGGCGTGACTTTAGCTACCTCGTATACACGGGAGTGCTTGATCTTATTGAGGTAATCGTCTAGCTTGAGAAAGGTTTTTGTCATGATTTGATTGCGGTGCAGGTAATTTCAATCATTACCCTGCGGTGTTATAGTATTAAGATGTTCGCAATTATAAAGAATTAATAAGGAATTAAGTAAAAATGGCTTATACGCAAGATGAATTGAAGCAACAGGTCGCTAAAGCAGCGGTGGAATATGTGAAAGAGGGCATTATCGGGGTAGGTACCGGTTCAACTGCAAATTTCTTCATCGAAGAATTGGCGAAAGTTAAACATAAGATTGAAGGGGCCGTTGCCAGCTCTGAAGCCACTGCACAGCGTTTGCGTAGCCATGGTATCGAGGTGTTTGATCTCAATAGCGTAAATGGTATGGACATCTACGTAGATGGCGCTGACGAGATCACCGAGCACCTTCATATGCTTAAAGGCGGCGGCGGCGCGCTGACACGTGAAAAAATCGTGGCGGCTTGTGCCAAACAGTTTATCTGTATCTGCGACGCAAGCAAATATGTACCTGTACTTGGTAAATTTCCGTTGCCAGTAGAAGTGTTGCCAATGGCAAGAAGCTATGTGGCCCGGGAATTGGTCAAACTTGGCGGGCAGCCACAATTACGTGATTTCACAACCGATAACGGTAATGTGATTCTTGATGTGCATGGTTTAACCATTACCGACCCAGTTGCCATGGAAGCGAAAATTAACCAGATCGTGGGTGTAGTAACGAACGGTCTGTTTGCAGCAAGACCGGCTAATGTTTTACTTCTGGCTACCCCTGAGGGCGTGAAAACCTATAAGAAATAGGACAGTATAGGTGTTGAAATATTATTGTCATAATCAACTGATAATATTGCAGCTTCAAAAGCTGTGACAAACTTTAAGGAAGTAAGATGCAATCTGAACATATCTTCAAACAGTATGACGCCGAGTTAGAATCTGTTCGTGCAAAAGTACTGGAGATGGGCGGCCTGGTAGAGCAGCAGATCGTCGATGCGCTTGAGGCGCTAGTTAATACCGATCCTAAGCTTGCCAAAGAGGTCATGGATAACGATCATCGCGTCAATAACCTTGAAGTAAAAATCGACGAAGATTGCAGTCACATTATTGCACGCCGCCAACCGGCTGCTGGCGATTTGCGTATGGTGATGATGATTGTTAAAACCATCACCGACTTGGAGCGTATCGGCGACGAGGCGACCAAAATTGCCCGAACTGCACAAAAGATCTACGAAGAAGATCGCATGTATAAGTCCCGGTTTACCGAAATCAAATCTATGGTCGCTTTAGTGCGCGAAATGTTACGCACTGCATTAGATGGTTTTGCCCGTTTAGATGTGAGTAAAACTGTGGAAGTTGCGAGACAAGATGAGCAGGTAGATGAGCAGTTCCGCGCGGCTATGCGTCAACTCATCACTTTTATGTTGGAAGATCCACGTACGATCTCCATGTCATTAGAAGTGTTGTTCGTCGCAAAAGCCATTGAACGTATTGGTGATCACGCTAAGAATATTGCAGAATATGTGGTGTACATGGTGAAAGGTAAAGATGTACGCCATACCTCAGTGCAAGAGATGGAACGAGAAACCCAGTCATAATGTTACTAAAATAAAAAAAGCGCCTAGGCGCTTTTTTTATTACTGGCAGTGATAACCAAAAATGCTTAACTTTTTTCGGGCACATATCCAGTAGCTGTATCGGCACCGTCACCAAAAAAGTATTTTTCAGTTTGTTCGCTTAAGTATTTGCGTGCAGAGGGATCTGCCAAGCTGAGGCGGTTTTCATTAACAAGCATGGTTTGCTGTTTAAGCCAGCCCGCCCAGGCTTCTTTAGAAACGTGCATATAAATACGTTTACCCAATTCCCCTGGATACGGAGGAAAGTCCATACCTTCGGCTTCTTTACCTAATTTAATGCAATTGACTGTACGTGCCATGATAATTACTCGATCTAAATTGTTGCTAAAGCATAATGATAGCGCATGTTAAAATCCGTGGTGTAAATTACCTTTGACTTTCCAGAAAGACCCGTATGCAAACCGATGATCAATCTCATGATATAAGCCCATTTAAAGGTAAAACCGGCGTGCGCCGTTTGATCAATGCTTTCGGTTATTCATTAGAAGGTTTTAAAGCGGCTTTCAAGCATGAAGATGCTTTCCGTCAAGAAGTGTTTCTGGCAGTTGTGATGATTCCATTGGCAGTTTATTTGGGGACAGATGAGACAGAAAAAGCCTTGATGATTGCCAGCGTGATTTTGGTCATGATTGTTGAGTTATTGAATTCTGCCATTGAAGCGGCGGTAGATCATACCTCCACCGACCACCACGCACTGGCAAAACGCGCCAAGGATATTGGCAGTGCAGCAGTATTTTTGGCCTTAACCACAGTCGCGCTTGTTTGGGGCTTAATGCTCACGAATTAAGCCCCAACCTTGGTGCTTAGAAGTCACTGCGGAAGCCAATCAGTACCGAGCGTTCGCCTTGCGGTGCAATGTCTTTCAAGAAGGAAGTATGTTCGCGAATTTCCTCATTCAACAAGTTATTCGCCTTGGCAAATAACTCAATATTGAGTTTAGTCGGAAGTTTGTAAGTCACCAACGCACTCACATCCGTGTAACCTTCAGTCGCCAGCTCGTTGTCAGCGGTGCGATTCTGATTAAATGCACGTAATACATCTACCCTGGCGCCGAAACTGGCTTTTTGATAATGCAATCCTGCACCTAAGCGTAACGGCGCAATGCGTGGCAATGCATCACCGTTATCACGATAAGTTGCGCGTACATAATCCCCTCTTAGTTTTAAATCCAAATTATTAGCAATGTTGAATCTACCTTCTGCTTCAATACCTTTGAAATCTGCTGCAAAGGTGCTGAATTGGGCTTCAGGCAGAAATTCACCAGGTTCAATTTCAATCTCATTACCCGTATTAACGAGACCAATAAAGTTATTAAAACGGGTGTAATACGCACCAATGCTAAAAGAATTCTGAGCATCTTTCCAACGCAATTGTGCATCAATGCCATTAGAGCGTTCTTTTTCGAAGTCACTGTTCCCAACCTCGAATTGACCGGTGGCAATATGGGCGCCATTGGCATACAGCTCAAAGTAACTGGGGGCACGTTCGTTATGCGAAAGGTTGCTGGCCAATGACCAATTTTCATTAAAGGTATAAATGCCACCAAGTGCATAGCTATTGGGATTGAAGCTGTTACTTTGCGCCGGGCCAAATTTTGCATCAGCGCTGGCATCCACAGTAGTATGGCCTAAACGACCGCCGAAGCTTAACTTAAGCTTGTTATCGGTGCTGGCGATGGGCAGTTCTTCATAGATATAAAGCGCTTTGGATTGCGTGGTATTGCTGGGCACGAAAGCCTCATCGCCCAAGGCTTCGAAGTTGGTATTTTGAAATTGAAAGCCGACAATCCCTTGCAAATCGCCGATATTGGCATGGCTTGCTTCAAATGAACCTTCAACGCCACGGTTCTTGAAAGTAGTTCCCACTTCCCCATCTTCCAGTTCTACGTGCTCGTAGTCAGTATGAGCAAGGCGGAATTTTACACGATGGATCAGGTTGCCAAAGCCTAGCTTACCTAACTCAGTGAATTCAGAGGCGATATCCCAGCGTTGGCTTTGCATATCAATGCGCACGGCTTCTTCAGCCACAGTACCATAGTTGCTATTAAAGGCCGAGAACGAAGTACCAATATAGCCATTGTCAAAAGTAAGTGATGCGCCCAGTGCACCGCCATCATTATGAGCGCTGCTATTGATCAACTTGCCACGATTTTCACGTGGCGTACCGTCCGCCTCACTTTTACGACGAGAGACGGCAAAGCCGGGAATATCCAAATCACTCGTTTTACGATTGTATACATCGCCATGAATGGCCAATTGACCATTCCCTGCATCAATCACTGCTGCAAGGTTGCTTTGACTATCCGGGCCGCCCAGACGACCTTCGGTTCTGCCCATAACACCATCTAGTTTTTCCGTGGGGATGCGGTGATCAATTGCATTTACCACGCCACCTACCGCACTGCCGCCATATAACAAGGCAGCAGGACCGCGCACCACGTCAATCTGTTCAATAATGAGCGGGTCAACCGCAACGGCATGGTCAAAACTTAAGGAAGAAGCGTCTAAAATCCCTACCCCGTTTTGCATCATCCGGACGCGTTCGGCATCCAAGCCGCGAATCACGGGGCGGGATGAGTTGGGGCCAAAATTAGTGGCACTCACACCCGGTATGCCATTGAGCGTTTCACCCAGCGTAGCAGCGCGTTGTAAAGATAATTCACGCCCGTTTAAAACTGAAACAGGTACGACTAGCTCATCAGAGCCCACGCCGAGCGGGTTGCCTGTCACGGCGACAGTAGGTAACTCTATGTGGGTAGTGGTGTCTTCAGCAAAAGCGGTAGCGCTAGCAAAAGCCGCTAAAATACTTAGCACAATGGGTTTATAGCATAGAGTGCGCGGCAATAGAGATTGCAGCTTATTAGTTTGGGTGTTCATGTGACCTCGCAAAACAATAGTGGATATCGTCAAAAAAATGACGGCAAAAAACTAGTCGTTAAGCGAAGGAAGGTGGGGCGCGGGCGCTGTAGGATCGGAGTTTGGCGTAAGAGGATGTAGCAGAATCGGTATTAGAGTAACGCTGACTCGAAATGGTGATTGCTAGGGTAAAGTCCGCATTTTGAACCGCATGCCCCAGTTCTGCATAACTAAAGCATTTTTCACAAACTTGGTTATGAGGCACCTGATTATCTGGTGAGAGGTCATTTTGACTACTTCTATGGTCAGAATTTTTGTAGAAGTCTAGTGACTGAGCTTGCGACTTGGTAATGCCATAATGCGAGATTTCATGCGTGATTGCGCTAATTTGGGCAACGCCAAACGACACAATGAGTGAAAAAGCTAATAGCAGACGCTGAAACATGCTGGCATTTTAGCAGAAATTTCTAGTTAAACAGCAATCATAACTAAGAGTGCTAGGTGCTAAGCGGCTACTGTCTGCCCAAAGCGGTCATTCAATAAACTACCACTTGGTAGAGCCAACTTTTTGTTGAAGAAAAGACCTGTTATACAAATCCTGACTATTACCTTTAAATTATTTAATAATAAATATGAATGTTACAAGTATATACTGGTCTGTATATATATCTAGTTTCAACCTATATCCTAATTCTTTAAGCAAGCCTATTGAGAGTCATCATGAAATATCTAGCAATCTTATTAACAGTAACATTCAGCATTATTTGCCCTGTCCTAAACTATGCGAATGCAGCTATGCCTTCTAAAGTTATGGTCTTGGATTTTCAACTAAATGATCTTACAGATATCCCAAATGCGCCTCAGGAACTAGAGCGCATAAGTTATCTAACTAAGATTTATAAGGAAATTTTAATACTGAAAGGTGTAAATATTGTAGGTGTGGCCGATAAGTTGATAGCCGATATCCAAAATCAATCACCTACCTATTTATTTGACCATATTGAATATGTTGCGGAAGTGGCTGCAGAAAGTGGAGCCGATTACGCACTGATAAACGTAGCACTGAAACCTACATACTTATTTGTCTATCCAAGAATTTTGCTTGTCGATGTTAAGCTTAAAAAAGTAGTACTAGCCAAAGCTTTTCAATTGGAAAGTTCATGGACGGACCAAAATACGACAGCAAATACTGCAAAGAAAATGGCTGAAGCCGTTGCCGTGGCCATAAAAGGATTTGATGAGAAAAAATAAATGCTTTAAGAAGTACTTGCATAAGAGAATATAGAGTTAACCAATTTCGTACCTGTTAAATTCAATTCATATTATTTCGGCACTTACTAACAGCACTTTTTATTCCAGTGAATACACCAGAGGCGCCTAACCAAAAACTTAAAAGATTATTTGTAAAATATTGTATGACCGGTTTGGGATGCTTATTGTCCAAATGTCACATACTTGTAAATGTGCCTAAGTCAGCAGCATTAAGAAGTTTGAGTAAGTCTGATCCCTTAAGAGCTAACGCAAAACCCAATATTCCGCTACCGATGACAACGATTTCATAGGCTGTCACACTGGTGTCGACCAAAATCTTAATGTCTTCTGGCAATGCAATCGGTGGCACGGCACCCACTACATACCCTGTGGCTTCGATTACTTCATCAAATTCCGCCATACGACACTTACGTTCATTTAAATGTTTTCGTAGCGCTCCCCAGTCGGCGCGGCCACCGCCAGCAACAGCTAACATTACGAACTTTTCTGAAGCCGTTTTAAACAAGACACTTCTTACTACAGATTGTGGATCTATGCCTTGCTTCTGAAGCAGCTCTTCCAGGTTTCTGATTGGCTTTTTATCCTCTGATAATGGAATCTCAATCACATAATAAGCAATGCTTTCACGCTGTAAAAGCTCAGTAACCGGAGATGTAATGGAATTGCTCATAGTTAATCAATCCAAGTTAAGATAATTCGAATATAACCCTATTATGTAAAGCAGACTGGTCAGTTTCCTGCCCTTAGCTGACGTTCCATCTCCTAGTATTTATAAGTTCATTCACTCATAAATAGGCATTAATTAAAATGATTTTTAATTTATAGAGTGTGTGGTAACGCACCTTTAAAAGATTAAGAAATTTGTATTATTAAAACTCTCGCTTTTCTTTTATATCAAGAGTTATTAATGAGCATTCTGAGCAATATATTCCATAAAATTTCCCAGCATCACACCCATGACAGTCTATCAAATGTCTAAATATCTCGCAGATAAAAATTATTTGTATTAATCAATTCAAAATTTTTCAGGGTCATCATGAAAATAATTTTATGGTCTTTTGGCATTATTTTTTTAATTGGATTGTTCGTTATTTTTGGCATTCTCAAAATGATAGTTTGATTTTATCAATCAAATCGATGCGGCTTCATCGGAAAGTGTTGAATCAGCTTGAATGATTAATTAACAACAAAACGGTATGGACCTTATTCGTACTAATAAATTTGTACACATAACCGAATAGCTTCACCGAGACTTATCCCAGCTTTTAGATTTTCTGGGAATCTCTGTACAAAAGGTTATCTTTTTGAACTGATTCATGATGCGAAAATTACATCCCGAACATCCTAGGCATAACAACATACTCGCCGCCCTGAATAAGGCCGATTACGAACGAATTCTTCCCGATTTAGAACTTGTAGAGATGCCGAAAGGCTGGAAAATATCTGAAGCAGGGGATCATGTAAAGTTCGTACACTTTCCAATCAGTGGCATCGTCTCTCTCATCTATGATTTAGAAAACGGCGCTTCCAGCGAAACTGCCATGGTAGGTAATGAAGGCATGGTCGGAATCTCAATCTATATGGGTGGCGAAAGCATGCCAAGCAGCACAGAGGTTCATTGTTCAGGAAAAGCGTATCGTCTGAGCAGGAGTATATTGAAACGAGAATTTGCTTTAGGCGGTCAATTGCAGCGACTAGCGCTCCTTTATACCCAAGCCTTAATGGCTCAAACATCTCAAATCGCGGTATGTAATCGACATCACTCTGTAGATCAGAAGCTTTGCCGCTGGCTACTGATGACTTTAGAGCGATTGCCTGATAATCAAGTGGCCGTTACGCATTCTATGATTGCTAGATTGTTGGGCTTAAGAAGAGAGTCTATTACCGATGTGGCAGGAAAATTATTGAAAGATGAAGTCCTTGAATTCGCCCGTGGACGCATCACAGTCACCAACCTAAACATGCTCGAGAGACGAGCTTGTGAATGTTATGGGGCAGTTACCAAAGAATATAGTCGATTATTACCGACCATAAAGTAAAGACATTAACTTCGGCATTTCTCCGGGGTCTTGCCTTTAGTTTGGTGAATAACTTGTTTAATAAATTTGTTTATGACACTCAGCAAATGTTCAATGTCCACTTGGCCCGATAGCAGGCGCTCTCTATTAGTGAAATCCAATTACTCATCCATAGCTTATAGAGCTTAGGTTTCTTCACTTCTACCAGTCCTGCATCAGATACAGCCATTGATATGTGTGCCGCTCTAAGGCAGTTAATTTTGTTGAGCCATTGCATCAGCCAAATAAAAAGCCTTAGAGTTTCCTCTAAGGCTTTTATGCAGAAGTAATTTACAAAGTTAGGGATTTATTCTGCAGAAACACTAACCATTAACCAGCGAAGTTTGCACTAGCAAAATCCCAATTAGCAAGGGAAGCCAAGAATGCTTCTACGAATTTTGGGCGTGCATTACGGTAATCAATGTAATACGCATGCTCCCAAACGTCGATCGTTAATAAGGCTTTGTCACCGGTTGTGAGTGGTGTGCCTGCTGCACCCATATTAACGATATCAACTGACCCGTCGGCTTTTTTCACGAGCCAAGTCCAGCCCGAGCCGAAATTACCGACTGCAGATGCCTGAAACGCCTTTTTGAATTCTTCGAAAGAACCCCATTTTTTATCAATAGCAGTTGCCAGTTCTCCGGTTGGAGCGCCGCCACCATTAGACTTCATGCTATTCCAAAAAAAAGTATGGTTCCATACTTGAGCGGAATTGTTATAAATGCCGCCGGAAGACTTCTTGATAATCTCTTCCAGGCTTGCATTTTCAAATTCTGTACCTTTGATCAGGTTATTTAAATTGGTTACGTAAGTTTGGTGATGTTTACCATAGTGAAACTCTAATGTTTCTTCTGAAATATGTGGGGCTAATGCATTTTTGGCATAGGGTAGAGATGGGAGTGTATGTTCCATGGAAATTCCTTTTTGAATTATAGATGTAATTAACCTTGCATATTTGCGTGACAAACGAATGGACTAATAGTTTTCAGGTATTAGTATTCCAGTTTGAATAGGCTCCAATAGCTGTTTAACTTACTTTTTCTTGGCTCTTGGATGCGCTTTATCGTATATGGTGGCGAGATGTTGAAAATCAAGGTGGGTGTACACTTGCGTGGTGCTGATATTGGCATGACCTAGCATTTCTTGTACTGCACGTAGGTCTTGGCTGGACTGCAATACATGCGTGGCAAAACTGTGGCGCAGCAAATGCGGATGCATATTGATATTGATGCCTTGCTTGATTGCCCACTCTTTCATGCGGTATTGGATAGCGCGCGGTGTAATCCGCCGTCCTTGCTGGGTGACAAACATTGCCTTTAATGCATTGTCGCTTAATTTGAGCGTGGCACGAAGTCCAAGCCATACATGTATGGCTTGTAATGCGTGGGATCCTACCGGAATGATACGGGTTTTATTGCCTTTACCAGTTACGGTTACCGTTCCTTCGGAAGCATCCAGCATGTCGATGTCAAGGTTTACTAACTCAGATAGACGTAATCCCGATGAATAAAACAATTCAAAAATAGCATGATCACGACATTCCAATAATCCTTCACCTGGGATATCCACAAATTTCACTGCCAGATCTGTAGAGAGTGCTTGCGGTAATGTTTTTGGTGATTTAGGGGCGCGCAGTCCCGTGACAGGGTTTGATTGGTAGCCCTTATGATGAATCAAATAATCGTAATAGCCGCGCCAAGCAGAAAGTGCGCGTGCAATACTCTTACCACTTAATCCACGACTATTTAACGTAGCGATAAAGCGCCGGATTTGGACATTCTGTAAGGCATCTAAACTGATATCGGCAGCAAGGGATTCAAGCAGCTGGATATCTCTTTTATAGTTTTTACAAGTTAAAGCACTTAATCCCCGTTCGTAAGTGAGGTGCTGCAGATAATCATCAAGCGCGCTCACTTAACATTCTTTCAATAATCAAATATGGGTGATCAAGCTGGCGGCTACCAACTCGCCGATACGCTGCAAATAGACTGTGCCCATATCCACCTGGAATTTATGCGGTTTGTCTGAAGCTAGGATTAATACACCGAGCGCTCCGGGCTGCAGTGCTGGTTTAGGTAAGGGAATGAACGCGAATGATTGTAGATGATCTGCTACCAAGTGGTTGGCCTCCAGCGGTTTTGGTCCCGTGTAAGGGATTTTCATCGCCATGATCCAATCACTAAAAGTTTCCTCAACCGGTTTAAAAGCTGGGTGCGAATTGAGTGATTCATCTTTTGGTTTTAACCAAATCAGCAAGGTGGATTTAGTCACACCGAAATCTTTTTGCATTGCTTCGAACAGCACTTGTTCCACATCCAGAAAATGGCTTTGGTTAAGCAATTTAACCGCTAAATTATGGACTTTAACGCTAGTAGCTTCGTTTTCTTCAGCAAATTCAATAAGCTGTGCTAATTTAACTTCAAGCAAGCGAATTTTGTCTCGTTGCGCCAGCTGCTGGCGTTCTGCTAGTGAAATTGCGCCACTACCATGCGGGCTAGGCAAATAAATTTCTGTCAGTAAATGTGCATTTTTTTCAAAAAAATGCGGTTGCTCACGTAAAAACTTGGTAACGTCTTCTGTAGAGATAACATCGTTTTCAATAGAGTCGCTGGGCATGGTTATCCTAAAATAGTAAATTAATCGACTGCTTGGTTAGGTAAGTATTAACGTACCAGTAAATACTGTGGTGGCAGGCCCGGTCATCATTACGGGGCTGTTTGCGCCTTGCCAACTAATATGGAGTTCACCACCACGTGCAGAAACAGTTACGGGCGACTGCAAACGTCCTTGTTGAATACCCGCTACAACCGCTGCACATGCACCAGTGCCGCATGCTAAGGTTTCCCCAGAACCACGTTCATATACACGCAATTTAATATGGTGCGGGTCAAGAATCTGCATAAACCCTGCATTCACGCGTTCTGGGAAACGCGGATGCATCTCGATCTGGCTTCCCAACGCAGCGACCGGCGCTGCTTCTACATCATCAACAATTTGTACCGCATGGGGGTTGCCCATCGATAGGGCCGCAATTTCTATGCGCTGGACGTTTACTTCCAGCAAGTAGGTATTGGCATCGTTATCGGCGATAAATGGAATTTCATCCAGCGCGAATCGTGGCGCGCCCATATTGACTGTGACCATGCCATTATCTTCCAGCTTGGGTGTGATGATGCCGCTAGCAGTTTCTACGGTGATTTCGCGTTTATCTGTTAGCCCTTGATCTACTACAAAGCGCACAAAGCAGCGCGCACCATTGCCGCACTGTGCCACTTCGCCACCGTCTGCATTGAAGATTCGGTATTTAAAGTCGGCAATGCTGGAAGTTTCAACCAGCAGGAGCTGATCAAAACCAACGCCAAACTGGCGGTGCGCCAATGTTTGTATTTGCTCAGGACTTAAGTTGATGGATTGATTGATTGCATCAATGACCATGAAGTCATTGCCTGCTCCGTGCATTTTTGAGAATTTAATAGAAGTTGTCATGATAATATTTTAGTTCGTTTTTGACGTGCTTGGTCGGGAAGTTTAAATCGTCGGTAACTCCAAAGATATTGTTCGGGTTTTTTGCGGACAAGCTGTTCAATCGCATCATTGATGTGTTGTGGACTGGTACCACCCTTCATAGGCTCAATATGGATATTGTAACCCCGACCCCAAGACAAACGTTCGCCATAGGCTAATAATACTATCGCGTTGGTCGCGTCATATAACTTGCTCACCAGGGTCATGGTATACGCAGGTTGGCCGAAGTAAGTGGCTACTACGCCGTCGCCCTCATCAGGTACTTGATCTGGCAATATGCCAACCGCCTCACCACTTTTGAGCGCCTTTAATAAGCGTCGTACACCATTCAAATTAGCTGGCGCTAATTGTGTTTTACTGCGTTCGCGGCCCGAATCCATAATATCTGCAAGCCATTGCTTTTTAGCCGGGGTATATAATACTGTCAAAGGATGTTGTGCAGCATAATAGCGAGACGTAATTTCGAAACAGCCTAGATGTGGTGTGAGAAAAATAATGCCTTTTTTGGCCGCTAATGCTGATTCAACATGCTGCCAGCCATCGCAAAACTTGACCCACTTTAAAACACTTCGTTGAGACTTAGTCCAGATTGCTAATGTTTCTAGGATACTTTTGCCGGTTTCACTTATTGTTAAACGGATCAACCTTTTTTTTGCTTTGGCATTTACGGTGATATTGGACTTATACAGATTATTGCGAATGCGTCGGGCCAATTTTTTATCATATAGATAGGAAATCCAACCAAGCAAAAATCCCAAACCATGGATAAGTGGCAAAGGTAAAAAAGCAATTATTTTTAGTAAGGTTTTGTAAAACGGATTTAACATGAACTTATAGAGCCGGCGATTATTCCGCTCATCAATAGGTTAACTATTTGTATTCTAGCAAGTTAATCCATCACAAATCACGCATGCAAAAATAAATGGTTAAAATGTGTTCAGTATTTTCTAGTGTACAATCTTGCTTCTTTTGATGCTCGCTTCAGCCTTTAGTCAGCATTTTTACTAACTTTTTCTTCCAAGGCAGGTCATGAACGAATATTTATTTACTTCAGAATCCGTATCTGAAGGTCACCCGGACAAAGTCGCCGATCAAATCTCCGATGCAATCGTAGATGCCATCCTGGCACAAGACAACCATTCACGTATCGCGGCAGAAACCTTATGTAACACCGGTTTAGTCGTATTGGCGGGCGAAATCACCACTAACGCCAATGTCGATTACATTCAGGTTGCACGTGACACGATTAAACGTATCGGCTATGACAATACTGAATACGGCATTGATTATAAAGGCTGTGCGGTATTAGTCGCATACGATAAACAAAGCCCTGATATTGCTCAAGGTGTAAACAAAGCCTATGACGACAATCTGGACCAAGGTGCTGGTGACCAAGGCCTGATGTTCGGCTATGCGGTAAATGAAACACCGCAACTTATGCCATTGCCGATCTGGTTAAGTCACCGTTTGATGGAGCGCCAGGCGCAATTGCGTAAAGACGGCCGTTTACCCTGGCTGCGTCCGGATGCGAAATCGCAAGTGACCGTACAATATGTAGATGGTAAGCCTTTCAAGATCGATACAGTGTTAATTTCCACACAGCACGCCCCCGAAATGACGCTGGAAGCTATCCGCGAAGCGACGATCGAAGAAATCATCAAGCCTATGTTGCCTAAAGAGCTCATCAAGGGTGACATTAAGTTTATGGTAAACCCGACAGGTCGCTTTGTTATTGGCGGTCCTCAGGGCGATTGCGGCTTAACTGGCCGTAAAATCATCGTCGATACCTATGGTGGAGCAGCTCCACACGGTGGCGGTGCTTTTTCTGGCAAAGATCCTTCCAAAGTAGACCGTAGCGCTGCTTACGCAGGCCGCTATGTGGCGAAAAATATCGTCGCCGCAGGCTTGGCAGATCGATGCCTGGTGCAGGTAAGTTACGCCATTGGCGTCGCTAAACCGACCAGCGTGATGGTGGAAACCTATGGCACAGGTAAGATTTCTAACGAGAAGTTAACCGCTTTAGTGCTCGAACATTTTGACCTGCGCCCTAAAGGCATTGTGCAAATGCTGGATCTATTGCGTCCGATTTATGCCAAAACTGCAGCTTATGGTCATTTTGGTCGTGATGAGCCCGAGTTTACTTGGGAAGCTACCGATAAAGCGGCTGCATTAAGAGCTGCGGCCGGTTTGTAAATAAATTGTAATGAAATCATCGCTTTACAAAGGCGATGATTTCATTATACTTACAGTCCTTTTTTAGCACCTTTTTGTATATCCTCAAAACCAGCTTAACTGGCGAGTAAGAAGCAAAAAGTACTTAGTAATATTAACCGAGGAACGTTGCGAGATTTGTCTGCAAATCCCAGGCTCGGTTTACAAACCACCGGTTTGTAACGGCGTTCACCTAATTTTTTAACCGTGCCAGACACGGGAATTGGGTGGCACAAACGCTTCACTATTGCCCCGGCTTTCCCTTCTGGTCACATTTCAAGGAATT
>PERG01000032.1 GCA_002928535.1 Methylotenera sp. | reverse complement strand
TTGGTCAAGTATTTGCCGAGTGGAATAAGGGCGAACTCTCAAGCTTCCTGATCGAAATTACTGCAGACATCCTGCAACAAAAAGACCCAATGGGCAAAGGTTTCCTGGTAGACCAGATCCTGGATACAGCAGGCCAAAAAGGCACAGGCCAATGGACCGCAGCCAACGCGCTTGAATTAGGCGCGCCTGCCAATGCCATCGCCGCAGCTGTGTATGCACGCGCACTTTCCAGTTTGAAAGAAGAACGTGTGGAAGCCAGCAAAATCCTTAAAGGCCCAGTGCTGGTAAAAGAAACAGATAAAGTGGCGATCATCGAAGCGATCAAAAACGCATTGTATTGCTCAAAAATCTGCGCGTATGCCCAAGGCTTCCAATTGATGGATAAAGCGCAAGTGGCTTACAACTGGAAACTCAACTTTGGTGAGATCGCACAAATCTGGCGCGGCGGTTGTATCATCCGCGCCCGCTTCCTGCAAAAAATCACCGATGCCTATGCATTGAACTCACGCTTGAAAAACCTCATGCTGGATCCATACTTCACCAATGCAATGAACGAAGGTCAAGCAGGCTGGCGTAAAGTGATTGCCCTGGCGGTGACTAACGGTATCCCTGCGCAAGGCTTTGCCGCTGCTTTGGCTTACTACGATGGTTACCGGAGTGCAGACCTGCCAGCGAACCTGCTGCAAGGCCAACGTGACTTCTTCGGTGCGCATACCTATGAGCGTAAAGACCAACCACGTGGTCAGTTCTACCATCTGGATTGGCCGGAAGCAGGTCGTCCGCAATTGGAAGTATAAAGAACGGTTGAGGCTTAACCCCCTCGGTTACAGCAAAAAGCCCCGCATGCGGGGCTTTTTTTATTGTTTGATTTTTCTGTTAAATAGTCTTGATCAGCAAATATATACAATTATTGGCTTAATGTTCTGCTGAATAGGTTGAGTGCCAGCTGATAACCCAGCGCTGCTGTCTGCGGGTCGTAACGTTCGCCTTCATCGCGCATAAATGCATGTTGCGCATTGAATTCGTGCCACGTGAAATGCAGGTTGGCGTCGGTCATTTTTTTGTACACTTCCAAACGACCAGTCGTCGGAATATGGTTATCCTGTTTGCCCCAAATCATAAGCATTTCACCACTGATATCGCTTAAGCGATCCATACTGTGCTGATCCGGTTTATTCGGGATAATCTGCGTATGTAAGTCAGTCGCATAGAAACAAGCCGTGCCTTTGATCTCAGGCTGTAAGGCCGCGCGGAAAGCTAAATGCCCGCCGATACAGAAGCCCATGGCACCGATGTTACCGTTATACCAAGGTTGCTTTTTCACGAAAGTGATCATCGCGGCATTGTCAGTATCGTAGCCTTGCACATCTTTGGCTGCTTTATCGGCATTGCCTTTATCACGCCCGGCATCGTCATAGCCAAGCACAGTGCCGATTGGATTTAATTCATGAAAAACTTCCGGCACCAGCACTGCATAACCATGACTCGCCATGATTTTCGCTGCGCGTTCAATTGGACCGGTTTGTTGGAAAATCTCTGAATAAAACAGGATGGCTGGGTATTTTCCCTCATTGACAGGGCGGTGAATATAAGTGCGCATCACTCCGGTTGGAGTATCAATGTCAGCAATTTGGCTTAAAACGTTCATGGGCTTAATGTAAACTTTCGCGAATATAAATTTAGGCGTAATTGTACAACGGCATCAGTGGTTTAGGGTTAATCGCTTAGTCACAATGGACTAAAAGTAGAACTTAATTCTGGTTAAAGTTTCCATATAATTAGATCGTCGTGATTCACATCTGCACAGTTCAAGCGAACTGATTTGAAGGGGATTGTATGGAAAACGCTCATCAGTCATTGCGCACTAAAGCACTCATTGCTGGATGTGCTGTGTGCCTTTTCTCACCTTTAGTCCAAGCACAACCCCCTAAACCCGAGTTAGTCCTTGCATTGAGTCAATCCGTAGCAAAGGTTCATATTGAAGACGCGCAAGGCAGACTTGGTGTTGGTTCCGGCGTCGTAGTCGCTGTAAACCATGTAGCGACTAATTGCCACGTAATTGCCAATGCGCGTGGTATTGCCGTAAATAAAATGGGTGAAAGTTTCGCACCTATCGCGCTCAAGGCTGATTGGCGTCATGATTTATGTATCTTGAAATTCGATAACCTTCCGCTTAAGCCGTTTGAGTATGGGGAGGCTGATAAACTTCACTATGAACAGCATGTGATGGCCTTGAGTTATTCCGGCAATTCACCAAAACCGGTGGAATCTTTCGGGACCGTGAAAGCCTTGATCCCCCTCGATGGCAGTGTGTTGGTGCGTACAACGGCTGGTTTTAAGATGGGCGCCAGTGGTGGTGCCTTATTGGATTATGACGGGAAATTGGTGGGCTTTACGACTTTTAAAAGTCCGGGCCGTAGAAGCCAATATTTTAGTTTGCCGGTGGAATGGGTAAAAGATTTATTGGAACAACCCGATGTGGAGCTGACCGCACAAATGGAGCAGCCTTTTTGGGATGTGCCGGAAAATGAACGGCCATTTTTCATGCAAGTAGTACAGCCTTTACAAACCGAAGCCTGGAGTACCTTGGAGCTTATTTCAAAAGCTTGGGTAACTGTTGAACCCGACACCCCAGAGGCTTGGTTACATTTGGGGTTGGCACAACAAGGTTTGCAAGATTACAAGGCGGCTAAAAAAAGTTACAACCGCGTGCTAACGCTGGCGCCTTCGCATTCGACTGCTTATTATCAGCTAGGCCTTATGGCAAAATTGCAAGGTGACATAATGGAAGTCACCAGGATTAGTGAAGTGCTGGGTAGTATTGATGCGGATTTTGCTGAGACCTATAACCTTGATATGGATTTGGTAACTGCGCAAGCGCCAGTGTGAAAGGTTTTTTACAGAAAAGAATGCTATTGGCAGTACGCCAAATCATTCATCAATGTTAAAACTAAACGACTATTTAAAACTAAACACAGTCACCGCATGAAGCAAGCAGTCTAGCCAGGTTCTGATGGGCTAGTTCAGTAGGTGCTTCTTGTGTAGTTTGATCACTGGCCAAAACTTTACTGGAATCTAGTTTTACTTTAGCGCTAGTAGGTTTTTTTGTCGGGCGCTCTGAAATATCGGTAGCAGAGGGTATTAAAAACGGTGTTGCAAGTTGCATAATAATTTTCCTTTTGGGATTGATTAAATTCTCTGGAATTGTGTTCCAGTAAGAATTTGAAAAAGTATATATTAAAAAATTCCTAATGAATATCATTAAGTTAACGAACAATATTAAGCAATATTATTTTAAGTTATGCATATAACGTGCCTATCTTTATATGGATGACAATAGCCAGTGACAATATAACTTAGATATAGGGTTTGCTAAGGTAGCTATAATTTCCGTAAAATGATGTTTTACAAAGTAATTTAGCTGCGATGCAAAGATGCTGCGAGCAGCAGACTTGCTTACTTTCTAACTCGTATCGATCCCATCATGTTAATTACCATCAATGGCAAGGCCCGTAGTTTCGATTTTCAGCAGTGTAATGTGACAGATTTGGTCACGCATTTAGCGTTAGTGGGCAAACGTTTGGCAATTGAGCGTAACGGCGAAATTATTCCACGTAGCCAATTTTCCGAAACATTTATACATGATGGCGATAAGCTGGAAATAGTTGGCGCTGTGGGTGGCGGATAAGTTAATTTTATTTAAGGAATAAAGTTGTCAGATTTTTTGAAAATTGCAGATAAAACCTATCACTCGCGTTTACTGGTAGGTACCGGGAAATATCAGGATTTTGCCCAGACGCGTGCTGCGATAGATGCAAGTGGCGCACAAATTATCACAGTAGCGATCCGCCGTACCAATATTGGCCAAACTGCGGGAGAGCCTTCGCTACTAGATTATTTACCTCCAGAAGAGTTTACTTATCTGCCTAATACCGCTGGTTGCTATTCCGCAGATGACGCAGTGCGTACCTTGCGTTTGGCCCGTGAACTCCTAGATGGTCACAAATTGGTCAAATTGGAAGTACTGGGTGATCCTAATACCTTATATCCAAATATGATTGAGACGATTGCTGCAGCCAAAACATTGGTTAAAGACGGGTTTGATGTCATGGTGTATTGCTCGGACGATCCGATTATTGCCAAACAACTAGAAGAAATTGGCTGTGTAGCAGTGATGCCATTGGCTTCATTGATCGGCTCAGGCATGGGCATCTTAAATCCTTGGAATCTGCAGATCATTATTGAGAATGCCAAAATTCCTGTGTTAGTGGATGCTGGCGTGGGTACTGCTTCCGATGCGGCTATTGCGATGGAATTAGGTTGCCAGGGCGTATTAATGAATACTGCCATTGCAGCGGCTCGAGATCCGGTACTCATGGCTTCTGCAATGAAAAAAGCAGTAGAGTCCGGGCGTGAGGCTTATTTGGCTGGTCGTATGCCAAAAAAACTGTATTCCGCAAGCCCAAGCTCTCCAACGACAGGTTTGATTGCTTAATGACGAACGAAAAACGTTATGAATGTACGGTAAACGTAACAGCGGTTTTTATACCTGAACAATCCAATGTGGAGCAAAATCAATATGCCTTTGCTTACCATGTGGAAATTGAAAATACCGGAAATATCGCCGTGCAATTAATCAGTCGGCATTGGATTATTAGCCAAGCCGATGGCATCACGAATGAAGTGAAAGGCTTGGGCGTGATCGGTGAACAGCCTTTCTTAAAGCCTGATGAGTATTTTGAATATACCAGTGGTACAGTCATTAATACCCCGGTTGGGCAAATGCAAGGCACTTATCAAATGGTAGCGGAAGATGGCGTTAAATTTGAGGCCATCATTCATCCATTCATACTTGCAATGCCCAGGGTGTTGCATTAAGTCTGTTAGCGACACCTAAGAAAGGATTAAATTGATTAAAGCCTCCACAGTACTTTTTCTTATGGTTGTAGCTGCATCAAGTGTGGGATGTGCCAATAAGAACATTAAAGTTGATAAACCAAAAGCGCCAGTCGTAGTACCAAGTGCCCCGTGCAATTGTGATAAGAATGTTGAAGCCCCTGTTCAGATTCCAATTGCCGATGCAATTGAAGCTGGGAAACCGCAGGTCGGAAAACCAGAGTCAATCACCAAAGTTCAAGACTACAGTTTACTGAAACCCGCCAAATGGGAAGAACTTGATGGATTTGAACAAGATAATGCAAGTGTGGCTTGGCCAGCATGGATGCAAAGCTGTGTAGCACTAGCCAATAAACCGATGTGGCAAAATGCTTGCAATGCTGCAGGCTTGCTTAATAAGCAGAGTTACGGCAGCCCGTCGGATGAGGCTGTTAAAAGTTACTTTAAGCAATATTTCACTGTGTACAAAGCGACTAATTTAGATGGTACTGATAGCGGTATGATTACGGGTTATTACGAACCCTTGCTGAAAGGTAGCCGCACGAAATCTGCCCAATATCCATACCCCCTTTATCAGAAGCCCGACGATTTAATTACTGTAGAGCTAGATAGTGTCTACCCGGATTTAAAATTTAAGCGGGTGCGCGGCAGGCTGGTGGGTAATAAATTGGTGCCCTATTATAATCGCGCAGAAATTGAAACTTTGCCGTCTCCCTTGAAAGGGCGCGAGTTCATGTACGTGGATGACATCATCGATGTATTTTTCCTGCAGATTCAAGGCTCCGGTTTAGTTCAGTTAGATAATGGGAAGCAAGTGCATATTGGCTATGCAGACCAGAATGGTCATACCTACAACTCGATTGGTCGTTTGTTAGTAGATCGTGGCGAGTTGACTTTAGATAAGGCATCCATGCAGGGCATCAAAAATTGGGCGCGTAACAATTTGGAAAAATTGCGTGAACTGCTTAACCAGAACCCCAGCTATGTATTTTTCAGGGAGCTGCCGGCCAACTTACCAGGGCCTTTAGGTGCCCTTGGTGTGCCTATCCTGGCCGAGAAAAGCGTTGCGGTGGATCCAAAATATATACCCTTAGGTGCGCCGATCTTTTTATCGACCACTGAACCTAATAGCCCAAAACCTTTAAAGCGATTAATGATGGCGCAGGACACTGGTGGCGCCATTAAAGGCGGCGTGCGGGCAGATTTCTTCTGGGGGGCTGGTAATGAGGCTGGTGCCAGAGCAGGCGCCATGAAGCAAGCAGGTAAAATTTGGGTATTATTGCCTAAAGAATTTATGATCAAATAACCGTTAGATTAAATGGTTCACTTTAGAAATTTAGACAAATAAAAAGGGTGCTAAAAGCACCCTTTTCACATACGAGTGAACAATTACTTGTTCATTACGTACATTGTAACTTCGAAACCGAAACGCATTTCAGTAGCAGCTGGTTTTGTCCACATAGTAGTTCTCCTTTTTTGATTAATTTCGTATCGCTTTTGCTTACGCATTTGCATTACGTGTAATGCATCATACGGCTAATGCAAATTAACAACATGACCCTTCTCATTAAAAAACACTCATGAAAATCATTAGAGATCTAAGCTTTGCTTTTCTGTTTAAACCAATGGATCATTTTTTTGATGCCTTTACGTCCGATTCTGCGTTTCAGCCAAACTTTTGCATCATATAAATAAAATGGTAGGCGGTATTTAAAGCTAAATGATCTTTTACCAGAACCAAGATACAAGCGCATTAAGCGAGTACGCCCTGCCCAATGCAATTTATGGCAGATGCGGACCATATCAGATAAACGCTCCCCCATAGGCGTTTGCATATTATAAAAACGCGCGCGCGCGGTATCGATCAATGAGAAATGTAAGGTCTCATTAGGTAAAATCTTAACCAAGACATTGCCGCCTGATAAATCACGGAAGAATACGCCGCGCTTATGCATGTTCATGACGTAATAGGCGATTTGGCTATAGGTTTTTTCTGCACTGATGCGCTTACCATTTTTGCTAATGAATTCGGTGTTACCCTGGGCAAAGCAGCCGAACATTTCACCCACTGAACAATCGGCATCAACATAATCACAAATGTAGAAATTCTGCTTTAAGGTAAGGTCACCGGTTTTTTCAAAGAAAGCGACCGGATGTGCAGTATCTATCCCGCGTCTTAACAGTTCTACCGCACCATTCCAGCTACGCATCGCTTTACTGGGTTTAAATCGATCAAGAAAGGCCTTATGGGGATACATTTTGACAGGTTGTTTAACCGTCACTTGTCGATTTGGATCTCTCGGATCCGGCAACGGCCAAATCGCATTACGTGCATGGCGCAAGGCAGCCGATTTATCCGGTCTTTGCAGGTTAGCCGGCTGCAACATTTGCCATAGCAAAGCAGCCTCATGCGCATTTTTGGCTAAGATCATGCCAAACCAGCCTGCTTCTTGGATAGGAAAGTAATGCAAACCTTCAATATGCACGTGGATAGATAAATCTTTTGCCAGTATTGGCTTATTTACCGAGTTTGGCGCTATACCACCACGTGGCCAGCATAAGTATATCGGGGACTCTGTAATCAATGCTGCCCCTTCTAATTTGACGCCATCACGATCTATAATTTCGGCACGCGCCAAATCTTCTTTACGATACAACTCATTAAGCAATGCTACTTTGCCGTTGATAGTCCAGGCAACATGGATATCCAAAGTCGGCGAACAAAAATGATGTATTTTTAATCGATGCGCTGTGGTGAGCGGGCCTATATACTCACTTCCCTGAATGAAGTTGGCAACCGTTTTAATAGCGTGAAAGCTCGGGTTCAACTGAAATTCGTTTAAATTGCCATCGACGCTAGCGTAGTGTGCGACGCGTTCTAAAGCTGGATATTGGTCATCGCTTAAACCATCATCGATCAGGCCTTCGCGGTGGCAAATCAGCGCGCCCCAGAATACCTGTCTTAAGCTGCCCGATGCGGCACAAAGTAATAAATACCTTGCTGCATAATCTGCCTGTTTCTGCTTGGCGTCTGGCAAAGTGCGGAAAATACGGTAAATCGCCCAAAATGCGACTGGTGAAATCAAGCGTTTGATGCCAAAGTCGTTACTGATTTTCTTAAGGATGCGGGCTTTGGCGATGAGGTTAACTTTAATGAGCTTCGTCAGCCAGCTGAATTTCAAAATCCGATGATCAAATTGCTCAGGCTCTGCAACGCGCTCGCTGAATAAGTTATTGGTATGGATGTCAGGCAGCTGGCTGCGTGACTTTAATAAACTCAATATGCCAATATTATAGAAAGGCTCAAAATCCGATATATTGGGTCCCGCTAGTGTGATTTGCTCTTTTTTTATTTCTTGATACGCAATACCCCAAGCGATTAGGAAGCCAGGTAAATGATAGCCTGACCAGCGTTTGCGGTTTATGGTATTACCAATCTCCACCTGTAATACCTGTTTACCAAAACGTTGCAGCACCTCAGCCAAAAAGTGGCGCCATTGTTGCTGTTCATCAGTAAATTGCATGCGGCGGGCATTTTCAAATGGCTGAATCAGGTGCAGGCTGACGGCAAATCCTTCTTTCAACAGCCGGTCTAGAAAACGGGCATTAAAGCTTGTTAAATCCCCATAAGTGAAATCCAGCCGTACTTGCTTAATGGACAATTGGTTTAATTGCTGGATCACATAATTATCCATTGGTGGATCAGGCGCAGAAGCGACTCCGACACCAATGAAATCTTCAGGGATTTGTTGATTTTGCAGCGGTAAATAGCGCCGCCTGACGCGCAATTTGCCACGGAGTGTATATGACAGGGCCTTTAATAAAATAGACCAAGTCAGTACGTTAGGTTGATTCATAAGTAAGTAAGGGTTCTCAATCGGAGCAATGCTTATTTAGGCAAGCGATAGCGCTGCTCTTTGTATAACAAGTCTGGCAATAAAGAGTTGGCTAAGGCACGTTGCTCACGTGCTTTTGCATCATCCGGCGGATTAACTTCAGCTAATTTCTTGATGTTGGCGTCGTATTCGCCGTGCGCCGGCTTTTTACCTGCCCTTAAAACGACCACCTTTTTTTTACCAGCCTGATCTTCCATCCAAGCAAAATTGTCATTGTATTGCATCATAGCCCGGCCTTCAGTACCCACGGGTTCGCTGGATAAATCGCGACCAGTCATAGGGTGCTGCGCGGTAATGCCCATTAATGACAGTACCGTGACGGGTAAGTCGATTTGGCTGGCCACAGTGGTCATGCGCTGTGGCTTAATATCAGCCCCCAGAATGAGCCCGGGTATATGAAACCGCTCAATGGGCACCAGCGTATCACCGCGCACACGAATATCATGGTCCGCTACAATGAGGAATACAGTATCTTTCCAATAAGGACTATTTTTAGCCTTTTTAAAGAATTCACCTATTGCATAATCTGCGTATTTAACAGCGTTATTTTCGGTCGCTTTTGGCTGTTCATAGAGTTCAATGCGGCCATCAGGAAACTCAAACGGCGCATGGTTAGAAGAGGAAAAAGCTAAGGTAAAAAATGGTTTTCCACTTTGATGGTGTGCCAGCAGTTGTTCATGGGTTTTATTGAGCAAATCTTCATCTGAGGCACCCCAGCTACCCACGAATATGGGGTTTTTATAGTCTTTTTGCTCAACAATATGCTTGAAGCCATTGCCTGTAAAGAAACCGCGCATATTGTCAAAATGGGATTCTCCGCCATAGATAAACTCAGTGCTATAGCCTTGTTTGGCTAATAAGGCGGCGATAGTAAAGAAGTTTTTCTGGGACTTGGAAAGCTTCACGGTGCTATCCGCTGGCGTAGGTTGAAAGCCAGTAGTGACAGCTTCAATCCCGCGCACAGACCGTGTACCAGTAGCATATAGCTGTTCAAACCAGATGCCTTCGTCTTTAAGTTTTTCCAGATTAGGAGTGACAGGAACGCCGCCTAATGATTCTACAAATGTAGCGCCCAAGCTTTCTTGCAGAATGATGACCAGATTCAATGGCTTGCCGCGTTTCTGGCTCGGGATTAACGTTTTCAGCGTCGGAATATCCGTATCTTGATTGCCCGTGAGTTTAAAGATTTCTTCACGCGGTATTTTGCCGTACATCTCACTGGATTTATCTTCTTTGATGAGATTGTACGTCGCGTAAATGACTGAATAACCTGAGTTAAGCACTAGGCTATTGACCATGCTGTCTGCAGTAATCGCAAAAAATGCCGGATTGGCAGGGCGGTGGCCTAAAGTAGAACGAATTCCCAGTACTAACAGGATAAATACCAGTGGCCAGGTAATCAATATTTTAGCCATACTCCAGCGAGATGGCATGGTTAACCATGGCTTCATGAAGTTTCGCATAAACAGCATGGTAAGCACTATAAATATTAAGCTTGCAAAAATATGGATACGGAAACCACCCCATAGCATGCTCACCACTTCATGTGGATATTTCAGGTATTCAACAAAAATGCGATTGGGTCGCACATCGTATTCAGCAATAAATCCGGGTGTAGCCACTTCTAGGAATACGATTAGTATCAGCGCAAGAATGACCCAGAAATAAGTCAATATTTGCCAGGCGCGCCACCATTTTGCAATGGTAAATATCGGCAGCAAAAACACAGGAATCAAACTGAATAAGCTCAGCAAAATGATATCCACCCGCAAGCCCTGTAAAAGTACATTCGCTAGTTGATGGGTTGCATCTACACGGTCCAATTTCCAAACAACGAGGCCAAAACGTGAAACACTCAACACCACCAAGCTAAGTGCAAACATCGCGAGTAATGGGGCATAAGGTCCGCTGGTATTTAAGCGCTGCCAAAACCTGGAAAAGGTGTTTCTGATGGTCATGATGCGATCAAGCAATTAATAATAGGTGCAATTATAAAGCTTTATGTTTTATAAAGCTTTATTGCATTTACATGACACTTTTGAATGATAGAAGTGTAAGCACTTAATATGTTAGGCACCCAATATGTACATTGTTTTTATTTTCGGAAGTATCGCGTTCCTGCAATCAGGCTAATGCTAATGAAGATGACCGCGCCAAAAATGGTGGCGATTTGCACAATGGGCATACCGTTTTTTTCCATGACGACATAGATGCCCACTAAAGTTAACATCGTGCAGTTCTCAAAAAAGTTTTGTACTGCCACGGCATTGCCTGCCCCTACGGTTTCATGGCCCCGTTCCTGCAATAGTGCATTCAATGGCACTACGTAGAAGCCACCTGCTGCACCGATCATGATTAAAAAGGCAATGGCCAGATATAAATTGGAAAGTTGAGCAAACGCGATGATTAACAAACCTATCATCATCCCTACCGGCAATACGCGCTGGACCTTTTGCAAAGTAATTGTACTTGCCGCTATTGCTGCACCTACAGCAATGCCAATAGCCACAGCACCACTTAAATTTGCAGGCATACTGAGATCGGTAATATGCAAGGCTACCGGTACCCAGGCTACTAATAATAAGCGTAGCGTAGAGCCTGCACCCCAGAATACGCTGGTACCGAGTAAAGATAATCGTGCATCACGATTAGCAAACAAAGTCTTCAAAGCAAGAATAAAGTTATTCACCAGCGTATAGAAAGCAAAAGCCTGATTCTGCTTAAATGCCGGTAGGCGGGGAATCAAGGTGTTAGCAAACGCTGCTGCTAAATAGCAACTGCATACCGTTATTAATGCCAGATTGACAGAGTTACCAGCCAGCATGCCTCCTGCTACCGCGCCTAATAAAATGGCGACGATGGTAGAACCTTCCATCATGCCGTTGGCTTTGACTAAATCTTTATCGCTCACCAGTTCACTCAAGATGCCGTATTTGGCCGGTGAATATGCCGCTGCACCTAAGCCCACCAAACCATAACTTAATAGTGGGTTAAGGCCCAGTAACATAGTACTTGCCCCTATAAACTTCAGCATGTTTGAAATTAACATCACACGTCCTTTGGGAAACCCGTCTGCAAATGGGCCGACAAAAGGCGCAAGCAGAATAAAGGCCACGACAAAAAATTCCTGCAGCATGGGAATTTGCCAACTGGGCGCGCTGTTGGAGAGCAATAAGGCGATGGCAGCGAATAACAAGGCATTGTCAGCTAAGGCTGATAGGAACTGTGCAGAAAGCACCGCGATCATACCGCGCGAATGCAGTGATTGTTTGTTGATATTGTTATTCATCATGCCTTAACTTTCTCGAAAAAACTTCTGGTTTCAAATACAGATTGATTGAAAGTATTGCCTTCATATTGCATTAAACGCTTGGTTGCAAAGTCAAACATTAGCGGGTTGTAGTGACGCAGGTTTTGCAGGAACAATAAATGCTCGTCCTTCAATAGCCCTCTCCAGGCAAGTGTTTGGGTGGAAATGAGCGGCACAATACCTGGTAGTGGATAATCTGAGCCATTAATCAATCGATGCTGCCAATCTTGCCGTGCTAATACAGGTTTGATTGCCCAAGCATGATTGATTAGCGTCAGCGCTGAAATTTCACCAAAGACTAATTTTTCATATTCAGGCGTATCCATCAGACGGCTAAATAGATCGAAGCTTTTAATAGATCGATTATTGTTATCTAAATCTTCATCGTGGCCATCACTTGCACAGTGCGCCAATAAAACGCGCACACCGTTATCTAGTGCGCGACGCATTCGTAGTGGATTGCCATGCGCTTGATCACCGCCTTGCACGGCACTTTCCCGTCCGGTATGGCTAATTATGGGTAAATCTAAATCATGGAGCTTTTGATAAAAGCGGTCACAGCTTGCTGAGGCAGGATCAATCCCCATCCCAGATGGCAGCCATTTGATGGCCCGTGCACCTAATGCATAGACTTTTTCTAGCGCATCGACACAGTCTTGGCGATAAGGATGTATAGAAGCGACCCATTCAAAATGTTGTGGGTGTTGCTTGGCGATATCGGCTACATATTGATTCGGCACATGGAAAATGGAATGTTCTTTGTTTGGTCGGCCTTGCTCATCGTGATACCAGTCAAAAGCGAACAACATGGATTTGTATCCAGCGGGCATTTCCCGGGAGATTTGTACAAGGCGTTCGACATAACTATCGTCAACACGCCCCGTAGCCACACAACCGCCATTCATATAGAAATTTTTCTGTATTTTAAGGATAGGATGCCAATAACTATCCATATTAGGATGGAACCATACACGCTCCTGTTTGCCTGCTAAATCAGAGTCGCCCACTCCAACGATATGCACATGGCTGTCCCATACTTGCTGAGCATCGATGCCTTCCCATATTTGGGCCATCAAGGGATGATTCTTCAACGTATCTGGTAAACCCGTTAAACATGGATTACTCAAACCAGCTTCAGGCCAAAGCTTGACGCCTGCATAACTCAGGCTAGAAGTGGCTAATAATGCCGCGCCACCCACCAATCTTTTGTTAAATTGTCTGCGATTCATCGTAATTCTTCTTATATAATTTTTGTAAAATTTTTCGTAGGCCGAAAAGCATTAATATTAAAATCACGAGCCATGCGGCTAATCCGTAGTAGGCAGGGCGAATAGCATCGGCGGGTGCATTTTTGTCTTTTAAAGCTTCAGGGAACTGACGCGCACCTACTGGAATAATTTTCCACTCAGCCATATCAGCCGGGGTACGGGCCATGTACTCATCTAAAGATGCGACAGGTGCCTGACCCATGGCTCGTGAAGAGGGAAATTGCGGAATATGCACATAGATAATCGCTTCCAGATCATCAGCCAGTTGTTTCTCAAATGCGCTATTCGCTTGGCCTTTAGCAATGCGAGTCAATAAGTCATTGCCTATGGTTTCAAACGTGACAAAAGGATATAAATTGGTTTGCTCTGCACTCAAGTAATCGTAAGCTTTCAAGCCACTCTCGAGGCTCATATCGCTAATCGCTTTATAGGGCAGTGCTACAAAAGCTTTCGATAAGTTGGTCGCACCATGTTTAGGAATGTTCCAGTCAAGTGAACGTAATGTCTCTACATTGATACCTGCACAATTCACCCCTGCGTGACGATAAGAAAAGTCCTGCCGGTAAAAATGCTGCATTACCCGGTTGATGGCACTTTGATATGTGGCGGCGCTGCGCTCATCTTTGAGTACTGCCACGAGCATATAAGAAGGACGATACCAGGATTGACCGCTATTCAAATCACCTTGGTAGCTATCCATCGGTAAGCTTGCCGCAATAATGCCTTTTTCACTTACGGCACCCAGGTTGTAGAAGTTGTTGACTAACCAATCATGCCATTCGCCATTGGCACCGAACCGCCCGGTGGCGACGGCAAAATGGCCGCCATGCGCTTCATCATCGTCCCCCTGTGCGCCATTAAGTACAAAGCCTAGCACGGGCTTATTTTCCAGACTGACTAGCTCCGGCTTTTTATACAAAACGCGTGCAGCAAAAGGTTTATCTGCCCCGCCATTCTGGGCACGGATTAAATCGGCGATGGTTTCTTGGGAAGCTAGAGGTTGATAGGGAATCTGTTGTAAATTCAAATTGTAATCGAGTGGCCACATGCTGCGCGCTGTGAATTGAGCATCTTGGCTGGTGCCCCGAACCACTATATTTCGCCCCGCGAAGTGTTGCTCACTGTTCACATTGTAGTAGGAGAGATTACTTTCAATTTTGGGGGTAATGGTTAACTGGATTTTGCTATTTGCATTTTCCAGCCATTTTCCATTCTGGCTGAGTTTTCCTGAAGTAATATGGGGTGAACCTAACCAAATTAATGGTGGCATTGAAGGATTAGTTGGGGTCCGATACCATTGTTTAACGTCGTTCTGAGCACTTAAACTTGGGTCAAAGCTTTTAGCATTGCTGAATGGGATGGCAATGGTTTCCTGCTCGAAGTACCACAATGCTTGCGGTGTAATAGGACAATTTTGACAAGCACCATGATTAAGCTGGAATTGATTGCCACTATAAAGACCCAGCGCATGATTGTTCAATGCGTAATCAAAAAAACTCTCAGCTTGACTGGTTAAGCCGTTAACAGCGAGGAGTATTGATATGGCAGCGGCGAATGTATTCTTTTTTTTGTTTTTATTTTTATTTTTCATTTTCTGCCATCTGTTTCAAAGTGACATAATCGGTTTTGCCGGTCCCTAAAAGCGGCAGTTCTTCTATCGCAGTCACTTTACGTGCAATTGCTAGCTCTGGGCTTCCTAGTTCTCTAGTGCTGTTAGCCAGTTGTTCACGAGTGAGTGTTGAGTCAGTAGTAAAAAGAATAATGTTTTCACCACGCTGCGCATCTATCTGGGTGGTTGCAGCATGTTGATGCTGGGGAGAGGCATGGTTGGCAATATCTTCTACCGTTTCTAGCGATACCATCTCACCCGCAACCTTTGCAAAGCGTTTGACCCGGCCTTTAATAAACAAGAAGCCATCGTTGTCAATTTCCACAATATCGCCGGTGTTATACCAAAAGTCTTGTGGCGGTTGTATGACCCCAGGTTGATCGTATAAATAATAACCGAGCATCACATTTGGGCCGCGTACATAGAGCAAGCCTCCACAATCAATGCCTGGAACCGCTTCCAGTTTGGGTTCCAGACCGGGCATTAATGTGCCTACTGAACCGTTCTTGTTGGCCATGGGCGTGTTTACAGCTAACACAGGCGCACATTCAGTTGCGCCATAGCCTTCTAAAATGCGGATGCCAAACTTGTCAGCCCAGACTTTCCGGACTTCTTCACTGAGTCTTTCTGCACCTGCCACGACATAACGCAATTTGTAAAAGTCATAAGGGTTGGCAAATTTTGCATAATTGCCTAAAAAAGTACTGGTGCCGAATAACACCGTACAACCGCGGTCATAAATTACTTCCGGGATGACCCGATAATGTAGCGGTGATGGATACACAAATAATCGCGTGCCTGTTACCAAAGGCATGATGGCACCGCAAGTAAAGCCGAAGGCATGGAATAGCGGTAACACCATCATGAATTTATCCTGGATGGAAAAATCGATTACGGCTTTAATCTGGGCAATATTTGCTAGGATATTGCCATGCGAATGCACAACACCTTTGGGTTTGCCTTCTGAGCCAGAGGTAAAAAGAACGACGGCTGGGTCGGTGGCATGGCTTTTCTTGATGGCCAGTCTGGGTAACCATAAGGCAAAACCCATGAGCCACAATTTGTCGAATAGATTGAACGAAGCGCGTAAATCTTCCAAATACAGAACTTTGACGTCTTTCAAGCCAGCCACAACTTCTTCAAGTTTCGCCACTTTAATAAATTCACGAGAAGAAATAATGGTGTTGATGCGAGCGACAGTACAGGCATTTTGGATACCTGAGCTGCCTGCAGTATAGTTGAGCATGGCCGGTACCCTTGCAAACGCGCTCATACCAAACACCAGACAAATAGTATTGGTTACGTTAGGCATCAATACCCCCACATTTTCATACGCTGTAGTTACTTTGCTTGCAATACGACCTAAAGCCAGGCTTTTCTTTAACAAATCCCCATAACTCTCTTCTATTTTACGCATGTCTTCGACCAGCGCTGTTTTGCGACCGTAAATGGAGACTGCATCCAAAAAGGCTTCGAATAATGTGTTGATGGGCGCCGAACTGAACAGCATATTCTGCATTTCACGGCGCATCGCATCGCCGGATAATCGCCGTCTTAATTTGGCAGTTACAGCATCAGGCATGGGAATATGCGTTGTCGGAAGTATGGAAATAGTGACTTTAGGAAATAGCGTTTTGGATTCATCATGTTGCAAGCGGCTGAAATAAGAGCGTGCGGCACCATCGATTCGGACTGGCAAAATGGTTGCGCCGGTTCTAGCCGCAACAAAGCCGGGACCATCGTAAACTTTCATTAATGAGCCGGTTAAGGTGATGCGCCCTTCAGGAAAAATCACCACGGGTTGGCCGGATTCAAGGAGTTTAATGACTTTTTTCATAGCGAGCGGAGAGCTTGGGTCCACGGCCAGAAATGGGGTTAGGCGTAATATTTGCCTAAAAAGTAAACTATTTAGGACGCTGGTATGCACTACAAAGGTAGCGCGTATCGGTAGAAAAAGACCAAGCAATAATCCATCTAAAAATGACTCATGGTTGGCAATAATCAATAGCTTGTTTTGTTTCGGTATGTTCGTGATGCCTGTCACTTCCACACGGAAAATAATACGGCAGATAAATTTTAAGAATACAGCAACCATGAACGATCCTTTTGGTTTGAGTTATTTTTAATTAGGTTTCATTTTCAATGTAAGTCAGAACACTTTGTAATGCGCTCAAGACATTACTACGGTTAATCCAGAAATAAACTTCCTTACCGATTTTCTCTGAATTTAATACACCAGCGCTATGCAATACTTTTAAATGGTGGGTCACAGCTGTGCGGCTGAGTGTAGTAGTCGAAACGATTTGCAGAATATTCAATCGTTCGCCTTTTTCGAATGCTAGTAAGATGCGCTGGCGATGTTCATCACCAAGAGCGATAAAAGTCGATGCGGTATTTTTAAATTCGATCGGCATGTCAGTAATAGACTTCATAACTATATAATTAGTTATTTAGTTTTTTATGTCAACTATTTTTTAATTGAGTAAATTGCCGGCAATAAAAAAGGGCGCTTGCGCGCCCTTTTGTAACTAACTAAATTGATTAGTTATGGTATGCACGTTCGCCATGCTCTGTAGTATCTAAGCCTTCGCGCTCAGATTCTTCAGTAACACGTAAGCCGATGAGTACATCAACCACTTTAAGTGCAATGAATGACACAACAGCTGAAACCACGATCGCCGTGACAACTGCGTAGATCTGTGCAGTCATTTGTGCGCCAAAGTCGTAAGCAGCAACACCATTTGCAACATAGTCGATTACGCCTGCACCACCGAGTGCCGGGTTAACAAACACGCCGGTTAACAATGCACCTACGACACCGCCGATGGCATGCACGCCGAATACGTCTAAAGCGTCGTCATAACCGAACATGTATTTCACCTTAGCTACAAAGAAATAACATACTGGTGAAACGATCAAGCCGATAACGATAGCGCCCATTGGGCCCACGAAACCACAAGCTGGTGTAATCGCCACCAAGCCGGCAACAGCACCGGAAGCAGCGCCCAACATAGAAGGTTTGCCTTTAACGAGCCACTCAGAGAATGTCCAGGATAATGTAGCAGCACCTGTAGCAATCATCGTGTTAACTAAAGCCAATGCAGCGTAGCCGTTAGCTTCCAGGTTTGAACCGGCGTTGAAACCGAACCAGCCCACCCATAGTAAAGCAGCACCCACCATCGTTAGCGTCAAGCTATGTGGTGTCATGGCTTCTTTACCGTAGCCGATACGTTTGCCAACTAGGAATGCAGCCACTAAACCTGCAATACCAGCATTGATGTGAACTACTGTGCCGCCTGCAAAGTCCAGTGCGCCTTTAGCCCATAACCAGCCTGCGTTGCCCAAAACTGTTTCCAGTGAAGCAGCATCAGTGATTGCATCTGGACCGTCCCAGTACCAAACCATGTGCGCCATTGGCAAGTAAGCGAATGTGAACCACAACACCATAAATGCCAGTACAGCTGAGAACTTCATACGCTCAGCGAAAGCACCGATAATCAAAGCGGGTGTGATTGCAGCAAACGTTAATTGGAATGCCACGAATACCAACTCAGGAATATAAACGCCTTTGCTGAATGTAGCGCCTAATGATTCAGGGGTTACGCCAGCTAAGAATGCTTTACCTAATCCGCCGAAGAAAGGATTGCCGCCCGTGAAGGCAACGCTGTAGCCATATAATGCCCACAACACACCCATTAAGGAGAATACGACAAACACTTGCATGAGCACTGACAGCATATTCTTTTGACGTACTAAACCGCCGTAGAATAAGGCCAAACCTGGAATCACCATTAAAGTAACTAATACTGTGGCAATTAACATCCAGGCAGTATCGCCTTTATCAGGCACTGGGGTTGCAGCAGCAGGTGCTGCCTCTGCTGCTGGAGCAGCTTCTACTGGAGCAACAGGCGCTGCCTCAGGTGCAGCAACTTCTGGAGCAGCGACTTCAGTCGCTGCGGGTGCAGCTGGTGCAGCATCTTCAGCATAAGTGTGACCAGTAAAACCGAAGCCCAGCATTGCTGCTAAGGCCAATGTT
>PERG01000031.1 GCA_002928535.1 Methylotenera sp. | reverse complement strand
CATCGTTGGTTAGGCGGTATGCTGACTAACTTCAAAACAGTTAAACAATCCATCAAACGCCTGAATGATTATGAAACCATGTTGCAAGATGGCAGCCTGGAAAAATTCGGCAAAAAAGAAGCTTTAGGTTACAAACGTGAAGTTGAAAAACTCGAGCGTTCAATCGGCGGCATCAAGGAAATGGGCGGTTTGCCAGACGCAATTTTCATTATTGACGTAGGTCATGAAAGCGGCGCGATCACTGAAGCGGCTAAATTAGGCATTCCAGTGATTGGCGTAGTTGATACCAATAACTCACCAGACGGTGTTGCTTATGTAATTCCTGGTAACGATGACTCAAGCCGCGCAATCCGTTTGTATGCGCGTGGCGTTGCTGATGCTGTATTGGAAGGTCGCAGTTCAGTGATTAACGAAATTGTTAAATCTGCTGATGAAGAATTTGTAGAAGTAACTGAAGCAGCTGCAGAGTAATTCGCTTCATTCAAAAAAGGGGCTTAATGCCCCTTTTTAATTTAAAATTAAACATAATATCAATTAATTAACCTATAGACTTAATTTAGTTTATAGCTATTAAGGAGCTATAAAATGGCTGAAATTACCGCAAGCATGGTAAAAGAATTACGTGAGCGCACTGATGCGCCAATGATGGATTGTAAAAAAGCATTGACTGAAGCTGAAGGCGACATGGCGCGTGGTGAAGAAATCCTACGCGTACGTTTTGGTAACAAAGCCAGCAAAGCTGCTGGCCGCGTAGCTGCAGAGGGCACGGTTGGCGTAAGCATTAGTGCTGATGGAAAATCTGGCGCGATGATTGAAGTTAACTCAGAAACTGACTTCTGTGCAAAAAATGAAGATTTCTTAAAGTTTGTGAATGAGTTAGCTGCTGTTGTTGCCGCTAATAACCCAGCAGATATCGCCGATGTAAGTGCCTTGCCAATGAACGGTGCAACGGTTGAAGAAACACGTGCCCAGTTAGTTGGAAAAATTGGCGAGAACATCACACCACGTCGTTTCGTGCGACCAACGGTACAAGGTAAATTGGTCAGCTACATTCACGGCAGCAAAATCGGCGTATTGGTTGATTTGGTCGGTGGTGATGACGCTTTGGCTAAAGATATCGCGATGCACATCGCAGCGGCCAAACCAAAATCATTGGATGCATCAGGCATTTCACAAGATTTAATCGACGCTGAACGTCGCGTTGCGATCGAAAAAGCAAAAGAAGCTGGCAAGCCAGAAGCGATGTTAGAAAAAATCGCTGACGGTACCGTACAGAAATTTTTGAAAGAAGTAACTTTGCTAAGCCAAGTCTTTGTTAAAGATGATAAGTTTACAATTGAGCAGTTGCTTAAATCTAAAAATGCTTCTGTTGCATCATTTACTATGTATACAGTAGGTGAAGGTATTGAGAAAGCAGTTGTAGATTATGCTGCTGAAGTTGCTGCTGCTGCAAAAGTGTAAAATCTAATTTGCCAGCTTCCGCTGGTGAAGTGGACTCAAAAATGGATTATGCCCCGCGCTGATCCATTTTTTTATGTCTCATGATGGAAATTTTTGAGCTTATTTTTGGCATTAATAGGGCTTTTTATGCTTAAATAGGCAAACTTAAAAAAGAGGAATACTTGTGTCTCAACCAGCTTACAAGCGCATCTTACTAAAACTTTCGGGTGAAGCATTAATGGGTGATGATGCCTATGGTATCAACCGTGCAACTATCACACGTATTGTGAGCGAAGTGAAAGAAGTCGTCGATTTAGGTGTACAAGTAGCTGTGGTGATAGGTGGCGGAAATATTTTTCGCGGCGTAGCACCGGCAGCTGAAGGCATGGACCGGGCCACGGCTGATTATATGGGGATGCTGGCCACTGTGATGAATGCCATGGCATTACAAGATGCCATGAAAAATATTGGCTTGAATGCTCGTGTACAATCAGCATTAAGCATTGAACAAGTCGCTGAACCTTATATTCGCGGCAAGGCCATACGTTACCTGGAAGAAGGACGTGTGGTCATTTTTGGTGCTGGGACAGGAAACCCATTTTTTACCACAGATACCGCAGCTGCCTTGCGCGGCATGGAGATGAATGCGGATATCGTAATCAAGGCAACCAAGGTAGATGGCATTTACACGGATGATCCGAAAATTAATCCTGATGCAATGCGTTACAAAACCATTAGCTTCGACGAAGCGATTATTAAAAACCTTAAAGTAATGGATGCAACGGCACTTACATTATGCCGCGACCAGAAACTACCTATTTCTGTATTCAGTATTTTCAAACAAGGCGCACTGAAACGTGTCGTTATGGGCGAAGATGAAGGTACTAAAGTATTGCCATGAAGAAATTCAAGGTATTGCCTTAATTAGAAGTTAGAAGATTTAGTTGGAGAAGCACATGTTAGAAGACGTTAAAAAAACCGCTGAACAAAAAATGCAAAAATCATTGGAAGCACTTAAGAATGATTTAGCAAAAGTACGTACCGGCCGTGCCCATGCAGGGCTATTAGACCATGTAATGGTGGAATATTATGGCTCCATGGTCGCAGTGAACCAAGTAGCTAACGTCAACCTTGGAGACTCACGTACCATCAACGTACAACCTTATGAAAAAAGCATGATAGGGAAAGTTGAAAAAGCTATTCGCGATAGCGATTTAGGACTAAATCCGGCTACGAACGGTGATCTAATCCGGGTCCCAATGCCCATGCTTACCGAAGAGCGCCGCCGGGATTTGACTAAGATTGTACGCACTGAAGGTGAAGGGGCTAAGGTAGCAATCCGCAACGTTCGCCGTGATGCTAATGATGCCTTGAAGAAACTGGTTAAAGACAAAGAAATTTCTGAAGATGATGAGCGCCGTGCAACAGAAGAAATACAAAAAGCCACGGACAAAGCAGTGGCCGAGGTCGATAAAATGCTACAAGTTAAAGAAGCGGATTTAATGGCTGTATAGCCATGCGTAATTTAATGTGTTTTTTAGCGTCATCTTGCCGTGTAATAGATTTTCAGCAATGGCTATTATCCATGCATAGCTTTGCCACGTGGAGCAATGAGTGAAATTATTTACCAGTACTACGCGCGGCATACCAGTACCAGCTGAAGTACCAAAGCATATCGCAGTGATTATGGATGGTAATGGTCGCTGGGCACGTAAACGTTTCTTGCCACGTATAGCAGGCCATAAACGTGGCGTAGAGACGGTGCGTGAGCTTGTTAAGTCATGCGTCACCCTCAAAGTCGAATACCTGACTTTATTTGCATTCAGTAGTGAAAATTGGCGGAGACCACCTGAAGAAGTCTCGTTTCTCATGGGCTTGTTTATGGAAGCATTGCAACGCGAAGTAGCGAAATTGCACCAAAACAATATCAAACTGATCATGATTGGCGACCGCACTCCGTTTGATACTGCTTTAGTTGCACAAATTGAGGCTTCAGAAAAGCTTACGGAAAATAACACCGGTTTAGTCCTGACAATTGCGGCTAACTACGGTGGCCGATGGGATGTATTACAAGCAGTGAATAAGATGCAACTGGCTGCACCTCAGCTCACTGGGTATTATCGTGAAGATCACTTGGAACCGCATCTTTCCATGAGCTATGCGCCAGAACCGGATCTTTTTATCAGGACAGGTGGGGAGAAGCGCATCAGTAATTTTTTACTATGGCAGTTAGCCTATACCGAACTCTACTTCACCGATACTTTATGGCCAGACTTTAATCAAGAAGCATTCAACCTTGCTATTCAATCCTTTCAAAATCGCGAACGTCGCTTTGGCCGTACCAGTGAGCAATTGACTGAAACCAAAGTTTAAATAACGCAACATTCACAACTCAACTTCCACTAATGCTTAAAACTAGAAATTATGCTTAAAACCAGAATCATTACAGCGATCGTATTAATGATTGGGTTTCTAGGCATCTTATTTTTTGCCTCAGCCAAAGCCTGGGCATTGCTCACCCTCGCAGCAACTTTGGTGGGAATTTGGGAGTGGGCAAACTTAATTAAGCTGCATCAAACCCAAGTAAAAGCTTATTTTGTATTCGCCTTGATTCTAGGCTTAGCCTTTGTTTTTGCACCGGATATTGATTTATCTCAGTATATGGAAGTCATCACCTTAAGCGTACTGGCGCTGGCTGTAATGTTCTGGCTTTTAATTGCGCCTGTATTAATGCTGAATCGCACAAACATTAATCATCCTGGCATCATGAGCCTGTTGGGTTTAGTGCTCTTATTTTCTACCTGGTTTGGATTAATGGGACTACATCGGATAAGTCCATGGTTATTGTTGTCGGTTTTAGCGACGGTATGGATTGCTGATACTGCGGCTTACTTTTTTGGAAAACGCTATGGCCGCATTAAATTAGCACCTAAAATCAGTCCTGGCAAAACTTGGGAAGGTGTAGCGGGTGCCTTATTTACTGTCACCTTGTATGGTGCAGCCCTATGTATTATTTTTGATATTAATGTATGGTTAATTATCGGTTTGTGGCTTATTGTAGTACTTAGCATTATGGGTGACCTGTTCGAGTCACTTTTAAAACGTCAGGCTGGCATCAAAGATAGTGGTCAACTGCTCCCTGGACATGGCGGCCTTTTAGACAGGATTGATGGCCTGATACCGAGTTTGGCACTGACCTTGTTTTATATTTACTTTCCTTTATTTACAAAGCTCCCTTTGCATGCATGATGCCACTCAAAAAATACAAAGTGTGACGATACTAGGTGCCACAGGCACTATCGGCATGCATACCTTGGATGTGATTTCCCAACATCCGGAGCGGTTTAGTGTATTCGCATTAACGGCTAACACCAATGTAGAGTCTTTGTTCAAGCTATGCCAACAATACGCACCTCAATACGCTGTAATGTTAGATGCCAATATGGCAATGGAGTTACAAAAGCAATTAGCCGCTATTCACGCGAATACGGTTGTGTTGAGTGGCCAAGATGCTTTAAGCATGGTGGCATCGCATGATGAAGTGAGTATTGTCATGGCAGCGATAGTAGGGGCTGCCGGGTTACAGCCCGCCATCGCCGCTGCCCATGCTGGCAAACGCATTCTGCTCGCTAATAAAGAAACCCTAGTGATGGCCGGCAGCTTATTTATGCAAGCGGTTGAAAAGGGCGGCGCGACATTGTTGCCCATCGATAGCGAACATAATGCCATTTTCCAGGTTATGCCCAGAGGCCACGGCAAGCACTTGGCTGATATGGGCGTTCGGCGTGTGCTGTTAACTGCCTCGGGTGGTCCATTTCGCAATAGCACTGTGGAAGAGTTAAAAGCCGTAACTCGCACACAGGCTTTGAATCATCCTAATTGGATCATGGGCCCGAAAATTACGATTGATTCTGCAACACTCATGAATAAAGGGCTGGAAGTAATAGAAGCGCATTGGCTTTTTAACGCAAGCCCAGCGCAAATCGAAGTAGTAGTACATCCGCAGAGTGTAATTCATTCTATGGTGGAATATATTGATGGTAGTGTACTTGCTCAATTAGGTAATCCGGATATGCGCACGCCTATTGCCTATGGGCTTGGGTATCCAGATCGACTCGTCAGTGGGGTTAGCAGCTTGGACCTCATCAAAACTGCCCGGTTAGATTTTTCAGCACCGGATATGAAGCGTTTTCCCTGTCTGCGATTGGCCTATCAAGCCTTGGAACTAGGCGGCACTGCACCTGCAATTTTGAATGCAGCCAATGAAGTTGCCGTAGAGGCCTTTTTGGCTGAGCAAATCGATTTCATGGATATCCCGCGTTTAATTGAAGATGTGCTTACAAGCGCCACTATTGAAGTAGCGCTTTCAATTGAGCAGTTGGTAGCGATTGATACCCAGGCTCGTGTCTCTGCAAGGCAGTGGCTAACCCAACAAAAAGTTGCGATTGCATGCTAGAGAGTTGCTCATGCTAACCATTTTGGCGTTTCTATTCACGCTCGGCTTGTTAATTACCATCCATGAATATGGTCATTTTCAAGTGGCTAAATGGTGTAATGTTAAAGTCTTAAAGTTTTCAATCGGTTTTGGGAAACCGCTGTGGCATAAAAAAATAGGTAAGGATGGAACGGAATTCATCCTTGCTGCCATCCCGCTTGGTGGTTATGTAAAGTTACTCGATGAACAGGAGTTTATAGGCACGGCAGAGTATGCTAACCATGATATGCAGCGAGCCTTAAATCGACAGTCCATTGGTAAGCGTATGGCGATTGTACTTGCCGGCTCAACTGCGAATTTATTACTGGCTATCCTGCTTTACTGGTGGCTATATATGATGGGGGTGGTAGGCATGAAGCCTATTATAGGCGCAGTGACTGATCATAGCATTGCGGCAGAAGCCAGCTTGAAAGCAGGCGAAACTATTCAAAAAATCAATGGCAAAGAAGTAGCCAATTGGCAAGATGTAAGATGGCTATTGTTGAATGCCTCTTTTAAAAGCAAAGCAGTAGAAGTGCAAGCTATTGATAGCGACCAAACCCTTCATGTGCACTCCCTCAATTTATCCAAGTTGCAAAAAGACCAGCTTAGTGAAGATATTCTGGTAAGTCTGGGTTTAAGCGTGTATCAACCGGATATTCCAGCGAGAATCGGGGAAGTACTTAAAGATAGTCCCGCCGACTTAGCAGGTTTGAAAACTAACGATCTGATATTGGAAATCAATCGGACCAAGGTCGCGATATGGGAAGATTTTGTTAGGGAAATTAGGAACAATCCGGGCAAACCTGTAACGATCTTGTTTGAACGGGGCACGGAATCTGAAAGTGTTGTGATTAAACCGGAAGCTATTGTTGAGAATAACAAGACGATAGGGCGCATTGGTGCAACATTCCGCGTTGAACAAACTGAGCTAAGTAAATTATTTATCACTACGCATTACACGCCTGGGGTAGCCTTGGTAAAAGCCTTAGAAAAAACTTGGGATACCTCGATTTTCAGTTTAAAAATGTTAGGCAACATGGTGATTGGTCAAGTTTCCTGGAAGAGTATGAGCGGCCCGGTGACGATCGCGAGTTACGCCGGACAGAGCGCTAATATGGGAATTAAAGTGTTTGTTGCATTCCTGGCGCTCATCAGCATCAGTATTGGCGTGCTCAATCTATTGCCTATCCCTGTGTTAGATGGCGGTCATTTCATGTATTATATGGCTGAAATTTTCACTGGAAAACCGGTGTCCCAAACAACCATCATAACGGGACAAAAAATCGGTTTCGCGTTATTAGGTTCCATGATGGTTTTAGCACTTTATAACGATATAAATAGATTGATAACGGGCTGAGAGTGAATGGCAATTCAAAAATTAAATCCTTCTAAACATCAGAAAAACAGCGGTAAAACATCATTTAGACTTAAGTCTATGCTGGTGTTGATGTCTAGCTTATACGCTACTAGCGCTTTGGCTTTAGATCCTTTCGTTGTAAAAGACATCCGCGTTGAAGGCTTGCAACGTACTGAAGCAGGGACGGTGTTTACTTACCTGCCGGTCAAAGTAGGTGAAACTATGAATGATGAGCTTGCCAGCCAAGCCATTAAATCACTCTACGGCACAGGTTTTTTTAAGGATGTCCGCATAGAAGCGGAGAATGATGTTTTAGTTGTGACAGTGCAAGAGCGTTCATCCATTGCGCAAATCGACTTGAGCGGTAATAAATCATTACCTACTGACAAGATGAAAGAAGGCCTCAAGCAGATTGGTATTGCAGAAGGTCAAATTTTTGATAAGTCCCAACTGGATCGCGCAGAACAAGAAATTAAGCGTCAGTATCTTTCTCAAGGTAAATATGGTGCTACTGTTAAAACGGTGGTCAGTCCCCTGGAACGTAATCGTGTAGCGGTACGTTTTGATATCGAAGAAGGTGCCGTCTCCAAGATCCGCAGTATTAATATCGTAGGTAACCAGTCATTCTCCATGGAAGACTTGCGTGCACAGTTTCTGCTGACTACGCCTAACTGGATGAGCTGGTGGAATAAAGACGACCAATATTCCAAACAAAAATTGAATGCTGACCTGGAAGCCTTAAGATCGTTCTATATGAACCAAGGCTATCTGGAGTTCAATATCGACTCTACCCAGGTTTCAATCACGCCCGATAAAAAAGACATTTATATCACCGTCAATATCACCGAAGGTGAGAAATATACGATTTCAGAAGTTAAGTTAGCCGGCGACACCATTGTGCCCGAAGAAGAACTACGCCAGTTGATCCAGGTGCAAGCGGGCGAAACGTTCAGCCGCGAAAAAGTCACGCAATCAAGCAAAGCCATCAGTGATCGCCTAAGCGATGATGGTTATGCGTTTTCTAATGTGAATCCGGTGCCAGAAGTGAATAAAGAACTGCATACAGCAGCTTTTACATTTTTTGTTGATCCGGGAAAACGCGTGTATGTACGTCGCATCAACGTGGTGGGCAATACCCGCACTAAGGATGAAGTGATCCGCCGCGAAGTCCGCCAACTGGAATCTGCCTGGTATGCCTCCAACAAAATCAACCGTTCTAAAGAACGTTTAGTACGTACACAGTTTTTCTCAGATGTAAACGTGGAAACACCTGCTGTTCCAGGCACCGCTGACCAAGTAGACCTGAATTTGAGCGTAGTGGAGCAATCAACTGGTAGCGTTCAATTCGGGGCTGGTCTTTCAAGTAATGAAGGTGTGGTATTTGGCGTCACCGTGAACCAGAATAACTTCCTGGGCACGGGTAACCGCGTGAGTGCACAAGTCAATACAGGTAAGGTCAATACAGTCTACTCATTGTCCTATACTGACCCTTATTTCACGCCTGATGGCGTGAGCCGTGGTTTTGATATTTATAAGCGAGATGTGGATACCAGCTCATTAAGTATTGGTACTTACAACACCTACTCCTACGGCGCTGGCGTGAGATTTGGTATCCCGTTGAACGAGCGTGATGGCTTCAATTTTGGATTGGCGGCAGACTTTACTAAGGTCGAGTTAACTAGCAATAGTCCACAACAATATTTAGACTTCTGTGGCAACACTCGTGGCTGCAGTAGTGACTCTGTGGTTACCACTGCTGGCTGGACTCATGATTCGCGAGATAGCGTACTTTTTACTAATAAAGGTGTTTTGCAAAGGTTAACTGGCGAGGTGTCATTACCAGTACTAGATCTGGAATATTATAAGATTGACTATAAACACAGTTGGTATATCCCAATCACTCAAAACTTCACGTTTATGCTCAATGGTGAGATAGGCTATGCCGATAGCTATGGTAATAAAAACTATCCATTCTTCAAAAATTTCTTTATGGGTGGCGTAAGCTCAGTGCGTGGCTATGAGAACGGTTCCTTGGGCCCTAGAGGCAGGGATAATTCGACTGGCGAGGATTTCGCAGTGGGCGGCACAAAACGCTTGCTGGGTAATGCTGAATTATTTTTCCCTGTTCCCGGTGTTAAAGATTCCAAACAATTCAGGTTAAGCGCATTTGTCGATGCCGGTAATGTATTTGGACCGGATGAGTCCTATAGCATTGATGAGTTACGATACTCTGCTGGCTTAGGCGTAAGCTGGTTCTCACCTTTTGGCCCCTTGAAATTAGTGTTTGCCAAAGCATTGAATGCGAAAGAAGAGGATGATACACAAGTACTACAATTCCAATTCGGACAACAGTTCTAGGACGTCTTAAACAATATATCAACAGGGTTTGTGGCATAATAAAAGCAATCACTACCGTAGTATTTAGGAGACTTAATTGGGCAATACACTTAAAAAATTGATTTTCGCTGGCTTTATGACGGTTGTCATGAATGCACAAGCTGCTGAATTGAAAGTAGGCTATGTGCAAGTGGATAAGATTTTGCAGGAAGCCCCGCAAACGGTCGAAAGCGGTAAAAAACTGGAGCGGGAATTTAGCCCTCGCTCTCAAGAGCTTGATAGAATGTCCAAACAGATTAAAGAGCTTGAAGCTGCACTGGACAAAGAGGGTCTCACTATTTCTGAAGTCGAACGCCGCAATAAAGAGCGCGATGTACAAAATATTAAAATTGAGTTCCAACGTAAGCAACGTGAATTACGTGAAGATATCAATCTGCGTAAGAATGAAGAACTGGGTAGTTTACAAGACCGTATCAATAAAGCAGTGCAATCTGTAGCGGAAGCTGATGGGTATGATCTAGTCGTTTATAGTGGCGTTGCCTACGCAAGCAAAAAAATTGATATCACGGATAAAGTATTGAAATTATTAGGTAAAAAATAATTTCAATATCTACGCTCACTCAATACTTTATATTTTGTAACGCTTTCTAATTAGGCCGACCTAATGAGTAAAACATACTCGCTCCGTGATATCGTTAAAGAGCTAGGCGGCCTTATCATCGGTGATGAAACTACACTCGTATCTCGTGTGTCTTCGCTAGCCCAAGCTCAAACTGGTGACATCAGCTTTATTAATGACAGCAAGTACTTAAAAGCACTTGCCGCCTGCAATGCAAGTGCTTGTGTATTGAAGGCAGAGTATGCGGAAAGTACGCATTTACCTAAAATCATTGTGGACAATCCTTACGCTTATTTCGCCAAGGTATCTGCATTGCTAAACCCCACATTTAATATAGCCCCAGGCATTGCGCCTAGTGCAGTGGTCGCCACAAATGTAACCATCCCATCTTCCAGTAATATCGGCCCACAAGTAGTTATTGGCGATAATGTTGCCATTGGCGAAAACGTAACGATTAGCGCAGGTTGCGTCATTGAGAATAATGTCGTTATTGGCGACAATACACGCTTAGAACCGCATGTTGTGATTAAGCACCACTGTGAAATTGGAAGCAATTGTCATATTTTCTCAGGCGCAGTCATAGGCTCTGATGGATTTGGATATGCTGAAGAAAAGGGTGTATGGCTTAAGATTCCGCAGGTTGGCCGGGTGATAATTCAAGATCATGTAGATATTGGCGCCAATACCACTATTGATCGCGGCGCTTTGGATGATACGATTATTGAAGAAGGCGTTAAGCTGGATAACTTGATTCAAATCGGTCACAACTGCGTTATCGGCGCCCATACCGTCATTGCAGGCTGTGTTGGCATCGCTGGCAGTGCTATTATTGGCAAGCATTGCAAAATCGGCGGAGCAGCCATGGTATTGGGGCATTTAAAAGTTGCAGACCATGTCACGATATCACCTGGGAGCATGATTACGCGCTCTTTACTACAAGCAGATACTTATACTGCATTGATGCCATTCCAAACTCATAAAGCTTGGTTAAATACCGCTGCCAAGATTAGGCACCTAGATGACTTGTCAGATAAAATTAAACAACTTGAAAAAGAGATAGCTCTGTTAAAATCAGAGCGGTAAACCGATAGAATAAAGTACTCAACCATAACAGTACTACTTAAAGAAGTAACAGAGACATAAAAATGACCAATAAAACTGATACCAGCATGGATATTCATGAAATTCTCGAACACTTGCCGCATCGTTATCCATTTGTGCTGATTGACCGTGTAGTGTCGTTAGAATTGGGTAAAGAAATTGTTGCGATCAAAAATGTCAGTGTTAATGAGCCTTATTTTCCTGGGCACTTTCCTTACCATCCTGTAATGCCTGGTGTGTTAATCGTTGAAGCAATGGCCCAGGCAGCGGCGATCCTATCATTTAAGACCATGGATACGAAGCCCAGTGATGACTCTGTGTATTATTTTGCCGGCATCGATTGTGCGCGTTTTAAAAAGCCTGTTTCACCGGGCGACCAAATTGTGATTAACGTTAAGATTGACCGTATTTTAAAAGGGATCTGGAAATATAAAGGCGTGGCCTCTGTAAATGACACAGTAGTCGCTGAAGCAGAAATGATGTGTATTTTGAAGGCCATCGAGAAAACAGAGAAATAAGTAATGCAAGCTGCAAAAATTCATGCCACGGCGATTATCGACGTCACTGCTGAGATCGACTCTAGTGTAGAAATCGGCCCTTATTCCATCATCGGACCAGGCGTTAAAATCGACGCTGGTACGCGTGTAGCAGGACATGTCACCATCAATGGCCCGAGTATCATTGGCAAAAATAATGAGATTTTTCAATACTCTTCCTTAGGTGAAGCACCTCAAGACAAGAAATATAAGGGCGAGCCAACTTTATTAGAAATCGGTGATAACAATACCATTCGTGAATTCTGTACGTTTAATCGGGGCACAGTACAAGATAAAGGCACAACCAAAATTGGCAACGATAACTGGATCATGGCCTATGTACACTTAGCCCACGATTGCGAAGTTGGCAATCATACAATCTTGGCTAATAACTCCTCTTTAGCTGGGCATGTAGACATTCACGATTACGCCATTTTGGGCGGCTTTACACTTATCCATCAGTTCTGCAAAATTGGTTCGCATGTCATAACCGCAGTGGGTTCAGTAGTATTCAAAGACATTCCACCTTATGTAACGGCGGCAGGATATGATGCTAAACCGCATGGCATCAATGCAGAAGGGCTCAAACGCCGTGGCTTTTCAGCAGAGGCCATATTGCAGATCAAACGTGCCTATAAAGCACTATACCGTAACAGCTTAACCTTAGAAGAAGCCAAAGCAGAACTTGCCGCTATGCAAAAAACCACACCAGAAATCGCGTTGTTAAACGACTTTCTGGCAGTTTCAACCCGCGGCATAGTCCGCTAATTAAGCTCTGATCATGGTAAGAATCGGAATTGTGGCAGGTGAGGCCTCTGGTGATTTGCTTGGCAGTCACCTGATTCAGGCTTTAAAGCAAAAACGCCCCGATATTGAGTTTGTAGGCATTGCAGGGCCTAAGATGATCAGTGCTGGCGCTAAATCTCTGTTCCCTATGGAACGCTTATCTGTACGTGGTTATGTAGAAGTGCTGAAGCATTTATATGGCTTATTAAAGCTTCGTAAGCAGCTACTCAACCATTACCTGAATGACCCACCTAGCTTGTTTATTGGAATTGATGCGCCCGATTTTAATTTCTGGTTAGAAAAAAAACTCAAACAAAAAGGTATTAAGACGATCCATTACGTTAGTCCTTCAATTTGGGCATGGCGCCCTGGCCGTATTCACGACATAAAGAAATCAGTCACGCAGGTATTAGCGCTATTCCCATTTGAATCTGCAATCTATCAAGCCGCTAATATCCCTGTAGCCTATGTCGGTCACCCACTTGCTGACATGCTACCTATAGAACCAGATATCGCAGCAGCCAGGAATATCCTAAAGCTTGATACTTCAGCATTGATCATTGCGATGTTACCTGGCAGCCGCCAAAGTGAAGTAAAACAGCACGCCAGCTTATTTGTACAAACGGCTAAACGTATTTATGAAAGCCATCCGCATGCTCAATTTTTAGTGCCACTCATTACGCGTGAAACACGCAAAATTTTTGAATGGGCTATTTTTGAAGAAGCACAAAGTCTGCCGATTCAGATATTATTCGGTCATGCACACGATGCTATGGAAGCAGCAGATATCGTGATTGTGGCCTCAGGTACGGCTACATTGGAAGCGGCTTTGTTAAAAAAACCGATGGTCATTACTTATCGTATGTCTAAATTAAGCTGGCAAATCCTTAAACGGATGCGTCTACAGCCCTATGTTGGCTTGCCGAATATTCTGGCAGAAAAATTCGTGGTTCCGGAATTGTTGCAGGATGACTGCACACCGGAAAAATTGGCTGAAGTCACATTGAAACTTGTCAATGACACCAGTCATCTTGAAGAAATTAAAAGTGAATTTACCAAGATTCATCATCGTCTACGACAAAATACTGCAGAACAAGCGGCCATGGCAGTGCTGGAGCATTTGCAATAATGTTACGAGCGCCTTTAATCTGCGGTGTCGATGAAGCAGGGCGGGGACCTTTGGCAGGTCCGGTATATGCCGCAGCAGTGATCTTGAATCCGGAGCGGCCCATTTCTGGCTTGGATGATTCTAAAAAGCTATCTGAAAAAAAACGTGATGCATTGAGCATTGAAATCAAGCAATATGCGCTTGCTTGGGCAATTGCGAGTTGCAGCGTAGAGGAAATCGATACAATCAATATTCTGCAGGCCAGCATGCTCGCAATGAAACGCGCTATTGAGAAATTGCATATTCAAGCGGATAAAGTATTGGTTGACGGCAACCGCTGCCCGCAAATCGACTTACCTTGCGAGGCTATCGTACAAGGTGACAGTAAAGTTGCCGCGATTTCAGCGGCTTCAATATTGGCTAAAACGGCCCGTGATGCTGAATTGTACGTGTTGCATGTGCAATATCCACAGTATGGCTTTGCCCAGCATAAAGGCTACCCCACCTCTTACCACCTGGAAATGTTGAATTTGCATGGTGCTTCACCCATCCATCGCACGACCTATGCCCCGGTCAAACAATTGTCTTTGCTGATGGCATTAAGCGAGTAGCAAAAATACCGTAGGTTTTTTATGCAAATCAGGTAAAGAACCACGCTTCCATTCTGCAATGGTTTTCGTTTTAATAAACTCATCCGATAAACTAATATCACATGCGATGCTTAACCTCGTAGCAGCTTGGCAATGCGCTAAGATATCTTCCAGTAAATGCTGGTTGCGGTAGGGGGTCTCGATGAATATCTGCGTTTCTAGTTGTTTTGCAGATATTTTTTCTACGTCTTTCAAGCGTAGAATGCGGGCGGCTTTATCCGCAGGAATGTAACCCAAAAATCGGAAGCTCTGACCATTTAATCCGGAAGCCATTAAGGCCAGCAATATTGAACTTGGGCCCACCAGTGGCATGACTCGGATACCTTTACAGTGAGCTAATTCCGCTAACTTAGCGCCTGGATCAGCGATTCCCGGGCAGCCAGCTTCACTCATTAAACCAACATCCTGCCCATCTAGTAGTGGCTGCAATAATTCCGGCAACGCTTTATCCTGAGTATGCTCATTCAAAGTTAATAATTTCAATTCGCGAACTGGTTTATTGGTTTTAATCGTACTTAAGAAATACCGTGCCGTTTTTTCATTTTCCACCACAAACGTTTCAAGTTGGCGTGCGATATTCAATACGTTAACAGGTAATACCTGATCAATATTGTCATCCCCCAGTGTCACCGGGATCAAATATAGCGTGCCCAAAGCTTTAGTCATTATGATGAATTCTTAATATTTGACACGTGTACGATAAGTTAAAGTAGAACTGCCTTCTGCAGGCACTTCAATCTTCCACTGGGCTAAACGACTACTCGCTTTTAGATGGGGATAGTTTTCAGAAAGAATGGTCCAATCGCCGTTAATAGGCTCTTGTACCACAACGGTCACTTTTTCTTTTTTAGCATTTTTAATCACGATTTCATAAGCACTGTCAAAAGCACTGTTGCCTTTAGCAGGGCGAGGCAGGGCTTTAAAATCTGTTTGTTTCTTATCGGCAGTCACATCAAAAGCTTCACCGAGTTTCAAGCGTACTGTCTCATTTTTGGGCGTGTGATCAATGCTATCCTCGCCTACAAACTGCGCATTGCCTTGAGTATCTTTTTTATACACGCGCATAATGCCCTTAGGCAAGGGCATACCAAGCTTGGTCGCCTCTTTATTGTCAAACTCTACAAATACGCCCACTTTCATTTTAGTACCCAAGTCACCATAAGCGCCCTGATAATAATAGTCTGCGCCTCGCAACACTAATTCTTTGCGGGCTGGCACGCCAGTAGCCGCTAACAGGGCGACCTGTTTAGTTTGGTTCTCAGCGATTGTTGTTGGGCGCTCTAGCGTATACATGTGATATTCAAATAATGACTCTTGCACCATAGGCGCTGCAGCTTCTGCCATCATCACATCTTTGCGCATACTCATAGCGTGTGGCTGACGCTCCTGCACCTGATTTACATCACCAGCCACAAGCTGCAGCTTGGCATTGTTATAGGTGGCACCGCTGGTATTGTTTAATGTGACCCAGCCAGAGAGATCAATGCTGTCTTCCTTGGCATTTAATTCTGCCACGTAATCCGCTTTCCATCCTAAGCCACCAGTGAGGTAGCTCAATTCAACCTTCTGCTCAGCAGTGACTTTATTATTAAGGTGAGTGACTAAAGTAGGGCGGTCACGCAAATTGGCTGGAATATTATCAAATACGATGCGACCAGCGCGATCACTTGTGAAGAATTGACCGGTTTCAATGCGATTGCCAATTTTAAGTACCACACCATTATTAACAGACATCACTGTTGCTGGCTCACTCTTTTCCTCGCCTGTTGCAGGATTAGTCTTCACGAAAGACACGGTTTTCCCTACGTATTTTTCCAGCAGTTTTTCAGGCGTTAGTAAGTCAAAATCAAAGTTTTGTTCCAATAGGGTAAAGCTGCCTGGATGACTTAAACTCTTGAGCAATACCGTTTCAGGACGAATCTGCGCACTTACATCACGGAGTGCAAGCTTTTGCATGCCACTATTAAGTTTTACACTGCGCTGATCTTTAACTAGCGCGAGATTATTGTTATAGATGGTAACAGCGACATTTTGCTGGTCGCTAAGTGTGCTTCGGATTTCTGCACCTTCTTGTGCAAAGCCAATGGCACTCAATGTGACAAATGGTAATGAAAATAAGGCTGCTACGGCATGATGCTTGAACATATGTAAATCTCCAATGGAATATTTGGCGGGGCGTCACTACCGAGTTACAACGGGTACGGTCAAATGACGTTGACGCCCTCTTGTTGCAGCATGCTTACCAGCTTGATGAGCGGCAACCCGATTAAGGCATTTGGATCATCTCCTACCATTTTTTCAATGATAGCGATCCCTAAACCTTCTGATTTTGCACTACCTGCACAGTGATAAGGTTGTTCTTTCAGCAAATAGCTTTCGATTTGTGTGTCAGTAAGACTCCGAAATAGCACCACATAGGGCACAACTTCGGCCCGCATGCTTCCAGTGACCGCATTAAACAGGCAAAGTGCGCTATGGAAGGTTACTTCACGGCCGCGCATCATCCTGAGCTGTTGCGTAGCGTTATCGTGATTTAATGGTTTGCCCAGTTGCAAGCCATCTAAAGTGGCTACTTGGTCGCAGCCAATTATCAGGGCATCAGGATGCTCAACTGCAACTTTACGTGCCTTCATCTGAGCTAATCGCAGCGCAGTCTGCTCAGGCCTTTCACCTGGCAACACATTTTCATCTACATCCGGTGAGATACAGGTGAAAGCAATCTGCAGATGTGTTAATAACTCACGTCTGTAGATGGATGAAGAAGCCAGAATCAAGGGAGGGTTCACGTGGGTATGCATTATTCTTTGAAATTATTAGTTTTTAATATAAACAAAAAAGCCGACAGCGCTATTCTGTCGGCTTATGGGTTAGTTGGCAATGTGCATTATTCAGGCTGAATTTCGAGTAAAGACTCATCTGGCGTAACTGCATCACCTTTATTCACATGAACAGCAACGACAATACCAGAGGTTGCAGCCTGGATTTCATTTTCCATTTTCATGGCTTCGATGACAAGTACGCCATCACCTGCTTTGACCTTGTCACCAGCTTTAACTTTGACAGCAACAATGGTACCTGGCATGGAAGTGGTCACATGACCTGAATGAGAAGGGCGAGGGCGACCACTCTTTGCAACAGCCGCTTTCTTTTTACCGCCATTAGAGCCGTTACCTGCGCCAGAAACTTCAATTTCATTCAAAGTTTCTACCATCACTTCTTCGGCGATACCGTCAATTGACACATAGAAAGGACGTTTTTCTTCTCCTGCATGACCACTGCCGGTTAAGTTGATATGGAAAGTTTCGCCATGTAGGGTCACCTTGAATTCAGTCGGCGCAAAACGTGATGCTTCGGCATTGACACTGGCTTTATCCAATAGCACTTCAGGTGCTAATGAACCTGCATTTCGCTCCTGCAAATAAGTTTTTCCAATATCCGGGAACATCGCATAAGTCAGCACATCTTCTTCAGATTTGGCAAAACGATCTGACTCACTGGTTAACTTAGCCATTTCCGGTGTTAATGAATCAGCAGGGCGATGTGTAATAGGAATCGCATCGCCTATCGCCAGTTTCTTAACTTCGGGGTTTACCGCGCTTGGTGCTTTACCGTATTGACCCAAAAAGTAATTTTTAACTTCATTGGTAATGGATTTATAACGTTGGCCTGTCATCACATTCAATACCGCTTGGGTACCAACAATTTGCGAAGTAGGGGTTACTAATGGGATGTAGCCCAAATCTGCACGTACGCGTGGGATTTCAGCCAGGACTTCATCCATGCGATCTAGAGCGCCTTGATCTTTCAACTGATTGCTCAAGTTAGAAATCATGCCGCCTGGTACTTGATTGACCAATACACGGGTATCCACACCGGTGTATTCACTTTCAAATTGCCAATATTTTTTACGCACTTCGCGGAAATAGGCGCTTACCTCTTGCACTGCTCCAATATCCAGGCCCGTGTCATATTCAGTCCCTTTAAGGGCCGCAATCATACTTTCAGTAGTTGGATGACTTGCGCCTTCTGAGAAAGCCGAGTTACAGGTATCGATAATCGTGGCACCGTTTTCGATCGCACGAAGCAAGTTCATACTGGCTAAGCCACTGGTTGCATGGCTATGCACCTGGATTGGCACAGAAATATTGGCTCGCAATGCCTTTACTAATTCACCCGCAGCTTGCGGTGTTAATAAACTCGCCATATCTTTTACGGCAATGGTGTCGCAACCAAATGCTTCAAGTTCTTTGGCAATTTCTACAAAGTGCGCTACATCATGCACTGGGCTGGTCGTATAACTTAAAGTACCTTGTGCATGTTTACCGGCTTGTTTTACAGCCTCTATGGAAACTTTTAAGTTACGCGTATCGTTAAGCGCATCAAAAATGCGGAACACATCTACACCGTTATCAGCTGATTTCTGGACGAAAGCACGGACCACATCATCAGAGTAATGGCGATAACCAAGTAAGTTCTGACCACGTAACAACATTTGGATACGGGTATTTGGTAAAGCCTTGCGTAAAGACTTCAGGCGCGCCCATGGATCTTCTTTAAGATAGCGTACGCATGCGTCAAAAGTAGCGCCACCCCAAGCTTCTAACGACCAGAATCCAATCGCATCCAATTTACTACAGATGGGCAACATATCTTCTGTGCGCATACGAGTCGCAATATGACATTGATGACCGTCTCGTAGGACCACTTCACTGATTTGTATTTTTGACATAGCTTAACTCTTTACTTTAATTTGTATACTTAAGTATCTATTTTAATAAGAAAAAATTAAATACCTTCGTGCGCCGCAATGGCAGCCGCAATGGCGGCTGCTATTAGAGCCGGTGGAATTTCATTGGCATAATTCGTTAATTCCGGATGCGATTCAACAAAACTAGTATTGAATTGGGCATTACGGAAATCCTTATGTTTCAATATTTCTTGATAATAAGGAATCGTGGTTTTAACCCCATAAATGAGCATATCATCCAAAGCACGGCGACCGCGCTCAATCACGCTATCCCAATTAAGCGCCCACACAGTGAGCTTGGCACACATGGAATCGTAATAGGGCGGAATTTCATAGCCGGTAAATATTGCTGCATCCATCCGCACACCCGGCCCGCCAGGTGCATAATAACGTGTAATTTTGCCAAAACTTGGTAAAAAGTCGTTTTTCGGATCTTCTGCATTGATACGGAACTCCATGGCATAACCGCGAAATTGCACATCTTTTTGTTTGTACTGCAAGGGCAGGCCATAGGCCACACGAATCTGCTCTTGCACGATATCAATGCCGGTAATGCTTTCCGTCACGGTATGCTCCACTTGCAAGCGGGTATTCATTTCCATGAAATAGAAGGTATTGTCTGCCGCCAGTAGAAACTCTACCGTACCCGCATTTTCATAACCTACCGCTTTCGCAGCTTTAACAGCCAAGCCGCCAATGTATTCCCGTTGCGCCTGGCTTAACTGAGGAGAAGGGGCGATTTCAATGAGTTTTTGGTTACGGCGCTGGATAGAACAATCGCGTTCAAATAAATGGATCACATTACCTTGCGAATCAGCCAAGACTTGCACTTCGATATGACGCGGCGAAACCACGCATTTTTCCAAGAATACTTCAGGCTTGCCAAACGCTTTGCTGGCTTCGGAAATGACGCGATCATAATTACCTAAAAGCTCTTTTTCGCTATCACAACGACGAATACCGCGGCCACCACCACCATTGGTAGCTTTAAGCATCACCGGGTAACCGATTTTGCCAGCAAGCTTTACTGCTTCATCTAGGTTTTCCAGATTGCCATTACTTCCTGGTGTGCAGGGAATGCCTGCACTAGTCATCGCATTACGTGCTTGAATTTTATCGCCCATCTGGCGGATAACTTTTGCATTTGGGCCAATGAACTTAACGCCGCGACGTTCGCAAATTTCTGCCAACTCAGGATTCTCTGATAGGAAGCCATAACCTGGATGCAATGCATCACAGCCGGACGCAACCGCCAAGTTCACAATATTATGCGCATTCAGATAACCCGCGACAGGATCTGCACCAATGTTATAGGCTTCGTCAGCTTTCTTAACGTGCAGCGCCTGGCGGTCAGCATCC
>PERG01000030.1 GCA_002928535.1 Methylotenera sp. | reverse complement strand
CTCTAATTTATTACTTAGTTTTAAATGTTCTTTTTTAAAATCAAAATAATAGATAGCTTGTTTATCTATGTCATATTCTAACTCTTTGAATTTCACATATTTACTATTCCACTCTTTCAAGATGTTGTTATGGTTTATCTTTGGTTCATGCCAATGACAATTCAACATAAGACCTTTATTTTGCTTTGAAGATTTAAGGGTATCCTCACTGGCTAGGAATAAGTTTTGGTTGTTATTATGGAAAATGTCATCTTGTGTCATTAAGGCGTTTTCTTTTTCAAACTTCCTGAAAATCCAACAAACTAAACTATTTTCAGCTTTATAAAATAACCTTCGTTGAGCGATTACCTCTAAAAATGTAGTGGATAGCTGCACTTCAAAAGCTACTCTCAATTTACCTTTCCATAAGGCTTGAATATCAGGTTTTCTCCAAGTTTTCCTGTCTGCGCCTTTGATTACAGTTTCTGGTTTTATGTCTGAGAAGTCAGGATCATATGAAAGACTTTCAGCAATTATTTCTTTTATACGACTTTTGATAATAATAGGAAGGAAATACATATATAGAAGTAATTCGGCGGTGATGTATTCAGTGGTAATCACATTTCTAACTACATTCAAAGCTGTGGAGAGAATTCCCGCACACTACCATCATGGGATCGAAACTGCTTATGTTATCCAGGGGCTGAATTGATTGCAGATAATGGTGGTGTTTCAAAAATGGAAACTGGCGAGACTATTTTCGATATACGGCCCTGGATTTTAGCTATCAAATGTTACGAGTTCTGTCAGAAATGTCTTACTAAATTTATCGGAAGTATCTGATTAAATTTGTCGCAATAAATATTGACAATCTAACTACATATAAATGAATTGTTGGTGATTGCAAATTGAAAGCTCCTTACGTTGAAACAAAACAGACATCAAGTTTGCAAAAATCAATCTTTAAAACTGGCCAAAATTGCTGGCGGGTAAAAAACGCTAGTTTTGCCGCACCTGTAATCGATTGTTCAAATTACTACCGGGCCGTACATCAAGCGATTTGCAATGCCCGTCATACCCTACATATCGTTGGTTGGGATATTGATAGCCGCATAGAGCTCCTGCGCGGCAAAGAAGCTGAATCTAGTCAATGTCCGAATACGCTTTATGAGCTTTTAAAGTGGAAATCAGAGATCACCCCAGATTTAAAGATGTATCTTAACCGCTGGAATTACTCCATTTTTTTGGCCGCTGAGCGTGAAAATTTTGCATCCATGAAGTGGAAATTGCAGGATATTAAACACCTTGAATTCATTTTTGATGATCAATTACCTTTAGGCGCCTCTCATCACCAAAAAATTATTGTTGTAGATGATGAAATCGCGTTTTGTGGCGGCATGGATATCGCAATTGCCCGATGGGATAACCGGCAGCATCATGTAAGCGAAAATGAACGTAAGGACCCCAAAGGTACGCTTTTCTTAGGTCAGGAACATAAATATAAGCCTTATCATGATGTGCAAATGTTGGTGTCCGGCGAGGCGGCACAATCATTAGGCGAATTGGCTCGTAAGCGCTGGTTTTATGCCACTGGCAAACGAGCCAAATTTGTTAAACCCAACCATACCAATAAACTTCCAGATGCTTGGCCAAAAAGTATTGTCCCTACTTTTGAAAATGTTGAAGTCGGAATTTCTCTAACGGTTCCGAGATTCCGCAATCAGAAATTAAATCGCGGTGTTGAGCGCCTGTACGTCGATATGATTGAAAAAGCTGAATATTTCATTTATATGGAAAATCAGTTTTTTGCTCATGTCGAAATCGCGGAGGCTTTAAATAAAAGACTGCATGAAAAACCTGAATTAAGGGTGTTAATGGTCAGCTGCAAAGATCCCCAAGGGTTTATGGAACGAAAAACCATGTATCACGGACGGGTGATGTTCAAAGACGCCCTTACTAAAAATGGCGTCAAAGATAGGACAGTGCTCGCATATCCGATTTCTAAAGAAAAAAACAAACAGAGCCAAGTCAGGATTCATTCAAAAGTGATGATTGTGGATGACCGTTATCTCCGTATCGGTTCCAGTAACATTAATTACCGTTCGATGACCCTTGATACAGAATGTGATCTAGTGGTCGAGGGGACGGATGAAAAAACCTGTCAATCCATCGCCGCTATTCGCAATGACTTGATTCGTGAACACACGGGAAGAAGCATTAAGCAAATCGAACACATGATTATTGATGGCGAAAGCGTGCAGGCATTCTTAAAAGATGTTGCGCACAGCCGACAGCATCTTAGAGAAACCAAAGACGAAATCTACAGAAAAGAGGCTCTCGCTAAATTTTTCAAACGTTTTGGCGATCCTTCAAAGCCCATTTTACCCAGCACTCTCACCGCTTACCGAAGCGTGCTAAAAAAAGGAAAATCGAAGCGCCCGATTCCATTAAAGCTGATGGCAGCCGCTGTAGTCATCGTTTTATTGTTATTCACATGGAAATTCACGCCTATATCAGAGTACGTCAATGCAAAAAATATCGCTACGGTATTTGAAGATGTCAGAAACACCCTGTGGGCATTACCTTTAGGCATCCTCGCATACGCTGTGGGCACATTATTATTTGTTCCTCATATCATCATGACGACGGCCGTCGTCATGACCTTTTCACCTTTAGAGGCGCTGTTTGTTGCGATTACAGGATCATTGTTGAGTTGTACGATTGGTTACTTTTTAGGCATGGCCTTAGGTAAAAAGTCCTTAAATGCCGTTTTTGGAAAATATTCAGACAAGATCTCCCATTATGCCCATAAAGGAGGCGTGATTGGATTAACGATGCTAAGGCTAATACCCAGTGGACCCTTTACAGCCCAAAATCTTATTTTAGGCATGATTAAAGTGCCATATAGCACACTGATGATCTCTACTTTGCTGGCCTTGTTGCCAGGTACCATCATCTTTATTTATGTAGGAAAAGCTGCTTTGGATCTATTCAAAGATCCAGATCCGGAAAAATTCATTTTAACGATCATGGGAGTTGTTGCCTGGATCGCTTTGATATGGTTCACGCATTACCTCGCCAACCAATGGAAGAAAAAACTTAAGGATGGAACCTATTAAATCTATCAGGTTAATGACATTTAACATTCATGGAGGGATCGCGAGGGATGGCTTAAGAGACATCAACCGCGTTGTGCAACTGCTAGATGAAATGAACATTGATATAGCGGTCTTCCAGGAAGTTGAAACAAGAATTTCACGTGGTGGCTGCAATGAAGACATCACTACCTTAGCGGGATCCAATCGCCCGCATCATGTTTTTGCCCCAAGTATCATTGATCATGATGGATGGTATGGCAACCTGATCGTTAGTAAATATCCTGTCATCCGCGGGATTGTGCACAATCTTGAGACGACTGTTCAATATGAACCACGAAATGCTGTTGACGCATTGATTGAAACCCCGCTAGGCAAAATAAGAGTCATCGGAACCCATTTATCCCTGTCTATTTTTGAACGTCGATCCGAAGCTCGTAACTTGATCCGATTAATGGATGCGGTAGAAGAAAAAGAGAAGAATCCGATTTTATTGATGGGCGATCTCAATGAATGGCAAATACCATCCAAGCTTCTGAAATTTTTGAATAGCCATCTGACACCGGCATCTTGCCGCCCTACTTTCCCATCTTGGCTTCCTTTTTTAAAGCTAGACAGGGTCTGGTATCACGGAGACCGCTTAAACGTATCGGCAAACACACTTTGCACAAAGCGTGTCTCAAAACTTTCAGATCACTTACCCATCGTTGTAGAAATTTTTGCGCTTTAACCCTCATTAACAAATCCTCTGTATCAATAGCATGACAAGATCAACGGTATTAATATATTAGCTAGTGATTTTCATACTTTCTATATGGGTAAAGGAGAGTTTATATGAATGAAGTATTTCGAAAGTTTTCTCATCGTGCCTCGGAAATTGTTGGTAGTCCTTGGGCATTTCTATTTGCCATAATCATAATCATGATATGGGTGGTTTCGGGGCCGATATTTGATTTTTCTGATACTTGGCAACTCGTTATCAACACGGGTACGACCATCATTACTTTCCTAATGGTATTTCTAATTCAAAATACTCAAAACCGTGATGCTAAAGCCATGCATCTAAAATTAGATGAATTAATTCGTAGTAACTCTAGGGCAAGAAACGCACTTATTGATTTAGAAGATTTAAACGATGAAGAGGTGCAAACAATTCAAAAATCATTTCAGAATCTGCATGATAGCGAAAACGCCGAAGTGAGAAAGTTCGCTAAAAAATTACAAAGCAAGTTGGACAAACAAAAGAAATCTCACTGATCAGTTGTATTAGGTTGTGAACATGAGGCCCTATATATTGAGTGACTGTTTTGGGCTGATTAATGATTCTCTAGGCAGTAGCTTTTAAAAAGTTCAAACAACCATTGCCTCTCAATGGCCGAATAGAACCGAAAGTGATCGACGATAACGTAAATTTTGTCAGGCTTAAGTCACTACTTAAATGAAAAAGGTCAGCGCATAAACGCTGACCTTTTAGATGCTGGCTGCTCTCAGTCTACTTTCGTAAAACATCGGCTATTATGCTGAAACACATCGCTTTGGAGCCAAAATTTTTGTAGTAACGACCCAAGCCACAATAATTTTACCAATGTTCAGTATTGATAAATTACTCTGCCTTGTAATGCATCGGCATAAATTGCAATTTATCCCACGGAAAGCCATTTAAGACTGCATATGCCGGTTTAGACTCAAACAGCGCTGGATATGGATTAGGTCTGCCAAGCTGGGTATAAGAATAAGTATTCTGCGCACGCAATGAAATTGCACCTGCCCTATCCCATACGACGAAACCATATTGTTGTGCAGCTTTCGCAATGATTTTGCCTGCTTTACTCATTGGTAGCGCATCCACATTCACTGTTGGATCTAATCTAAAACGTGCACCCTCAGGTATACGATGCGGTACGTTATAGGGATTAACACCATCAGAGCGTTGTGCAGGCCATGAGAATATCGTTTTTTTCTCGATATCAACCAAGCTGATGCCCAATGCATGTTTAATCTCACCCGCAGCCAATTCCTCTGCCATGATTTGCCCACCAATAAATGGCAGACTGGTAGCTGTTGTACCGTAGTAGGTATTGAAGGTGCCTTGATTACTGCGGGCGCCTTGAATACGTCCTCCCCAGCAAGCTTCCCAAGTTCCTGCGGTGGTTTTTCTCATGCGCCAAAATTCCCATAAAGTATCTGTAGCAGCATCGTATACAGACATTTCGGCATCAGAACCCTTGGCAGGGATTGCCCATAGAGGAATGGGCACATTGGTCCAGGCTAATTTAAGGGCAGAATCAACGAACCCTTTTCCCTGACAATCCCATTCTTTAACGTTAACTTTTTGGGTATACCAATTGGAATACCAAACAGGACTGGTATAACTGGTCAGATTGATATTAACAGTGCCGTAATAGGTTTTTTTCTGCCGTAAAAATTCTTGTACATAGTTGGCAGAATTTGGATGCAAAGTCGCAGTGGCCGGAATTGGTTTATACCAAAAACTCTCCGGTGAAAAAATTCTGTTTTTTTGCGTAGCGTCTGCTGCATTCGCGGCTGATATTGTCATGCATCCGATTGCAGATAAAAGTAAAAGAAAGTTTTTCATAATAGATCCTTAATAATCGCAATGATTTTGTAGTGTGAGCTGATAAAACTATTGGAAGATGCAATTGCATATGAATAAACAGATTCATAAGCGTAGCTGTGGCTCAAACGCTGTCGAATCAAAACATCATTAAAATTGTTTTGATTAAGACTATTTTGCTGATTACTGAGGTGTGGTTCTGAAGCTGTGGTTATTACATAGACGCCAGGCGAAGTACTTCCAAAAATTAAACTATTGGGTGATGCTTCGGAGGCTTGTAAGGATGGAGTTAGGATTACAAAGCCAAGAAGTAGGGCTTTATAAATTCCTTTTTTGGTACTTTTCATACTGTCCCCTAAATCAATGTTGGGGACGGGGACGGCTAGATGCTCGGTTTTGATTATTCTATCTTTGCAACCCCGCTACCATAGGTAAATACCATTAGGCCGGAAGCTTTGCGTCTCCGTCTTTCAACGGGTTTGCCAAAAATTTGGATTTAGATAAATCCAACTTGCGAAACCGGATTATGGACTTTGTAAATCAAAAGTCAAGTATGTGTATGTAAATAAAAAGGAACAAATACAGTTTTCACTCCTCCATAACCTTACAGCTATTTTTTGGAAAAGGAGACATTAATGAGAAAGTCACTCGCGTTGAAAGCATTAACTGTTATGGCGATTTATCTTTGGCGTCGACGCGCTAAAGCCGGGGAATATAAACGACCAATCAGTTGATTTACTCTACTTAGCGCAACCTATCCAAAGAATCAAAATGTTCATGGATAGGTTAAGCGTTGTTAGAGATTGTTATAAAGCAATTATTGGCTGACTTTTGAGAAAGTTAAGGTCGTTGACTGAAAGATTCCTATTAACGTAGTATTGGGCAGTACCCAACCATCAATAATATAGGATCAAATCATGAATGCACTCAAAATGTTGGGAATAGCGCTGCTACTTGCAGGCGTATTAGCTTTGCTTTATGGCGGCTTTAGCTACACCAAGAACACCACAGCGGTTAAGCTGGGACCTATCGAGCTCACTGTCAAAGAGAAACAAACCGTAAACGTTCCGCTTTGGGCAGGGATTGCATCCATCGCTATTGGCGGCTTATTGTTGGTCATGGGTAGCAAGGGTCGATAACAAACATAGGGTCAGCGGCCATCCACAGATGGTCGCATTATCTAAAATACTCGGCAAAATTTGCGAATCTTCGGTGCTTCTCAGATAAGCACCTACCAAAGCACTAAGATCTCCTTAAACGTAAAGCATTTGTAATGACTGATACGGAACTTAAACTCATGGCTAATGCAGCAATCATGGGTGAGAGTAGCCACCCTGTGAATGGGTAAAGTACGCCCGCAGCTAATGGCACGCCTAACGCGTTATACACAAATGCAAAACCTAAGTTCTGTTTCATATTGATGATAGTTTGTTCGGAGATGACACGCGCTTGAGCAATGCCGCGCAAATCACCTTTTATTAGTGTGACCTGCGCACTGTTCATGGCAACGTCAGTACCCGTTCCCATGGCTATGCCCACATCTGCTTTGGCCAATGCAGGTGCATCGTTAATTCCATCTCCAGCCATCGCAACAGAGCGTCCCTGTCGCTGCAGTGTTTCGACTAAGGCTAATTTGTCAGCAGGCTTCACTTCGCCATATACCTCATCAATGCCTAAGTTTGCAGCAACCGATTGAGCTGTAACCAAGCCATCACCAGTAGCCATAATGATATGCATTCCACTTGCTTTTAAAGTGGCTAATGCTTCGGCAGAGCTGGCTTTAATGGGATCAGATACCAATAGCAAACCTGCTATTACCCCACCTACTGCTAAATACATCACACTAGCGCCTGTTGCCCGCAACGCTTCTGCCTGCTCTTCAAGTGATGCTAATTGAATATTAAGTTGTGCCATGAGCGCAGTATTCCCAAGTGCTAATGGTTTACCCATCAAATTACCTTGAACCCCAATACCCGTGCTTGATTGAAAGTCATCAACTTTATCCATCACCAGCCCTCTTTCTCGTGCTGCTTTTACAATTGCATCTGCTAATGGGTGCTCACTGCCTTGATCAAGACTAGCGGCTAATCTAAGTATTTCGCTTTCGCTATAGCCCGGCAATGCCACCGCTAGATTAAAACGTGGTTTACCTTCGGTCAAAGTTCCGGTCTTGTCTATGATTAAGGTGTCAATTTTTCGGAAATTCTCGATAGCGGCTGCATCACGGAATAGCACGCCATGGGTGGCTGCCTTACCAGTGGCAACCATTATGGACATCGGTGTTGCCAATCCCAGCGCGCATGGACAAGCAATAATAAGCACTGCTACAGCGTTAATCAAGCCGAACACCCAACTGGGCTCTGGTCCAATATAGCCCCAAACAACGAAGGTCAATATTGCAATACTGACTACAACCATGACAAAGTACCCCGCCACTTGGTCGGCCATGCGTTGCATGGGGGCTTTGGAGCGTTGGGCCTGGACTACCATTTGAATAATGCTTGCTAATACCGTTTGCGAACCTACTTTTTCTGACCGCATGACCATCGCGCCATGGGTATTTAAGGTGGCGCCAATAAGTTTATCGCCTATATCTTTAGCAACCGGCATTGGTTCCCCTGTCAGCATGGACTCATCCACCGCACTTCGGCCTTCTATTACAATGCCATCAACGGGCACTTTTTCGCCCGGACGAATGCGTAGCAAGTCACCGACATGGACATGCGTGAGCGGCATGTCTTCCTCGCTCCCATCAGCATTGATTTTTCGCGCTGTTTTTGGGGACAAACTGAGTAAAGATTTAATCGCCGCCGACGTTTTAGAACGCGCCTTGAGTTCTAAAATTTGCCCGAATAGCGTCAACGAAATGATCACTGCGGCGGCTTCAAAATAAACGGATACGCGACCCATGGTCATAAAAGAGGCTGGGAATACATTTGGTACAACCGTGGCTAACACGCTATATATAAAAGCCGCCGCCGTTCCCAAGCTAATCAATGTCCACATGTTTGGATTCCGATTGATGACTGACGCGATGCCACGTACAAAGAATGGCCACCCTGCCCACAATACAATGGGCACTGACAGGAGTAGCTCAATCCAGCTTTGTGTGCCCATCTCAAACCATTGGAGTCGATGCCCCGCCATCGCCAGAATGGTCACTATTATTGTCAACGGTAATGTCCAAAAAAATCGTTGTTTAAAATCTGTTAACTCAGGACTCTCGTCTTCTTCCACACTGGGCATTTCCGGTTCTAATGCCATGCCGCATTTAGGACAAGTGCCGGCATGGTCTTGCCTTACTTCTGGGTGCATCGGGCAGGTATAAATTGTGCCTGCAGGTATTGTGCTTGAAGAGGTAGTTATTGCCGGTGTTTCTGAAGGATTTGAAGGTGTTTCAGTGATTAGATATTTTGTTGGATCAGCTGCAAACTTTTCTTTACACCCGGCACTACAAAAATAGACGGGCTTATTATGATAATTAAATATATGCGACGACTGCGACGTCACGGCCATGCCGCACACTGGATCTATCAAATCTGGCTTCATCGCATTTTGAGAATCGATCATGTTGAGCCCTCATCTGACTTGTTTCATACAAAGGCTGTACAAAAAAGTTTTAATTAAAGACATTCATTAGGTAGACCAATGAATTTACGCATATTTCAATCATATTGCCATCACTTGCATTCTGCTATTCGGCACATGATATTTGTTTGATATATGTCAAAAAGCCTCATTCAAAAATGCCTAACATAGTGACTTAATTAATACACGCTTATTCAATAGCCTACGATGGTCTTCTAAAATAATGGATATTCTATTCTTACTTATCCCCCTCTCCGTCGTAATGGCCCTCTGCATCATGGCTGAAATTTTAAAGTTGCTGGTTAAAAACTGACTTGACCTAAGTCAATCCAAGATCAAATTAAAAAATATAGTTAAGTAAAAAACATTTGCACTGTTTTTGTTGTCCTAATCAGCAGATGTTTTAGTCACTTAAAATTAATAAATTAAATCCTGAACAACAGATCGTTCTTGGTTGATCTATGTCAATTTATAGAAGCTAGATTGGAATACACTTATCTTTTAACCAACTATTTTTGAGGGATATTCACATGAAAAACGATAAACCGTCTGACCCTGTTAATGACACTTTAAAAAGTCCAGTGAAAAGAGGACTTTCGGCTTTGTTATTTATTGCCAATATGGTTGGAATTATGTATCTGATTAAACGTTTCGGCGGGTAGCAGCTCTTTAGAATAATAGTTACCACTTGTAAGTTGGCTGAAAGCGTTAGCCACCATTAATGATTTAATGGTGAATCACTGTTGTTCAAATTCAATGTAGTGCTCATTTAGAGATTTCAATCCAATACGCAGTAATAGGGTCGGTTAGCAGTTCAGTTTCCAACAGAACTAAAGTTTTAGTTGCTGAAAATTAAGGCGAGTCAATTATGCGTGCAGCACTATCAATTACCCCTACTACTTCTGAAGAGCTGCAAAAAATTGATGCTTATTGGCGGGCGTGCAACTATTTGGCAGCTGGCATGATTTATCTCAGTGACAATCCTTTGCTTAAGGTGCCCCTTGAAGTTTCCCATATTAAAAATCGTTTATTAGGCCATTGGGGATCAAGCCCGGGGATAAGCTTTACCTATATTCATATTAATCGGCTGATTGTTAAATATGATCTCAATGCGATTTTTCTGGCGGGTCCGGGGCATGGTGCCCCTGGTGTGCTTGGCCCAATATATTTAGAAGGCACTTACAGTGAGGTTTATCCGGATAAAGGACAAGACGCAGAAGGACTGCAGAAATTTTTTAAAGAGTTTTCTTTCCCAGGGGGTATTGGCAGCCACTGTACACCAGAAATGCCAGGCTCGATCCATGAAGGCGGTGAATTAGGCTATAGCCTCTCCCATGCCTTTGGGGCTGCTTTCGACAATCCGGATTTGTTAGTGACGGTTATGGTGGGAGATGGCGAAGCTGAAACCGGACCGCTTGCCACGTCTTGGCATTCCAATAAATTTCTTAATCCGATACGAGATGGTGCTGTATTACCCATACTGCATTTGAATGGCTACAAAATAAACAATCCCACTATTCTCTCAAGGATACCGCATCAGGAGCTCGAAGATTTGCTGAAGGGTTATGGCTGGAACCCCTATTTTGTAGAGGGTCATGAGCCTGACGCCATGCATATTGAAATGGCGCAAAAGCTGGAAGCTTGCGTGGTTGAAATAAAACGTATCCAGAAAGAAGCGCGTGAGAGTGGTGTTGCTTCACGTCCTCTTTGGCCAATGATTGTACTTCGCAGTCCTAAAGGCTGGACAGGCCCTAAAGAAGTAGATGGCCATAAGGTAGAAGGGTATTGGCGTGCCCATCAAGTACCATTAGGCAAAGTAAAAGAAAATCCTGATCATTTGAAACAATTGGAAGACTGGTTACTGAGCTACAAGCCACAGGAGTTATTTGACGCTAAGGGTAAATTATTACCTGAACTTAAGGCCATTGCACCTGTGGGTAACAGGCGCATGAGTGCTAATCCGTTTGCTAATGGCGGCTTATTGCGCAAGCCACTCCAAATTCCAGATTTTCACAAATATGCTTGCAAGCTAGAGACTCCCGGAACGCTAGTCGCCGAAAATACACGCCCTTTAGGAAAATTTCTTCGGGATATCATGCAACAGAACATGCACAACTTCCGTGTGTTTGGCCCCGATGAAAATACCTCGAACAAGCTAGATGATATTTACGAAGTTAGTAAAAAAACCTGGTTGGCAGAGTACTTACCTGCCGATGCAGACGGAGGTGAAATAGCCGCTAATGGTCGCGTAATGGAAATGTTGTCTGAACATACTTTAGAAGGTTGGCTGGAAGGCTATTTACTCACAGGACGGCATGGCTTCTTTTCTACCTATGAGTCTTTTGTGCATGTCATAGACTCCATGTTTAACCAGCATGCTAAATGGCTCGCAGTGTGCAAATCGGTGGCTTGGCGAGCCCCTATTTCATCTTTGAACCTGTTAATTACATCTACGGTATGGCGGCAAGATCATAATGGCTTTACGCATCAAGACCCAGGTTTCCTGGATATTGTGGTGAATAAAAGCCCGGAAATCACACGCATTTATTTACCTCCGGACGTGAATTGTTTACTGTCAGTCGCTAATCATTGCCTCAATAGTACGGATTACATCAACGTAATCGTATGTGATAAACAAAAGCATTTGCAGTACCTTAATATCACTGATGCAGTTGAGCACTGCAGTAAAGGAATCGGCGTCTGGGAGTGGGCCAGTACTGCGCATCATGAGGAACCGGACATCGTGATCGCTTCAGCGGGTGATATTCCAACAAAAGAAGCACTCGCTGCAACGGTATTATTGCGTGGGCATTTTCCCGAGTTGAAGATCCGTTTTGTGAATGTAGTTGATTTGTATAAATTAACGCCCGAAACCGAACATCCACACGGGCTTTCTGATGAAGCTTTTGATCGCCTGTTTACAACTAACAAACCCATTATTTTCAACTTCCACGGTTATCCTTACCTCATCCATCGGCTCACTTACCGGAGAAATAATCATGATAATTTGCATGTTCGAGGTTACAAAGAGAAAGGCAACATCAACACCCCGCTTGAATTAGGCATTCAGAATGGTATTGATCGATTTAGCGTAGCTATTGATGCGATCAATCGCGTCGAGTTCTTGCAGCACAAAGGCGCGGAAATACAGCAAACATTGCGCAATAGACAAATCGAATGCCAGCATTATGCCTATGAACATGGGGTAGACCTACCGGAAGAAGAATGTTGGACATGGCCCTATGAATATACTCACCATTAATGCAGGGTCATCCAGTCTTAAAGCCAGTTTGTTTTTTTCAGATGGAACGCGTCAAAATTACTATTACAATCATTTAGATAATACTGATTTATTTAGTTATAACCATTCATTTGTAAATCTACTTAAAGAACTGGGAAGTATTAAACCAGATGTGGTGAGTCATCGCTTTGTGCATGGAGGTGATATCAATGGGGAGTTATGCGATTCACCCCGTTACATAGATGAAGTTGAGCGTGCACGACTTGGAGACAACAAACAGTTAGCGTCTCTACACATGCCTTTAAGCCTGCTGGGCGTGGATTTCTGTCAGGTTAATTTCAATTGCCCACAAATTGCTTTTTTTGATACTTCATTCCATTCCACATTGCCAGAATTAGCCTATCGTCTCCCTATCCCAAAAAAATTCAAGTTAAGACGTTATGGCTATCATGGAATCAATTACTCCCATATTGCGCATCGCTTACCGAAACTGCTAGGAGATGCAGCCAACGGGCATATTGTAGTTGCCCACTTAGGCAATGGTGCTAGCTTGTGTTTGCTCAAGAATCTCCAATCTGTAGATACCACGATGGGGTTCAGTACAGCGGGTGGCATTCCCATGAGTACGCGAAGCGGAGATTTAGATCCAGGCGTGATGTTGGCCTTAGCCAAACAACTCAAGAGTAATGCGCTTACTGAACTGGTATATAAAAAAATGGGATTACACGCACTTTCCGATGGAGAAAGCAGTGATATGTCAGAGCTTTTGGAAAGCAAAACCGAAGGTGCAAAGTTTGCTGTAGATTTCTTTGCGCTGCAAGTGCGAGCTGCCATTGGTAGCTATGCCGCCAAAGCGGGTGGTATAGATGGACTCGTATTTACAGGTGGCATTGGAGAAAATTCATCCCATGTAAGAACCCTTATTTGTAATGATCTTGGATTTCTAGGTTTTGGATTGGATAGTACAGCGAATAAAGATCATTCAGCTACACTTAATACCAGCGGCTCAAAGCCAATACTCATTATTCCAGCTGATGAAGAAGCGGAAATTGCACGATTAACCGCAGCCCTGCATACTTCAATTATCCTCAAGTAAAATCTGCCTGGGCCGACAGCGACGGAATCAAACGGCCCACAGCAGACACCCACAGAATTCTATGAGTTATAAAACCGAAATCGGTTTCGCCACCAGCAACACATTGGCTGTGTAAGCAACTCGGGTGATAGGCACGGTTTCGGCACTGAACCCGTTTGCCTGCAACAGATGCTGCCAGTCGGCCAGTCGGCGACAATAGAGCCGTTGATTGCGCACCCCTCGCAGCAACCAGACCAAGCGATCAAACCAGTAGCTGATCCTGAACTGCAAACCGCCTGCGGCATCTCCTACGCGCAGTATCAGCAAACCTGAAGGTGTCAAAGCCTGGTGGATCCGCCGCAGGACCATGGCCTGCGCCTCATAGTCAATGTAATGCAGCACATCCAACATAACAATTACATCTGTTTCACCAAAGTCAGTATCGCAGATATTGCCATGAGTAAAACTCGCCTGACTCCCAAGTGCGCGACGTGCGCGCTCAACATTACGAGGTAATAGTTCTATGCCGCGAACCGATACAAGGGCTGGCGGTTGCGGCATTTCAGTTGGCCAATCCCTGCGTTCAGCATGCGCTTTTGCCGCCAGCAGCCATGCAGCAAGCAGACCTTGACCGCAACCCAGATCCAGCAAGCGCGCACCAGAGGGAATCAACCCCTGCTCTAGCAGGCATATGAAGATCGGGTCGCCGCGTAATTTGCCGCGCGCAAAATACCAGGCGAATGGGTCGGCGGCCTGGTAAGGCGCACTAGCGGCTTCGACTAGCGTCGATTGAAGTTCGCTTGTCATACGCATTAATACCCAGTGCTAAGGGCAGCAGTCGCAGTAATTTTGTAAGATTTCAAACGTGATTGATGATCATAAATCTGTGAAGTTAACATGAGTTCATCAGCCTCGGTCTTCACCGCAAATGCCTGCATTTCACTCAAAACTTTTTGAGCTGTCCCTATAGCAGTGCAAGAGAGCACTTGGTTTAGCAGTGCGCGCTCTGCTCCTCCTAATTGATCCCAAAAATTATTGATAGGCGGCGGTAGCTGCGTAGGATTCCCACTGCGCAAATTGATGAATGACTGTTGCATTGATGATGCTAATAGATGCGCTTCTTCATCCGTATCTGCGGCAAAGACATTGAAACCCAGCATCACATAAGGCTTTTCCAGATATTGTGAAGGCCTAAATGTAGTTCTATATATTTCCAGCGCCTGCATCATATAAGTGGGTGCAAAATGGGAAGCGAATGCATAAGGTAAGCCGAGGCTAGCCGCAAGTTGCGCACCAAATAAACTGGAACCGAGAATCCATACTGGTACATTGAGTCCCGTACCAGGCACGGCTTTTACGGGGCCTTTAGGATCAGGTGAAAAATAATCCAGCAGCTCAATCACATCTTGGGGAAATGTATCTGCATTTAATTCAATGTTTCGCCGAAGTGCGCGCGATGTAATTTGATCTGAACCAGGTGCACGACCAACTCCCAGATCGATTCGATCTGGAAATAAAGAAGCTAGCGTGCCAAATTGTTCAGCGATAACCAAAGGTGAATGATTGGGCAACATAATCCCACCGGCCCCCACACGAATCGTGCTCGTACCAGCTGCGACATGTCCAATTAGTATGGATGTCGCTGCGCTGGCAATACCCGGCATGCCGTGATGCTCAGCTAACCAGTATCGATGGTAGCCCCACTGTTCAGCATGCTGCGCAAGATCGAGCGTATGCTGGAAAGATGTAGCTGCATTACTTCCTTCAGGAATAGGTGCAAGATCTAAAACAGACAGTCTTGGTAATTTGCTTGCTATGTTAGTTTGCATGAAAAGTTTGATTGCCTCTAAGGATTTCGTTCAATTATAGTTTGATCCAAAGTGATTTAAGCTATCTTGATTACTTGTTTATCAAAGGGTTACGTATGTGCTTTGGGCCGGAAGTAGGCTTACATAAAATTATCTATACATTGTAATAGTCTATTCGGACTATTGTTGCCATCTTTAAAGTTGATATATTGCACGTCATAAAGCGCATAAGCGTATTCCTACAAGGTAAATCAGAATGACTAAATTATTTAAAGCATTATTAGTTTCTATAAGTCTATTAATAGCAGCTCCAGCAATGGCCAATACTGAAGAATATGGAACTCTTCTTTCCGGATCTTTCCAGCCTGCTGAATCGTTTGCCTCACTTACAGTTGAGGGTAGCGGATCAATCTACAACTTCACTTTGTCTGCATTTGATTTGAATACTATATTTTCTTCGAACGCATTCATTGGCGCTATTGCAGTAGACTTAAGCTCTTCCTTACTCCCAGCTATTTCTAATATATTTGGTGATTCTCCTGTAGGTGTTTCTACGGCAGGCGGCCCTGGTGGTGCTTTTGAGTTTCGTTTTGATTTAACGGGTCCACGCCAAGCACGCTTGACATCGAATGAAACGGTTTCCTGGACAGCGACATTTGCTCAGCCTGTATCTTTTGTTGGTAATGAGTTTGCATTACATGTTCAAAATATTGGAGCACAAGGTGACAGTGCTTGGTATGTGAATACAAGTCCAGTACCAGAACCAGAAACGTATGCAATGATGTTGGCAGGGTTGGGCTTTATGGGTTTTGTGTCACGTCGCAAAAAATCTATTAAGTAATTATCTGCTTTTGAAATGTTCAGTCATGTTTAAGACAATTAAAACACTGGGAATTTTGCTACCAGCATTGGCATTGGTACTTGCAACCAAATTACTGGTGATTCTAGGGGTCGTTAGTGCAGCATTAATATTTTTGGTGTTCATGATTGTTGCGTGCACTTATGAAATGCTGAAACGTACAAAGCTAATTTTATGGCATAAAATTAATAATAATCAGCTTGTTCACAAGTGAATGAAACTAGTATTCTACGTAAATTGAAGTTCTTATATAAGAATGGCTCGTTATATTAGAAAGATACTAGGCCTTAAACTAACCCTAAAAACCCGCATATGCGGGTTTTTTTGTAATGAGTCGCCAATTTCACCAGTGCACTATAAGAAAGCTCTTGGAAATTAACAGCGAAATGAATGACCGCTTAGGGCCAAAAAAGCACAATCAAATTTTTAGTTGTTAACTCGTAAGCTTCTAAACTCTATTACCCATACCCACGGATTCTTATCCCAAGATCCTAAACCATGTAAATCTTCCCAAAGAGCCTTATATTGAACGATAGGATTTGAATTAACTGATCCAACACCTTCAGCAATGGCATCAAGTTGACTGCATTCAATAAGTTTTTCATATCTAACATTTGCGATCTCTAGTACCAAGCGGCTAAAACGTTTTAGCATAAATAAAGGTGTTCGCCATTTCTCTGACATTTCTTCAGAGAAACTTCTATTCTGGTCTGCTTTGAATTCAATTGGAGCGTTTATAGGAATTAAAGTAGGTTTAAGATTGTCATATTGAGCTAATGTTCTCCAAGATTCTTTTACCCAAAGCAAATCTCCTGCATCGCCATATGGATTATCAGAAGAAGTGATACCGCCTTGATCTTTAGCAATTCGACGTGTTTGGGATTTGGTCCCATTTATTATTGACCTAACCATAGGTGCACTAAAAATGATCGGGCGTTCTTTCATCACTTTTCCTGAGTTATTCATACGATTATGCCAGAGTAAGTTCTTTGGTATGGCAATGGTAACCAGATACTCCTAAGGTTTGGAACCAAATGAATTATTTATGACGACTTTAAGCTCTATCGAATGGACGGAACAAACGTGGAACCCTGTAACCGGATGTACCAAAATCAGTCCTGGTTGCAAGCACTGTTATGCCGAGACTATGACCAGGCGTCTCACTGCCATGAATGTTAAGGGATATGAAAATGGTTTTGTTATCAGTACCCATCCAGAGCGATTGAATGCTCCATTATTACGTAAGCGGCCTACCATATATTTTGTAAACTCAATGAGCGATTTGTTCCATGAAGGGGTATCAGATGACTTTGTTGACCAAGTGCTGGATGTCATCAAACGCACACCTCAGCATACTTACCAAATATTAACTAAAAGAGCGGAACGCCTACCGGTGTTTTTTGCCAATCGGGCAGTACCGACCAATATGTGGTTAGGAGTATCCGTTGAAGATATACATTACGGTATCCCACGGATAGATGAACTCCGCAAAGTAAATGCGAACATTCGATTTTTGTCTATTGAACCCCTGTTAGAGGATTTGGGAGAATTTAATCTCGAAGGAATACATTGGGTCATTGTCGGAGGAGAATCGGGATTTGGCGCTCGCCGTATGAACCCGGAATGGGTAACTTCAATACGTAATCAGTGTGTGGGAAAAGGGGTGGCGTTTTTCTTTAAACAATGGGGCGCATTTAGCGCTGATGGAGTGAAGAAAAACAAAAAAGTTAACGGACGAGTTTTGGATGGGCGCAAGTGGGAGGAATATCCGTCCCAAACGAACGTATCAAGCTAGTCTGTATTAGGTATAGAACTTAACCTGCGTCGCAGATAATCCTTGAATGTCAAACCCGTGTGCTAATGGTCGAATTGCCAGGCGCATCGGAGTCATCAGCACTTTTTTACTCTATAAGATTTTTTCTTATTTATTAATATTGTTTACCATACTAGATAAGAATAGAGGTAAATACCCTCCAACCTGAATGTCTGCTTAGGGCCGTTTGATGTTGCTGCATTCGGTCCGAAGCAGACGTTCATATGCTTTATTTATAAAGCCATGTTCGCATCATCGATAAAAGCTTAGCGACGTCCACAGGCTTGGTAATGTAATCAGATGCCCCTGCAGCAATACACTTGTCTCTATCACCTTTCATCGCTTTGGCAGTCAACGTAATAATGGGTAGATTTTTAAATTTAGGAATTTTGCGGATGACTTTCATCGTGTCATAGCCATCCATCTCCGGCATCATAATATCCATCAAAACGATTTCTATGTCAGGATTGTTTTCCAGGACTTCGATACCTGTCTTGCCATTTTCGGCATGCATCACAATCATCTCCTGCTTCTCGAGTACCGAGCTCAAAGCAAAGATATTTCTGATATCGTCGTCCACAATCAGCACACGCTTGCCTGAAAGTGCATGATCATCTGTGTAAATCTGGTTAATAATTTGCTGCTGGTTTTTCGACAGGCTAGTGTATGACCTATGCAGGTACAAAGCTGTCTCGTTGAATAATCGTTCGGGAGAACGTGCGTCTTTAACGACAATGGTTTTAGCTACTTTATTTAACTTAGTTAAATCCTTGCGGTTGAGGTCTTTTGCGGTGTAAATCACAATGGGCAAATGACGCAAACTTTTGATTTCACCAATTTTTTCCAATAACGCTAAACCGTCAATATCGGGTAGCGTGAAGTCTAAAACGACACAGTCAAAATCCTTTTCAGCCAGGGACTCAAGTGCAGCCTTTCCAGTTTCGACAGCGGTGATATTGATGTCGTCGTTACCGATTAATGCAATCAGTGAATTGCGTTGTATTTCATCATCTTCAACGATAAGCAAATGTCGTTTTTCTTTAATAATGAATTGCTTGATGTACGAAAATTCTTCCGCAATCATTTCATTGGTAAGCGGCTTGGTCAGATGTGAAATAGCCCCTTTACGCAATGATGTCTCGCGGTTTTTATCGTTTGAAATGATATGCACTGGAATGTTGCGGGTGTTGAGATCACGTTTTAACCTATCCAGAATGATGTAACCGTCAAACCCTAATGTATCCACATCAAGGAATATAGCGATAGGCAAGTAATCTCTTGCAAGAGATAGTGCCGAGTCGCCATTGAAGGTGATGATCCCTTTAAAGCCCAATTCCCGGGTTTGGTTCATGAGCTGAATGGCGATTTCAGGGTTGCCTTCGATAATGAGCACGGAATTATCACTCGATGTGATCTTAGCCCTATCATCAACTTGATCGACCGTGTCGCTCGGTGGCGCAATGACGATCGGTGAGTTTTTCAATTCCTCTGCAACTTCATTATTCAGGATCTCAGGAATATCAAAAATTTTCTCTGAGCTTAGTAAAGCACTCAAGCCATTCGAATTTTGAACGAAATAATTGGGATCAATCTCGCCTACCGCCAGTGGCAAGAATAGCGTGAACACACTGCCTTCACCCACTTTACTTGAAACATGGATTTCACCTGTAAGCAATCTTGCCAATTCCCGCGAAATCGAAAGCCCCAAACCGGTGCCGCCATATTTACGAGCCGTACTACCGTCCGCTTGCTGAAATGCTTCGAAAATCAGTTGCAGTTTGTCTGCGGCAATGCCGACGCCGGAGTCTTCAACTGAGAAGGCAATGACACCATTCGCTTTGGAAAGAATCGGGTGGTCGTGCGTCCAGCCTCCTTTCGCTAGGCCGATGGTTAATGACACTCTGCCCTGAGTGGTGAATTTGAACGCGTTGGATAACAGATTTTTGAGAATCTGCTGCAGTCTGGTGATATCGGTATTGATGACCTTAGGCGTGGATTCCAATATCCGGATATTGAACTCAATTTTTTTGAGTTCAGCCATATGTTTGAACGTTCTTTCGACATATTCCCTCAATGAATCCAGCCTGTGATCATTGACCTCAAGTGTCACAGTGCCGGACTCAATTTTCGCCAGATCCAGAATGTCGTTAATGAGCGTTAACAGATCAGTACCTGAGCCATGAATGGTTTTGGCAAATTCAACTTCCGATTCTGATAAATTGGAATCTGGATTTTCACTCAGCTGCTGGGCGAGAATCAGCAAACTATTCAGCGGCGTTCTCAACTCATGAGACATGTTGGCCAGGAACTCTGATTTGTATTTTGAGGATAAAGCCAGTTGCGTGGCCTTGTCTTCAAGCTCCAGTTTCGCCTGTTCAACTTCGCGGTTCTTCTGTTCTACTTCAAAGTTCTGTTCAGACAGCAAACGGGCTTTTTCAGCGAGTTCCTGGTTGGTTTGCTGGAGTTCCTGGGCCAGAGATTGCGACTGGGTTAACAAGCTTTCTGTACGGCTAGTCGATTCAATCGTATTCAACACGACACCAATCGATTCCATCAATTGATCTAAGAATGAGATATGGGTGTCAGTAAAGGATTCCAATGAAGCAATCTCAATGACCGCCTTCACTTCTTGTTCAAATAAAATCGGCAGAATCACAATATTACTGGGCCGAGACGCACCTAAGCCGGACGAAATCATCACGTAGTTCTCAGGCACGTTGGTCAGCAGAATACGTTGCTTATCTATGGCACATTGCCCAACCAGACCTTCGCCTGGCAACAATGATGTTGAAAAATTATTGATCGCTTTGTAACCATAACTTGCCAGTAATTCCAGGCGATCTTGGACGGGATCCTCTTGCACCATGTAAAACATCCCATGATGCGCTGATACCAAAGGCGCTAGTTCGGATAGGATAAGTGAGGTCACTGTTTCCAGATCGCGCTGACCTTGTAATAAGCGGGTAAATCTAGCCAAGTTCGTTTTAAGCCAGTCCTGCTGCGCATTCTTCTGGGTCGTTTCTTTCAGGTTGCGGATCATCTCGTTGATGTTATCTTTGAGGAATGAAACTTCGCCTTTCGCCTCCACTTGAATGGACCGGGACAAGTCACCACGCGTCACGGCCGTGGCCACTTCGGCAATCGCACGCACCTGGTTGGTCAGGTTAGCTGCCAGTTGGTTAACGTTCTCGGTCAGATCTTTCCAGGTACCCGCTGCACCAGGTACGCTTGCCTGACCACCCAGCTTACCTTCCACCCCCACTTCACGCGCCACCGTGGTGGCTTGGTCAGCAAACACGGCCAGGGTATCGGTCATCTCATTAATGGTATTGGCCAGAGTTGCGATTTCACCACGCGTAGCTACGGTCAGCTTTTTCTTCAAGTCGCCTTTTGCCACCGCACTCACAACGCCCGCAATACCGCGCACTTGGGCAGTCAAGTTGGCT
>PERG01000029.1 GCA_002928535.1 Methylotenera sp. | reverse complement strand
GAAACATGAATACTGTGACTGATATTAACTCCACCACTCAAGATTACGTTATTGCCGATATTAACTTAGCGACTTTCGGCCGCAAGGAAATTGCCATTGCCGAAACGGAAATGCCAGGCTTGATGGCGATTCGTGAAGAATACGCAGCAGCGCAACCGCTTAAAGGCGCGCGTATTACCGGCTCTTTGCACATGACTATCCAGACGGCCGTGCTGATTGAAACGCTGAAAGATCTGGGCGCTGAAGTTCGCTGGGCATCTTGCAATATTTACTCTACGCAAGACCATGCTGCAGCGGCGATTGCTGCCGGCGGCACACCTGTCTTCGCAGTGAAAGGTGAGACTTTAACAGAGTACTGGGATTACACCCACCGTATTTTCGAATGGACAGACGGTGGCTACAGCAATATGATTTTAGATGATGGCGGCGATGCGACATTGCTTTTGCATCTAGGTACACGTGCGGAAAAAGATTTGTCCGTAGTGGCTAATCCGACTTCCGAAGAAGAAATTTGCCTGTTCGATTCGATTAAAGCCAAATTAAAGACTGACCCGACTTGGTATTCCACACGTCTAGCCAAGATCATCGGCGTAACTGAGGAAACAACTACCGGGGTGCACCGTTTGTACCAAATGCATAAAGAAGGCAAATTGGCTTTCCCGGCGATCAACGTCAACGATTCCGTGACCAAATCTAAATTCGACAATTTATATGGCTGCCGTGAATCATTAGTAGATGCGATCAAACGTGCAACTGATGTAATGATTGCAGGTAAAGTGGCTGTGGTGGCAGGTTACGGCGATGTAGGTAAAGGTTCAGCACAAGCTTTGCGTGCTTTATCTGCCCAGGTGTGGGTAACAGAAATTGATCCGATCTGTGCTTTACAGGCGGCAATGGAAGGTTACCGTGTTGTAACAATGGATTACGCGGCTGAACATGCCGATATCTTTGTGACGGCAACAGGCAATTATCATGTGATTACGCATGACCATATGGCCAAGATGAAAGATCAGGCCATCGTATGCAATATCGGTCACTTTGATAATGAAATCGATGTTGCTTCAGTGGAAAAATATGAATGGGATGAAATCAAGCCGCAAGTAGATCATGTCATTTTCCCAGACGGCAAGAAAATTATCTTATTAGCAAAAGGGCGCTTGGTTAACTTGGGTTGTGGCACAGGCCATCCAAGCTATGTCATGAGCTCAAGCTTTGCTAATCAAACGATTGCACAAATAGAATTATTTACGCAAACTGCCAACTATCCGGTCGGCGTATATACTTTGCCTAAACACCTGGACGAGAAAGTCGCAATTTTGCAATTGAAAAAACTCAATGCGCAATTGACTACGCTTACAGATGAGCAGGCCAGTTACATTGGTGTATCGAAAGCCGGCCCTTATAAGCCTGATACGTATCGCTATTAAGATGTAATTATTAAAGGAGAAGCCGCATGAAATTAGTCTTTGCCTGGTTGTTAAATGCACTTGCATTGTTAGCAGTAGCCTATCTCGTACCTGGTATTCATGTGGCAACTTTTCCAGCTGCCCTGATCGTCGCTTTAGTTATCGCATTGGTGAATATGCTTATTAGGCCAATTTTAGTCATCCTGACCTTGCCTATTACGATATTAACGTTAGGTCTCTTCATACTTGTAATCAATGGGATATTGTTCTACGCCATTGCTTATTTAGTATCTGGGTTTGATGTGCAGACTATAGGGGCAGGCATTATCGGTGCGTTGGTGTACAGCGTAATTTCCTGGATTCTAAGTGCGTTGTTGATCAAAGATTAATTAAAAATTGAATTAAACATGAGTACATTTACCACGAGTTTTGAATTTTTTCCGCCCAAAACCGCAGAAGGCATTGAAAAACTACGCGATGCAAGAGCTCGATTGGCTAAGTTTGAGCCCGAGTTTTTTTCTGTGACTTTCGGCGCTGGTGGTTCTACACGTGACCGGACGATGGACACGGTGCTAGAAATCCAGCGGGAAGGATATGGTGCAGCACCCCATATTTCTTGTATTTCTTCCAGTAAAGAAGAAATCCGTGCCCTATTACAGTCTTATCAGACTCAAGGTATTAAGCGTTTGGTGACACTACGTGGGGATGTGCCTTCAGGTGAAGTCAGTGCAGGCGACTTTCGCTATGCAGCGGAGTTAGTAGAGTTCATCCGTGTGGAAACGGGGGGTCATTTTCATATTGAAGTAGCGGCATATCCGGAGTTCCATCCCGAAGCACGTACGCCGCAGGCGGATTTAGCGAATTTGAAACGCAAGCAGGACATGGGCGCAAATTCAGCCATTACACAGTATTTTTATAATGCCGATGCGTATTTCAGGTTTTTAGAACAATGTGATGACATGGCGATCACCATGCCTATTGTGCCCGGCATCATGCCGATCTATAACATCACGCAGTTGGCCCGGTTTTCCAGCATCTGTGGAGCAGAGATTCCACGCTGGCTAAAAATGCGCCTTGAAGCCTACGGCGATGATATGGTTTCGCTACGAGCGTTTGGAATCGATGTTGTGAGTGAGTTATGCGACACGCTTTTGGCTTGGGGTGTACCTAGCCTGCATTTCTATACGCTTAATCAAGCAGGGGTCATTACCAATATTTTAGAAAATATTAGTGCTGATTCATCCCAGCTTTAGCTGATGCTAATGTAGCATCGGTTTTTGTTTATTAAGTAAGGCATCCTCGATAAAAAGGTAGTCCTTAATTTTGTCCGGCCCAGCTTGACTGGCGCCCCAAGTCGTCATAAGTACAATCCAGCGCATTTCTTCAATACTGATCGTTAACTGCGGCAAGTTCATGGCAAGTTCCAATACTAATTCCCGTTGCGCAGTATTTAAGATATTGGCTTGCACTAAAAATAAGATGAATCCGATACTTTCACCGCTGATTTTTTTCATTTCATCTGCAGTGAAAATGCGGGTGGCGCTAGGGTAAGACTGGGTTTCAAGTATATCGGCTTGACCGGAGATGGCCTGGGTCGTATCTTCTAACTGGTTAAACCAATCAAATGCGCCATTGATATCTTGTTCATCGAAACCAGCAGCAAAAAGCTCCTTTGATAAGGTGCTATCGTCCGGTCTGTATTGACTATCGATGTAGTGCTCAAACATATAAACCAATACTTCAAACATTATGATTGCTCCTAAGAGTAGTATTTATAAATCAAATGTGGGGCGCTGATAATACGAAACGCGCGACTTTCGCCAAATGATTGTTGATGAAATAAGGTTTATGAGATTATTTTCTGGTATTTTCCGCCCGGTAGGCTCGCGATACTCCCTTCAAGTTCTAATAACATCAGCATGGATGAAACTTCACTGACCGTCAAGTGGGTGAGATTTACTAAATTTTCTAATGTAATAGGATCGAGCCCCATCACTTTTAAGATGGGATGTTCGGTGTCTAGTTCATTCGGTGCAGTAGTTTGTTGGGCAATAGAAACTGGCGTGATCTTCAGTTCATCCGTAATGTCTTGAATGCAATCGACCAACTTGGCACCTTGTTTGATAAGTTGATGACAGCCCTTGGACATAGGCGAATGGATAGAGCCCGGAATGGCGAAGACTTCACGTCCTTGCTCTGCCGCTAAACGCGCTGTGATTTGAGAACCGCTTTGTAGGTTGGCTTCTATCACTAAGCATCCTAAACTCAAGCCACTAATAATGCGGTTTCGTTTTGGAAAGTTCTGTGGTGTAGAGGGTGTACCCAAACCGAATTCAGAAATTATCAGCCCATGTTGTGCGATTTCATGCGCAAGGTCACGATGTTTTGCAGGATATACGATATCAAGACCAGTTCCAACGACTGCAATCGTGGAACCTTTAGCCTTCATAGCCCCCCGATGGGCTGCACCATCTATGCCTAATGCCATGCCGCTCACGATACATAAGCCTTGTAAACTTAAATCACGGGCAAAAGCTTCAGCGTTTTTTTCGCCTTGGACAGAGGCATTTCTGCTACCAACGATAGCTATGCTAGGCTGATTCAATAAAGTTAATTTCCCTTTAGCGTATAAAAACGGCGGGGGGTCTGCAATTTCCAGAAGCGCTTGAGGGTATTCGCTATCCGCTAGCGTAATCAAATGATTGCCAGGCTGAGCTAGCCAAAGCGCAGTATCATTTAAGGCGGCTTCATCAATGCCTTTGTTAATTGCACTGGCTATTTTTTCTGAGACGACTTCACGTAGTTGCTGCTGACTGGCTGCATAGATGTTAGCTGGGCTATCGAATTTTTGGAGTAATTGACAGTAAGCCTGTGAACCTAAGCCATAAATACTACCTAGGCTGATCCACAGGAGCTTTTCAGAGATGTCCTCTTGCATTCGGGAGGTGAATATTGCTTATGGTGTTTGCACAGAGTCCAATTTGTTAATGGGTTCTGAGGCTTGCATGATTAATCCATAAGATACGCGCTCGAATACCCGGAAAATCATAAGTAAACCGATGCGTTCGTCGGGGAGTTTGATTTGGCCTGGCTCCAATATGAGCTCCTCACCACTAGGCGTGAATTTCTTGTCAGATTCGCCTCCTGGGATACCTCCAACTTCCTCTTTAGAGGCGGAATCAGCTTTATTAAGTTTAGATTTTTTCTTAGCTTTATCCTCAGGCGGCTCTGGATCTTTAATAATGCGTCCATATCGGTTAATAGCGAGTACGTGACCCACCTCTATTCCATCAGCTAAACCACGACTAATAGAGACAATGCTTTCAGGACCAGCTTCTGCAACGCCTCCATAAATATTAATAATACGGCCATGAATGTTTTTTTCAGGCGCGTGAGGGACAAAACTAGTTTCAACTTCATCACCGGTTGGTACTAAACGGTCACGTGTAAAGATTTCTTCTTTAGCTCTTACTATTTCACCACTTGCTGGCTCTCCGTATTTAGTAATTCTGGCATCGCCTAAATACAGTGCTTCCACACCTAATACCTCTTTAGTATCAGGATCTATCATATTGCCTTCAGGGCGATAGACGTACCAGTTAAGTCCATCACCTTCTTTAATTTCATTTATATAAATACGTGTTCCAGGGCTTAATACAACGCGGTTTTCATGTCCCGCAATAATGCGTGGTGAGTCATCCAGTTGATCTTTTTCGATGATAAGTGGCTGGCTCAGGAATGGCGCAATTACATTCAATGGGATAGCGGGTACGGCTGCTTTTTCCAAAGGCTCAATGATGGCACCAGGTTGTAATACCACGGTTTCACGAACTAAACGTAGTTGAGGACTCGTTCCACTGGTATCAAGTACAACCACATCGCCAGGATATATAAGGTGTGGATTTTTAATTTGATCCCGGTTTAAACGCCAAACTTTTGGCCATTGCCAAGGGTCTTTTAAAAATCTGCCAGATATACCCCATAAGGTATCGCCTTTGACAACGACATGCCGGTCAGGATGGTTGCTTTTGAGTTCTACGACTTGTGCTTGAAGATTGAAGCTTAAGCAACAAAGCAGGAGCAGCGTTATAATATGGCGGAACATATGATGACCTCGGTCAAGCATGCATGGAAATGGTGGTTAAAATATATTTAATAATTTATGTTTTTTAACCGTGAAGTTACCTTAAATTTATCATGTAATTCATTCAACAATCAAGCTTTTATGGCAATTTACCTTTAGATTATGGCAATTCTGGAAATCCTAAACTATCCCGATCCACGTTTACATACCGTCGCGAAGCCGGTAAAAGAAGTGGACACACATATTCGCCGACTCATTAAAGATATGGCAGAGACGATGTATGCCGCCCCAGGCATAGGCCTGGCTGCGACTCAAGTGAATCAGCATATTCAGTTGATTGTCATTGATACCAGCGAAACAAAAGATCAATTATTGGTGTTGATAAATCCTAAAATCATCGCCAGATCTGGTTCTCAGGATTATGAAGAAGGCTGTTTGTCCGTACCTGGTATTTATGAAAGCGTGACACGTGCTGAAAAGATTACGGTACAGGCACTCGATGCCAACGGGACACAGTTCACCCTTGATGCGGATGGTTTGTTAAGCGTTTGTATTCAGCATGAAATGGATCATTTGTTAGGAAAAGTATTCGTAGAATATTTATCTCCGCTTAAGCGTAACCGCATCAAAACCAAAATGGTGAAATTACAGCGAGATCGATAGTTTCCAGTTCAAATGTATAAGTCCTCAGATAAATAAAATCAGATAAAAATCCATGAAAATTATTTTTGCTGGTACGCCAGAATTCGCAGTGCCAGCTCTGGCTGCTTTGATTAATGCCGGCCATGAAATCGTGATGGTATTAACGCAACCGGATCGTCCAGCCGGTCGGGGCATGAAACTTAAAGCCAGCCCGGTCAAATTATTAGCTAAGCAGCATCAATTACCTATATTCCAACCTGACACTTTGAAAGCTGAAATAGCTCAGCAAGAAATCGCTGGGGCGAATGCCGACGTCATGATTGTCGCCGCATATGGGCTCATTATTCCAACGATAGTACTCAATATGCCGCGCCATGGTTGTTATAACATCCATGCCTCATTGTTGCCGCGTTGGCGTGGAGCCGCACCTATTCATCGTTCGATTTTGGCAGGAGACAGCGAGACCGGTGTCACCATTATGGAAGTCGTGCCGGCTTTGGATGCAGGTGCAATGGTAAGCAAAGGCATTGTCCCGATTAAAGAAACGGATACGACACAAAGTTTGCATGATGCTTTGAGTGATATAGGCGCGACACTGATGGTGGAAGCAATGGCTAAGTTGCAAGAAACTGGGGCTTTGCCAGCTATTCCGCAGGATGAATCTTTAGTCACATATGCGCATAAATTGGAAAAAGCCGAAGCGTCAATTGATTGGACGAAGCGTGCAGTCGAAATTTCACGCCAAGTGCGGGCTTTTAACCCCTTTCCTGTTGCACAAAGTATTTTAAAAGACGAAGTCTGCCGGATATGGATGGCAGTTGCTAAACCAGGCAAAGCAAAACCGGGTGAGGTCGTCGGTATCCAAGATGGCATACTGGTGGGTACAGGGGAAGGTTTGCTGTTGATCAGTGAATTACAAGCCCCAGGCGGCAAACGGTTGAATGCCCAAGCTTTTGTACAAGGCCATCACCTTAAAGTAGGCGATTACTTCACAGCCGAATAAATCAACTTAGCCCCATTAAATTCAATTTTAGGTCTTGAATTTTTCATTCTTAACAGCATCTTAGAGAGAGCAAGTAAGCTTTATGTTAGGCAGTAATTTCAAGGAGAACACATGTTAGGTAACTGGTTGAAAACCTCTATTTTGATGGCTGGTATCATCGCCTTATTCGGCGCAGTCGGTGCGGCTTTAGGAGGCGGGGGTGGCATGATGGTCGCATTGGCAATAGCCGCGGCGATGAACGTCTATGCCTACTGGTTTTCCGATAAAGCTGTACTCAAAATGTACAACGCACAAGAAATTACGTCCGATAATGGCCAGTTCCACAATTATTACAACATGGTTAAAGAGCTGGCACAGAACGCGCAATTGCCCATGCCTAAAGTCTATATTATCGACGAAGCGCAGCCCAACGCTTTTGCGACTGGTCGAAATCCCGAACATGCGGCTGTGGCAGCGACTACCGGTATTATGCGTATTTTGAATGAGCGTGAATTGCGCGGTGTGATGGCGCACGAATTGGCCCACGTCAAGAATCGCGACACGCTCATTTCCACAATTTCAGCCACATTAGCCGGTGCTATTTCTTCTATCGGCAGTTTTGGGATGCTGTTTGCTGGCGGTGATCGTGAGCGTGGCGTTCATCCTGCGGTGGCGATTTTAATCATGATTCTGGCGCCAATTGCAGCGATGTTAATCCAAATGGCGATTTCACGCGCGCGTGAATTTGAAGCGGATAAAGCTGGAGCTGAAATCAGTCGCGACCCCAAAGCGCTTGCAAGTGCGCTGGAGAAAATCCATAGCTACGCACACCAAATTCCGAATAATGTGGCAGAGCAACATCCGGAAACCGGCCAAATGATGATCATTAACCCTTTATCAGGTGGTGGCATGAGAGGTTTGTTTAGTACACATCCGCAAACTGAAGAGCGTGTATCCAGATTAATGGCCATGGCAAACTTGTTTTAAAGGGCATATTTTATTCTTAAGCTTTAAATACTTTTTCTAATTTTTTAAAACGAATCGCTAATTTCAAGGCGATTCGTTATTCATTCCCCCGTGCGTCGCATATCAAGTAAAATTCAGTCAATTCCAGACTGAAAGTCCGTTTTGTATATTTCTCAATTAATAGCTGCAGATGCAGTGCATCAGGTTTTTGCAGGCCGCAACCTCACACTGTCGTTACCCGCCGCACTATCACTTTTCCCCTCAGCCACCCCGCAGCAGAAAGGCGCAGCGGCCGATTTAAGTTATGGCACGCTGCGGTTTTATGGTGAGATCGACGCTTATCTCACACAGCTACTGGAAAAACCTTTAACTGACGAACGCATTCATGCATTGCTGCTGGTAGCGATTTACCAACTGCTGCATGACAAAGCTGATGCATTTACTGTAGTTAACCAGGCTGTGCATGCTGTCAGCCAGCTAAAAAGACCAGCCCCTAAAACTTGGGCAAAAGGCTTGGTAAACGCCATCCTACGTAATTTCCTACGGCAGAAAGATAGCTTGGCTGCCACATTTAATCATAATGAAGTCGCCCAATTTTCTTATCCGCAATGGTGGATTGATAAGCTTAAATTGCAATACCCTGCACAATGGCAAGACGTATTACGTGTAGGGAATGTTCACCCCCCCATGACGTTGCGGGTCAATCTGAATAAAACGAGTGTAGAAGAATATTTGCAGATACTCGCTCGCCAAGATATCGAAGCGACCTATTTAGGTGCAGAAGCGCTTACATTGAATAAGCCGGCCCCGGTTGAGAGAATACCAGGTTTCGTGGACGGCGTAGTTTCCGTGCAGGACTATGGCGCACAGCTTGCGGCACATTTACTTGATGCGCAAGCTGGAGACCGGGTACTGGACGCCTGTTGTGCGCCAGGCGGTAAAACGGGCCATGTTTTAGAGCGTGCCGATGTGCAGATGACAGCGCTGGATAATGATGAATTGCGTTTACTACGCGTGCAAAGCAATCTTGACCGCTTGCAGTTAAAAGCCAACTTGTTGCAGGGTGATGCTGCCGCCAATAATTGGTTTGACCATCAGCCATTTGACAAGATTTTAGCCGATGTACCCTGTACCGCTTCTGGAATAGTACGCAGGCATGTAGACATTAAGTGGCTGCGCCGTGAAGCAGATATTCAGTCATTCACCTTGCAACAGGCTAAAATCTTGCCGAGTTTATGGCAGATGCTGGCAAAGGGTGGTAAATTACTTTATGTAACCTGTTCCGTTTTTTATGAAGAAAATCAAGGACAAGTGGATAAATTTTTACTTAATCATGCTGACGCCACCCAGGTGCCTTTGCAATTACCAGCAGGCTTCCAATCCGTAACGAGTGCTGGCGAAAAAGAAAACGCTAAGAGCGTTCAGCTTTTACCTTCTATTACCCATGATGGTTTTTTCTATGCACTATTACAAAAGCATTAAGCAATTATTTGCCATTGCAGTTTTGGTGTTCATAGCCAATCAGGCCATTGCTAATCCTAATGACGCTAGCAATGCCATCAATAGCTTAAATATCAAAAATGCTGAAATTATTCTGGTTGAAGAAGCTTATTTGCTAAATGCTGATGTAGATGTGAAATTCAATGCTGATCTGGAAGAAGCGCTACACAAGGGGTTTGAGTTTAATTTCCTGGTGGAATTCCAATTAGTCACGCCCTATCAATACTGGTTCGATGATGAAATCGTTACGGTTACCCATCGTATTACCCTTAATTATCATGCGCTTTCCCGCCAATATCTGTTACAGCGCGGCGACCAGCAAAGGAGCTTTGGAAGTTTAGAAGAGGCGAAATTAGAACTCGGCAAAATACGTGACTTTAAAGTATTCAATAAAGCTGACGTGAGCAAAGGTGGGCCCTATAAAGCTGCTTTGCTCATGCGCCTGGATCATACAAAATTGCCCAAAGCCTTATTGGTAGAAGCTGAAAATACAGATGAGTGGAAGATGATTTCGCAACGCTTTGAATGGATTCCCAACCTGTTTAAATGAAATATATCGTCTTCGCCAGTGCCATCCTAGGCACACTATTGCTCTATCTGCTATCCAATGCCAGTGCGGATACCGCGGCTTCCGGAGAGCATTACAATTTGCTGGTGACCTTGAATATTGGCCTGGCCATTTTGCTGATCTTGTTGATCGGTTTCCAATTAGTTGGGCTTTATCGCAAAATCCGTCAGCGCGTCATGGGCAGCCGATTCACCCTACGACTGCTGGCCACTTTTGCGTTAATGGCATTTATTCCAGGCTTAATTGTGTATTTGGTCTCAGTGAATTTCCTCACCCGTTCAATCGAATCATGGTTTAACGTAAAAGTTGAGTCAGCCTTGGAAGGGGGGTTAAATCTAGGGCGTACGGCGCTAGATATTATGCTGAATGACCTTAAACAAAAAAGTGAAAGCATGGCGACAAGCTTGGCTTTTCAGCCCGCCGATTCACACTACACTGTACTGAATGACTTAAGGGAAAAGGGCGGCATTCAAGATGCGACGCTATTTACTACACAAGGCAGAATTCTGGCGGTATCCAGTAGCGACTCTAGTACTTTTTTACCCGAGCTACCGAGTGTTCCACAGTTGCGCCAAGCCCGTCAGCGAACCTATGGCAGCATCGAACCTATTGACAATAAAGGCCTATATCTGCGGGTTTTAACGCCGATTACCACTCAAAATATTTCTGGTGAAACGCGTATTCTGCAGCTTTTGCAGCCCGTGCCCAAGTCATTAGCTAATACTGCTGAGGCCGTACAAGAGGTCTATCAGGATTATCAGCAGCTTTCTTATAACCGCACATCGCTAAGAGAAGTGTTTGCGCTTACACTCACTTTGGTGATGATGCTGGCAATGTTAACGGCAGTAGCCATTGCGTTTGTACTGAGCCGTCGTATATCTGCCCCATTAACCGTGTTGGCTGAAGGGACAAAAGCCATTGCCAGCGGCGATTACAGCACCATGCTGCCAGCACATGGCAAAGATGAGTTAGGCATATTAGTACAATCTTTCAATAGCATGACGCAGCAGTTGGGCGATGCCACTAAGGCAGCTGAGCGCAATCGTGCCCGTGTAGAAGCGGCGCGTGGTTACCTGGAAACCATTCTGGCCCATTTATCATCTGGCGTATTAGCACTTAATGAGCGCGGTGAATTGCGTACATTTAACCAGGCAGCTTCTAATATTTTAGGAGTTAGCCTGGAAAATTATGTCGGACTAACATTAGATCAAATTTTGATTAAGCAAACACGTCTGGAAACTTTTTTGCAGACCATTGCCAATAAAATGCAGCTGGATATCGAAGGCCAGAAGGATGAGGCTCAAACGCAAATCGAGCTGGCCAGTGCGCATGGCAAACAGATTCTCACTGTACGCGGCACCCGGTTGCCTGATGGAGGTTATGTAGCCGTATTTGATGATGCCACCGTAATGGTGCAAGCCCAGCGAGATGCGGCTTGGGGAGAAGTCGCAAGACGATTGGCACATGAGATTAAAAATCCACTTACGCCTATTCAGCTATCTGCCGAACGTATGGCACATAAGCTGGGAAATAAACTGGATGAAGCTGATGCCAAAATACTGAAACGCTCCACTGAAACCATCGTAAATCAGGTGCAGGCCATGAAAACCATGGTCAATGAATTTAGTGAGTATGCACGCTCACCGGCGCCAAATTTTACCAGCTTGGATTTGAATAGCCTTATTCGGGATGTGATGTCGCTTTATGATTTGCCAGGCATTAAAATGGAATTATTTTTAGAAGACCAGCCTTGTCATATACAAGGCGATAGCACCATGTTGCGGCAGGTATTACATAACCTATTGCAGAATGCACAGGACGCCTTGGTGAACCATCCATCGCCAGTTATTACGGTGAAAACCGAGGTACATCAAGGGCAATTGTTACTCTCTGTTAAAGATAATGGCGCTGGGTTTCCAGCGAACATGATGCCACATGCTTTTGAACCTTATATGACAACGAAAGCTCATGGTACCGGCTTGGGTTTAGCAATCGTAAAGAAAATCGTTGAAGAACATAAAGGTATGATTAGAATCGAGAATGAAGACAGTGGAGCGGTGATATTGATCAACATTCCTTTGTACGCAGAAATGGTAAAGCCTTTAAAAGCAGTGCAATAAGCTGACTAAATAACTGAAAATTCACTTTTTAACGGATATTGAATTTAACGATATAACTCAACATGGCCTCAAAACGCATACTAGTAGTGGACGATGAAATTGGCATACGCGAATTATTGCGTGACATCCTGCAGGACGAAGGTTATCACGTGCAATTGGCTGAACATGCGGCGGCGGCACGCGACATTCGTTTACATGAGCGGCCAGATTTAGTATTGCTCGATATCTGGATGCCGGATTGCGACGGTATCAGCTTGTTAAAAGAATGGGGCAATAGCGGTTTATTGACGATGCCTGTGGTCATGATGTCCGGGCATGGCACTATTGATACGGCCATAGAGGCCACTCGTATCGGTGCTTTTGATTTTCTGGAAAAACCGATTGCTTTACAGAAACTGCTTAAAACCGTGGTGTCGGCCCTAAAACACGGTGAACAACTACCCAAATCGGAAATGAGCCTGACCAATCTGGGTAAAAGCCCCATAGTGCTAGCGCTCAAAGAAAGACTGGAAAAAATTGCCATGCACAATGGCAATAGTCCTAGCCCCGTGTTGCTGATTGGTCCCCAAGGTTGCGGCGCGGAACTTTGTGCCCGGTTTTTGCAGGAGCCAGATACGCCCTGGCTGCAACTAACTGAAACTAGCCAGTTGGTCAGTGCACCAATGGATATATTGGAGTCGATACGGGATGGTATTCTTTTTCTGGAAGAAATTGCCGACCTCAATAAAACCGAGCAAAAAGGCCTCTTGCTACTCATTACCAAGTCCGACAAATATAATGTGCGCGTGGTCTGTGCCACTAGCGAGAATTTGCCTAAATTGCAAACTGAAGGTTTGTTCGATCACAACCTGCTGCAAATCCTTTCGGCCGTTTCATTGCGGGTGCCTGCACTGGATGAGCATAAAGAAGATATTCCGGATCTGGCGGTTGCAATCGCCAATTTACAGTTCGAGCTGGCCGATATGCAATACCGCGAGTTTGATATTGCTGCTTTGAATGCGCTGCGCAATGCGGATTGGCCAGGTAATCTGGCCCAGCTTGATGCTGTGATTCGTAACCTGATCCAGACCAGTCTTGGCGACAAGATTACTTTGCCTGATGTAGAGCGCGTCATGCATCAATTTGATGTTGCACCACCCAACATTAGCTCTGCAGTAACCAGTGCACACGCCGCTTTGATCGCGCATCAACAAAGCATTAAAGCCAATTTAGACCAGCCTTTACGTGAGGCGCGCGATGATTTCGAGCGCTTGTATTTTGAACATCATATGAAAGCGGCAACCGGCAATATGAGTAAATTGGCTGAGATTGCTGGTTTGGAGCGTACCCACTTGTATCGCAAGCTTAAACAGCTGGGTATTAAGATCAAATAAGCCAAATTAATGGAATAGCTCTAAACTTGTAAGAGTTGTTAACTTACTTCCAATTCCAGGACTACGGGGGTATGGTCAGAGGGTCGTTCCAATTTTCGCGGGGCTCTATCAATATGTGCTGATTTACAGCCGCTTTTCAGTGCTTCACTCACGAGAATATGGTCGATACGCAGGCCGAAATTGCGCCTAAAGCCCAGCATGCGGTAATCCCACCAGCTATAGCTTTTTTCAGGCTGTTCGAATAAACGAAAGCTATCGTGCAGGCCTAAACTCAGCAAATCCTGAAAAGCCTGGCGCTCCCGTGGGCTGACCAATACTTGGCCTGCCCAAGCTGCCGGGTCATGGCAGTCCCGATCTTCTGGGGCAATATTGTAATCCCCCAGTAAAACCAGTTTTGGATGCAACGCTAATTGCGTTTTAATCCAATCATTGAAGGCTGCCAGCCAATTAAGCTTATAGATATATTTATCCGAATCCACTGCTTGACCGTTGGGAATATAGGCGCATATGACGCGTATGCCTTGAATGTCTGCTGCTATGACTCTTTGATGACTGTCTTCAAAATCCGGCATATTACGCTGGATATTGGTCATCGGGTGTTTGCTTAAAATAGCCACACCGTTATATGTTTTTTGACCGCTATGAATGGCTTCGTAGCCGATATCTTTTAAGTCATCATAAGGAAACTTGCTATCTTCCTGTTTGGTTTCTTGCAAGCAAAGCACATCTGGCTGGTGTTCACGCGCCCAATCGATGACATGGCCAATCCTTACACTTAATGAGTTTACATTCCAAGTTGCAAGCTTCATTTAGCACCCATGCCGTTATGGCGTAGTAATGCATCAATACTAGGTACCCGGCCGCGGAATGCCATGAAAGACTCTAGTGCTGAGCGTGAGCCGCCTTGCGCTAGAATTTCCTGCCAATAACGCTTGCCGGTAGCAGATGACAAGACTCCACCGTCTTCTTCTTCAAACATGCTATAAGCGTCAGCCGAAAGGACCTCTGCCCATTTATAGCTGTAATAGCCTGCGGCATATCCACCCGAGAATATATGGGTGAAATTATTGGGGAAGCGGTTCCATTTGGGCGGGCGTACCACAGCCACTTCGTCGCGTATGGTTTCAATCAGATCGAGTGCAGATTGCGAACCCGCGGGATCAAACACGCTATGCAAACGAATATCGAACAGGGAAAATTCGATTTGACGGACGGTCTGCATACCAGCCTGAAAATTTTTGGCCGCGACCATCTTATCGAAGAGGCTGCGTGGTAATTGCTCGCCGGTGTCGACATGGGCGGTCATGTGACGCAACACATCCCATTCCCAGCAGAAATTTTCCATGAACTGGCTGGGTAATTCAACAGCATCCCATTCCACGCCCTTAATGCCTGATACGCTGTAATCATCCACTTGTGTGAGCATATGATGTAAACCATGACCGAACTCATGGAACATAGTGAGCACTTCATCATGCGTGAATAATGCCGGTTTATCGCCCACCGGGGCGGAGAAATTACAGGTTAAATAAGCCACCGGTGTCGTTAATTGGCTGCCGGTTTTGCGGCGTGTAATCGCTTCATCCATCCAGGCGCCGCCACGCTTATGATTACGCGCATACAGATCCAAATAGAATTGGCCGATTAAGGTGCCTTTGGGGTCTTTTATGTCATAAAAACTGGCATCTTCATGCCATACCGGCGCTTGCGATTTTGTCACATGGATATCAAAAATGGTTTCAACCACTTTGAACAAACCCGCTAATACCTTGGTTTCCGGGAAATATTGTTTTACTTCCAGGTCAGAGAAGGCGTACTTTTCTTCACGCAACTTTTCTGAGGCATACGCGACATCCCATGCTTGCATGTCGCTGATGCCGAGTTTGGCGGCATATTCTTCTAATTCAATTTTATCTTTTAAGGCATACGGCTTGGCTTTGGTAGCCAAATCTTGCAAGAACTGCTCAACTTGTGCGGCAGACTCTGCCATCTTGGTGGCTACTGAGAGCTCTGCATAATTCGCAAAGCCTAATAGCTGCGATGCTTCCTGGCGTAACTTCAAAATTTCGGCGATGAGCGGTGTGTTATCCCATTCCGGTTTGCCAAATTCGGACGCACGGGTGGCATAAGCACGGTAAAGCGTTTCGCGTAAATCGCGGTCATGTGCGTATTGCAAAACTGGTAGATAAGACGGGAAATGCAAGGTGAATTTCCAACCGGCTGTATTGTCTTCCTTGGCTGCTTCAGCAGCGGCTTGCAGTACATCGTCGGGGATACCCGCCAATCGAGCGCTATCTTCAATATAGAGCGCATAATCATTGGTGTTATCCAATACGTTTTCTTCAAACTTTGAGGAAAGTTTAGATAAGGCTTCCTGGATTTCTTTAAAGCGCACTTTTTGTGCTTCAGGCAACTCTGCACCACCCAGACGGAAGTCGCGTAATTCGTTTTCAACAATTTTTTTCTGTGCGACAGTTAAGGAAGCAAAAGCCGGACTGGCGCGTAAGCTGCGGAATTTTGCGTATAGCCGCTCATCCTGACCCAAATCGGCGTAAAAATCGGTGAGCTTGGATAAGTTATCGTTGTAGGCTTCGCGCAATTCCGGATTATTCACCACGGCATTTAAATGCCCGACTTGTGACCAAGCACGTGATAGCTTTTCTTCCATATCTTCTAATTTGGCGGCAAAGTTATCCCAAGTGATGGGTTCCTGAGCAGTGGCTAATTGCTCAATGGTTGCCCGCGCCTCTTGTAATAAAAAATCAATAGCAGGCGTCACATGTTCCGCTCTTACTTCATTGAATTTTGGCAGACCAGAAAAATAGAGTAGGGGATTGTTTTGCAAAAGAGTGGACACATCAATCTTTCTATAAATTAGCTTGAATTACCTGGCTTCAGGTCATTTTAAAAGGTGGTATTAATTAACTAAGCGTATGGTGAGCGGGTAACGGTAATCCTCACCCTTACTGGTAGAGATGGCGGCGATGATGCATAAAACAATATTGGCCAGCCAAATAATGACCATGAATACAAAGCCGATAAAAATAAACGCCAAAATCCCGGCAATAAATTGCGCGATCAATACGGTGATCTGGAAATTAAGCGCTTCTTTAGCCTGAGCGGCAATATAAACACTGTCGTCCTTTTTCAGGATCCACACAATGAGGGCCGGAATAAAGGAAAACACCGTGCCGCCCAAATGCGTAACCGTGGCGATATTTTTTTCATCGTTGCTGAGTGTATTTAAACCGCCGGTCATGGTATTTCCTTAAATAAATGCTCTTAAATTAATGAAGATTAAACTTGGCTACCAGAGGTTCAATTTTATCCAGATCGGTATAGCTGAGTATTTTGCGCGCATGTGCATTAAGCACCCGCATTTCGCTATGTAACACCTGTTGTTTAACACTTAACACATGTGAAGGATGCATGGAGAATTGACGTAAGCCCATTCCAATGAGCAGCTTAGTCAGCTTGCTATCGCCGGCCATTTCGCCACACACAGAAACGGGTTTGCCGAATTTTTCACCGGCTTTAATAGTCATGGAGATGAGCTTCAATACGGATGGATGCAGTGGGTTATACAAATGCGCGACCGTATCATCGGTACGGTCGATGGCTAAGGTATATTGAATCAGATCATTAGTGCCGATGGATAGAAAGTCCAGCTCCTTGGCAAACGCTTCGGCGTTGATGGCGGCAGCCGGGACTTCAATCATGCCGCCCAAAGCAATGTGCGGGTCAAACGGAATGTTCTCATTACTCAGGCTTAACTTAGCACGCTCTAATAATAATTTTGTCTGGCGTAACTCACCCAATGTAGAAAGCATGGGAATCAGAATATTGACCTTACCATAGTGGGAAGCGCGTAACAAAGCCCGTAATTGCGTATTAAATAATTGCGGTTCAGAGAGGCATAAACGCACGGCACGTAGACCCAAAGCAGGGTTTGCACAGGTAACGATGCTGTCCGGATTCATCTGTTTATCCGCACCCAAGTCCAGCGTGCGGATCGTCACTTCTGCACCCTTCATTGCTTCCGCCACCGCTTTGTAAGCCAGAAATTGCTCTTCTTCATCGGGCATTTCCCGGCGGTTCATAAACAGGAATTCGGTACGATATAAACCAATACCGGTCGCCCCGGAGGCTTTCACTGCGGCAACGTCTTCAGGCACTTCGATATTGGCAAGTAATTCGATATTGGCGCCATCGATAGTGACTGCTTTGGTCAATTTAATGCGCTGTAGTTTCTGCTGTTCCAGTTCCCATTGCTCTTGGCGGAGCTTATATTCTGTGAGAATGCTTTTGTCCGGGTTAACAATCACCACACCCTGATTGCCATCCACAATAATGAGTTCACCGTCGTTGATGAGATCGCGCGCGCGTTGCAAGGCGACGATGGATGGGATATTCAGGCTGCGGGCCAGAATGGCGGTATGCGAAGTCACCCCACCTACCTCATTAATAAACGCCGCGAACTGATGTTGCTTGAACTGGATCGCGTCTGCCGGTGAAATGTCGTGTGCCACCAAGATCACTTTGCGTTCTTGAATAGCACTAGACTGTTGCTGGATGGCAAGCTGGCTAGGGTGGCCGAGTAACACTTTAATGACGCGTTCAACAACCTGAATCACATCCTGCTTACGCTCACGCAGGTATTCGTCTTCAATTTGTTCAAATTGCTCGACGATATCATCCATCTGCAGTTTGATGGCCCATTCAGCATTGCACTGTTCATTGCGGATAATGTCTTTAGGCACTTCAGATAAAGATTTATCCGATAGCATCATCAGGTGTGTGCCGATAAATGAACCGAGTTCTGCTGGTGCACTATGTTTAAGGCTGGCGTGGATTTGTTCTAAGTCGTTTTTAACAATGGCAATGGCATTGCTAAAACGCTTTACCTCATCTTCAATCAATGCGGGTGGCAATTGGTAATGCACCACTTCCAGCAAAGCATTGGAAACCAGATGGGCCTGGCCAATAGCAATCCCACTGGAAACGCCGACGCCGTGCAGGCTGAAGCTAATCATGGTTTAATCGTTCCAATAAGAGGCTAACCATTATTGACCCTCGCCAAAATAGTCTTCAATTAAATGCGCTAACGCTGACATTGCTGCGTCCTCATCCGGACCGGTGGCTTCTACCTTGACCCATGATCCTTTAGCCGCAGCCAGCATCATCACGCCCATAATACTTTTTGCATTTACCCGACGGCCATTGCGTTCTATCCAGATATCACTGGCAAACTTGCTGGCAGTTTGCGTAAGTTTGGTAGAAGCGCGCGCATGCAAGCCCAGTTTGTTGATGATTTCAAGTTCTTTACTAATCATTTTTTCTTTGTTTTCTAAAGGATTAGGTTAGGTACAGTGTCTTCTAATGCGAATGGATGAATCTTTATAATGAGCCGTAAATATGTTTGTTCTGATCAATGTTATTCATAGTGATCGCAATTTTTCTCATCGAAATGCACCACGCCCTCGCGTCCGCCGCTAACGGCTTTTTCCACCAGCTCTCGCAGCGAGATATCCCGATAATTCAAAGTACGTACTAGCATAGGCAGGTTCACTCCAGCCACACCTTCAATAATGCCCGGTTTGAGTAATTTTCCCACAGTATTACAAGGGGTCGCCCCATACATATCAGAGAGCACCAGCACACCACTGCCTGTGTTTAATTGAGCTACCATTTCTTTCGCTTTAGGCAGCACAGTGCTCAAGTCGTCATTATTTTTTACCGCCAAATAAGCCATTTGCTGTGGTTCTTTGCCTAGCACATGTTTCGCACAATCCAGCAGGCTTTCACCTAGGCTGCCGTGCGCGATGATTAAAATACCGATCATTGTTTTCTCAACTTAAATAATTACTAAAATGCTTTCCTGTTTTTAAGCGGCTAACGATTTCACAATCTAAATTCAATGCTCATCTAGTTTAGAAGTTGTGTTATTTTAACTCGCGATGCCGGGCCAGTACTTTTTGCTTACTCATAAAATATTGAGTTAGTTGTTCCACAAAATAAACAGATCGATGTTGACCGCCGGTACAGCCAATGGCCACAGTTAAATAACTGCGGTTATCCATTACAAAACAAGGCAGCCATTTTTCCACATAATTGCGGATGTCTAACAGCATCTCTTGAGCTGGCTTGCTATCTAACAAAAAGTTTTGTACAAGGGCATCACGGCCGGTCAAGTCACGCATGCTTAAATCGTAATGTGGGTTCGGTAGGCAGCGCACATCAAACACAAAGTCTGCATCCAGCGGGATGCCGTGTTTAAAACCAAATGAAGTAAATAGCAGGGTAAGGCCAGCATGTTCACTCGAAACCACTTCTTTAACCCAGCCACGCAAAGTATTGGCGCTTAAATTGCTGGTATCAATCACATGCCCAAGCGTTCCAAGTTCACTGAGTAATTCCCGCTCGTGCGCGATACTTTCAGCAAGTGTAGTGTTGTGCTTGCTAAGCGGATGCTTGCGCCTGGTCTCACTGAATCGCTTTACCAGTGTTTCTACATTCGACTCCAGAAATAAGACTTCTGTCGGTGTTTCTTGGGACTGCAGCTCTTTGATGTGGGCAGCTAACGTTTCGATCCCTGCACTGCGGCTATCAATACTGATGGCAACCCGATCATGGTCGGTTAAGAATAGATGTTCGGAAATATGCGGCAGCATAGTAGCCGGCAGATTATCGATGCAGTAGTAGCCGCTATCTTCCAGCGCTTTGAGGGCGATACTTTTACCCGAGCCTGATAGGCCCGTGACAATAATCAATTGTTTCATGGCGTTATTAAAGGGCTATCAGGCTGAAATGTCCATCAATTTATGCATTTTGATTGATGTTGAATGTGCATAACTTTATTTGGGATCACGATTTGTTTTTCTTCATTTCACGTGATTGGCGTTGCATGAACTGTTTGGTGGAATTTACGCCCCGTAACAACAACATATGGTTGCGGATCGCCACTTCTACCAACACGGCAATATTGCGGCCGGCGGCGATAGGAATATGCACCTTAGAAATTTTAACACCCAATACTTCTTCATGAAGTGCTTTGATGCTAAGCCTATCCAGTTGTTCCGGTTCCAGTTTCTCTGCCATTTCCATGTGGATAATCAGGTCCAACGGTTTGGTCGGTTTCACTGAGTTATCGCCAAACAATTCGCGAATATTCAGAATGCCTAACCCCCGTACTTCCAGAAAATCCTGCAGCAAAGGCGGACAGCGGCCTTCAACACGCTCAGGACTAATGCGATAAAAATCGACAATATCATCAGCAATCAAACGATGACCGCGGGAAATTAATTCCAGAGCTAATTCACTTTTACCGATGGCGGGGCTGCCTTTGATGAGAGCGCCAAAGCCTTGGACTTCCATAAATACGCCATGCAGGCTGATGGTTTCCGCCATGGCTTGGGCCAAGTAATGGCTCAAGATGTCCATGAGCTCGGGGCTGCGTAAAGGCGATGTGAATAAGGGGATGGAATGGCTGTCGGCTGCGGCAGTCAGTGTGTCCGGCACTTTTTCACCATTGGCAACAATAATCGCGGCTAGGTCGGTGGAATATAAATTGGCAATGGCACGAGCAGCTTCAGTAGCCTCTAAACTGCGCAGATAATCCATTTCGGCACACCCTAGCACTTGCACGCGATTGGGATGTACAAAATTAAGATGTCCGATTAAAGCTAGGGACGGTTTGGTAACGGTTTCACTAGTGAGGGTATTAGACCCGCCATTTAGCCCGGCAACCCAATTGAGTTTGAGCTTACGGCGGGTTTGCTTGTATAGCTCATTGACGTTTAATTGAGCCATAGCATTACAGGAGGTTAATTAATGTCTTGGTGTTTAACTGCACC
>PERG01000028.1 GCA_002928535.1 Methylotenera sp. | reverse complement strand
GACCCGTTCCTTAATGCTTTACGTAAAGAGCATGTCGCGGTTTCTATCTATCTCGTTAATGGTATCAAGTTGCAGGGTCAAGTCGATTCTTTCGATCAGTATGTGATTCTTCTCAAAAATACTGTGACCCAAATGGTCTATAAACACGCCATTTCAACTATCGTACCGGCACGCGCAGTGAGCATTCCTTTGACTGAAGGTGAAGATTAACCGTTGAAGGACTTGTTTGACAGGCCCGGTGGCGGTGAAGCCGCCATTTTAGTCAGTGTAGATTTCGGTGAAAGTGATTACGAAGAGAGTCTGAATGAACTGCGCCAATTGAGCGTTAGTGCAGGCTTGTCTATTAGGGGTACAGTAGAAGGTAAGCGTACCTCACCCGATGCCAAGCATTTTATCGGCAGTGGGAAAGCGGATGAGCTAGCAGAGTTAATGCAAGCAAGTGAATCGAAAATCGCCGTATTCAATCATGATCTAACGCCTTCCCAACAACGCAATCTTGAACGGACATTACAAGCCCGTGTGGTTGATAGAACCGGCCTCATCTTAGATATTTTCAGCCAGCGGGCACAAAGCCATGAAGGTAAGTTGCAGGTAGAGCTTGCTCAGCTAGAACACTTGTCAACGCGCCTCGTGCGTGGCTGGACCCACTTAGAACGTCAAAAAGGTGGTATTGGTGTACGCGGGGGCCCTGGTGAAACGCAATTGGAGCTTGATCGCCGTATGTTGCGCGTGCGCGTTAAGCAATTGCGTGAAAAGCTCATTAAACTTAAAGCCCAGCGCGGCATGCAGAGAAGGGCGCGTAAGCGTTCAAATGTAATGACTGTATCACTGGTGGGCTATACCAATGCTGGTAAATCCACGCTATTCAACCGTTTAACCAAAGCGAATCTTTTTGCTGCGGATCAGTTATTTGCGACGCTGGATACAACTACCCATAAAATTTTTATACCCGAATGTGGACCTGTGGTGTTATCAGATACCGTTGGCTTCATCAAGCATTTACCCCATGCGTTGGTTGAGGCTTTTGGCGCGACTCTGGAAGAGGCCGTGCAAGCGGATTTGTTACTGCATATTGTAGATACTGCAAGTACCAATCGGGATGAACAAATTGCACAAGTGAATAAAGTATTGCAAGAAATAGGTGCCAGCGAGGTAAGGCAAATCGTAGTCCATAACCAGATTGATCGGATGAGGCTGGATGCCGCAATTGCACGTGACGAATATGGTAGAATTATCAGCATTCACGCCTCTGCCAAAAGCGGTGAAGGTTTAGATTTCATCAGGCAGGCGATGGCAGAACATTGCCACTACTTAAAACAGCTAAGTACCGAGGAAAGTAGTTATGTTTAGCTTGATTATTGCACCAAATGTTATTGGTAGTTTTTAGCACTATATGATTGGTACTTAAGCACTATATGCTTGAAGTAGATAACGTTTTATATTGAATACTCGCAACAAAATTAGCACTTAATCAATCGGCTTGATTAAGTGCTCGTTATTAGAACTCTATGGAGCAATTAATGATTAAATTTCCCGGATGGGGACAGCGCAATAACGAAGGGCCTCCTGATTTAGATGAGGTTATGCGTGACTTAAGTCGAAAAATTAATAATTTATTCGGCAAGGGCGGCGGGTCTAACCAGAAACCAGGTCAACCAGTATCGGCAAACAAAAACTTCCCGATTCTACCCATCATTGCCCTTGTAGGCGTGATTTGGCTTGGTACAGGTTTTTATATTGTCGATCAAGGTTCTCTTGGCGTAGTGCAACGTTTCGGTAAATTCATAGAAACGACAGAACCAGGCCCGCGCTGGCATATACCTTATCCTTTAGAGCAGGCGAATGTCGTTAACATGGAGCAGGTGCGTCGCCTGGAGGTTGGTTATAGAAGCACGGGCGAAGGTGGAAGCAAGGTTAAGCAACCTAAAGAAGCGTTAATGCTGACTGAAGATGAAAACATCATCGACTTGCAGTTTGCAGTGCAATACAACCTTAAAAACGCAAAAGATTATCTTTTTAATAACCGCGATACAGATGAGGCGGTGATGTCCGCAGCTGAAACGGCTATCCGTGAAGTAGTGGGTAAAAACAAGCTGGATGATTTATTACAAAAAGGCTTGCAGGATACTTCAGAGCGTATGCAAACTATTCTTGATAGCTACAAAACTGGCGTGAATATCATCAGTGTTTCTTTGCAAAGTGCTCAGCCGCCTGAGCAAGTGCAAGAAGCGTTTGAGGACGTTAACCGTGCCAACCAGGATAATCAGCGTCAAATCAATGAAGGCCAGGCTTATGCCAATGATGTCATTCCGAAAGCACGCGGGAATGCCTCTAGACTGCTTGCCGAAGCTGCCGGGTATAAACTCCGTGTTGAGAGTGAGGCGCGCGGTAATGCTAGCCGTTTTGACCAAATATTAGTGCAATATAACAATGCACCTGAAGTCACACGTCAACGTTTGTTCCTGGATGCGCAGGAAACGATTCTTTCCAGTGTGAGCAAAATTGTGGTTGATCAAAAAGCGGGTAATAGCTTGCTTTACTTACCTTTGGATAAATTAATGAGTGCTACGGGTGCAAATCCCCCGACTGCTACACCACCTGTTGCGGTAGCACCATCAGTGGCTGCCGAAGCCGCTTTGGAGAGTGAACGGTCACGTGAAGCTTTCCGCAGCCGCGATCGTGAAAGCCGTTAATGAAATCCGCAGAATCCAAGGAATAAACATGAAAAATTTAAGCAGTATCCTGGTTGTTGCCATCGTTGCGATTTTGTTATTGGTGACTTCAGCTTTTACCGTTCACCAAACCGAATTTGTATTGGTCAAGCGCTTAGGACAAATTATCTCAGTTAAAAAAGAACCGGGCTTGTATTTTAAAATGCCTTTGGTCGATGACCTCAAGTACTTTGATAATCGCATTTTGACGCTAGATGGAGAACAGCCGGCGCGATTCAATACCAGCGAAAATAAATATATGCTGGTGGATTCGTTTGTTAAATGGCGTATTATTGACCCATCAAAATACTATGTCACGATCAAAGAAGGTGGCGAGGCTGCTGCTGAAGACCGCTTGTCAAAAGTGGTGAATGCGGGCTTGCGTACCGAGTTTGGCAAACGTACCGTGCATGACGTGATTGCCGGGGAACGTAATGCCGTGATGAACAGCCTGCGCCAAAGAGCAGACCAGGATGCGCGTCAAATGGGGATCCAAGTAGTCGATGTGCGTTTGAAACGGGTCGATTATTCGGAAGACATCAGTAAATCCGTATATGACCGGATGATTTCTGAACGTAAACGTATTGCCAACCAGTTGCGTTCTGAGGGTTCTGCCGCGTCTGAGAAAATTCGTGCAGATGCTGATAAACAGCGTGAAGTGATTATTGCTGAAGCTTTCCGTGAAGCGCAAAAAACCAAAGGTGAAGGCGATGCAACAGCGTCTGCAATCTATAACCAATCGTATGGTAAAAACCCTGAATTCTTTGCCTTCTATCGTAGTACGGAAGCCTATAAAAACAGCTTCAAATCCAAAAGCGATATTATGGTGCTAGATCCAGGCTCGGATTTCTTCAAGTACATGCGTAACCCTAGAAAGTAATAGGCAATTAGCCGATCAAATCCGAGTCAATTTTTGCTAACTATTATCATTACCTGAATTGAACTGTGATTTATTAACGGCTTTAGGCCTAATGCTGATACTGGAAGGAGTATTGCCTTTGCTTGTGCCAAAAGCTTGGCGAGAAACCTTCCAGCGCATGATTGCCTTAAAAGATGGGCAATTGCGTTTTGTCGGTTTAATTTCTATCTTAGGCGGATTAATTGTTTTATGGTTAGGCCATTAGTTTTTGTATAGCCGTTAATTTACTAAAATAAAAATATTGTAAGTGATGATAAAAATGCACAATTGGTTACTCCCTGAATATATTGAAGACGTATTGCCTGCAGAAGCGGCACGTATTGAGGCCTTACGTCGTACTTTGCTGGATTTATTCAAAGTGCATGGTTATCAATATGTGATTCCACCTATGTTGGAATACATGGAGTCGCTCATTACCGGGGTAGGGCATGACCTGGATTTGGCGACGTTTAAAGTGGTAGACCAGTTAACGGGCAGGTTGATGGGGGTGCGCGCTGATATGACGCCCCAAGCTGCTCGGATTGACGCACATTTGCTTAACGATCAAGGGATTACCCGTTTATGCTATGCAGGCAGTGTTTTGCGTACCAAGCCAGATGGCCTTGCTCAGACACGTGAGCCATTGCAGATTGGTGCCGAGTTATACGGCCATGCCGAGGTGGAAAGCGATATTGAGATTCAGTTATTGCTGATTAAGGCATTGCAGGCGATTGGCATTGAAAAAATTCATTTGGATTTCAGTCATGTCAATGTGTTCGGCAGTCTCATCGAGGCCAGCCAGATTGATGCGCAGTTAGAACAAGCGCTCTATGCAGCCTTACAAAGCAAAGACCAAGCTGCCGTTACGTCGCTGACAAAAGATCTAAGTCAGTCGACCCGCGAAGCTTTGATTCAGTTAACCCAGCTAAATGGTGATAAAACGATTTTGGTAAAAGCTGCGCAAGTTTTGCCTGGTACCCCAGCGATACAGCATGCACTGTCTTGCTTGAATAAAATCAGCGAAGCGCTAGAAAGCTTAGATGTAACCGTTAGTTTTGATTTCAGTGAACTACGTGGTTATCACTATCATAGCGGTATTGTATTCGCTGCTTATGCACAAGGCTATAAAGGTCCATTGGCACTAGGCGGTCGTTATGATGAGGTAGGGAAGGCATTCGGTCGCGCACGACCTGCAACAGGTTTCAGTTTAGATTTACGCGGCGTAGTCACCGCATTACCACCTGCTAAAAATAGCCTGGCAATATTTGCGCCAGCTGGCAACTCGCTTTCGTTAATCGCTAAAATTACCGCATTACGTGAGGAAGGGCATATTGTCATTCAGGCGCTTACAGAGGCCGATGCAGACTTTAGCTTAGCAAATTGTGAGTAAATTAGAGCAATACAATTCAGGCTGGCATGTGGTCGCTGTTGATAAGCAGGCAAAAACATAATTTATAAATACTGTACCTCAAGCTTGGCATTCAATTTCAGGCATTGGTTTCAAAGCATCCAGTTTCAAAGTAAAATCCCAGATTAAACCGAAATTAAAGTAAAAGTTCATTATGGCTAACCACGCAGTAAAAACCCAGATCGCAAAAAACGTAGTCGTCATCGGCACCCAATGGGGCGATGAGGGCAAAGGTAAAATCGTCGATTGGCTCACCGACCATGCACAAGGCGTGGTACGTTTTCAGGGTGGCCATAATGCTGGACATACGTTGGTCGTTGGCCAAGGCACAGCACAGCGTATTTACAAATTAAACTTAGTACCTTCAGGTATCGTGCGCGACGGGGTGAACTGCTATATCGGTAACGGCGTAGTACTGGATGCGGGTCATCTGTTAAACGAAATTACTGCACTGGAAAAAGATGGCCTGGACGTTAAAAGCCGTTTAAAAGTCAGCCCTGGCTGTCCATTGATTTTGGACTATCACGTCAGGCTTGATGTCGCGCGTGAATTGAAGCGTGGCGCAGATAAGAAAATTGGCACCACAGGTAAAGGCATTGGCCCGACCTATGAAGATAAAGTCGCTCGTCGCGCGCTCCGTTTATATGATTTATTCTATCCGGAGCAATTCGGTGAAAAACTGCGCGATGTATTGGATTACCATAATTTCGTGCTGACCAAGTACTTAAATGCTGAAGCGGTTGATTATCAGCAACAATTGGATTCCGCGTTACAAAAAGCAGAGCATATCAAACCAATGGTAGCTGATATTTCGGCAGCACTATATGAAGCAAATGCAGCCGGTCAGAACCTGTTGTTTGAAGGTGCGCAGGGGACGCTGTTAGATGTGGATCATGGTACCTATCCATATGTGACCTCCAGCAACTGCGTATCTGGCCAGGCCTCTGCTGGTACCGGTGTTGGCCCTAGCATGTTGCATTATGTGTTGGGGATTACAAAAGCCTACACAACACGAGTTGGCGGCGGCCCGTTCCCAAGCGAACTGGATATTGAAACTGCAAACTGTCCCGGCAACCAGATGTCGATCAAAGGCCAGGAGATTGGTACCGTCACCAAACGCAAACGTCGCTGTGGTTGGTTCGATGCTGCGGCATTGCGACGTTCTGCACGTATCAATGGCTTAACCGGCTTATGCATTACCAAGCTGGATGTCTTGGATGGCATTGATGAACTCAATATCTGTACCGGTTACGAGCTTGATGGCAAGCTCCTGGACCTGCTACCAATCGGCGCTGACGATGTGGCGCGCTGTAAGCCTATTTATGAAACCGTGCCAGGCTGGAGTGAAAACACCTTCGGTGTGAAAACCTGGAATGGCTTACCAAAAGGTGCACAAAACTATTTGAAGCGTCTGGAAAGTTTATGCGGCGTGCCGGTCGATATTGTATCGACGGGGCCGGAGCGGGATGAGACCATTGTGTTACGTCATCCATTCTCTAACTAAAACTTAAATTTCGTCGTCATACTGCGTTGTTGCATAAAAATTGATTTCTCACATATTGATATATGTGTCGTCATAATTTTTTATTGACGCCTTGTCTGATCTAGAACTTTGAATTTATGGGCTCACCTATGCATAATCAGACCCAAAAACAACGCCTTGCTTGGGCTATTACCGGCTCAGGCCATTATTTGCGTGAGTGCCTGGATATTATCCATACTTTACATGATGTCGACTTGTTCTTAAGTAAAGCTGCTGCGGAAGTGCTGCAACAGTATGGGTATCGGCATCAAGTGGGCAAAGTTTTCCAGGATAAAACCGCCAGCAGCGTGCCTGTAGAACTTTTTTATCAGGGTCGTTACCATAGCCTGGTCATTGCACCGGCCACTTCCAATACCATTGCGAAAATGGTATGCGGCATCTCTGACAATCTCGTGACCAATCTCTATGCACAAGCCGGTAAAACGCTTATTCCCAGCATCCTGTTTGCTTGCGATACAGCCCCAGAACTGGAATCAGAAGCCCCGCGCGACAACATAGTAAAAGTGTATCCCCGCAAGATCGATCTGGAAAATGTGGCTAAAATTAAAACCTTTGAAGCGACTACTGTAGTAGAAGATATGCAATCCCTCAACGCCCAGATTCAAGTCCGAATGCAAGCCGTCATTTAGATACTTACCATGGCTAAGAATTTACTTTTCTTAACTGGAAAATTGGCTGAAAAAAGTCTTAATAAAGTATTAACTGAAGTCCAGAATAATCCCAAGACACCGCCTTTTAAATATCGTATTCAGCAAATTGGTGTGTCTGTCGCTGCCCTTATGACGCCTGATCTTATTAGCCGACGCTTAAAGGATACAGGTGATGCGGACAAAATGATTTTGCCGGGCCTGTGCCAGGGCGATATTACACAGCTAGAAGCGCTTTATGGCCTGCCTGTCGAACGTGGCCCAGCGGACCTTAAAGACTTGCCGCAGTATTTCGGTCATGGCGGTACAATGCCTGATTTAAGCCAATATAAGGTACAAATTTTTGCAGAAATTGTCGATGCGCCTTATCTAAGTGTTGAGCGGATTGTTAATAAAGCCCGGCAATACCAGGCACAGGGGGCCAATGTCATTGATCTGGGCTGTTTGCCAACGGTGCCTTTCCCGCACTTAACCGATGCAATCCAGGCTTTAAAATCACTTGGTTTTAAAGTGAGCGTAGATTCTTTGCATACAGACGATTTGCTGGCTGCAGGGCGGGCGGGCGCAGATTACCTGCTGAGCTTAACGGAAAAAACCTTATGGATTGCACAAGAGGTGCCTTCTACGCCTATTTTAATTCCGGCAAGGCCACATAGCCTGCCATCGCTTTACCGTGCAATTGATACGTGCCTGAAGATAAATAAACCGTTCATTGCTGACGCCATTCTGGACCCTATACATTTTGGCCTGACGAATTCGATCGTGCGATACCAGAAACTGCGGAAAAAATACCCGGCGATTCAGATCATGATGGGCATCGGGAACTTGACCGAACTGACCGATGCTGACACGACGGGTATCAATGCCTTACTGTTCGGCATGATCAGTGAACTCGAAATAGATGCGGTCCTGGCGACCTCTGTAAGCCCCCATGCCGTTAATGCAATTGCAGAGGCAGATATCGCGCGGCGGGTCATGAATGCTGCTCGACGAGATGACCGTTTACCGCGTGGCTACAGCAACGGTTTGCTTGCTTTGCATGACAGGCGGCCATTTACCTACTCTGCACAGGAAATTGCAGATATCGCAGCCCAAATCAAGGATCCTAGTTTCCGCGTTCAGGTCAGCGAAGAGGGGGTTCATGTATATAACAGGGAAGGCATCCATCAAAGTACCGATCCTTTTGATCTATATCCGCATTTGAAGGTGGATGACGATGCCTCACATGCGTTCTACATGGGTGTTGAATTGGCGCGCGCGCAAATTGCTTGGCAACTGAAAAAACGTTATGTGCAGGATCAAGAACTGGAATGGGGCGTCACGCAACTGCCGATAGATACATCCGCTAAGCAATCGCATCGGGAAGCCTCGATTAAAGAGCGTCGTGAGGCTAAAGAACAACAAGTACATAAGACTAAAAAATTAACGCCAGAAGAACCCGTATGATATTTGAGACCATCATCACTAGTCAGGACAAAGAAGGGCGCACGCACGTCACGCCTTTTGGTATTCGCCAGCAAGAAGAAAATATGGTGATTATTTCACCTTATAGGCCTTCTACAACGCTTAATAATATCTTGGCAACGCAGCGTGCGGTGCTGAATCTGACGGATGATGTACGTGTTTTTGCTGGTGCACTCACACAACGGCAGCCTTGGACTTTGCTCCCAGCTGAGTTAATTAAAGGGAGCAGGCTCGCTGATTGTCTTGCGCACAAAGAGCTCAAATTAATTAAAGTCGAGGATGATATCTTGCGGCCAAATTTGTATTTAGAAACTGTTCATGAATCGCATCATAATCCTTTTCAGGGCTTTAACCGTGCCCAGGCTGCTGTGATCGAATTGGCCGTTTTAGTTAGCAGGCTTAAACGTTTGCCTTTGGAGAAAATTACGCAGGAAATGACTTATTTAACCATTGCCATTGAAAAAACAGCAGGTCCTCGCGAATTGGAGGCATGGGGATGGCTCGTTGAAGCAGTGGATAATCATATTGCCACGCTTAATAATGAGAATATTGCCTAAACCCCATATGGCGCAATTATTGATTAGTGTGCAGAACGTACATGAAGCCGCCATAGCGCTTGAATGCGGGGTCGATATCATCGATTTAAAAGACCCTAATACCGGGGCCTTAGGTGCATTAACACTTTCAGAAATCGAGTCCATCATTCACTTTATTGGCTCGCGTAAACAGACTAGCGCAACTATAGGTGATATTCCTATGGTGCCGCATCTCATTAAAGAACGCGTAGTCCAATTACAGAAATTCCCGCTGAACTTCATAAAAATCGGTTTTTTTGACGCGGCCGATTATCAGGCTTGTCTAGATGAGTTGCAAAAATTCACATCATCACGGCAGCAACTAATCGCCGTTTTATTTGCAGAATTGCAATATCCGGAAGACTTGTTAAAAAAAATTAAACAAGCAGGTTTTTCGGGTGTGATGTTGGACACCATGCATAAGAATGGCAAAACTTATTTAGCATATTACTCAGTCACTGCATTTGAAAATTTTGTTAATAATGTTTTAGCGAATGATTTGTTATTTGGTCTTGCGGGATCCTTACAATTATCTCATGTGAATGCCGTAAAAAAAGTGAATCTACATTTTATGGGTTTCCGAGGTGGCGTTTGTATTAAAAATCAACGCCAATCTAAGTTAGATTGTCAAAAAATATATAACATTAAGTACGCCCTGCAAGAGGAATTACAGGCTCTCAACTCTTAGTGCTTGATTAAACGATGAATTCTTTTTTAACTTAATACTCATGTGTGCCACCGCACATACAAAATGATTTTTTTAAATTAACCTATATATAGGGATAATTTACGACTTAGGTACATTGTAAGAATTGTCCTACATTGTGGTAAGTTCATGTCCTACAATGATGTTGCAAAAAAACAACAAATAGTATTAAATTAAAGAATTAGATTATTTAATTCATTGCGTTAGATAGGTAGTGTGCGTAACATCAATTCGTAGCAGTAAGAAACAAACTTAAAATTTAGGAGCAACAAAAATATGAAAAAAAATCTGATTAGCATTGCAGTAGCCGCTACTTTAGGCCTGGCTGCATTCACTGCAGGTGCGGAAGACATGTACCGTGGTGCATGGTACGCAGTTCCAGGCGTAAGCTACATGGATACTGACGGTGATTTGGAAGCTGACAATGGTCGTGGCGGTTTTATTCGCTTAGGTAAAGAATTGAGCGAGCATTGGGACATTCAAATTGGCGCGGGTCATGCACGTGCTGATGAAGATACAGGTATTCCAGGTGTTGGCGGTAAATATAAACAAACATTAGTTGGTGTGGATGCTTTGTATATGTTTAGCCGTGACAAATTCCGTCCATTCGTATTAGCGGGTGCGGGTGTAGCGCGTAATGAGCTTGATTACACTAATATTGATTTAGATGATGACACTAAAAATTCACCATTTGTTAACGTTGGTTTAGGTCTGCAATATCTGTTTACAGATAACTTCGGTTTACAGGCTGATGTACGTCACGTATGGAGCAAGGCCGAAGGTAAAACTGCAAGCAGAAGTGTTGATGCTGATGAAACAATCGGCAATACCTATGTTAACTTAGGTGGTATCTTCCGTTTTGGCGCACCTGAGCCAGTAGCAGTGGCTGAAGCAGCACCAGAACCAGCACCAGCTGTTGCACCAGAGCCAGCACCGGCTCCAGAACCAGCTCCAGTTGCAGAAGCTTGCAAACCACAATTTGAAACTGTCACAGTATCAGCTGAAAAACTATTTGGTTTCGACAAAGTGCAATTAAGAGAAGATGGTAAAACTGAGTTGATTGATGCAGCTGCTAAACTTAAAGCTAATCCTGATATTCAATTAGTAATGGTAACTGGCCATACTGACCGTTTAGGTACAGATGCTTACAACCAAAAACTATCAGAGCGCCGTGCTAACCAAGTAAGAGATTACTTGATCTCACAAGGTGTTGAAGCGAACCGTTTACAAGCAGTAGGTAAAGGTGAGTCTGAGCCAGTTGTAGCTTGTGATGATGTTAAAGGCAGAAAAAAATTGATCGAATGTTTACAACCTAATCGCCGTGTAGTGTTAACTGCAGAGCAACAACGCGAAACAGGTTGCAAATAATTAACTGATTTGTTAATAGTTAATCTAAAGCCCCGCTAACGCGGGGCTTTTTTATTGGTAAAATAGGTTATGTCTACTATCGACCCTTTATCGAATCCCCAAATAAACGCAGATGTAATTATTGAGTCACGGTGGTTGGCTAGTATGGCGCCATCAAATGCCTTATTGGAAAATCATGCAGTGATTGTTCAAAAAGGACTTATTGCCGAAATATTACCTATTTCTGATGCGAGAAAAAAATACACGGCAAGCTCGTTAGTATGCTTGGACGAGCATATTTTAATCCCGGGGCTTATCAATTTACATACTCATGCAGCAATGGGTATGATGCGTGGCATGGCGGATGATCTGCCGCTGATGGCTTGGTTAAACAACCATATCTGGCCTGCTGAAAAAGTGGTGCTGTCACCACAGTACGTTAAAGATGCTACTCTGCTGGCATGTGCGGAAATGCTGGCGAGCGGCACTACCTGCTTTAACGATATGTATTTTTACCCTGAAGCGACGGCACTCGCAGCTGGCGAAGCAGGTATACGTGCCAACTTGGGTTTGGTGGTGCTTGATTTCCCTACTGCCTATGCTACTGATGCCGATGATTATTTACAAAAAGGTTTTAACGCCCATGACAGTTGGCGTAGTAATCCACTCATTACTTCTTCTATAGCACCGCATGCACCTTATACGGTATCGGATCAGACTTTCGAGAAGGTGGTGATCTATGCCGAGCAATTATCGGTAGGCATTCATACCCATTTGCATGAAACGCGCCAAGAGATCACTCAAAGCGAAGCGCAATTTGGCATCCGGCCTATACAGCGCATGGCGAACTTAGGTTTATTAGGCCCTAATCTGGTTGCAGCACATTGCGTGCATTTGCTGGAAAATGAAATGGAATTGTTGGCAGAGTATGGTTGCCATGTAGCACACTGTGCTAGTTCTAATCTCAAACTCGCAAGCGGCATTGCCCCAGTAGCAGCGTTATTAGCTAAAGGCGTGAACGTAGGCCTGGGCACAGATAGTGTCGCGAGTAATAATCGTCTGGATATGTTGAGCGAAATGCGCTTGAGTGCTTTACTGGCAAAAGGCTTTAGTGAAGACGCCACTGCCGTTCCTGCATATCAAGCGCTGCAAATGGCAACCATTAATGCCGCTAAAGCTATGGGCATGGATAATAAAATTGGCTCTATTGAAGTTGGAAAATTCGCAGACCTTACAGCAGTCAGATTGGGTGATCTGGAAACGTTACCTTATTATGATCCAATCGCTCACCTGGTTTATAGCTGTGGCCGTGAGCAAGTATCGCATACTTGGGTAGCCGGTGAATTACGCTATAGCAACGGCGTCTTTACTAATATTGAGCCAACCGAATTAAAGGAAATTATCCAAACATGGCAGCCCAAATTAAGGCAGTACAAAAATTGAACGCAGACGAGACCGAATTAAAGAAATTTTCTGAACTGGCCCATAAGTGGTGGGACAAAAATAGCGAATTCAAGCCACTGCATGAGATCAACCCATTACGCTTGGACTATATTGACGGTTTAGTATCATTAAAAGATAAACGCGTGCTGGATGTTGGGTGTGGAGGCGGTATTTTGTCCGAATCCATGTATTTAAAAGGCGCAGATGTTACTGGTATCGACTTAGGTGAAAAGGCCCTTAATGTTGCCAAGTTGCACCAGCTGGAAAGTGGCGCCAAAGTACATTATCAATTTATTTCAGTTGAACAGCTTGCTATCGAACAGCCTGCGAGTTTTGATGTGGTGACCTGTATGGAAATGCTCGAGCACGTACCAGATCCAGCATCTATTGTTGCTGCTTGCGCCAAGTTGGTGAAACCTGGTGGCTCTATATTTTTCTCCACGATTAATCGCAATCCTAAAGCCTATTTATTCGCCGTAGTAGCCGGTGAATATATCTTGAACTTGCTGCCAAAAGGCACGCATGATTATGCTAAATTCATCAAACCTTCTGAGTTATCTGGTTGGGCACGCCAAGTGGGTTTAACCGTGAATGGTATGTGCGGCATGAGCTACAACCCTTTAACCCAGCATTACTGGCTGGGAGATGACGTATCCGTCAATTATCTGATTCATACCAAATTAGACTGAAACTGACGGGAAATTCAAAATAATGCATCCGATTTTATTTGATTTAGACGGTACGCTGGTGGATACCGCTCATGACCTTGGCGCTGCCTTGAATATACAGCGCGAACGACATGGTTTACCGGCCTTATCTCACGCAATGATACGGCCGGTCGCATCGCATGGCTCTAGAGGTTTGCTAGCGCTTGGCTTTAATTTAATGCCGGCAGATGCGTATTTTTTAAGCATGCGCGATGAGTACCTGACTATTTATGAAGAAGTACTTATAAATAACCCAGTGCTATTTGAAGGGACTGCCGCAGTACTAGAAGCCATTGAAGCCAAAGGGGCTGTTTGGGGAATTGTGACTAACAAACCCAGACGCTATACAGAACCTATTGTACGTGCTCTGGATTTAGAACAACGCGCAGCCGTTGTGGTTTGTGGCGATGATGCAGCACGGCCTAAGCCGTATCCGGATACTCTGTTGATGGCTTGCGAAAAGATTCAGCAGGCGGCTGGAAATTGCATTTATATTGGTGATGCAGCCCGTGATATTGAAGCAGGCATAGCCGCTGGTATGCGCACCGGTATTGCCTTATATGGCTACTTGGATGTAACAGATCAGCCCGAGGAGTGGGGTGCGGACTTTATGATTAAGCACCCTAATGAGATACTCCATTTGATTTAAGACTTCGCAGAAAAGAACACTTGCTGCTAAAAGAAATGGCTATATTCACTTACTTTAAATGACAGTAAACAAGAAGTGATGCTAATAACAGGCGAATTCATTAATACGTTACTTAACACTCCTACGTTCCATCATTGCCTGTGCCAGCGTACCGCTATCCACATATTCGATTTCGCCGCCCATCGGCATGCCGCGTGCGATACGACTCGTTTTAACACCCCGGTTACGCAATAGCTCACTGATGTAATGGGCCGTTGCATCGCCTTCTACCGTATAGTTAGTAGCAAGAATGACTTCTTGGACGATGCCATCTTGGGCCCGTTTAATCAATTTATCCAGATGAATTTCTTTAGGACCAACCCCATCCAGGGGTGAAAGACGTCCCATGAGTACAAAATACATGCCTGTGTAGGCTTGCGTATTCTCAAGCATCATGAGGTCAGTCGGCATTTCCACGACACATAACAAGCTGGCATCGCGTTTTTCAGAAGTGCAGAGCGTGCAAACCGGCTGCTCAGTGAATGTGTTGCATAGTTTGCAATGCCCTACCACTTGCAAGGCATTATCTAAAGCCAGCGCCAAGCCGTTTGCGCCCTTGCGATCACGTTGTAGTAAGTGGTAGGCCATACGCTGGGCAGACTTGGGGCCTACCCCAGGCAAGCATCGCAAACCTTCAATGAGCTGCTCTAAGGCCGGTGGATTTTTCATGTTTTAAGGAGTTAACCTTAAAAAGGCAGTTTCATGCCTGCAGGCATGAAACTGGACATGCGGGAAGCAGCTGTCGCTTCCGCTTTGGTATTAGCATCTTTTAAGGCAATGACCAACAAGTCTTCTAATGTTTCTTTGTCGTCCATTACGCTATCGTCTAATGTGATGCGTTTCACTTCGTTCTTACAAGTCATTTGCACTTTAACAAGTCCGTTCGCAGCGATACCTTCCACTTCGATATTCGCTAACTCTTCTTGCGCTTTTTGCATATTAGCCTGCATTTGCTGGGCTTGCTTCATTAGATTGCCCATGCCACCTTTCATCATTTTCTGCTCCTCGATATCAATTGAATGGGTAGTGATTATTTGTGAAACTCAAATATATTACTGAATTGGCTTAATGCTATTGGGAATAATTTGTGCACCAAAGTCATTAATCAAGGCTTGCACGAAACTGTCTTCTTCAATGGCAGTAACGGCATTCGCTTGGGCATGGGCTTTTTCCTGCAGCATTTGCTTGGCAGGGGTATTGCCTGTGCCGCCAATGCTAAATTGCAAGCGCACTTTCTTGCCGTAGTATTGGGCAATCGCACTGCTCAGTTTTTCCTGGTAATTAGGCAAGAGTAAGTGTTTTTGCGCTTCCGGTACGGTTAATGAAATGCTGTGCTCCTCATAAGTGACCAGTTCACATTGCTGAGCAAGCGCTTTAGCTAAACCCAGTTTCAATTCATTCACCAGTCCGCGCCAGTCGCCATTAAAAGCACTCGGCTCTGAAAGGGGGCTTGTGAGCTCGTTTGTTATTGGCTCCCGAGTTTCTAGAGTTTCTGGCACAGTAGGTTTGACTGGCTCAGGTACGGGAGTTTTCGAAATTACTTCCTGATTGACCGTAAATGCTGGCGTTGCGTTAGCCCCGGGTGTGCTCGATGGTACATCAGGGTTTTTTACAATTACTGGTTTAGCCGTTTCTACCGGAGCGGCAGAAGGCTTCGCGCTCACTTGACTGCCACTTTTGCCTGCAGAACTTGCTTCATTCGGTGTAAAAGATAACATGCGTAACAAGGTCATGGTAAAGCCGGCGAATTCATCTGGTGCCAGCCCGATATCCCGGCGGCCCAGGATGGCAATCTGGTAATAAAGCTGCAAAATTTCCGGCGAAATATTTTGGGCCAATTGAATCAGCACCGTGCGCTCTGGTAGATCATCTGCAATGCTCTCAGGTACAGTTTGTGCGATTGCAATTTGATGTAGCAGCTGTGCAAGATCATTCAAAGCCGCTTCAAACGACAAGCTTCTTTCCTGCATGCGTTTAGCCTGCTCCATGAGGCCGGGACCATCATTCGCCAATAATGCAGCAATAAGCTGATAGAGATAGCTTTGGTCAATGGCGCCTAGCATGGCGCGTACTTCCGCTTCATTAACTTGCTGTCCGCCATACGCAATAGCCTGATCGGTCAGCGATAACGCGTCGCGCATGCTGCCTGCCGCCGCCCGGGCGATCATGTGCAATGCTGTAGGCTCATAGGGAATATTTTCCTGGGTCAGGATGTTTTGCAGGTGCCCAATAATGGACGGGCTGGCCATTTGACGCAGATTGAACTGCAAGCAGCGCGATAACACAGTGACCGGTACTTTTTGCGGGTCTGTCGTCGCAAGAATGAATTTAACGTGTGCAGGCGGTTCTTCCAGCGTTTTGAGCATCGCATTGAAAGCACTTTTGGATAGCATGTGGACTTCATCGATGATGTAGACCTTAAATCGTCCTGCGGTCGGCGCGTATTGAGCATTATCCAGCAGGTCGCGCATGGCATCTACTTGCGTATTACTTGCAGCATCGACTTCTATTAAATCTACAAAGCGGCCTTTATCAATTTCCACGCAGGCTGCACAAACTCCGCAAGGGGTAGCAGTGGTGCCGGTTTCACAGTTCAAGGATTTTGCCAGAATGCGGGCGAGTGTGGTTTTGCCGACCCCGCGTGTACCCGTAAATAAGTAGGCGTGATGTAAACGGTTTTGCGTTAATGCGTTAGTCAGCGCACGCACTACATGGTCTTGACCAACCAAGGTTTCAAAAGACTTTGGACGCCACTTACGGGCTAAAACTTGATAGCTCATTTTAGATAACACACTTTGGATAACTCATTTTCGGGGGTCATTCATGAGATACATGCGGCTACTTTCATGATAAGGGCACAGCAAAAGTAGATAAACTTTAGCGCATAATTCGGTTTAAGTCATGACTAAATTCACAGTGATCAGTTGGCTGAATTTACCAAGCAATCTAATAGAGGAGGCGAGCCTTGACCCCGGCACTTGCTTAATAGTTGTGGCTGCTTGCTTCCGCACCTGACCAGATTGGCTACTTCACAATGCGGGGAGGCCCGCCAGACGTCATTTTACCTGAATTCTTAAAGCGGCTAACAGAATATTTAGGAGTTTTTAGGCGAACTTATTGCCTAATTATCTAAGACCGACCCGTTCTACAGGCGGTAATAGGGCTAGCTCTTCATCTGCATAAAGTCGACCTTTGGTAATAAAAGCAAAGCCACTACCACAATCTAATGAGAACGAGCCACTAGAGCCTGGTTGGGCATCCAAGATAGTGTGCATATTTTCCGCAAATGTGAAATGGCTGTCGCCCACGTAGAAAGTGGCTTTCTGTTCCGTGCCTAATTTCCCTAGAACCACGTCAGAAGGACTGGGATGAAACTCATTGGCCGGCATGCATAAAGGCCCGCTGCCTTCACAGCAGCCGCCGGACTGCAAAAAGATGATCTCGCCATATTGCGCAGTTAATTGATCTATCAGTGCTATAGCGGGCGGTGTTGCAGATACGCGTTCAGCCATAAAATTTCTCCTCATCCGGGTATTAAGCCCATGGCTATAAGTAAATAGAGGCGAGTAAACTCGCCCCTATCTTTTTACTTCTTAAAACTACCTAATGATTAGAAGAAACCTAATTTATTAGGGCTGTAACTGACCAGCAGGTTCTTGGTTTGTTGGTAATGGTCCAGCATCATTTTATGATTTTCACGGCCAATACCTGACTCTTTATAACCACCAAAAGCCGCATGTGCAGGATAAGCGTGATAGCAGTTGGTCCATACACGACCAGCTTTAATGCCACGACCCATACGGTAAGCCGTTGAGCCATTACGGGTCCATACACCAGCACCTAAACCAAAGATCGTGTCATTGGCAATCGCTAAGGCATCAGCTTCATCCTTGAATGTAGTCACTGCGAGCACCGGGCCAAAAATTTCTTCCTGGAATACGCGCATTTTATTGTGGCCTTTTAACAAGGTTGGCTGAACATAGTAGCCTTCTGCAAAATCGCCGGTCAATACATTGCGATTACCGCCGATTAATACTTCAGCGCCTTCCTGTTTACCAATATCAATATAATTCATGATCTTATTGAGTTGGTCTTGCGATGCCTGTGCGCCCAGCATCGTATTAGGATCCAGTGGACTGCCTTGCTTAATCGCGGCCACACGGGTCAATACGCGTTCCATAAACTTATCGTAAATAGACTCTTGGATAATGGCGCGGGACGGGCAAGTACATACTTCACCTTGGTTGAATGCAAATAATACCAAGCCTTCAATCGCTTTATCCAAGAAAGCATCATCTTCATCCATCACATCAGCAAAGAAGATGTTAGGTGATTTGCCACCTAACTCAAGGGTCGCTGGAATCAAGTTACTTGCTGCGGCTTGAGCAATTGCGCGGCCAGTGGCTGTAGACCCTGTAAAGCCAATTTTAGCGATACGCTTGCTGTTAGCCAACGGTGCGCCCACTTCACGACCATACCCATTCACAATGTTGATGACGCCAGGCGGTACTAAGTCGGCAATGGTTTCCATTAAAATCAAGATGGAAAGGGGTGTGAACTCGGCGGGTTTCAATACCACACAGTTACCTGCAGCAAGCGCTGGCGCGAGCTTCCAGGCCGCCATCAAGATTGGGAAGTTCCAAGGGATAATTTGTCCTACAACGCCTAGCGGCTCATGGAAGTGGTAAGCGACTGTGTCGTGGTCAATTTCACTGATTCCGCCTTCTTGCGCACGAATAGCACCCGCAAAATAACGGAAATGGTCGACCGTTAAAGGGATGTCGGCATTCATCGTTTCGCGTATTGGCTTACCGTTATCGATCGTATCGGCAGTAGCAATCAGTGCTAAGTTAGCTTCAATTCGGTCTGCAATTTTAAGCAGGATATTTGAACGCTCGGTGGTAGAGGTTTTCCCCCATTTGTCAGCCGCAGCATGCGCGGCATCTAACGCCAATTCAACGTCTTCTGCACTAGAGCGTGCAGCTTTCGTGTAAGGTTTGCCAGTGATGGGGGTAATGACGTCAAAGTATTCGCCTTTGACCGGGGCCACCCATTTGCCGCCAATGAAATTATCATACTTAGCTTTGTAAGGGATAGTTACGCCAAGGCCCTTTAATATTTCCAAACTCATGCTGACTCCTCTAGTTTTACCATTATAAATATAGTATTTCCGACTGACTAACCGCATTACCTCATTGAAATTTTAATTCTCAACGAAAATCACAAAAAAATACTGAAATCCCTTGTTAATCAAGGGATTTCAAGGAACGTCCAACCTCAACAATAAACCTTCACCTCGGGTAAATCAAGCCATAAAGTTACATTTTTAGCATTAAGGTATGCAAGTTAATTGAGGGCAGTAATATCGTCCACTACGACTGCATACAGGTCTCGCGTTGATGCCAAAGCACCGTGCTGGACTTCCTCGGCAGAAAGTACTTTGCCATTCGTGCTAATTAAAGCGCGGGTTGCAGTGGTGCTGGCGACAACTGTTGGGCGATAGCCTAAATTGAAACCACCATGTGCAGTTGAATTGATACACATGTGTGTCATAAAGCCGGCTAATACAATGTTTTGAGCGCCTATTTTTTTTAATTCGCTATCTAAACTGGTTTGAATGAATGCATTAGGGAAATGCTTAACGATCACTGTTTCACCTTCGATAGGTGCGACTTCATCACAGATTCTACCTATATGGTCGTCGATATCATAAGGAGTGCCTACGCCAGCATCGTGCTGGATATGAATCACTGGGATATTTAAGTCCCGAGCTTGATGTAAGAGTCTTTGGGCTTGCTTAATCGCCGGCTCCACATTCGTCAGTTGCATGATGCCTGTGCGATAAGTGTTCTGAATATCGATTAAGATTACAACAGAATCTTTTAGAAGAGGCGGCTCGTGCCCTAACCCCGTGATTTCACGCAAAGTTTGAGAAGGTGTAGTCATTAGTGTTTTCCTTTAATGAGTATACAGAGTTGTATGCAAACATGTTGTTAGGTATCGCTATGAAATTAAGTTGCAAAATTGCTAGAAAAAATTAACTTTTTACCCGTGAAAATTTAATACAGCGTACTCACAATTTGCAATCATCATTACCTATTCCATAAATGGCTAAATTGGGAAATGGCTAAATTGGGTTGATTTAAGTGGTCGAAAAATCATAGTGTAGAAAAAGCCTTCATCTTAAGCTATAGTATCCCAGCGTACATAACAAGAACAGAATACGACTGCCGGATTATGCCAGCACATACAGAACCTTTATCCATATTGACGCGTGAGTTCTGGGGGCGGTTCGCCAACCCCTCGCCTGCGGCATTGGGCAAGACAATCTTGTCCTTGCTGGTATTAGCAGAAAGCTTAATTTGTATTTTCTGGATATTTACGCTCTCAGGTTTGGGAGACGGGTATGCGGTTATGGCTGCCGTGCCTTACGTTTACCTGATTGTTTCCTATACCAGCCTATTCATCTTTTACCGTTATAGACGTTTTGAATATTTCACATTTACCCAGTTAGTCATGCTGCTGGTCATGCCCTTCTTCATGCAATGGGCGATAGGGGGGTTTGCAGCTTCCAGTGGTGTTGCTATTTGGGCCATCCTGTCGCCAGTCGGCGCCTTGATGATTTTAGGTACGCGTCAATCAACCTCATGGTTTTTGCTTTTTATTGGGCTAGCTTTTTTATCCTGGTACTTAAATCCCTACTTTGCCAGTAATGCCTTGCCTATTCCGGAAAGCATCAAAAGTGCATTTTTTCTGATGAATATTACCGGAACAGCTTCCATTTTGTATGGGGTATTACGGTATTTTCAGAGCCAAAAAGAACGTGTTATGCATTCGCTGGAGCTAGAGCAAGATCGATCAAATAAACTGTTATTAAATATTTTACCGGTTGCCGTTGCAGAACGCCTTAAACAGAATGACATGCGAATCGCAGACCATTATGACTCTGTTACTGTCATGTTTGCGGACTTGGTCAATTTCACTCAGATTTCCGCCAAAATGCCACCGACACAGTTAATTGACTTGTTGTCTCAGGTTTTTTTACGTTTCGATCAATTGGCTGAAAAATATCAGGTAGAAAAAATCAAAACCATCGGCGATGCTTATATGGTGATTTCTGGAGCACCTACACCTTGTACTAACCATGCTGAACGTATTGCGGCCATGGCATTGGATATGCAAATCGCACTAAAAGAAGTGGCAGCTAAAACCGGCATCGATATGAAGATGCGCATCGGCATTAATAGCGGCCCTGTAGTGGCAGGGGTAATTGGCAGCACGAAGTTCAGTTATGACCTCTGGGGCGATACGGTGAATATGGCTAGCCGCATGGAAGATACATGCATTCCAGATGCCATTCAGGTCACTGCGGAAACGCAGAACATATTGCAAACCCAATACCAATTTACTGAGCGGGTAGGCGTGATGGTAAAAGGTAAAGGCGTGATTAACACCTTTATTTTGCAGAAAAAGCATTAGAATTTTGTTTGGGTTAAATCGCTGTAATAAATCCATACGCTAAGAATTTGCACTATAATGCTGCCGTTCTCGGAAGAGTGGATGAGCGGTTTAAGTCA
>PERG01000027.1 GCA_002928535.1 Methylotenera sp. | reverse complement strand
GGTTAAATTAGCGGAACTTGAACCACCTTTTCCGTCATTAACTGTATAAGGGACCACTATTGTTTGCTGGTCTCCTGCTGTAAGATTGTCATAGGCAGAATGGCTGTAACCAAAGCTGAAACTACCATTTGAATTAATTACCAGCCCTGCAACTGCAGGACCATTCTGTGTGAATGTTAAAGCATCCCCATCTAAATCTGTGGCGGTTAACGTTCCATTTAAAGTAGCTGCGCCTTCCAAGTTACCAATGTTGCGGTTAGTGGCAACCGGAGCATTATTAGATATCGTTGTACTTGTGGTATCTGCAAGCCCAATTCCATAATTGGTATCATCCCCTGCCAGGACTTCACCATTAAGTGCCGTACCCGAATCCACGCTGTAGGCGAATCTAAAATCATTCAACACTTCGGTAATACGGAGTAATTCGACAAAACCAAAGCCATAGCTATTGAAAGTAGGATTAAGGCCAGCAGCGGTTTCTTCCAAAACCTCATTAATGTCTTTGCCCTCTTCGATCGCCTTAATAACCGTGTCAATAGTTGCTAAATTGATGGCACTATCGGTATCGTCAGGTGCAAAAATTGCAGAAAGCTCGTCGGTGAACGCGACAATCTGACTAGGCGCAATATGAATAATGCGGCCATTTGCAAGCTCTAGTTCGACTTCTACCCCAGGTGGCGTTTGAATCGTGTCCCCAGTTTGAATCGTGTCCCCTAGTTGCAGTTCACGCTTGGAACCATTATCTGAGATCAGATAAGCTACACCTGTGAGAGAAACCACTTTACCGATTAACGCCATGATTGTGTCCTAACTTAATTGAATGAAGCATTCAAAACTTTTTCACAATGGCATTTAATACCCTTATCGGACACAAATATATTGTACTAAAGGACAATACTGTTTTTTATTGCCAGCCTCCCAGAATTAATAGGCGCTTTATTGCCTACAAGCCATTTACCTGCGTTATGATGTATACGCATGTTACAGAAATGCCTCACCATTGCGGCCGACTTGGAGAAGGCTTGAATTCAAAGTGTAAACAGCCATTCAATAAACTCACTTCTTTCATCATTTTGATGTTATGCAGTTTTTCGACTATATACGCTGCCAATTACGATGCTAATAAGTTAGGTAACTTGGCAAATCTCCGCTATGGGCAGCATGCTTATAATGATGTTCAGGAATTGAACCGGCTCATCATTAATCTTAAATCCGCATCTGAAGCCGATAAACTTCAACAGGTAAATGACTTTTTCAATCAGAAAATCAATTTTATTGATGACATAGATGTGTGGAAGCAAACTGACTATTGGGCCACCCCCCTTGAATCGCTTGGTCGTCAAGCGGGGGACTGTGAAGACTTTAGTATTGCAAAATATATCATCCTGCAATTAGTGAATGTTGATAACGATAAATTACGGCTTACTTACGTTAGAGCAAATTTATCGAGCAGTGGGCAAAGTGCTGTACGGGCACATATGGTGTTGAGTTACTATCCAAGCCCCCAGGCAGAGCCCCTGATTTTAGATAATCTCACGCCGGAAATATTACCCGCTTCCAGCCGCAAGGATTTATTCCCTATTTTTAGCTTCAACAAAAAAGGCATTTGGGTCGGGTCTAGCAATAAACCCAAGGGCGAAGCAGAAAGCAACTTATCAAGATGGCGCGATGTGTTATCACGTATTCGCGCCGATGGAATAGAATAATTGAAAGCAAGGAAACGATATGTCTCTTATTAAACAACTTTGGCTGGCGATTTTGTTCATACTGATACTCGCGTCTGGGGGTAGCTTCCTGCTGAGTACGATGTTTGGCAAACATTATTTGCAACAGCAATTGCAAATGAAAAATATCGATAACGCTACATCGCTCGCTTTATCTATGTCGCAAATGGAAAAAGATCCGATTACCTTGGATCTATTACTATCAGCACAATTCGATTCCGGCCACTACCGGTATATTGGTTTATATGATCCTCTAGGCAAGGTTATAAGCGAGCGTATTAATGAGCATAGCCACACAAAAGCACCCGACTGGTTTGTGCAACTTGTACCCATGACTGTTGAGACTGGCATCGCTGAAGTACAAGATGGTTGGACCCGCTACGGTACTTTAAAACTTGAAAGCGACTCCAGCTTTGTGTACGACCGGTTATGGGATGCGACTGTTTCCATCGCCATCTGGGCATTGTTAATCGGCTTAATCAGCTGCTATGCAGGCAGGCATATGCTGCAGAAAATATTAAGACCACTTAAAGATGTCGTTAACCAGGCACAGGCAATCGGTGAGCATCGCTTTGTCACCATCGAAGAACCCAAAACACAAGAATTCAAAGCGTTAGTAAATGCCATGAATAGTCTCTCCAACCATATCCGTAAAACCGTGAGCGAGGAATCTGCCCGCCTGGAACAGCTACGCTTTCAAATTAATTTCGATCATATTAGCGGTTTGATGAATCATGATTATTTTGTTAGCAGCATTGACTCCAGCATCAGCCATGAAGAGTACTTCAATCAAGGCGTTCTTGTTGTTTGCCGCCTTACTAACCTGGCTGCCATTGATCAAAATTTGGGCTATCAGGAAACTAACGTTTTTCTTAAAAGAATAGGCAGTGTGCTTGAGAACGAATGCGCCAATAAAATCGCCTTAATCGCGGGTCGATTAACCGGCACAGATTTCGCTATTTTTTCTAATACCCAGGCAGATGCTTATATTCTGGGAAACCAAATAAAAGCGTTACTAGAAAAAATTGCTTCTATCCAATCCCTACAGGCAAACTTTGTCACGGTGAGTATTCCAGTGAACAAATCCGACAAAGCACTGGATTTGATCACCTTAACCGATAGCGTATTGGATGAAATCAGCAGCAACAGCGACAATATTCTTCACGTCATTAATCAGCAAGATGTAGAAACGCACGTTGATATCAGCCGTCTCGAGTGGCTACGTCTGCTGACTTCGGCACTCGATAATAAACGTCTTAAATTGGAACATTACCCGGTGATAACTCCACTTGGCGCACTTCTTCACAATGAAAGCCCCGTGAGGTTACAGCTGGATAACGACAAATGGGTGTGTGCTGGTGAATTCATTGCATGGGCAAATCAACTTCAATTGATGAATCGTGTAGATGAATTAGTGTTAGAAACCGCGCTCAATCTACTGGCTCAGGGTGCTGAGCCTATCGGACTGAATTTTTCAGCCAGTGCAATATGCGACAAAACCTTCATTAAAAAAGCCACGGCGTTGATTAAACAATTTCCAACACTGGGCAATAAACTATATTTTGACATCCCCGAACAAGCCGCTTTCGATCACTTCCCTGAATTCAGAGATTTTTGTAAACAGTTCAAAACACTGGGATGCAACGTGGGCATTGAACATGTAGGCTCTCGTATTTCACGGCTTGGAGAGCTACATGATGTTGGCTTAGATTACATTAAGGTAGATGTTTCCGTAATACGCGGCATTGATACTAATGAAGCCAATAAAACACTATTGAGAGGCTTGTGCATTATTGCGCATTCTATTGGGGTCATCGCTATTGCCGAAGGGGTGCAAACGGCTAGTGAAGCAGAAGCGCTAAAACTGATAGGGGTGGATGGTATGACGGGCCCAGGGATTAAATTAGCACCTAACTAAATCTTCAACGAAAGCCAATGATTTAAGTTTAATCAATTATTGTCTGGAGAGTACTTTAGTTAGATCTTGCGCTAAATCTTGAAGTTGGTATTCAGCATCAAAGCCAGGTGTAATCGGTCTTTGGCTCTTAGTCGTTCAAAAGTCGCTGCTAAATGGGCTTTAACTGTGCGCTCAGTTATATTAAGAATACGGGCAATTTCTTTATTACTAAGGCCTTTAGCGGCTTCTATCGCTACATCTTTTTCACGCTTGGTCAATTGCGCCAATAAACCTTCCACATATTCAGGCTGATTGGTCACCCGCTGGGTTGACGCTTTAATCAAACGCTGCAGTAGCTCCTGACCGATCCATATGCCACCATTACTAATCACTGTCCTGATTTCTATCAAAATATTAGGATCAATATATGCATGGCAATAGCCAGTTGCTCCCAAGCTTAAGGCGTGCAAGGATTCTGCATGATTAGGCACGTCTGCCAGCACCACAATTTTAGCGGCTCGATACTCTTTAAGAATCAACTCCAGCGTATTGGTTAACCATTGTTGCCGGTCTTCATTCATATGTAACCAGAATATGATGGGATCAGTCTTTTTGGTTAAAGCTTGCGGAATAGAAACAAAAATTTTTGACTTGGGGAGCGCTTGGGTCCAGCTGCTTAATGGCGCTGGCAATGTGCTAATGAAAATATCCTGCATTCATCTCTCACTAAACGCATAAGATTTGGCTTTTAATACCGGCTTGAGCAGGTAAGAAAGCACTGTTTTTTCACCCGTCATAATGTCGACTTGTGCGATCATGCCGGGAATAATTGGCAAGCCTTTTCCTAAGCTGGAATTAATCGTCCGCACCCTGACGATGTAGTAAGCATTGCCTTTGTCATCTACTGTTGAGTCCGTAGAAATATGCTCCACAATTGCATCCAGCGTGCCGTAAATTGTATAGTCATAGGCTGTTAATTTAACCACTGCCGGTTGCAATATTCTGATAAATGCAATGTCCTTAATTTGGATTTTAGTTTCAAGGATAAGGGCGTCATCAGTAGGCACGACTTCCAGCACCTCCTTACCAGGCTGAATAACACCTCCCACTGTATTGTAAAAAAGCCGGCTTACTTTCCCGTTAACAGGCGATTTTAAAGTGGCTTGCTTAACTTTATCGCTTAAGCCCACGCTCGTTGCAGAAATGCTGTTCAAACGTGCAGTAGTTTCATTTAACTCCGTACGTACTTTGCTTTTAAAGGCTTGGTCAACCTCAACAATTTTTCGTCGCGCTTCAGCAATAGAAGCTTGAATGCGGCTGATTTGCGCTCGGGATTGATCGATGTCACTTTTGGCTTTATTTGCCTCACGCTCTAACTTTAAAATATCAATTTCAGAAACTGCCCCACTGGCTAATAAAGGCTTATTGGCGCTCAACTCTTTGGTGGTCGATTCAAAATTCTTTTCTGCAATCTCTTTTTGAAACTGCACTTCAAGCAGCTCTTTTTCTCGCTGTATCATTTGTTCGCGAGCGATTTCAACGCTGGATTGCAATTCATCTTTGCTGGAAAGATATAAGGCATACTCCTGATCATAGATTTGCGGTACTTCTTTCATGACTTCTGCTGGTGGCATGAAAGCCGTGCTTTCTGCTAATGCAGTGAGTCTGGATTGTTTTGCCAATAAAGCTAAATATTGCGCTTGGTTCTCCCTTAATGAAGACACCGCCCGGGTTTCATCAATGCGAATCAATGGCGCACCAACCACTACAGTTTGTCCCTCAGTGACCAGTATTTCAGACACAATGCCGCCATCCAGAGATTGGATGACTTGCACTTGCTTGGAAGGAATGACCCGCCCTTCCCCTCTAGCAACTTCAGTTATTTTGGCAAACCAAGCCCAGACAATTAACACGATTAAAATAATCGTCATACAATACAGCAGCAGTTTAGCTTTAAGCGGCGTCTGCTCTAGAATTTCAAGGTCCGCCTCTTCATCCCAATGCAAATCATTGCGTGTTTCCGTGGGCACCCACCTATCCAGCAAATAATAAATGGGTTTAGTCAGCCAAGCCTGCTTCCTAAGAAAACTATTGAGCGTATCTAATTTTTTAAATAATCTTTCACTCATAGCGCTTTACCTACCTTACCGCTGCGTAATGCATCTGTCACTTGGTCTTTAGGGCCATCTGCCACAATACGGCCTGAATCGATCACGATAATGCGGGTCACCAAATCAAATAGAGAAGAGCGATGTGAGATTAATACCATCGTATTATGCTGAGTAGCCTCGGCTAAGCGGCGTTTAATAGCATCTTCGCCGGAATGATCCATTGCACTGGTTGGTTCATCCAATAGTAAGATGGAGGGTTTGTTTATCATCGCACGCGCAATCCCCACCCCTTGTTTCTGCCCGCCGGATAAAGTCTCACCCCGCTCACCTACCAGCATATCAAAACCTTTCGGATGGGAATTGATGAATTCATCAATTCCGCCTATATGGGCCGCTGCTAGAACCGACGCATCATCCGCGTGTTGTGCTGAAATCGTAAGGTTATCCCGCATGGTGCCATAAAATAAATGCGTGTCTTGCTGCACATAGCCGATACTACGGCGAAGCTCTGCAGGATCGATCTGGCGCGCATCTATGCCATCAATCAGAATCGCACCTGAGGTAGGTTGATATAACCCTAATATCAATTTATGAATGGTGGTTTTTCCGGAACCCATACGACCTAATAATGCGACATGTTCACCTCGCCTGATCTTAAAAGACACTTTGGTTAATGCCGCTTCTTCGGAACCCGGATAATCGAAACTGACTTCCCTGAATTCGATATCCCCATTAAACGCTGGGCGGGACAAGAAGTTAGCATCTGCCGGGCGTTCCACTGGTCTATGCATGATCTCATCCAGTGAAGTCAAAGACGTTGACGCATTGTGATACTGCGTTAACAACCCCGCAGCCTGTGAAATCGGCACCAATGCACGCGATGACAGCATGGTGCAGGCCATCAAGCCGCCCATGGTGAGGTCGCCATTGATGACTAAATAGACGCCTAGTACCACCAAAGCAACGGTTATCAGCTGCTGAATGCTGCTCGCACCATTATTAATCGAGGTAGAGAGCAAACGTAATTTACTGGAAACCTCTGTGAGGTAATGAGCGCTGTGCTCCCACTTGCGCTGCATATTGCCTTCAATACCTAATGCTTTTACTGTCTCCAAACCTACCAGGCTTTCGATCAAAATGGCATTACGCATGGCACCTGCGCGATACATGGTTTCTGAAAGCTCATGCATTTTAGTCTGCACGCTTAATGAATACACCAGGATCAAAATGGCTCCCAAGATGACTGGGATAATCATGGGCCAAGCAATCCAGGCAATAACGCCAATGAATATAAGCCCGAAAGGAATATCGATTAAAGTCGTAATGGTAGCTGAGGTAATAAAGTCACGGACAGTTTCAAAGGAACGCAAATTTGAGGCGAAAGAGCCTACTGAATTCGGCCGTTGCTCCATGCGGATACCGAGCACCTGTTCCATGATCCGGCCTGATAATTTCACATCTACACGTGCGCTGGCCCAGTCCAGGAAGTACCCTCGCACTGTACGTAACACTAAATCACCAATCACTATGAGCGCAATACCAATTGCCATGACCCACAAGGTTTCTGTAGCGCGGTTTGGCACTACCCGGTCATATACATTCATGGTAAACAAAGGCATGGCCAAGGCAAACATGTTCACTGCGAATGCAGCAATCATAATATCGCGATAAATTCGGCTATTCTCAGCCAGCGTACCCCAAAACCAATGCCTGAGCTTAACTTTGCCTACGATTGGCGCGCGTTGATCAAAAATATATTTAGCTTTAGCAACGATTAAATAACCTGAGTAACGTTCCTCAAGCTCGCGCATAGACATCAATATTTCCGCATCACCCAGTTCAGGCAAAACAACGCTGGCTTGGTTATTTTTTGCATCTAATTTGGTAAGGACGCAAGCCTCTTCCCCATTTAATAACAGGATAGCTGGGATAAATTCTTGACGCGCTTTGTCTAGTGGTTTTTTTAAAATCGTAACTGCAAGATTTGCACGCTCTGCTGCACGCTTCAATAGTGCTGGGGTGATTTTGCCATCGCGCAGTGGCAGACCTGAAATAAGAGCATCGCGTGATGTCGCAATACCGTTCATACGGCAGATCAATAACAAACTTTCCAATAACGAATCCATACCATCGTTATTCGCAGTTCGGGTTAGATCGTCTGTGCTCATCCTTTTTGCCTTTTATTTGTCATGAACCAGGTTTTTATAAGTAGCAATGTTATTAATACGCCAAATAGATCATCCAAAATGTAATCCTGAAATGTTTTCTAGCACGCTATTACTACAATAAGCTGAGTAATTTGCAGATAGCATCTAATTAGGAACTCGATGTTATACCGATATTACTAATAAACCATAATGTTGAAAAGTTTATTTCATGCTTGATTGTGCTATGGAAGTAAATTGCATGGTGAAAATTTAATTTGGGAAAAAAATTCCACAACATCTAATAACGCTTGCAGGTAGTTTGCTGAACTATTATGAAAGCTACAAGGTCAAAGTAACGTAATTGAACTTTACGACATTGAATCATTGAATCATTGAATCATTGAATCATTGAATCATTGAATCATTGAATCATTGAATCATTGAATCATTGAATCATTTAATGATTTGATGACATTGGGATAGCTGGGCGTTTTCCTGATGTTATAAGCTGGTGTAACGCGTTAGGGGAAGCGAGGCACAGAATGCTAGAGGTCAAGGAGTCAACCCTGTTAGCGTACCACTTATGTGCGCTAACACAAATGAAGGCAAACGCAAGCGCTTCCTGCCTAACACCTGCTTACCTTGCCTTTAATCTACGTTGCATTAAGCTATTCATAATTGCAGTAATACAACTACCTTTGGCTTTACCCGCTAAAGCTGCACAGTACAACCTGCAAACCCCAGCTACCCCCATCGCACAGCAGATTTATGATTTGCACACCTGGATTTTACTGGTGTGCTTATTCATCTTTGTTGTCGTGTTTGGCTTTATGTTTTATGCGCTTTTCAAACATCGCAAGTCCGTAGGCCATCAAGCGGCCAACTTTCACCACAACACAAAAATAGAAGTATTCTGGACGCTGATCCCATTCCTGATCTTGATCGGCATTGCTTACCCTACTACGCAAACCGTGTTTGCCATGCGCAATATGGAACAAGCTGATATCAATATCAAAGTCACTGCGTTTCAATGGCTTTGGGAATATGAATATCTGGATCAAGGGGTGCGTATTGTAAGCAACCTGGCTACGCCACGTGACCAGATCGACAATAAGGCCCCTAAAGGCGAGCACTATCTGTTGGAAGTAGATAACCCCTTGGTCGTGCCTACTAATAAGAAAATCCGTGTATTGCTGACTTCAAAAGATGTCATTCATTCCTGGTGGGTCCCTCAGCTAGGCGTTAAGCAGGATGCCATTCCAGGCTTTATCCATGAAGCCTGGTTTACCGTTGAAAAACCCGGTCTCTATCGCGGTCAGTGTGCCGAATTATGCGGGGTCGGTCATGGGTTCATGCCCATAGTCGTACAGGCATTACCATCAGACGAATATGAACAATGGTTAGCAACCAAGAAAGTCGCGTCGTTAGACGCCGGGGTCGCTGTTGATAAAACCTATACGATGGAAGAGCTAAAAGCCCAAGGTGAAAAAGTATATGCAGGTCGTTGCGCACTATGCCATCAAGCCAATGGCATGGGCGTGCCCGGTGCATTCCCACCGCTGGTAGATGGCGCTGCTTTCAGTGCTGGCGCTGAGCTCACAGACCCATTGGAAAAGCGCGGTTTCTGGAAAAATGGCAAGATCGTACTAGGCCCTAAAGACCAGCATACCGATATCGTTGTGCATGGGATTTCAGGCACTGCCATGCAATCCTTCGGGCAACAACTCAATGATTTGGAGATTGCTGCCGTCATTACTTATGAACGTAACCACTGGGGTAATAAAACCGGCGACATCGTCCAACCTGCTGAAGTCGCGGCTTTACGCAAAGGAGCGCCATGATGCATGCCGACTCGATATTAAATGATCATGATCACCACACACATGGGCACAGTCATCCAAATGGACTGACACGATGGCTCACGACTACCAACCATAAAGACATCGGTACTTTGTATCTGTGTTTTAGCCTGGCAATGTTTTTGTTTGCCGGTGCACTGGCCATGCTGCTGCGCACAGAACTATTTCAGCCCGGCCTGCAACTGTTTCAGCCTAATGTGTTTAACCAGCTTACGACCATGCATGGTTTGCTGATGATCTTTGGCGCCATCATGCCGGCCTTTGTCGGGTTTGCTAACTGGCAGATCCCACTCATGATAGGTGCACCAGATATGGCTTTCCCTCGCCTGAACAACTGGAGCTTCTGGTTATTGCCAGCTGCATCGGTATTGTTATTAGGCTCTTTCTTAGCACCAGGCGGCGCTGTGTCCGGCGGCTGGACCATGTACCCGCCGCTTTATATACAGGGCGGCCCTGCCTACGACATGACGATTCTGGCCATGCACATCATGGGCCTGTCATCCATTATGGGCTCCATCAACATCATCACCACCATTCTTAACATGCGCGCGCCGGGCATGACGTTGATGAAGATGCCGATGTTCGTTTGGACCTGGTTCATCACAGCTTACCTACTGATCGCCGTGATGCCGGTGTTGGCATCTGCGGTGACCATGCTATTAACCGACCGCCATTTTGGCACCCATTTCTTTAATGCTGCCGGCGGTGGTGACCCGGTCATGTTCCAGCATATCTTCTGGTTCTTTGGCCACCCCGAAGTCTATATTATGATATTGCCGGCCTTCGGAATCCTATCCACCATCATCCCGACGTTTTCAGGTAAGCCCTTATTCGGCTACACCTCGATGGTGTATGCCACAGCTTCTATCGCCATCTTGTCGTTTATCGTCTGGGCACACCATATGTTTACCGTTGGCATGCCCACCGCCGGGCAGATATTTTTCATGTTCAGCACCATGTTAATTGCCGTGCCTACTGGCGTTAAAGTATTCAACTGGATTGCCACGATGTGGCAAGGGGCCATCACCTTTGAAACGCCCATGCTATTTGCCATTGCCGTAGTGTGTCTATTCACTATCGGCGGATTTAGCGGCTTGGTATTGGCGATTGTACCGGTGGATATTCAACTACAAGATACCTATTACGTGGTGGCGCACTTCCACTATGTGCTGTTCTCTGGGGCCGCGATGAGCATCATGGGTGGGGTGTATTACTGGCTGCCAAAATGGACTGACCGCATGTACGATGAACGGCTTGGTCAGTGGCATTTCTGGCTTACGACCATCGCTTTCAATATCACGTTCTTCCCTATGCACTTTACCGGCTTAGCGGGCATGCCAAGACGCATTCCAGACTACGCCTTGCAGTTTGCCGATTTCAATATGATCTCGTCCATCGGTTCATTTGTCTTAGGCGCAAGTCAGCTGTTATTTTTATATACCGTGGTGAAATGTGTACGTAGCGGTAAACCGGCAAGTGGAAAACCTTGGGAAGGTGCAGATACATTGGAGTGGACTTTGCCTTCACCACTGCCATACCACACATTTGAAACGGCGCCTGTCGTGAGGTAAAGGAGATGAATATGGATAGCACTCGTTATTATCTACCCTCACCTTCCTGGTGGCCTGTGGTCGGTTCGATTGCCTTGCTAGCGATAGCGAGCGGCTTTTTGATGTTATTGCAAAAGATGGATGCAGGTCCTTATCTGATGGGCGCTGGCTTGCTGATTTTACTGGGCATGCTATTCGGATGGTTTGGTAATGTCATTCGCGAAAGTCTCGCCGGTCATTACAACCAGCAGGTGGATATCTCTTACCGCTGGGCCATGGTCTGGTTTATCTTTTCTGAAGTGATGTTCTTCATGGCTTTATTCGGCGCACTGTTCTATGCCCGCACCCTCTCTATACCTTGGCTAGATGAAACACCACTGCTATGGCCAGACTACAATGCACAATGGCCTACCGCAGGCCCTGGTACTAAAGAGGCTTTCACGCCTATGGGTGCCTGGGGCATCCCCGCTATTAACACCCTGATTTTATTAAGTTCTGGCGCCACAGTCACATGGGCGCATTGGGGCCTAAAAAAGAATAATCGCTTGCAACTTAAAGCCGGTCTCGTACTCACTCTTTTATTAGGTGTAATGTTTATTGTGCTACAGGTACATGAATACCAGTCTGCAGATTTCACTATCAAAACCGGTATTTATGGCGCCACCTTTTACATGTTGACCGGCTTCCATGGCGCGCATGTCACATTAGGTGGCATCATGCTTGCAGTCATTCTAGGCAGAGTAATGGCTGGACATTTTACCAGTGGCAATCACTTCGCCTTTGAGGCCGTTTCATGGTACTGGCATTTTGTAGATGTGGTATGGCTTTTACTGTTTGTATTCGTCTATTGGCTATAAGCCAGACAAGGAGTTATCAATGAACCGTCGTTTATATTTTCTACTGCCGGATGTAGCTAGCGCGCATGAGATGATGAATGATCTGCTTTTAGCACGCGTTAATGCTCAACACATCCATTTTATCGCGAGGCCGGGCATGTCTTTGGGAGATCTTCCCAAAGCGAATGTACGGGAACGCACTGAACTGATAGAGGGTTGGGAAATCGGCATGGGCTTTGGCACTATATTGGGCTTAGTTGCCGGACTGGTGGCATTGGCAATGCCAACATGGTGGTTCACAGAGCCAATCCCGACCATCATAGTGCCGATTTGCATGGTCATTGGTTTTGTCAGTGGTGGGCTATGGACTGCATTGGTTGCTACTGCAGTGCCTAACCACCATCTTAAACCTTATGAACGCCGTATTGCACATGGACAAGTATTAATGATTGTATTGGTACCATTCCATCGCATACAAGAAATTCGCAGACTGGTAGCTAAGAAACATCCTGAAGCCCACTTTGAGGAGGTCACTCCCACTGACCATGTGATGTTTCCTTAACTTTTATGGGTAGTGAAGTATTTTCTGAATGGTAGTTAAAAAGGAGCCTATACCTAGTATATATAAGAGCTTTAAATACAGTTTCATAGGAATATATTACTAACAATAGAATCTATGCAACGCCCAGCTTATATAAGCACACTTTCGAGCATTGCTGAAACGCAAGCAATATTCTTACGTCTGAATTCCTTAGTAGAAATTCCATCTAGCTCATATCGTTTTTGCATGGTTTTGCTCAGCCAATGTTTGGTAAACAATGCAATCCAAGAGTTGCGGTGATCATGAGCCAGGCTTCCACTTTCATAAATCCAACTCTATTGCCACGCATATTTGCAATTCTTGCATTTGTAGTGGGTGCGCTCGCGCTTATTGGCTGGACCTTCGACAATTCATTATTAAAGAGCTTTTCAACAGATACGGTTCAGATGAAAGCCAACACTGCTGTGGGAATAGTAATGTCTGCGGCTTCCCTTTATCTTTTAAGCAGTGAGCCCTCGGTTAATTTGCGTCGCGTAGCACAGGGCCTCGCCTTATTGACATTAGCATTAGGGCTAGCCACTTGGGGGGAATTCAAATTTGGCTGGCAACTGGGAATTGATGAGCTTTTATTTAAAGACCGGCAAGATGTATATCATTTACCGGGACGCATGTCTTTATTTTCTGCCATCGCATTCACCGCTACTGGGTTCACATTACTTACATTGCGTTATGCTAAATTATGGTGGTTGGCCCGAATTAGTGCCGTACTAGTAACATCGATAGGCGCATTATCCATTGTTAGCTATGTCTGGAATGTACGCGAAATTGTATTTAACACGAGCGTGTCACCTCTCGCAGCGAATACCGCTATTTGTTTTTTCTTAATAGGCTTAGGCATGCTATCAATCAACCATCGGCCTGGTAAACGTGTCAGCAAGATTTTTTTCCACCCTAATAAAATTGAAATAAAAATATTAGCGGGGTTTATTATTGCGCTGATTTTGCTGGTTGCCGGCGGTGGCTTTACATACCAATCCGGAGTCAACTTTAACAATGCCAATAGTTGGGTACGGCATTCCCATACAGTACGTGCTGAACTTGCAGAGTTGCACATTACTCTTTTTGACGCGCAATCGGCTTTTTTTACTGGGTTAGTTACGCAAGGCCAAACTTACAAAGCCACTTATGCCAGCTATCTCAAGCATGCAAATTTCAGTTTGGATAAGCTGAAAGTGTTAGTCAAAGACAACAATATTCAATTAAAGAACGTATCGAAACTTGAAGCGCTCATTAAACAAAGAATCACCCTCCTTGAAAATGTAAAAACGTATGAGAAAGGCCTGAGAACGACCATGAGTTCAGAAGGGCCTAAAATCATGGAGCAAGTACGCAAACTGCTACATGATATGGATCACCTGGAAGAACAGTTATTAGCGCAGCGGGAAGCATCGGCCGCTAACACACAACGCACGACGTTATTTTGGCTAATGCTCACATTAATGCTGGCAACGGCACTATTCGCAGTTTTATTTCATAACATTCGTTCAGAAATGCTGGTACGCAAAGAAACAGAGGATGCATTATTCGCCAGTGAAAAGCGCTTAAGAACTATGCTGGAAAGTAGCCCGATAGCCGTGCGCATTATGCGAAACAGTGACATGCGTATTGTATTGGCTAATCCTGCATTTCTTAATATGTTGCATAGTACATATGAACAACTGGTTGAGATTAACCCTGTGCAATTTTATGATCATGCACAAGATTGGGCTGACATCCTTCAAATCCTACATAGGGGCGATGCTGTAGTCAACCGCATGTTCGCAATGCATGATGTGAATGGTCAAACCTTTTGGGCACTTGGCTCATTATCCAATATCGACTATGAAGGTGAGAGTGCGAATCTGGGCTGGTTCTATGATGTGACCCCGATCATTAAAGCCCAACAGCAAGCCGAGGAAGCAAACCAATCTAAAAGTAACTTTCTTGCCAATATGAGCCACGAAATTCGTACCCCTATGAATGCCATCATCGGCTTATCCCATTTGTGTTTGCAAACGCCATTAAACGACAAGCAGCGAGATTATGTGTCCAAGGTTCATTATTCAGCCCGTTCGTTGCTGGGAATCATTAACGATATATTGGACTTCTCCAAAATTGAAGCTGGTAAATTTGATCTGGAGAATGCTGATTTCAACTTACAAAGTAATCTAGCCAATATTGACTCATTAATCGGTCATATGGCCCGTGAGAAAAGACTGCACTTCGATATTAATGTTGATCCTGAAGTCCCAAAATTCTTGTGGGGCGATGCAGAAAGATTAAGGCAAGTGCTTTTAAATTTAGCTGGAAATGCGGTGAAATTCACCCAAACCGGCTCAATTATTATTAATGTCAAACTCAACCACATTAGTAAGGATAAGGTTGAGTTGGAATTCTGCGTACAAGATACCGGTATCGGGGTATCTGAAGAACAAGCTACCCATTTGTTCCAACCTTTCAATCAAGCTGATAGTTCTACTAGTCGTAAATTTGGAGGTACAGGGCTAGGCTTGGCTATCTGCAAACGTCTGGTAGAAATGATGGATGGCAAACTCTGGATCGAAAGCACTGTCGGCAAAGGCAGCAATTTCTTCTTTTCCGCACAATTTGGGATTGGCAGAGAGTTTGAGCTGACGAATAAACCAAATGCAGCAACGCTTGAAGCCCGGGGTCAGCTAAAAGGACGCAAAATTTTATTGGTTGAAGACAACCCCTTTAACCAGCAAGTGGCAAAAGAGTTACTGGAGAAGATAGGCGTGAAAGTAACGCTTGCCAACAATGGTAGTCAAGCGCTGGACCAATTACATGATGCTACCTTTGATATCATTTTAATGGATATACAAATGCCTATTATGGATGGGTTTGAAGCTACCCGACTTATCCGTGAAAACCCTTCCCTTTCGACACAATGCATTATTGCCATGACTGCTAATGCGATGATGGAGGACCGACAACGCTGTTTATCCGCTGGTATGAACGACTTCATTACAAAACCTGTTACGCCTGAGATGTTGTATCAGACATTGGCTAAATGGATTCTGGCAGACAATCGTAATGAAATTAAAAAACCGACACCAGCAGTAATTTCCAATGTCATCCCACCATTAATAGATATTGATGAGCCTAGTATAGATTTAAGCGTACTAGCGCAAATCGTAGGCTCAGAACCAGAAAAAATGTATAGATTCGGTCAAATGTTTTTAGAAACGGCCGAAGACACCATTGCGCAAATGCAAGTCGCTTACCTTGCGGATGACACCCAAACAATAAGCGCTTTGGGTCATAAATTAAAATCTTCAGCACGTACTGTAGGGGCTAATAGTTTTGCAGAAATATGTGAGGCATTAGAACGGTCAGGCCAGCAAAACAACCTCACCGAAATCCAAACCTTATTGGCTAGGCTGCCGATGCTTTTACAAAAAATTGGTCAACAAATACAGCACCAAACGGCATGACTACAATAATTTCTCAATTAATTAAAGCAGAAAAACATGAATAAGGCAAATTATGACTGAAGAAACCATGCTTCCGCCCAGCATAAAATCATTACGTGTGCTCCTGGTAGACGATGATGTATTTATGCTGCAGCTATTAAAAGAAATGCTGCAAAAATTTGGTATCCACAATGTATCCACCGCTACAGACGGTCGGGCCGCCTTAACGATCATTGATGGCATACCGCAACCTATGCAGCTATTAATATGCGACTTAAACATGCCAGGCATGGATGGTATTGAGTTTTTCCGGCATTTAGCCGCAAGGCGTTTCCCGGGCTGGATGATTATTTCTTCAGGCTCTGATAGCCGCTTGCTTAAAGCAGTAGGTAGTTTGCTTGATGCACATCACTTACGGATATTGGATATTCTGCATAAGCCCATCAAGCACTCACAATTATTAAGTGCCTTGATTAAATTAGCCGAATCATCTCCAGCAGGGAATAGTAACTTCCACCCGGAAAAACTTTCTCCTGACGAAGTGCGGACAGGGATATTAGGCGGACAAGTGGAAACCTACTTTCAACCACAAGTATCTGTGATTGATGGGCAGATTATCGGCGCGGAATGCCTAGCCCGCTGGCGTCACCCCACAAAAGGTATGGTACCCCCGATCTCCTTTATTTCAGTGGCAGAAGAGCATGGTTTAATTGATGATTTAACCTTAGTCATATTCCGTCAAGCCATGCAACATCATGGTAATTGGACCCGGCAAGGCCATGATCTAAAAATTTCCGTCAATGTATCGATGGATAACCTGGAGCGGTTAGATCTTCCTGAACAGTTTTCGGATATTACGCGGCAAGAAGGCGTGGATGTTAAAAATGTCATGCTGGAAATGACGGAAAGCCGCTTGATGAGTAACCTGGCTGCAAGCCTGGATATTATCACTAGGCTACGTTTAAAAGGTTTTGGGTTATCGATAGACGATTTTGGCACGGGCTATTCCAGTATGGAAAAACTTAACCAACTGCCATTTACCGAATTGAAAATAGACCGGGCATTTGTATTTGGCGCAGGAGATGATGCTGCGGCAAGAGCTATTTTAGATCTAAGCGTACAAATGGGCCGTGCTTTAGATATGCGCGTGGTGGCAGAAGGCGCAGAAACCCAAGATGACTGGGATTTAGTTACCGCTTCCGGTTGTGACGAGTTACAAGGCTATGTGATTGCAAAGCCCATGCCTGCCGAAGACTTTATTAAGTGGAAACAGAACTGGGAAATTAACTTAATGGATGGCCCCAATATTCTGCAATAGTCAATTAGCAAGCTTATCGATTTAACGCCAGCACTTGTGGGAGGTCTTTAATTGAATTCATGACTAAGTCGGGCTTAACACCAGATTGTGAGACATAGCTTTCACGGTACTTACCCGTTCTAACCAACACTCCTTGCAAGCCTGCCTGCTGCCCTCCGCCCACATCCGCATCAATGTCGTCACCAATGATCATCACCTCGTGTGCTTGTAAGCCGATGTCTTCCAAAGCCACTTTAAAGAAATCTGTGGAGGGCTTGCCTATGATCATGGCTTGATGCCCTGTTGCATACTCCAGTGCGCTGATGAAACCACCTATATCCATTTGTAAGCCATGCTCAGTCTGCCAAAAACGATTCTTATGAATTGCAATAATCTTTGCACCCTGCATTACATTTACAAACAACTCATTCAGTAAAGTATAAGTCCATTTATCGCCAATATCCCCTATCACTATATGCGTAACATTTTGATCAGATTGCGGAAATCGTAAAAAATCTTGTTTCACATTTTCAGCCAGTAATAATCTGCATACAAGCTCTGGCTGCTTAGCCAAATATAAAAGTGCAGCCTGCGGAGCACTAATGATCTCTGTAGACGGAATATCAAATCCCAGTTTAGCTAGCTTATGTTGCAAACCGTTTAACGATAAGGTACTGGTATTGGTAATGAAACGGCATGGCATATTGCTGGCATGTAATTGATTAATCACTTGAGTTGCGCCATCAATTACTTGGTCGCCCACGTAAAGTACGCCATCCAGGTCGATCAATAAGCCTTTGATATTGTTAAATTTCGACATCTATAAGCTCCTATTTCAAGCATATGATGACTATGCCATAGCCATCGCCGTTCTTAATAGTCTGAATAGACTATAGATGCAATTTAAAAAAAAATATGATGAGAAAAATACCTTCTTGAAGGGGTTTCCCATGAAACGTATAATCAATAGCTGTTTTTCTCTTCTTGCTAATCATTTCTGCGCAAGCCCGCGCAACTCCACTATTAACGGGCAGTATCAGCTTTGATGATTTAACTGATTTATATACATACACTTACACCATTGACGCTACACAAAACGACACGATCACAGAGCTTAGTATTTTGCAGAACTTAGGATTTCATTTCAGTAGGCCTTTACCAGTTTCACATACGCAACCTGAAGGATGGAATTTCACGATAGCAGCAGGCGGAATTAGCGAGCCAATAGAAGATTACATCAGAGGCTCCTTTTGGACTTGGCAAAAAACGAGTGAAGCACAAGACCTTGACCTGCTGATATTTTCATTCACAACCGAACGCGGCATAAATACTACGGAACTGAATAATTATTTTATATTCGACCCTTTTGGAACAACGGGACCGCCGGCATTTCCAGGTGTTACTGTGGGTAGAGTTGTTGGGCCAGAGTTTGTTACCATTAATGAAGTTTCGCCTGTACCCGAAAATGAAATTTTTGCCATGATGTTAGCTGGTTTGGGCTTACTAGGTTTTGTGTCTAGGCGTAAGGCTAAACAGTAGAAGGTGATGGAGGCGCGAGCCGGAGTCGAACCGGCCTAAACGGCTTTGCAGGGGCTCAAGAGCCTTGTGAATAAATGAGCTAGAGTTAATGTCGCTCTATTATGTCAACTCGCACATCAAATTGATGGGGGTATTAGTTTGTGTAAAATTGCGTAATTACACTAACTAAAGCAATTATGGCTGCGCAGATTGCTATTTTATTTGCGGTTTTCGATTCACTCCGAGCCCAAGCAGATTGGGAATTAGCCTCAGATGCTAGTCCGTTTGAAATTGTTGCCAATTCATTTGCCTTATCGGCGTGATTTAACGCTTGGCTGGCCAGCAAATTCGCTTTTGCGGCTTCATCAACCGCTAACTTAGCAGCATCAGCAGATGATTCCGCTGCGATGACATTTCGTTTTGCTAACTCGACTGATTCAATCAAACGCTTTTCTTCGAGATCTGATGCCGCCTTTAACTTTTCACTTAACCAATTCCTTACTAAAACAACTTCAGTTCCTCCACCTTTATTTCGGGAAATGAAATTTTTTGCAAATTCCATTCCGCGTTCTTCGCAAGTAGCCAGAATCTTTTCGTATTTAGCTCTTCTTTCTTCATCAGTTTCATTATTGAGCATTAGCCTAAACTTTCTTAGCAGTTATAAATGAAGTTTTATTGTTTAGAATTGATCTCTTCTATCTATTGCTTTCAATGCACCATCAGGAAGACTTTCATATATATCAGAAACTTCTTTGGGTTTTGAAATCATATAGTCCGTAACTAAATTTACTAGGGTAAATAAACTTCCTGCCATTGTCGGGTTGTCAGTATCAATCTGACCTGGATGAACAGCGTTATTGCCAATAACTCTTACGGCATCCAGTGCTTGCTGAATCTGGATTGGAAGTCCTTTTTTGACCAAATCTTTAATATCGTCATTAATGTTTATACCTTTGGCTCCCAAATGAACACATAACTTTTGAATGCATAAACGTAAAAGAGCTGAGGCGCCACGAGGAGATTTAGTTAAAATCGATGCCGCTTCCTCATAATCCTTCAAGATTTCGATTGGCATATCTTTATTGGGCATTGGTGCAGATCCGCGATATGGATATACCATTTTGTCATAGTGCCAGATAGTATGCTTTTTACAGTGCATGCATAAGCTTACGCCGACTGCATACTGCCCTTGGCTACCGGAATAAGGACCTACACCATTGTCTCCATATCCCCAATTCTCCTGTTGTGCGAATGCACCACAATTAGGGCAAGTAAAACCTTCTTGACCACATACAGGTGCTACGTATTTCATGTTTAATCCTTTAAAGACATTGCATGGAAAGTGGTTATGACCAAAATATTATATTAGTTTTTTACCACATCTCTTTGGCCAGATTACAGGCTCTGAGATTTGTGTAACGAAGTGCCATTTTCAATGATTTCCAACCCATGATTTTAGCAATTTGTATGTCTGACAGAGTTGTTCGCTCATACAAACGACTTGTTGCTTCATGCCTTAACCCGTGAAAGGTGAAATCTGGACATCCAGCTGCATCGAATATTCGAGAGAATTGTTCAGACCTTGCAATACTAACTTGAGATGGGGTTCGTCTTGGTGTTTTTTCAGATGCCCAGGGAAACAAATCACCACCCCATAGAGAGTCAGGCTCATAATTATTCAGGGCTTTTATAATAGTGGTGGACAATGGAACTTGTCTGGTATCTCCATTTTTTGTTTTTTCTAAAAATATAGTTTTATTACGAATATCAACTTGGCTTATTGTCAGAGTATGTATCTCCGCCATACGCATACCTGTTTCTAAAGCCAATTGGAACATTAATAATAATGATGGTAGATGTTTCGATTCAAACCCTCGTTCTCTACCAATCGGTTTTCCACCACGAAGGATGCGCGTAATTTCTTGCTCTTCTTCGATGCTTAATCGACGCTCTCTTAGAAGCTCGGCTTTGTGACCAGAAGCATAACGCTTTGGTAGACGTCTTAAGGGATTACCAAGTAAAGAAGTTCCTCCACGATTCTCAATCCAGTCTAAGCACCTAGCTAGCGCGCCTACGTGATGTCGAATAGTTGATGGAGACAAGTTCATCGTTTTCATGCCCTGAACATAATGTTCTGCCCAAGCATAATTTACAAAAGTTAGTTTTTGATTTCCCACTCTTTCTCTAACAACCTTCAAAACACGTAGGTCGCTATTTGGCACGTGAACAATTTTGCTGTAAGCATCAATAGCATTTGCAATATTACCTATTACTTCTTTATTACTTTTAAATTCGTCTGGAACAATTCCTGAATCCAGTAATCGTTCGAGGTGTGCGACATAAGCATCCCCTTCGATTTCATTTTTGAATGTTAAGTTGATTGGTTTGGGTAATAGGTTTTTTCTGCGAACGATATAGTGCCAGGTATTTCCGCGTAATCTTTTATTTGCCATCATGCACTCCCTATGTCTAAACGCACAACACGTCTGAATTAGACGTGGCTTTGCCACTCGAAAAGTGGTTTTACAAGGGATTATTGTGGACTAAAACAAGATCACTAGTCACTTATCTTAACAATATAAATTATAAGTGATTGATTTTAATTGAAAAAACTGGAGGCGCGAGCCGGAGTCGAACCGGCCTAAACGGCTTTGCAGGCCGCGGCATAACCGCTTTGCTATCGCGCCATGAACTGATTATTTCAGCAGATAGTATACTCGGACTAAAATCATCTGCTGAAACTAAAACGGCGAAGCATTGATTTGCATTCGCCGTTTATGTATTTGAATTAATCTTTAATTAGATGCCAACCTAAAATTATTCAAATTAAATTTGGAGCGGGAAACGAGGCTCGAACTCGCGACCTCAACCTTGGCAAGGTTGCGCTCTACCAGCTGAGCTATTCCCGCGTTGTTGTTACGTTGTGTCATCGTTAAGACAGGCGCCATTTTAGCGATTTT
>PERG01000026.1 GCA_002928535.1 Methylotenera sp. | reverse complement strand
TATTAAGTAGCCATCCTAAAGATGGCATAAAAACGAGCTTGGCATTTTTTATTTTTCTTGTCATATCATTTGCTTAAGTTAATAATAGGGGGCGTATTTATAAGAGGAATACGATATGGCCAATCAGTCCCCTTTTTTAGACTCCGTACGAAACAAAATCCGTCTGAAGCACTATAGCATAAGGACTGAAGAAGCCTATGTGCAGTGGATTAAGCGCTTTATCATTTTTCATGGGAAACGGCATCCTATTGAATTGGCCGCCCCGGAAGTTGAGGCATTTTTAACGCATTTGGCGGTTGAAGGAAATGTGTCAGCCAGTACCCAAAATCAGGCCCGAAGTGCTTTGTTGTTTATGTATAAAGAAGTATTGGGGACTGAGTTACCTTGGCTGAATAATGTGGAGCAGGCGCAAAAGCCTAAAAGGTTACCTACGGTGTTAGATAACGATGAGGTGCGTGCTTTGCTAGGTCAGTTGCAAGGCGTCCATTGGCTAGCTGGAAGTTTATTGTATGGGTCTGGCCTGCGCTTGATGGAGGTGCTGCGCTTGAGGGTAAAAGATGTTGACTTGAAGCGTGGTGAAATTCTGGTGCGTGAGGGTAAGGGTTTCAAAGACAGGGTGACCGTATTGCCGAAGTTAGTCATTGAGCCATTACGCGGGCATTTATTACAAGTGAAGCATTTGCATGAGCAAGATTTGGCTAAGGGTGGCGGTGAGGTATTTTTACCTTATGCTCTTGAGCGAAAATACCCCAATGCAGCGAGAGAGTGGGGCTGGCAATATGTGTTTCCTTCCGCAGCGCTTTCGACAGACCCACGTTCTGGCAAGGAGCGGCGCCACCATTTGGCGGACGAGACAATTCAACGTTCAATCAAGGCTGCTTGCCGGAGAGCAGGGATCAACAAACCAGCCACACCGCATACCTTACGACACAGCTTTGCAACGCATATGCTTCAAGGCGGCTACGATATCCGTACCGTACAAGAGTTGTTAGGGCATGAAAATGTGGCGACTACGATGATTTACACACACGTCTTGAATAAAGGTGGGCGCGGTGTAAATAGTCCCTTAGACATATAGTCGATTGTATTGAGCGCTATATCACTGAACCACATCATTTTTTCGTCGCTTGTTGTGGCTATGTGGTCTAAAATTACACCTTTATTGCTTCAAAACTATATTAACGGATTCAACCATGCCAGTTTATCGTTCCAGAACTACTACCCACGGCCGTAATATGGCCGGTGCACGCGCTTTATGGCGTGCTACCGGTATGAAAGACGGCGACTTTGATAAGCCTATCATCGCAATCTCAAATTCATTTACGCAATTTGTGCCTGGGCACGTGCATTTGAAAGACTTGGGCCAAATGGTGGCGCGTGAAATCGAACGTGCTGGAGGTGTGGCGAAAGAATTCAACACCATTGCTGTGGATGACGGTATCGCCATGGGTCATGGCGGCATGTTGTATAGCCTGCCTTCGCGCGATTTAATCGCTGATAGCGTGGAATATATGGTGAATGCGCACTGTGCAGATGCGCTAGTGTGTATCTCAAATTGCGACAAAATTACCCCAGGCATGTTGATGGCTGCGCTACGTTTAAATATTCCTGTTGTATTTGTATCCGGTGGGCCTATGGAAGCCGGTAAAGTGAATTGGCAGGGCGTCGATCATAAACTGGATTTAGTGGATGCCATGGTGGCGGCAGCGGATAGCAAAGTTTCTGATGCTGAGTCCGATGCGATTGAGCGTTCGGCTTGTCCAACCTGCGGTTCATGTTCCGGTATGTTCACCGCCAACTCCATGAACTGCTTAACCGAAGCATTGGGTTTAAGCTTGCCGGGTAACGGTTCTACATTGGCGACGCACGGCGCACGTAAGCAATTATTCCTGCAGGCTGGCCGCTTGATCGTGGACCTTGCGAAACGTCACTACGAGCAAGATGATTATTCAGTATTACCGCGCAGTATTGCCAATATGCAAGCGTTTGAGAATGCTATGGCATTAGACGTTTCAATGGGTGGTTCAACCAATACTGTATTGCATTTGCTGGCAGCAGCGCATGAAGCCGGCCTCGATTTCACCATGAGTGACATTGACCGTATTTCCCGTCGCGTGCCATGTTTAAGTAAAGTAGCGCCAGCGACTGCCAAGTACCATATGGAAGATGTGCACCGTGCCGGCGGTGTCATGGGCATTCTGGGTGAGTTGGATCGTGCCGGTGTCATCCATCGTGAGACCCCAACCGTTCATAGCAAAACCATGGGTGATGCTTTGGATAAATGGGACATTAAAGTCACGCAAGACGAAGAAGTCTTGAAGTTTTACCGTGCTGCGCCTGGCGGCATCTCAACGACGATTGCCTTTTCACAATCAATGTTATGGCCTTCATTGGATGATGACCGCGCTGAGGGCTGTATTCGCGACATAGCCCATGCCTATTCGCTAGATGGCGGCTTGGCTGTGTTATACGGCAACATCGCGCTGGACGGGTGTATTGTTAAAACGGCAGGTGTTGATGACTCTATTCTCAAGTTTACTGGACGCGCCCGTATTTTCGAATCGCAAGATGCAACGGTTGAAGCGATTTTAGCCGACCAAATTGTTGCAGGTGATGTTGTGGTGATTCGCTACGAAGGTCCGCGCGGCGGTCCTGGCATGCAGGAAATGTTGTACCCAACTTCTTACTTAAAGTCTAAAGGCTTAGGCAAAGAATGTGCGCTGCTTACTGATGGGCGCTTTTCAGGCGGTACATCTGGCTTGAGTATCGGTCACGCTTCACCTGAAGCGGCGGAAGGTGGCGCGATTGGTTTGGTTGAAGAGGGTGATACCATCGAAATCGATATCCCGAACCGCACCATTCATTTAGCTATCAGCGATGAAGAGATGGCACACCGCCGCGCCAAGATGGAAGCAAAAGGCAAAGATGCCTGGAAACCGTTGAATCGTGTACGTGCAGTATCGCCAGCCTTGCGTGCCTATGCCGCCATGACCACCAGTGCGGCGCGCGGCGCGGTGCGTGATGTATCGCAAATTGAAAACAAATAGTTAATTTTAGAGCTGAAAAATATTTAAACGTATGACGCAAATTAATGCATTAAAACAATCTGAGCCTGAGCATTACGAAGATGATGTGCGCTTCATCAAAGATGAGAATGGCCTGGATTATATTGAGATCGAAAATCGCCATGCAACGGCTAAACTCGCGCTGCAAGGCGGACATGTGATGCATTGGCAGCCAAGGCACACGGCTGAGCCGGTGTTATGGCTTTCTAAAGAGTCGCGTTACGAAACCGGCCGTTCTATTCGTGGCGGTATTCCGCTATGTTGGCCATGGTTTGGCGCGCACCCTACAGACAGCAGCCTGTGTATGCATGGTTTTGCACGCGTTACGCCATTTTCGGTGATTGATATCGGTCAGATGAATAATGGTAATACGCGTGTGATCTTGCAGATGAAACATACCGAAAATGCCCAGCGTCAATTGTCTTACCCTTATACTTTAGTGCTGACGATTGAGATTGGTGCAACGCTTTCTATGAAGCTTGCAACCACTAATCGTGCGACCCAACCATTTTTTATGGGCGAAGCATTTCATACCTACTTCAATATTGGTGATGTAGAAAAAGTGAACATTACCGGTCTGGAAGACACCGAATATGCTGACAAGTTATTGGATTTCTGGCGAGATAAACAAGATGGGTCTATTCGGTTCAACCAGGAGTTTGACCGAGTGTATGTCAGTACGCGCAATGAAGTGACCTTGCATGACCCCATATTGAATCGTGAGATTCACATCAATAAAAAAGGCAGTAATACGACGGTAGTATGGACGCCGTGGGAGAAAAAAGCCCATCAAATGCCGGATATGCCTAAAGATGAAGCCTGGCGCAATATGATCTGCATTGAGACGGCAAACGCCATGGAAAACCTGGTAATGATTAATCCGGGCTATACCCATATTTTAGCGGTTGAATACAGCGTAACTGATTTGCAATAACTTTTAACAAGTTACTGGCATCACCAGCGTGTAGGACAATTACCGATTTCCCTATATGGAAATTTATTGGACACTGTCAACGGCTGGGTTTGTAAGGACGTTATTTATCCACAAAGTGTAAGCTAGTAAGCAAGTTCTAATCAGCCAGATTCTGAGTAGCACACTGATTTAACGAGTTTTAGGTGCAGTTTTTTTACTTGTTTAAATTGGAATTATAGGTATCATCTCGGGTGCGAAAATTGCAATTATTAAAATTATTAAGCGTAAATTCAAGGAGATAGCATGAAGGCATTATTATTAACAATCGCTGCTGCTGGTTCTATGTTATTGGCAACGCAAGCGAGTGCAGTGGATGCAAAAGCGGCTGAAGCATTGGCACAAAAAAGTGGCTGTTTAGCATGTCACGGCATTGATAAAAAAGTATTAGGCCCATCCTACAAAGATGTCGCTGCAAAATACAAAGGCGACAAAACCGCTGAAGCTAAATTGATCGAAAAAGTTAAAAAAGGCGGTAGCGGTGTATGGGGTCCAATGCCTATGCCAGCTAATAGTCCACAAGTTAAAGATGCAGACATCAAGACAATCGTACAATGGATTCTTTCACTGTAATAGCTTAGATGTCGTAGCTGTAGCAATTAATAAAAAAGCCACTTTCGAGTGGCTTTTTTATTGTCATGTTTTGACGTTAACTATCGTAACTTGCTGTGCCGGATTGAGTAGAGGAAATAGACGCCGATCCCACACATAATCCACACCCCAAAACGTATCCAGGTACTTGTCGGTAAAAAGGCCATCAGCGCGCCACAAGATAAGATGCCTAATACCGGAATAAGCGGATTCCAAGGGTTTTTGAAAGGCCTATGCAAATTGGGTTGTCGGATACGTAATACCAGTACGCCTACACATACCATCACGAAACTGGCCAAGGTGCCGATATTCACCGTTTCAGCCAATTCACCTAGTGGTATAAAGCCGGCAACGATAGACACTATCAAACCACACATTAGAATGACTTTAGTAGGTGTCTGGCGATCCGGATTCACTTCTGAAAAGACAGGTGAGATTAAACCGTCGCGGCTCATGGCAAATAGAATACGTGTCAGGCCGTACATCAGTACCAGCAACACCGTGATTAAGCCTGCGAGCACACCGGTAGCAACCAGCGTTGAAGACCATGTATAGCCGATTTTGCTTAACGCAAAAGCCACGGGTGAGGCAACGTTGAGCTCTGTGTAATGCACAACACCAGTAAGCAAGCCGGATACTATGATGTAGATAATAGTGCAGAATATGAGTGAGGCCAGCAAGCCAATCGGTAAATCCCGTTGCGGATTTTTCGCTTCTTCAGCCGCAGTAGATACTGCATCAAACCCGAAATAAGCAAAGAACACTAAAGAAGCCCCGGCAAGTATGCCAATATTTTTGCCATCTTCCATGGTGCTGAACCAGCCGAACGGCATAAATGGCTGCCAGTTATCGGTATTCAAATGGCCAATTGATAAGGCAATAAAGATGGCGATAGTAGAAAGTTTAATCACCACAATAATGTTATTAAAGCGTGCGCTTTCCTTAACGCCGACGATGAGCAAAATGGTCAATGTCCAGATAATGGCGAATGCTGGCAGGTTAATAATGCCGCCCACCATGGGCGCTTTGGTTAAGGCTTCAGGTAGATAGATATTGAAGTTAGCGAGTGTGCCGGTAAAATAACCTGACCAGCCATTGGCCACTGCGGCTGCGCCTACGCCATATTCCAGCAGTAATATCCAGCCCATCACCCAGGCGATAAATTCGCCAAAGGCTACATAGCTATAACCATAAGCACTGCCGGAACCACCCACAGAAGCTGCTAGTTCCGCATAGGCTAAAGCTGCAAAGCCTGAGGCCACCCCAGCGATGATAAATGAGATGATGACTGCAGGCCCGGATTGCGTGGCCGCTGCAATGCCGGTGAGTACGAAAATGCCGGTACCGATTGCGCAACCAATGCCTAATAAAGCGAGGTCAAAAGCAGTCAGGCATTTTTTAAGCCCACTCCCAGAGTGGTCTACAATCGGCTTAGTACGCAGCATTTGTTTGAGCATGTCTTATTCCTTAATTTTATTGCGCTTCTTACGGTTAACTAAAATGCATAATACTTGATTTGGTTAATATCGCACTATCAACCAATACTACCTAACTCTTATACAAGGCTATCAATACATTGGTCATGTAGCTGTGATCCAAAACGCCGGCACTCTCACGGATACTGTGCATGGCCCACATGGGTGAGCCCACATCCACACTACTAACCCCTAAGCCGGAAGCAATAATCGGTCCGATGGTGCTGCCGCAACCTAGATCTGTCCGGTGCGAATATTGCTGATAAGGCACTTTTGCCTGCTCACATAATTGAATGAAGCGCGCGGCAGACTCTGCATTAGTGCTGTACCGCTGATTGGCATTGGTCTTAATCACCGGGCCTTTATTCACCTGCACATGGTGGCAAGGCTCATAGGCACTCGCATGGTTTGGATGATAAGCATGCGCCATATCGGCGCTGATAAAAAAGCTATTCGCTAGTGCACGAAGCTGGGCTTCTTCGTCCAATTGTTGTGCAAATTGAATGCGCTTAATGGTATCTGCTAAAAAGCTGCCACTGGCACCGGTTGCACTTTCGCTCCCCACTTCTTCATGGTCGAATAATGCGCAGACAGAAGTAGCCGCTGGATTTTTGATGCTGGTTAATGCAGTTAAAGCAGCATGGCATGAAGCTAAATTGTCGAGCTGGCTATCGGCAATAAACTCCTGATTGGCGCCCCAGAGCGTGCCTTTTTGTGTATCAAACACATTTAATTCAAAGGTCAGAATGCTATCCACAGCTACATTGAGCTCACTTGCTAGTGCTTCGAGGAATTGTCTGTCCGCTGCTATGCCATCTTCCAGCTCGCCAAAAATGAGTGGCAATTCGGTTTGCTTATTGAGCTTAAGCCCTTTTTCGTTCACTTCGCGATTCATGTGGATAGCGAGATTAGGTAAACGCATCACGGGTTGGTCGAATTTTACCAAATGCGTTTCGGTGCCATGTTTTGTTTTGGTGACTACCCGGCCGGCGATGCTGAGATCGCGGTCGGTAAAGGTCGCCAGTATCGGCCCGCCATATACTTCAACACCGATCCGAACCAAGCCATCGCTACCATAAGCGGCATTTGGTTTGAGCCGTAACCCCGGTGAATCGGTATGAGCGCCGACCATGCGGAAACCGCTTTCCGCCAATGGTGTGCTACCCACGATAAAGGCAATAATGGATGCGCCGCCGCGGATGACAAAATAAGCACCACCTGTTTTGAGCTGCCAGGCACTGGTTTCTTTCAGCTCGATAAAACCCTGGCGCTCTAATTGTTGCTTAGCGCTATCAACCGCATGCCATGGGCTTGGGCTCGCATCAATGAATTGCAGCAGGTCTAAAGCGAATTGATGCGTTTGCGGTGTAATATGCATGCGAGGCCTTAGCGTTAAATTGCTGGATTTAACCAGTCTTTATCGATTAAAAAGTCGCTGTAGAGTTTGGCTTCAGGGCTATTTGCTTCCGGTTTCCAGTCATAACGCCATTTCACGATAGGCGGCATGGACATCAGGATGGACTCGGTTCGGCCGTTGGATTGCAGGCCAAACAAGGTGCCGCGGTCAAAAACCAGGTTGAATTCCACATACCGGCCACGACGATAAGCCTGGAAATCTCGCTCTTGTTCTGTGTACGGTGTATCTTTACGACGTTGCAGAATCGGCAGGTATGCATTCAAAAAGCTATCACCTACTGCGCGCTGCATTTCAAAGCTGCGTTCAAACCCTAAATCATTGAAGTCATCAAAAAAGATGCCGCCGATACCGCGGGGTTCTTTACGATGTTTCAAGTAGAAATACTCATCGCAGTGCTTTTTGAATTGCGGGTAGTAATCAGGGCTGAAGGCATCCAATGCGGTTTTATTAGTGCGGTGGAAGTGAATGCAGTCTTCCTCGAAACCGTAGTAGGGCGTTAAATCCATGCCGCCGCCAAACCACCATATATCTTCTGCTGCCTTTGCGGCTGCACCTACGTTGGTTTCATTCTCTAATGCTTGCCGCACTGCTTGTGCAGTCTGCGCATTTTCGAATTCACCGCCTTGTCTCGCTCGCAAATCCAGCGAAGCTATTTCTGCTTCTGAACTTATGGGCGCTTTTGCCACAAAAAATCGGACATTCATATGCACCGTGGGCACATAGGGATTACGCGGGTGTAACACCAGGGAAACCCCCATAGCCTCCCAGCTTCTACCAGCTGCTTCAGGGTGAGCGATGGTGGCAGCAGGGGGGAGTTTATTACCTAACACATGGGAAAAGCCTACGCCGGCACGCTCGAATACATTGCCATCTTCGAGCAAACAACTAGTCCCGCCGCCACCTTCAGGACGGTTCCAGCTATCATGCAGAAAAGTTTTGCCATCGACCAGTTCCAACGCTTCAACAATTTTGCTTTGCAGGTTTTGTAAATAATGCAGTACTGATCGGGTATCCAACATTTTTCCTTGGCTAAACTATTAAGCTATACATTAACTTTCACCCATTAACTTCCTACTAAACTAGGACTAACCTTTTACAGCGCGATAACCAATGTCTTTGCGATATTGGGCACCATCAAACTTGATTTCTTCTGCGATTCTGTAAGCTTGCTGCTGGGCAAATTTTACCGTTTCACCCAAGGCTGTGACACACAATACGCGACCACCGCTAGTGACTACTTTGTTGTCCTTCAATGTGGTGCCTGCATGAAAAACCTGTGCATCTACTAATTGTGTTGGTAAGCCGGTAATTTCGTCATTAAGGCGAGGGGTCTCAGGATAGTTATAAGAAGCCATGACTACCCCTAATGCGGTACGTCTATCCCATTCCGCTTCTACTTGATCCAGCGTGCCATTCACGGCATGCTCTGCCAAGTATACTAAATCTGATTTAAGCCGCAGCATAATCGGTTGCGTTTCAGGGTCGCCCATGCGGCAATTGAATTCTAGCGTTTTCACATCGCCATCCGGCGATATCATCAGGCCAGCATATAAAAAGCCAGTGTAAGGAATACCATCTTTCGCCATGCCTTCTACCGTTGGGCGGATAATCTCGCGCATGACTTTAGCGTGGATGGCAGGCGTTACTACAGGTGCCGGGGAGTAAGCGCCCATGCCGCCAGTATTAGGGCCTTGGTCTGCATCCAATAAACGTTTATGGTCCTGGCTGGTCGCGAGCGGTAATATGTTTTTGCCATCGACCATGACGATAAAGCTGGCTTCTTCGCCCGTTAAGAACTCTTCAATTACAACACGTGCGCCTGCACTGCCGAGTTTGTTATCTGACAACATGGCATCAATCGCCGCATGCGCTTCATCATCCGTCATAGCGACAACAACGCCTTTGCCTGCGGCTAACCCATCAGCTTTAATTACAATAGGCGCACCTTGCTGCTTCACATAATCATGCGCTAATTTGGCATCAGTGAACGTCGCATAAGCCGCAGTAGGGATGTTGTGACGCATCATGAAGGCTTTGGCGTAATCTTTAGAGCCTTCCAGTTGCGCTGCCGCTTTGGTTGGACCAAAAATCTTCAAACCCGCGGCGCGGAAAGCATCAACGACGCCCATAGACAATGGCGCTTCTGGGCCAACGATTGTAAGGTTGATATGTTCTTTTTGCGCGAACTCCAGCAGATCTTGCACACTGGAAATTGGCACGTTGACCATATCAGGATTAAGCGCGGTACCGGCATTACCAGGGGCAACATAAACGCGGCTCACTTCTTTATTCTGGGCGACTTTCCATGCCAGGGCATGCTCGCGACCACCACTACCGATAACTAAAATTTTCATAAATTTATTTTATGGGCAAATCACGTTGTTGCGTGTTCGCTCTTTCCTCGTCTATTTTTGTGATATGCCAGCGTCATTACTGCATGGCGCCTAGAAAAAATAAAATCACTTCATCCAATAAAATCAATTCACAAGATTTGATAAATTGATCATGGCTTTAGTGGCGGAAATGACGGATGCCAGTTAGCACCATGACCAGGCCATGCTCATCCGCTGCGGCAATCACTTCTCCATCGCGCATACTGCCACCTGGTTGGATCACACAGCTCGCGCCAGCTTCTGCCAGCACGTCGATACCATCGCGGAATGGGAAAAATGCGTCAGAAGCCACAACGGAATCCTTTAAAGTGAGCCCGGCATTCTGTGCTTTAATGGCCGCGATTTTAGTGCTGTCCACGCGGCTCATTTGCCCTGCGCCTACGCCTAAAGTCATACCATTGCCACAGAATACGATGGCATTGGATTTCACATATTTAGCCACATTCCAGGCAAACAGCATATCTGCCAATTGTTGCGGAGTGGGTTGTTTTTTGGAGACGATTTTTAAATCCGCTTCGCTGATCTCATGGTTATCTGCGGTCTGGATCAGAATGCCTGAGCCGATGCGTTTGATATCGTGTGAATTGCGGCCTTGCTCCCATGCAGTGCTGCCGCCTTTTGGCAGCTCTATTTTCAATACACGTACATTCGCTTTGGCTTTGAAGACTTCTAAAGCGTCTTCGCTATAGTCAGGGGCAATCAATACTTCCACGAACTGTTTAGAAACGGCTTCAGCCGCCGCTTTATCTAATGTCGTATTGAAAGCAATGATGCCGCCGAATGCAGAAGTTGGGTCCGTTTGGAATGCTTTTGAGTAAGCCTCAAGAGAATCTTTACCTACTGCAACGCCGCAAGGATTGGCGTGCTTGACAATCACGCAAGCATTGCCGCTAAATGATTTAACGGTTTCCCAGGCAGCATCTGCATCGGCGATATTGTTATAGCTTAATTCTTTGCCTTGAAGTTGTTGCGCAGTTACTAATGACCCTGGAGCTGGGTAAAGGTCGCGGTAAAACGCAGCCTGTTGATGTGGATTTTCGCCATAGCGCAAGTCTTGCAGTTTCACAAAGCGGCCATTGGTTTGCGCGGGGAATGCACTGCGTGTGCCGTCAGCATTAAATGAGGATAGATAATCACTGATCGCACCATCGTAATTGCTGATGCGGTTAAACGCTGCGATGGAAAGCGCAAATTGCGTGGCCTGGCTAACAGCGCCACCGGTACTTTTCAACTCTTGTAATACGTTTTCATACTGGCTGGCATCGGTTAATACTACGACATCTTTCCAGTTTTTGGCCGCTGAACGTACCATGGCAGGCCCGCCGATATCAATGTTCTCGATAGCATCTTCCAATGTGCAATTGGGTTGGGCCACAGTCGCTTCAAATGGGTATAAATTCACCACCACCATATCAATATTTGGAATGCCGGCAGATTGCATAGCCGCCACATGTTCAGGTAAGTCGCGACGACCTAATATGCCGCCGTGCACTTTAGGATGCAATGTTTTCACACGACCATCGAGCATTTCTTCAAAACCCGTGTAATCGCTGACATCAATCACAGGAATGTTATTGTCGCGGAACAACTTGGCGGTGCCGCCAGTAGATAAAATTTCGATGCCGAATTGACTTAAGTTTTTTGCAAAATCGATGATGCCGGTTTTGTCGGAAACACTGATGAGCGCGCGTTTAATTGTGGCCATAATTTACTTTGTATTCATTATTAAGTTAAGCAAAACGAAGATACGAAATGTTGACGAGGTGCATAAGCTTGAAAAAACCGGAGTTTACTTTGTGTAAATGAGGATATTTGAAAGTTTTTGCAACAAAGTCAGCATGCGTAGATTGTTTTGCTTATTCGATGTTGTACTGCTGAAGTTTCTTACGTAGCGTGTTGCGGTTTAAGCCTAAAATTTCTGCCGCTTTGCTTTGATTACCGGAAGCATGCTGCATGATATGTTCTAACAAAGGCTTTTCGACGCAGCCCAGTACCATGTTGTATACCGCATGTGGCGGCTGGCCATCCAGGTCTTTGAAATATTGCTCTAGCGATAATTTAACGCTGTTGGCAAGGTCACAGTTATTCATCAAGCAGCCTCAAGCAAAGGGTTGTTGGTATTATTTTCAGTTGTGTCAACCTCATCGTACTGCAAGCGATGATCACGGCTTTGAAGGTGCGCAAAGAACTCATCAATCGCTGCCAATTGCAAATCAATGGTTTGCAACGTATTCATATTGTGGCGGAAATTAGCGGAGTCTTTTAAGCCTTTGGTATACCAGGAGATATGCTTACGGGCCATGCGCATGCCCGTTAAATCACCATAAAATGCATATAAATCATGCAGATGTTCTAGCATCACGGTGCGGATTTCTGCCACTTCCGGCGGTGGTAAATGCTCGCCGGTTTTGATGTAATGCTCAATCTCACGGAATATCCATGGACGACCTTGTGCAGCGCGGCCAATCATCACAGCATCCGCCCCGGTGTAATCCAGCACGAATTTAGCTTTTTCCGGCGTGGTGATGTCGCCATTGGCGATGAGCGGAATCTTGATGGCCTGTTTAACTGCGGCAATGGTGTCGTACTCGGCATCGCCCATGTACAGGCAAGCCCGAGTGCGGCCATGCATGGCCAGTGCTTGGATACCCAGATCTTCGGCCATTCTTGCTACGGCAACGGCATTGCGATTATTTTTATCCCAACCGGTGCGAATTTTTAAAGTGACCGGTACATCTACTGCGTTGACCACCGCGCGCAAGATTTGCGCGACCAGTGGCTCGTCTTTGAGAAGTGCTGACCCCGCCATCACATTACAGATTTTTTTGGCCGGACAACCCATGTTGATATCAATAATCTGCGCGCCGTTATCCACATTATGTTTGGCGGCTTCCGCCATCATTTTAGGGTCAGCCCCGGCAATTTGTACGGAAATCGGGTCTACTTCGCCTTCATGATTGGCCCGGCGCAAGGTTTTTTCAGAGCCGTACAGAAGGGAGTTGGAAGTGACCATCTCAGAGACAGCTAAACCAGCACCCATTTTTTTGCATAACTGACGGAAAGGCCTGTCAGTCACCCCAGCCATAGGGGCGACAACTAAATTGTTCTTAAGAATGTGTGGGCCGATTTGCATTAATGTTTAGGTTTCACGATAGTTACATGGACTGCGTTACCTGCTTTTTTATTATGATCTGAGTTGTAATAAACGCAGAATTTTGCAGAGCTGCCTATTTTATACGCAATTCCACCGGCTGGGAATGAACTTTGTCAGGAACTTAAGTGAGGCGGTAAATTATTTTTTCTATTGCACCATCGTTGTGCAATTTAAATCTTCTGCCAAGGAAAACCTGCTGCCGATACACCCGATTGAATATCTGCCATAGCGGCATTCACAGCTTCAAGAGGGCCCTTTACACCTAGCTCTATGGTTTTATTGGGACCTAATTTGGGAAGGCTGAATAATTTTGTTTGAGGATGATTTTGAACAATGGCATTCATCAAGTCTATCAATTGGCTTTCACCTGCGTCATTTACCAGAATCGCAGCTTCTGAAACAACGTACTCGTGAAATAAGTTGCTGTAATGCGTGTCGAGTACCCATTCCATCATTGGCCATGCCATTTGTGGAAATCCGGGCAGGAAGTAATGGCTGCCGATGAAAAACCCCGCCACTCGATTCACCGGATTCGGAATTAAGTCCGCCCCTTTAGGGAAGTCCGCCATCAGCACGCGTTTGGGGTAGGCGGCTTCTCCAAATTGCGCTTCAATTTCAGCGACTGCGCCAGTGTGGCGTTCAATGGGTAAATTTAAGGCAGCAGCAGCAGCTTGACGCGTGTAATCATCAGGCGTTGCACCAATACCGCCAAAGCTAAATACAATGTCCGGTGTAGCAAAGCTTTGAGCGAATTTTGTACTTAATGTAGCAGCGTCGTCAGCGAGATATTGTGCCCAGGTAAGCGTTAACCCACGTGTTTTGAGTATTTGAATCGCTTGGACGAGGTGCTGGTCTGCCCGTTTGCCGGAAAGAATTTCGTCGCCAATAATGTAAATGCCAAAGTTTTGCATAAGTTTAGTTTGCTGAGATTGCGTTCAATCGCCGTTTTGCGACTAAATCTGGATAGATTGTATTATCAGCGAATTACAAACCTAACGCATCTTTCATGACGTAAAAAATATAAGTCTGGTCTTGTACGCCATGAAATAAATGTGCATTCGGACCTTCTGCGAAAATTTGCACATCTTCTCCAGCATGTGTTTCCTGTTGCAGGGGAATCATGGCTTGTTGATGAAAATCCGGGTGCATAGTATCGATATTGTTCAAGTTAACCGTTCTACCCATTTGTGGTGTTAATGGTTTATTCACCATCTCATCGGGTGGAATATGACCTACGTGGCCTTGGCCATTCACATAATTAATGGTGGTATAAGGCTGCTTATCTAAAGCCAATGCCGGTTCGGCATGATCAGAAAACCTGACTTTGTCCAATATGGGATTGCCGCGTTTGGCATAACCCGACAATGTCATCGTGTGGCTATGATCGGCAGTCACAATCACCAGCGTTTCATCTAGGTTAATTTTAGTCAAAGCCAGTTGCACTGCATCAGATAGCGCAACGGTATCTGCCAAGGCGCGGTAAGCATTCCCAGCATGATGCGCATGATCGATACGCCCACCTTCTACCATTAGGAAATAGCCGTTGGCATTGGTGCTCAACACATCAATGGCCTTACTCACCATTTCCGTAAGGCTGGGCTGCTCACTGTTACCGTCCACCCGATCTGTTTCGTATTGCAGATGATCGTCATCGAACAGGCCGATGAGGTGATGTGTTTTAGCAGGGTTAATGGCATCCAAAGCCTGTTTGTTATCCACATAGTCGGCAGTGAATTTCTGCTGAAATTCAGCGATTAAGTTGCGATCGTCACTACGTTTGCCGTGTAAGCCTTGTGGTAGAAAATGGGCTCGACCACCGCCTAATACTACTTCCAGACCATTGCCAATTTTGCCATCGCCAAAACGGTCGATCAACTGCGCGGCAATGTCTGCAATTGGCGCGGGCTTGGGGACTTGGCTATTATTTTCCCAGTCGCGATGCGAGGTGTGCGCATAGGTAGCAGCTGGCGTGGCATGCGTTACTCGGGTAGTCGTGACTACACCAGTTGAGAGGCCTTTTCTTTCGGCCATTTCCAAGAGTGTTTCAACGCTATTTTTTGCAATGAGGGCTGCATCCTTCTCTCCCTTAACCACATTCTGATTCAACGCAATCACGCCGTCATTGGCCTTCACGCCGGTCATGATCGCGGTCATAGTAGGAGCGGAGTCAGATGTTTGCTGGTTAGCCGAGAATGTTTTGGACATGGCCACATAAGGAAGCTTTTCGAACGCCAAAAGATTGCGCTCGCCATCGCGTCTTTTTTGTTGGCCTTCAAAAATGCGTGCAGCCGTGACTGTGGAAATCCCCATACCATCACCTACAAACAAAATGATATTTTTTGCACGATGACCCCGAGGCGTCAGTTTTTTACTGGCTTGCAGGGCTTGTTGACCTTCTTGGCGCCAAGTGCCCATATCTTCCGCAAAAAGATTTGCAGTGTACAAAGCGCACAGCAAGACAAGAATAAGGGTGGAAACTTTCATTCACTACTAATCGTGGGTGATGAAACATCACGGATTAAGCATTTAACAATAGCAATGTTGCAGATTTATTTAATGCGCATTTTCCCAGTTATTACCGACGCCTAATTCAGTGAGTAAAGGCACATCCAATTTGGCGACATTTTGCATGAGTTGCGGCAGCGTTGTTTTGATAAGCTCGAGTTCAGCATCCGGTACTTCCAGTACCAGTTCATCATGTACTTGCATAATAAGTTTGGTTTGCAGATTTTCTTCTTTTAACCACTTATCTACAGCAATCATCGCGAGTTTAATGAGGTCGGCAGCTGTGCCCTGCATAGGCGCATTAATCGCCGCACGCTCTGCACCGGCGCGACGCATGCCGTTGGGACTATTGATTTCCGGCACCCAAAGTCTGCGTCCGAAATAGGTTTCTACATAACCTTGTTGACGCGCCAGCTCGCGGGTGTTCTGCATGTATTGGCGAACGCCGGGGTAGCGTGCGAAATAACGTTCAATATAGCTCGCTGCGGCACTGCGTTCGATATTGAGGTTTTGCGCCAGGCCAAAAGCACTCATGCCGTAGATCAGTCCGAAATTAATCACTTTGGCATAACGGCGCTGTTCGTTGTCAACTGCGATACGTTCCACCCCGAAGATCTCCGCAGCTGTTGCACGATGGATATCTTCGTTATTGGCAAAGGCGTAGAGCATGCCTTCATCCTGGGATAGATGCGCCATGATGCGCAACTCAATCTGCGAATAGTCTGCAGAAACAATATGGCTGCCCTCAGGCGCAATAAACGCTTCGCGGATACGGCGGCCTTCCTGTGTACGGACCGGGATGTTTTGTAAATTGGGTTCTGAACTGGCTAAACGGCCCGTAATCGCGACGGCCTGGTTGTAGCAGGTATGCACACGGCCAGTTTCTGCATTGATCATGCGCGGCAGTTTGTCGGTATACGTCGATTTCAACTTAGCTAAACCGCGATACTCCAACAGCACTTTGGGCAGCGGATGATCCAGTGCCAATTCCTGCAATACATCTTCATCGGTGGAAGGGGTGCCGGAAGGGGTTTTTTTAGTTGGCTTGATACCTAGTTTGCCGAACAATATTTCCTGTAACTGTTTAGGCGAACCCAAGTTAAAACGCTGTCCAGCCAGCTCATAAGCCTGGTCTTCCAATGCGACCAACTTCATGCCGATTTCATTACTTTGGCGGTTGAGCATATGACTATCGATCAATACGCCATTGCGCTCAATAGTGAATAAGATATTCGAGACCGGTAGCTCTATCTGGCTGTAGATGTATTCCAGTTTAGCGTCACCTGAAAGATTTGCCGCAATTTGCGGATATAAGGCTTGATGCAGTTGCAGTGTAATATCGGCATCCTCAGCCGCATATTCTGCCGCGGTTTCTACGGTCACCTGGTTAAAGCATACTTGCTTGGAGCCTTTGCCTGCCACATCTTCAAAGGTGATGGTTTTCACATTCAAATGACGCATCGCTAAATCATCCATACCGTGGCTACGATGGCTCTCGAATACGTAAGACTCCAGCAAAGTGTCGTGTGCGATGCCATTCAGGGCAATGTCATGATTAGCCAGTACATGCTGGTCGTATTTAAGGTTTTGTCCGACTTTTTTAATGTCTGGGTTTTCCAGAATCGGCTTGACCTTAGCGAGCGTAGCTGCAAAATCCAGCTGATCCGGCGCATCAAAATAATCATGCCTTAATGGCAAATAAGCGGCACTGCCAGCTTCTACACTAAATGACATCCCTACAATTTTGGCCGTCAGAGGATCGAGCGAAGTCGTTTCGGTATCGAAACAGAACAGGCTGGCCTGGCTGATTTTCTGCAACCAATTATCCAACTGCTCGTTGGTCAATATGGTTTCGTAGTTGCGCGTGGTAACAGCAGCCTGCGGTGTCACCGCAAACATATCGGATTGTGCAGCCTGATGCAGGTCCAGTTTGTTAACGGAACTGCCTGTATTAGCTGAGCTCGGGTTATCCATTTCCCGCAACCAGGTCTTGAATTCATAACGTTGATAAATTTCTGTGAGCTTGGCTTTGTCCTGGGCTTGCAACATTAGCGGCTCAAAACTATCTGGCATGCCGGGGTGGCCTTCCAAACCACATATGATCGTAATGAGTTGGCGACCGGTTGGCAACCAATCCAAGGCTTTGCGAAGATTTTCGCCGACCACCCCGGTAATCTTGTCAGCATTGGCGATGACGCCATCCAGGTTGCCATATTCAAGCAGCCACTTTACTGCAGTTTTCGGGCCGACTTTTTCCACGCCAGGCACGTTATCCACTGAGTCGCCGATCAGGGTGAGATAGTCGATGATGAGTTCCGGTTTCAGCCCAAATTTGGCTTCTACTCCGGCGATATCTAATATCTCATCACCTTTCCTGAAGGCGTTTGGCATGGTGTTGATCAGCGTGACTTTTTCATTCACCAGTTGGGCCATGTCTTTATCACCAGTAGAAATGATAACGCGCATGCCTTGTTTTTCTGCCTGTTTGGCCAGGCAGCCGATTACATCGTCAGCTTCTACGCCATCTATAATTAACAATGGCCAGCCCATGGCTTTGATGGCTTCTTGCAGAGGTTCTACCTGACTGCGCAAATCATCCGGCATGCTGGGACGGTTGGCTTTGTAATCCTGATAGATATCATCGCGGAAGGTTTTGCCTTTGGCATCAAATATGCAGGCGCTGTAATCTGCCGGGTAATCCTTATGTAGCTTGCGTAACATGCTCAGCACGCCGCGAATGGCATTGGTCGGTTCGTTCTGACTATTGCGAAGATCAGGTAGCGCATGAAACGCGCGATAAAGGTAGGAAGAGCCGTCTACTAGTAATAAAGTTTTCATAAAATTCCAGGCAGAAGCTTTGCGATACAACTGTTGTTCAAATTAAGTCGCCGGGTAAAGAGCGCAGTAAAAAATTTCTCGCAGCCTCGCCTCGCTTAGCTTATTATGAATTTAAATTCATACGAGTTGCAAAAAATGACAAGAAAACTACCATCAATGTCCGAGCCGCAGTTGCTCATAGGCGATACCGCGAGCCATGAAGCATGGCATGCTTTTGGGATTATCGCAGAATTTGTAGAAGCAACGGAACGCTTAAAAAAAATTACACCAGCCGTTTCGATTTTCGGTAGCGCACGTACGCCGGTTGACCATCCTTATTATCAGCTAACTGAAAAAGTGGGGCGCTTATTAAGCGATGCAGGATTTAGTGTCTTGTCAGGCGGTGGCCCAGGCATTATGGAGGCAGCTAATAAAGGCGCTTTTGCCGGTCAAGCACCCAGCGTGGGCTTGAATATTGAGTTACCCATGGAGCAGGGCGGTAACGATTACCAGGATATCAGCATCAGTTTCCAGCATTTTTTCATGCGCAAAGTAATGTTTGTTAAATATGCGATCGCTTATGTAGTGATGCCTGGCGGGTTTGGAACATTGGATGAACTCATGGAGGCGATCACGCTTGTGCAGACTGGAAAATCGCTCAAAATTCCTATCATTTTGGTACACGGACCATTCTGGAAGGGTCTAGTAGATTGGCTCAAAACCACGCTTGTGGATGAGAAAATGATTTCTCCGGAAGATATGGATCTGATCCAGATCATCGATGAGCCAGAAGCGATTGTCGAAGCGATCTTCAAACATTACGAAACACGCGGATTCCGGTTATCGCCAGCCGAAGAACAAATCCAGCTTTATTTATAATTTTTACGTGAATTGGCAGTGTAATTTGATAGAATTATTCGCAATTTTAAGCCTCTATATTATTGCGCTTAATTCAAAAAAGGGTGGTTTGCATGGATAAGAAAGACAAGAATATCAACAAACGGGGTTTACTAATATTGGCGGCGGGATTGTCGCTAATCTCAACCCTCTCTTCTGCTGCTGAACCCCCTAAAGATTTACAACCGCTTGAAGACATTCCCCCACCGCCGATGAGTAAAGAAGGTGAAGATGTCGATGAACCGCAAGTGACTATTGTCAAAAAAGGCGGTGACACGATTGAAGAGTATCGCATTAACGGCCAACTTTATATGATGAAGGTCACACCGAAATCTGGCGTGCCTTATTACTTACATAAAGAAGATCAAGACGGTGGCTGGATTAATGATGGGCCGAATAAACCTTTGATCATTCCAAAATGGACTATTTTCAGGTTTTAAAACATTGGCTATTAAACGTTGTTGCAGTATTAAAGAGGGCGGAAAACCCTCTTTAGTTTTTATTCATTACCCTATTTAAGTTTACTCTTATGTCTGTATTTACTTCCGTCACCATTCCACAGCTGAAAATCTGGCTGCAAGATTATGCCATCGGTGATCTGGTGGAACTGAAAGGGATTTCCTCAGGCATTACTAATACCAATTATTTTGTGACGACCACGCAAGATAAGTTCGTGCTGACTCTTTTTGAGCACAACACGCTAGAAGAGTTACCTTATTTTATTGATCTGATGGCGCATCTCGCATCTCATAATATTCCTTGCCCTAAACCGATAGCAGATAAGCATGGCGAAAGCTTGCACATGCTCAATGGTAAGCCTGCGACGCTTATTAGCTGCCTGCAAGGCCGAGATATAGAAACGCCAAACGTTGCCCAGTGTGCGGAGGTAGGTAGCGTGCTCGCACGCATGCATATTGCCGGTTTATCATTTGATAACACCGATCACCATGAAAGCTTCCACAATCCGCGCGGGGCTTTGTGGCGAAATAAAACCGCACAAGAAGTGATGCCACATTTATCGGCCGATGATCAGGCATTGCTACAAAACGAAATGGCATTCCAGGAAAGCTTGGATTTATCAGCATTACCAACCGGCGTGATTCATGCGGATTTGTTCCGCGATAATGTGCTGTTTGTGGATGATCATGTGGGCGGGCTGATAGACTTTTATTATGCTTGCCACGACGTACTGGCTTATGACCTTGCGATTACGGTAAACGATTGGTGCGTGAATAAAGACGGTAGCCTGGATGAAGCACGCGTAACTGCCATGTTTCACGCGTATCAGGCAATCAGGCCATTTAGTGAAGCCGAACTCAAATATTGGCCGCATATGCTTAGGATCGCTGCATTAAGATTTTGGTTATCGCGTCTGTATGATCAGATTTACCCACAATCAGGTGAATTAACGCATGCTAAAGACCCGAATCATTTTAGAAATATCCTTAAATTACGCGCAAAACAATTATAAAAATTGTTGTCATATAGACACTACTATTGAAAGAGCATGATGGTTTCAGACAATGAGGTAACACCGCTACCGCCATTAACGATTAAACAAGTGCCGGCGCTGAATGCGATTACATGGACCAAAAAAGGTTTTCAGCTGTTTAGGGAAAATCCGGCTATGTGGATCATCCTATTCGTCATTTATTTAATCATAATGGTGCCGATTTCCATGATTCCCGGTATCGGTTCGATAGCAAGCACGCTGTTGGCACCGGTTTTTGCTGCGGGCCTGATGTGGGGCTGCCAGGCGATTACCCGAGAACAAGACCTGGAGATTAACCACCTGTTTGCGGGATTCAAGAAAAATACCCGGCAATTGATCCTGGTCGGAGCCATTTACATGGTGAGCCTGCTGGTGATTGCAGTATTTGTCATTATGTCCCTGGATAAAACAACGATTGAAACCATGATGAAAGGCCAGGAGTTGAACCCCGCTCAAGCAGCGGCCATGATGTTCCCGCTCTTGATCGCTATGTTTTTCCTGGTGCCGGTGATTATGGCGTATTGGTTTGCACCGGTCTTGGCCGGACTACATAATTTAGCGGCGGTTGATGCCATGCAATTGAGTTTTAATGCTTGCCTGCGCAATATCCTGCCATTCATGTTGTATGGTTTGATTTTTATGGGCTTGCTCGTGATTTCAATCATTCCATTCGGCCTTGGGCTGGTGATTGTTGTGCCTTGGATGATGACGAGTTTATACGCAAGCTATGCAGATATTTTCAATATTCCACTGGCTAAAGCTAGTGACCAAACTATTGCCTCAGCCTAATGAATAATCTGTTTATATGCTGAATGTTAATAAAAAAGCCTGGCATGCCAGGCTTTTTTAATAGGGTTAAAGCATTAAATGGGATTTAATTTGGCATATTCCAAAGCCAGCCATTTGAGGCCTTCACGCCCGAAATTCACCTGTACACGCATGTCGTCAGCATTGCCCTCATAACTCACCACTACGCCATTGCCAAACTTGGCATGTGACACTTGCTGGCCCACTTTCCAAGGCATGGCATTTTTCTGAGCAGAATGTGTACTCCTAGGCGTATTGCCTGCCATATAGCTTGCATAAGCTTTAGGTGCTGGTTTGGCGTTCAGCAGCTTGAGTAGCTCATCCGGGATCTCGTCCAGGAAACGCGACGGAATACCATAACGTACTTGACCATGCAGCATGCGGCTTTGCGCATGGCTTAAATATAAGCGCTGGCGGGCACGTGTCACGGCCACATACATTAAACGCCGTTCTTCTTCCAGGCCATTATTCTCATAGAGGCTTTGCTCATGAGGACATAAGCCTTCTTCCAGGCCACTAATGAACACGGCTTTAAATTCCAGGCCTTTGGCGGCATGTACCGTCATCAGCTGCAGGGCTTCACGACCTACATCGGCTTGGTGATCGCCGGCTTCCAGGCTGGCATGGCTTAAAAATTGAGTCAGCAGGTCTTGCGGGGTATCACCATCCACATTGTTGTGATTACCAAAGTCCTGATTCGTAAATGAAACCGCGGCTGTGACCAATTCTTTCAAGTTCTCAATGCGGTCTTCGCCCTCTTTTTCATTCTGGTAATGGGTAATTAAGCCGGATGATGTTGTGGCTAACTCGGCAATTTCAGCTAAAGATATGCCATAAGCCTGGTCTATCATCTGGCGAATGAGCGCGACAAAACCTTCGATGCCTTTGCCACCTAACTTACCATTGCCTACGCGGTTAATCGCGGCTTGCCATAAGCTGCAACTTTGGTTGCGTGCTTCTTCCTGTAGCTGTTCCAGGCTGCGGGCGCCGATGCCACGTGTGGGGAAGTTGATAACGCGTAATAAGGCTGTGTCATCGTTAGCATTGGCGATCAATCGCATATAAGCCAGGGCGTGTTTGATCTCAGCACGTTCAAAGAAACGCAGGCCACCGTATACGCGGTAAGGCAGGTTTGCAGAGAATAACGCATGCTCCAAAATGCGCGATTGGGCGTTTGAGCGGTAGAGCAGGGCGATGTCGCCTAGCGATGTCCCTTCGCCATGCAGCATCTTAATTTCATCAACAATGAATTGCGCTTCGTCGGTATCGTTATACGCTTGATAAACTCGCACCGGCTCGCCTTTGCCAGCGGAAGTCCATAGGTTCTTGCCCAGGCGGTTCTTATTGTGCGAAATGATGGCGTTGGCGGCATCTAAAATATTGCTATGCGAACGGTAGTTTTCTTCTAACTTCACAATATTCTGAATCTTGAAATCCGTTTCAAAGTCACGCATATTGCCCACACGTGCACCGCGGAAACCATAGATGGATTGGTCATCATCGCCCACGGCAAACATGCAGTTATCTTTACCCGCCAGTAATTTCAGCCACAGATATTGCAGACGGTTGGTATCCTGAAATTCATCGACCAATATGTATTTAAAGCGTGTTTGATAATGCTGGCGAATATGCGCATCGCGTTCCAGCAATTCATAGCAGCGTAATAACAACTCAGAGAAATCCGCCACGCCTTCGCGCTGACATTGCTTGTCATACTCTTCAAAGATTTCACGCAGCTTTTGCGAATGCGCATCGTAAGCTTCTACCGCATGCGCTCTTAGGCCTTCTTCTTTGCAGCTATTGATATAGCCTTGTACCTGCTTAGGCGGAAATTTTTCATCATCAATATTCATCAACTTCATGAGCCGTTTGATAGCAGACAACTGATCTGCGGTATCAAGAATCTGGAAGCTCGAAGGCAGCATGGCTTCGCGATGATGCGCACGTAGCAGGCGATTACACAGTCCATGAAAAGTCCCTACCCACATGCCGCGCGTATTGATCGGCAACATGCTGGTAAGGCGTGTAAGCATTTCTTTTGCGGCTTTGTTGGTAAAGGTCACGGCTAAAAGACCATTAGGCGATACTTGTCCCGTTTGGATTAACCAAGCGATACGCGTGGTTAGAACGCGTGTTTTGCCACTGCCAGCACCCGCTAAAATTAGAGCGGATTCATGGGGTAGCGTGACCGCTTCGAGCTGTTTATTGTTGAGGCCGGAGAGTAGTGTAGATTGAGATTCCATGTGCTTATTATCGCATGGCTAAGTAACAAACTATTTTGAATGTCGCCAAGGAGTTTGCAAAAAACGAGTAGGGAGTTATAAAAAAGAAAAAA
>PERG01000025.1 GCA_002928535.1 Methylotenera sp. | reverse complement strand
GTTGGTTTTATGATGATCGCCATTTTTCTCTTTATGTTTCACTACTTGACGGTCAAGTTTATCAGTCAGCATATCGATCGCGCTATACATATTATCGTCTGCACAAGCGGCATGCAGATCGTTCCCAGGAACGTGGAGTGTGGCTTCAACTTTTTGGGCGAGCTTTTCAACACTCATGGTGACTTTGACATCGATGACATGATCAAAGTGATTACTGATGCGAACTAGTTTATTAGTGACATAGTCGCGTAAGGCAGGGGTAATTTCTAAATGGTGACCAGTTAATTGTAAATTCATGACTTGCTCCTTTTGAAATGTTCCGCGAGGCTTGAGGACCAATTATTTTTCATATGGAAAGCATTATTTATCGAACCGTTTATGAAAATCTTGTCACTCAAAACTTTCAGAACAATTTCAGTTTACTCCTTAAATTGCCGTCTGCGCCACAGCAAATTAGAAAATAAATTTTTGAACTATTTTAAAAATAGCTAGAGCGATTTACGCAGGCTGGCTGGCGCAATATTTAAGGATTCACGGTATTTGGCAATAGTACGGCGGGCGACCACAATGCCCTGTTTGGCAAGCAGGTCGGTAATCTGGTTATCTGAATAAGGCTTTTTAGGGTTCTCATCTTCAACCAGTTTTTTAATCAACGCACGGATCGCCGTGGCCGAACAAGTACCGCCGGTATCGGTGGAAACTGAGCTGCCAAAAAAGTATTTCAGCTCGAAAATGCCGCGCGGCGTCAGCATATATTTGCTAGTGGTGACGCGAGAAATCGTCGACTCATGTAAATCCAGTTCATCGGCAATTTCGCGCAATACCAGAGGCCGCATGGCCACCTCGCCGTATTCAAAGAAATTACGTTGGCGGTCTACGATCGCTTGCGAAACGCGCAAAATAGTCGAAAAACGTTGCTGGATATTTTTGATCATCCATTTGGCTTCTTGCATCTGGCTTTGCAGGTACTGGCTGGAACTGTCGCGGTTACGCTTCAAAATGCTGGCATATAACTGATTGATTTTCAGTTTAGGAATCACGCCATCATTGAGGCTGGCGATCCAGATGCCTTTGACTTTCTTAACAATCACTTCATGCTGAATATAATGCTCAGAACCGATATGGCTATATGCGCTGCCTGGGCGGGGGTTGAGGCTGGTAATCAGTTGTTGTACTTGCTTGAGCGTCGCCTCATCGCAACCCAATTCCTTACGCAGCTTGGTAAAATCCCGTGCGCCCAAAGCCGGTAAATGCTGTTTAGCAACAAGGTGGGCCAAGGCAAGGTGCGGCGTATCAGCGGGTAAAAGTGCCAGTTGCAGGCATAAGCACTCACTTAGGTTGCGTGCGCCCACCCCCGCTGGATCCAAGTTTTGAATCAGGCGTAACACCGTCTGTAATTCCAGCTCATCAATCTCCAGCTCTAACGGCATTTGCTCGGCAATGTCAGTGAGCGACTCTTCCAGGTAGCCATCATCGTTGATGCTATCAACCAATAATAATGTCAGTGTCTGGTCGCGTTCTGATAGCGGCATCAACTTCAATTGCGAGAGTAAGTACTCACGTAATGAAATCTGCAAAGTTTCTTGTTGCTTATAATCACTATCATCGTCTGCTGGCGTACTATTTTCATCCCAGCGGCTGCCGTTGGAAAATTCATCATAGTCGTCACCAAATTCTGCGGAAAAATCCGATGAGGTCGCGTTTAGATCAAATTCAACGGGCTCTTCACTGCTGGATTCAGTTTTAACAAGTGGGATTTCTTCAGAAAATGAGGAATCAAAAGCATTGGGATTTTCAGTGTAATCTTCATCACCCGTTGCCAGGCTAGTGCTATTATCGGCGCCATTTTCATGCAAAGGTGCATCTAGCGGATGTGCTTCATTAGGTGCGTCGCCTTCCACCTCATCCGCATTGCCATATTCATCTTCACCTGCCTCGCCACGTTCCAGTAGCGGATTGGTTTGCATCAATATGTCAATTTCCTGGTTCAGTTCCAAGGTGGATAGTTGTAGTAACCGGATCGCTTGCTGTAGTTGCGGCGTTAGCGACAGGTTTTGTGAGAAGCGGAGTTGCAAACCCTGTTTCATAGGCGGAAATGTTTACCTAAATACACTTCACGGACACTTTCATTGCCGACAATATCGTTGGGAATGCCGGAAGCAAATACATGGCCCTGATTAACGATATAAGCGCGATCGCAGATACCGAGTGTCTCGCGGACGTTATGGTCAGTGATCAGTACGCCAATATTGCGCGCACTTAAAAAGCGGATGATCTTCTGGATATCAATCACTGCGATCGGGTCGATACCGGCGAACGGCTCATCTAACAGAATAAAACTGGGGTTGGACGCTAGGCAACGGGCGATTTCAACGCGTCGCCGCTCACCACCAGACAGGCTCACAGCGGCGCTGTCGCGAATATGGGTAATATGCAGATCTTCCAGCAATGTTTCGAGCTGTTCATCCATGGCTTCTTCGGTCATTTCCTGCAACTGCAACACGGCCAGAATATTTTCTGCGACGGTCAGTTTCCGGAAAATGGAAGGTTCCTGCGGTAAATAGGCTAGCCCCATGCGGGCGCGCATATGGATCGGCATGTGGCTTAAATCTTTACCATCCAGCAAGATGCGGCCACCATCCAGTGATACCAAGCCGACCATCATATAAAAACTAGTGGTTTTGCCGGCCCCATTTGGACCTAATAAGCCAACCACCTCTCCGCTTTTGATTTGCAAAGAAATATCCTGGACAACCATCCGGGTTTTATAGGATTTCCGCAGATTTTCTACAATAAGTTCACTCATTGAGACCTATTCATTCATTGTATTAACAGTCAAGGCTTAGCCTCTGGGTTTACTTGCAGGCTGCGGCTAAAGCGCATATTCTTCACAGCAGTATCACTATTTGCTGTGGTGTTTGGCGATGGCATGCTGGATTTGCTACTGATATCCGGTTTAACCTCTGAGGCGGGGGCAGGTGCAGGGGCTGTTTTAGCAGGGGCTGCACCTTTTTTGTTTTTAGGTTGGATGATGGCACGTACGCGGCCGCTAGGTGTAGCGGGTGTAGCAGCATTGGCGCCGCCGCCAATCACTTCGGCGTATTCAGCGCTGGCGTCATACATAATGTAATCGCCATGGACAATGTCCTCGCCACGTTTCACCCAGGCTTTGGTGTAAAGCTGAACTTTATCCATGCGGCCATCGTATTCAATACGTTGCGCACTACCTTCCATAAATTCGTTTTTACCCTCACGTTTTTGCTTAAAGGTGGTCGGGTTGCCCAATGAAGTGCTGTGTTGGAACCCTTCTTTGTCTTCACGCACGATTAACTTGTCGGCATGGATGACCAAAGTCCCTTGCGTGAGAATAACATTGCCAGAGTAAGTGCTGGTCTGTTTGGCATCATCTACTTTGACCGAATCTGCTTCCAGATCGATTGGCTTATCGCGATCCGCAGCTTCTGCGTAGACATGCGGGGCAAAGCTTAATAAAGTCAGGCAGGCAAAAATCAGGTTTAACGTGGTTAAACTTATCTGCCAATGGGGCCTAGTTGAAATTGAGGGCTTACTCATAGCGTCTCCGGATGCGCGTATTGCTGTTTTCAGGTTTTAATGGGTTATTGATCATGGGGTTGCTAGATAAGCTTGCAGTATTCTGCGCTTTACTCGTGTTAATTTTAGCATTGCCATTCTTGTTTTGGCTGGCACTACCAATAGGTCTTTCATAATGGGCACGTACTTTATTGAGCAGCGTCACGGTCTGTTTTTTCTTTTCATAAATCATGCCGGTAGCGTAAATCACCGTTTTAGGCGCTTGGCGAATGACCACCGGGCTTGTAGTCTGTACCAGTTCTTCATTGGGGCGGATATTAAGGTAATCAGTTTCCAGCGTCATTTCACCTTTGTCCGCAAACGCCTGGCGTGTCACCAATACTTTATCGACAATTTCGACGACTTCGCCATTGCTGGATACATAGCCGCGAAGCCCCTCGACTTGAGTATAAGGCTTATTGACGGCAAATTGCGTATAACGCGGATTTAACAGATTAGTCGTATCGTTATCAGGAAAATGCTTCATTTCCGTTGCGGCCAATTTGTAACGTAAATCGCCATTTGCATCGGTTTGCGTGGTAACAAAGTTGCTAACAATATAATCAGGATCATGGCGACTGCTACCATCAATTTTTGGTGTAACTGGTTGCACTGTCATGTTGATCCAGAAAGTGACAGTAGCCAGCAATGAAAGCAATACAATCGGAAAGAGAATGACAGATTTTGCATGCGTGCTCATACCGCTTTTCCTGCATCCCTAAACAAAAGCGCCTGCTTAATGTGGAGCTTAGCCATTTTAATTCGATATTTTTGCTTGAGATAAAAATGGGGCCATCGTCGCATCATAAGTACCTTGTGCCTGCATAATCATTTCGCATACTTCGCGCACGGCGCCACGGCCACCCGATTTTTCTGTTACGTAATGCGCATACTGCAACACTAAAGGGGGGGAAGCGGGAACGGCAATCGCCAGACCGCAACGCAGCATTGGTGGCAGATCTACGACATCATCTCCCATAAAAGCACACTCATGTGCTTGTAGGTTGCTCGCTGCCAGCAGTGCATGAAATGCTTCCAATTTATCATCAGCTCCCTGGTAAAAATGCGCAACGCCGGTACTCTCTGCGCGTTGTTTGACCACATTAGAGGTTCGGCCAGTGATAATTGCTAATTGCACTCCGGTTGATTTAAGCAGTTTCATGCCTAAGCCGTCGTGGGAATGGAAAGTCTTATATTCCTGGCCATCGTCACCGATCGTGAGGCCACCATCCGTCATTACGCCGTCCACATCCAGCACCAGCATTTTGATGTTGATTAAGCGCCCATGGAGGTCGTCGGTTTGGAGAAGTTCTAAAACTGTGGGGGACATTAAACTACCTTAGCTAATAAAAGATCATGCATATTCAACGCACCGACCAAGTCACCTTCGTTATTCGTCACTAACAGGCCATTTACTTTACGTTGCTCCATCATTTCCACAGCTTCGATTGCAAGACTGTCTTGATGAATGGTCAGAGGGTTTGGATGCATAACGTCTATGATAAGTGAACTGGCTACATTGACTTGTTGTTCAAAGGCACGCCGCAGGTCACCATCAGTAAAAATACCGATAGGCTTGTTGTCAGGACCAACAATTGCCGTTAATCCAAGCCCTTTGCGTGACATCTCCAGCAAACCTTCGGTAAGTTTCGCCTCAGCGTGCACTTTAGGTATGCGGTCGCCGCTTCGCATCACATCAGAAACATGGATCAGCAGACGCCTGCCTAGACTACCTCCCGGATGGGAGCGAGCAAAATCTTCCGCGGTGAATTCGCGCTGATCTAATACACACAGCGCCAGTGCATCACCCAATGCGAGCGTCACAGTGGTGCTTGAAGTAGGGGCTAACCCTAATGGACAAGCTTCTTTAGAGACGCTTGCACTCAGATGAATATCGGCTGCTTTAGCCAGCGAAGAGTGATCATTGCCGGTAATGGCAATAATGCGGGCACCCAGTCTTTTCAGTGGCGGGATGATGGCCAGTATTTCATCACTTTCACCGGAGTTGGAAAGGGCGATGACGATATCACCCGCCATGATCATTCCTAAGTCGCCATGGCTCGCTTCTGCAGGATGCATAAAGAAAGCTGGCGTACCCGTGCTGGCAAAGGTTGAGGCAATCTTGCCGCCGATATGACCGGATTTTCCCATACCGCTTACCACAACGCGGCCTTGGCATTGCAATATCAGCGATACTGCAGCTTCAAAACGCGCATCCAAGCGCTGACTTAAGGCTTCAATTTCATTCGCTTCGAGCTGTAGTACATCACGTGCCAATACCAAAGTAGGCACTTTGGTATTAGTGTCAGTATCTGTGAGTTTCTTATTAGGTAATGATGACATTGCGTTTAAATGAGCTTGATAAAATGGAATCTTATAGATTGGTAAAGATAGTATAAAAGGGAATGGTCTACTTATAAAGCCTTAAACACGTGTAGATAAAGCGTTTTTGTCAAAAAATAAAGGTTCAGGCATATATTTTGCTAGCGCGGTGCGTAAAAATTTGTTCAAATGCTTTTAAAGCATCTATGCATGCATGCCATATTTAATACCTATTTGGTAGTAACATACTTCTCTAACAATAATAATTGCATCATCAATAACTATGTTTGAAACATTACCTTTAATACTGATTTTACTCATCAGCTCTGTATTAGGCGTGGCTTTGTTCCGTGCTTTTCGCTTGCCTGCCATGCTGGCTTATTTCCTTGTGGGCTTGGCCTTAGGTCCCCAGACCTTCGGCTTATTGCCAGACACGGAAGCGAACCGTGAGTTCGCCGAATTCGGTATCGTTTTTCTCATGTTTAGTATTGGCCTGGAATTCAGCCTGCCGCAGCTCTATGCCATGCGTAAAAAAGTATTAGGTTTAGGCGGCGCACAAGTCTTGATTACATTGGCTGTAACAATGTTTGTGGCAAAATTCACCGGCTTAGATTGGCCTGCCGCTTTCATTGTTGGTGCGGCACTCGCCATGTCCTCTACAGCCATCGTATCCAAAATGCTGGCGGAACGGGTAGACCTCAACTCGCGCCATGGCCGCTTGAGTATTGGTGTGTTGTTATTTCAGGATATTGCAGTTGTGCCTATTCTAGTGATGATTCCCGCATTAGGTATGGCGAATGCCAATCTGCTGGATGTGCTAGGCATGGCCATGTTAAAAGCGGCGGCTATGCTGTTGTTCCTTTTTACCATAGGCAAATGGCTAATTAACCCCTGGTTTAACCTGGTTGCTGCACAGCGTTCACGTGAGTTATTCGTGATGAATGTGCTCATGATTACTTTGTTATTGGCATATGCTACCAAATTAGCCGGTTTATCCTATGCGCTGGGCGCCTTTATTGCCGGCATGTTGATCTCTGAGACCCGCTATCGTTACCAGGTGGAATCAGATATTTCACCTTTCCGCGACATTTTGCTTGGCTTATTCTTTATCAGTGTGGGTATGTTGTTAAACCTGAAAGTGGTTTTCGAACATATTGCATTGATCTTATTGATTCTGCTTGCCTTCATGCTATTCAAAGCATTGGTCGTGGCTTTGGTGGTACGTCTGGTGAAGTATGAAACAGGCGTCGCAATCCGTACTGGCGTGATTTTGGCCCAGGCCGGGGAATTCAGTTTTGTAATTTTGGCGCTAGGTGTAGAACAAAACTTATTGGAAGGTCCGGCGCTGCAACTGGTGCTTGCTGCTTCCTTGCTTTCCATGGTGATCGCGCCATTTATGATTCAATATAACGGCCGTATTGCCAGGAAGCTGGTGAGTAGTTACACACGCAATAGCGGTCAGGTGGTGCGAGAGATTGACAATGTCGGTCGTGACCTTAAAGATCACGTGATTATTTGTGGCTATGGGCGTAGCGGCCAATACCTCGGTCGTTTCATGAAAGAAGAAAATATTCCCTTTATTGCGTTAGATATTGACCCAGCCCGGGTGCTGGAAGCTGCAGCAGCCGGTGAAAACGTCATGTTTGGCGATGCCGGCCGTCGTGTTGTGCTGGAAGCCGCCGGCGGTGCACGCGCCAAGGCGCTGGTGATCAGTTATTCCGATACGCCTGCAGCCATGAAAATCCTGCACGTGGTGCAGGAAGTGTATCCACAGCTGCCGGTGATCGTGCGTACGGTGGACGACTCCAATATGGAAGCCTTGCGCGAAGCAGGCGCTGCTGAAGTGGTGCCGGAAATCCTGGAAGGCAGCCTCATGCTGGCCTCGCATGCCTTGATGTTGCTGGGCGTTCCGCTGCATCGGGTGATTAAACGTATTCGGATGTTCCGTGAAGAGCGCTACAAACTATTCCGCGGTTATTTCCACGGCATTTCCGATACGGAAAACCTGGATATTGAAAAACAGCAGGAGCGTTTACATTCTGTGATTATTTCAGCCGGTGCATTTGCGATTGGTCGGCGTTTAACAGAAATGCAGCTTGAAACCTTTGATGTAGAGGTTAAATCGATTCGCAGACCAAATGGAACGGGTCCACAACCCACGGATGACAGCGAGTTGGCAGAAGGTGATGTTGTTGTCTTGCTGGGCCAACCCGCAGGTTTGACCAATGCACAGAATGCCATTCTTATCGGGCGCATAGGCAATAAATAAGACAACTAATTAATAAATCTTATATGCAAAAAAAAGTACTGATTGTTGGCGGCGGTATCGTCGGTTGTATAACGGCAATGCTGCTCCACAAGCAAGGCTATCAAGTCACCATAGTCGAGCGAAATAAAATCGCTAGCCAGACATCGGGTGAGTCGTCCTGGGCCGGTGCTGGCATTCTATTCCCGCTATTGCCTTGGAATTACCTGGTTGCAGTTAACCAACTCACCATGCAAGGCGCACAGCTGTATCAGGAGATCTGTGCAATCTTGCTGGAAGAAACCGGTATTGATGCAGAATTAACGCAATCCGGCATGCTGATCTTGCCGCCTTACGCTAGTGAAAAGGCAGATGACTGGTGTCAGCAATATCAGTTACCTTCTCAAAAAGTAAGTCATCACTTTGAGCCGCGCTTAACGCAGTGTGAAGGCGAGTCGTTATGGTTGCCAACCGTATATCAAGTACGGCCACCTAACTTAATGTTGGCTTTGCGTGCCTGGTTAGAGAAAAATCAAGTCCAATTATTGGAACATACCGAACTCAAACCATTAACAAGAAATGACCCGCTCAGTACATGGCAAACGACCGCTGGCGAACACTTAAGCGCAGATATTTTTATTGTGACTTCCGGCGCCTGGAGTTTCGAGTTGTTAAAAGAAACCACTAGTCAATTGAATATCAAACCGATGCGGGGCCAGATTCTGTTGTATAAGCCTGAGAAAAACCTGGATCACATCGTCTATAAAGATGGATTTTATATGGTGCCGCGCCGAGATGGCTATTTATTAGCCGGCAGCACGCTGGAAGATGTGGGCTTTGATGCACGCACCAGTGAAGCCGTACGGGACGAACTCAAAACCAAAGCGGAGGCAATATTACCGGATTTGAAGGGCTTGCCTATTATCAAGCACTGGAGCGGTTTACGTCCCGGCACGCCGGATAATTTACCGACGATTGGGCCACATCTCACTATCCAGAATCTTTATTTGAATACTGGCCATTTCAGGTATGGTTTAACCATGGCACCGTCAAGTGCCCAACAGTTATTACAAAGTCTACCGGCTTAAATATTCAGCTATAAGATTTATTCAGTCAGTTATTTAGCGACCCAGTCACCAGATTTACCGCCATGCTTTTCCAGTAATTTAATACCGCTCATTACCATGCCTCTATCCACGGCTTTGCACATGTCATAGATGGTCAGTAAGCCAATAAATAACCCAATAAAATCAATGATATATAAAATTCAATCAAAAGCTAATTACTGAAATATTAATAAAAAATAAACTTGATTAGGCCAGATTTAGGCCCAAAATCAAACATACCACAAGTGCAATACCAGAGCCGAATGTAACCTTACAAAATTTGAATATCAAAAAGCCCGCTTAAGCGGGCCAGATTTACTTAATATTACTCACCAATTGCTGCATGCAAGAATCTCGTAGCATCGAATCTGGGATTGCTATCTTTAAGTGCCTTCAATAGAGCTTTTGCTACTTCCTCACGCTGGCTTTTGATGTGTATATTCTCGCGGATTGCTTCAGCTATAGCTTTGTAATGTTTACGTGACATAAGTTGCCCCTAATATTCATCACACATACTTAGCGGAAGGTATATACAGGGGGGGTGGACCAATTCGACGTAGAGGGGTGGCATACCTGCAAGGCTTTGTTTTTTTGCGAGGGTATTTTTGATTGCTGAACACTTGTCAACAAGTTGACAATCAAAAGTAACTAACGGCCTACTGCCGACATTGATAAGCTAATCTATTTACTAGCTGTGTATTATTGTTTTATTGCCACTCTAAGGTACTAAGTTATCCAAGGACTTCTTTCGGCCCATAGTGGACATTAAATTAACATTAATATTTAGCTCGCTAATGAACTTGTTCTAAATGCCACAATCTTTATAAAAAATACAAATCTACAGTTACCTCTAATTCAATTCCAACACTGCCCTATGCACTTTGAGTTTGAATCGTCGTACTAAACTGACTAAACAACATCACGTTAACGTTTTGCTATAAGACTAATAATCATTTCCAAAAATTTTTTATGAGTAAACATCCAGAAAAACCTTCACATTCCCAAGGAATGATCATGGAAGTCACTGAATACCATCAGGACGCCATTTCCGATCATAAAGACGACATTTTTTTCGCTGCTATTGAAAGCACGCGCATGCCGATGTTAGTAACAGACCCAAGGCAACCCGACAATCCAATTGTTTTTGCTAATAAGGCATTTATGTCAATGAGCGGGTATTCGCCGGAAGAGGTCATTGGCCATAACTGTCGCTTTCTCCAAGGACCAAATACTGATAAACATACTATTGCGTCTATTAGAGATGCAATCGATTCGCGTAATGAAATTACTACCGAAATACTTAATTATCGTAAAGATGGTTCATCCTTCTGGAATGCCTTGTTTATCTCACCGGTATATAACAAGAAAAAAGAATTAGTTTACTACTTTGCGTCTCAGCTGGACGTCAGTAGGCGTCGTGATGCAGAAGAGGCGTTATCACAAGCTCAGAAGATGGAAGCGCTAGGGCAGTTGACGGGAGGCATATCACACGACTTCAACAACTTTCTGCAAGTCATGACTGGGCATGTCGATATTATGAAATTGAAATTAGGAAATCATCATGCCGATAAAGAGTCCTTGCTAAGAGGTCTAGATAGCATAAAAACTGCCGTTACTAAAGCATCTGCACTGACGCAACAATTATTAGCTTTCGCTCGAAAGCAACGCCTTGAAGGTCGAATCATTAACCTCAATAATGTGGCACAGGGAATCAGTGACCTAGTCCTTAAAACTTTGGGGCCTGAAATATCATTACAACGGGATCTTGAACCAGATTTATATAACTGTCAGTTAGACCCTACTCAACTTGAGGCATGTTTAATCAATGTACTTATTAATGCACGTGACGCTATGCCAACGGGTGGCAAAGTTAGTGTAGTCACTGAAAATGTGATGGTCACCTCAGAAGATATCAGTGCTTTTGCAGGGTTACCCCCAGGCAAGTACGTATCAATTTCCATTACTGATACAGGGGATGGAATTCCAGCAGAAATCTTATCCAGAGTAATGGATCCTTTTTTCACAACTAAAGATGAGGGGAAAGGGACGGGGTTAGGTTTATCTATGGTGTATGGATTTGCTAAACAATCAGGTGGGACCGCCACAATATATTCTGAGATGGGTGTCGGTACAACCGTACGAATGTACTTTAAAGCAACCGATCAGATTCGTAATACTGATTCTAATTCAGTCAAGAGCTCAGCGGATCGAGGGGGTAAAGAAACAGTACTTGTTGTAGATGATAGACCTGAGGTGTCCGAGCTTGCAATGGAAATGCTCCTCACTTTGGGTTATGAGGTTATTGTGTCTAACAGTGCTATTGATGCAATTAATACTACTAAAAACCTAATGGAAAAAAACCAACCGCCTCAATTATTATTTTCTGACATTATTATGCCGGGCGGAATGAATGGAATCATGTTAGCGAGAGAGTTACGAAAACATATCCCTAACTTACCCATTTTATTAACAACTGGGTATGCGGGATCGCCTGACCGTGATGCAGATCAAGGCATTGAATTCGAGGTTCTCTTCAAACCATACAAGTTATCAGACTTAGCAAAAAAAGTCAGAACCGTCATCGAAGGTCCAACTGTATTAAGGAAGCAATAAGTACTATCAAGGTAATTTTTGAAGTTTAACCATTTTATGTGCTCAGCGCCGAATGTCTGCTTTGGGTCGAAAGTGATAAACTAAGCGGTCCATAGCAGACATTCAAGTAATCTATTACATAGCCAATTTGTAATTAACATCAAAATTTGTTAGATTGCAGATATGGTTTTACCTAAATCTAAATGGCTAACATTAATGATCGCTGCATGCTTTGCAATTTTGCAAGCTATGCAACCACTCATTCACGCGCATTTGGATGCCGAACATCCTATTCATAATTCGGGCTTTCATGTGGGTGATGAGCATGAAGAAGTAGCGCATGAATCCACAGTCGATGCAGAACTATCAGAAGCACCACATATTTCACATACAATTTCTGTCGCATCAGGCATAAAAAAAGATGTCGATGCGAGTGTGTTGGATCCTATTTCAGCAGCAGTAATATTCTTCGTGGTTGCATTGCTTTTAACAAGCTACCACATCTCTAAACCACAACCCACTCTACTTTTACGTCAGTTTTTAAGACGACGCTTACCAGCTTCCCGCGCTCCACCGCTTCTATAAATTTCAAAATACATGACTAACAGCATGGCCTTTGCCATGCCTTAGTGCTATTGAAATTAGGAGAAGTGCCATGCAATTCTTATTGCAAGTTTATATTACATTAAACAGATTCAAACTCTTGGGTATAGCCTTGGTATGGTTATCGTTATCAGGCCATGTATTTGCAGTTGAAACTGTCGCATCCAAGTCTTTAACGTTACAACAGGCCTTAAGTCTGGCTTTAGAGGTTAACCCGGAAATTGCCGTTTCCATCCGGGAGCGCGAAGCTTTTGAAGGTGTAAAAACGCAAGCTGCCGTTCGTCCAAATCCTACAATTTCGACTTCCATCCAGGATACCCGTCGTGACAACCGCCAAACCTTTTTGCAGCTTAATCAGGAAATCGAACTTGGCAATAAACGTCAGGTGAGGATTGAGGCGGCGGATGCTTTATACAGCAAAGCAAATTTAGAGCTAGATCAGAAAAAAGCTGAAATTCATGCAGACACCGTGGCGGCATTTTATGAAGTGTTGGTTGCTCAAGAAAAATTAAACCTCTCAAAATCCTCAGTCGATATTGCAGACGCCGCACGCGATGCTTCTACTAAACGTGTGCAAGCTGGCAAAAGCTCCCCTGTGGAAGAAACCAAATCCAAAATCGCGGCTTCAGCTGCACGAATCGAACTTAGCCAAGCCAATGCGCTGCTAATAAGTGCTCGCAAAAAGCTTGCCGCTTTGTGGGGAGATTTGGCGCCAACATTTGTATTAGCGGAAGGAAATGTGGCCTTGCTGCCTGAGTTTGCGCCGCTAGCAGACTTAACTATGAAGCTGGAATTGGCGCCATCAATCCAGTTGGCGAAATCTGAAATTGCCAGCCGCAATGCACTCACCAAGATCGAGCAAAGCAAAGCCACTCCCAACATTACCTTAAGCGCCGGTGTGGTCAATAACCAGGAATTAGGAGGCATCAATCAAGCACTGCTTGGTTTGTCTATGCCCATTCCGATTTTTGATCGCAACCAGGGTAATTTGCAGGAGGCCGTCAGCCGTGAATACAAAGCGCAAGATGAATTAACCCTGCTACAGAATCAATTGCAGACGCAGTTAGCCATGCAATATGAGCAATTCATTGCCTCTAAAGCGATGGCTAAATCCTATGAAGCTGAAATCTTGCCAGGGGCGCAAAGTGCTTTTGATGCTGCTACTAAAGGATTCCAGGCAGGCAAATTCAACTTTCTGGATGTGTTAGACGCGCAACGGACTTTGTTTCAAGCCAAAACCCAATACATACAAGCGCTTTTAAATGCGCATCAAGCTGTCGCAGAAATCGAACGTATTTTAGGCGATGTGGTGGATCACACTTCACCTCGCACCCGGGAGTAGAACATGAATATTAAATATAAAAACAAACAAATCTTGGCCATTGGGACAGTGATCTTCATAGGTTTTATTTTGGCGCTCATCATTCTGAATACCGAAAGGTCAGCGCCTTCGAAAGATGCGCATGTAGATCACGAGGTTGGCGCATCAGAAATGGAAGCCAGGCCGCAACATGGTGAACCGGGCCACGATCATGCTGAAGATCATTTACCCTCATCACAGCTACTACCCCACGATGAGCATGAACATCGCCCACAAGCGCAGGAAATAATCAAAGGCCCGCATGGTGGCAAGCTGTTTACCCAAAACGGTTATGGTTTGGAAGTGACCATCTTTGAACAAAATGTGGCGCCTGAATTCAGGGTGTATACCTACGAGAATAATAAGCCGCTCGATCCGGCAGCTTCAGAGGTAACAATCACTTTAGAGCGTTTAGGCACTAAACCAGAAATTATCAACTTTGTTAAAGAGAGCAATTACCTTAAAGGTACGCTTTCGGTAAAAGAACCCCATTCGTTTAACGTAAAAATTAATGTCCGACATGATGCCAAAGCTTATCAATTTAATTATGAGCAGCTGGAAACGCGAGTTCACATGACAGACGAGCAACTGCGCTTGAATAGCGTTGAGTTGCTAACCGCGGGTCCTGCCAGCATCAAAGCAACGCTACAGTTACAAGGAGAAGTAAAACTGAATGCTGATAAAAGCGTGCATGTTGTTCCCCGCGTAGGTGGCATTGTCGAGTCAGTGAGTATCAACGCCGGGGATACCGTAAAAAAAGGACAAGTGCTGGCGAGCATTTCTAGCCAGGCCATTGCGGACATGCGCAGTGATTTATACGCTGCACAAAAACGTGTGGAATTGGCACGCGCAACTTATGTCCGCGAAAAACAGCTTTGGGAAGAAAAAATATCCGCGCAACAAGACTATCTACAAGCAGAGCATGACTTGAGAGAAGCAGAAATCAATGCCCAACGTATACAGCAAAAGCTTTCTGCCGCTGGCGCAAACGGAAGCGCAAAAGGTCTCACACGTTACGAATTGCGTTCGCCCATCAATGGTGTTGTCACTAATAAAACTATTAGCCAAGGCCAAGTGGTAAGTGAGGTCGATAGCCTGTTTGAGATTTCAGATTTGTCGAGCGTTTGGGTTGAAATGAATATCTATGCCAAAGACATCAATATTGTCAAAGTCGGGCAGAAGGTGACGGTTAGAGCTACCGCTTTTGATGCAGAAACAACCGGCACGATTGCTTATGTTGGCGCTTTAGTAGGCCAGCAATCCAGAACCGCCATGGCAAGAGTGGTCATTGATAATAGTCAACGCACCTGGCTACCTGGACTACCCGTCAATATTGAATTGGTTTCAGATGAAATCAAAGTGCCGCTTGCCGTTTCGATTGAAGGCCTACAAGCGCTTAGGGACTGGAATGTGGTGTTTGGGCGTTACGGAGAGTACTTTGAAGCAAGACCTCTCAATCTAGGGCGTCGGGACGATAAGTATGTGGAAGTCTTTGAGGGTATTGAGCCTGGCACTCGATATGCTGCGGGCAATAGTTTCTTGATTAAGGCGGACATTGGTAAGGCAGGAGCAAGCCATGACCATTAGTTCAATGACTGCCATCAAGGAGAAATACCATGTTTGACCGGCTAATTAATTTCTCAATCAATCAGCGCTGGCTCATCATGCTTGTGGTCTTAGCCATCGCTGTTGCTGGCTTATTCAGTTATAAGCATCTTCCTATTGATGCAGTGCCGGATATCACGAATATCCAAGTGCAAATTAATACCGCTGCACCAGGTTATGCACCACTGGAAACCGAGCAAAGAGTTACTTACCCGATTGAAACGGTAATGGCCGGGTTGCCCAGGTTGGAAGAGACGCGTTCTGTCTCCCGCTACGGCCTTTCTCAAGTGACTGTGGTGTTCGAAGAAGGTACGGATATCTACTTCGCCCGCCAGTTAGTGAATGAGCGGATACAACAGGCCAAAGAGCAGCTACCATCGAATATCGTGCCGGAAATGGGGCCGACTTCCACGGGCTTGGGCGAAATTTTCATGTGGACAGTTGAGTCGGCAGAAGGCGCATTAAAAGCGGATGGCACACCATACACCCCAATGGATTTGCGTGAAATCCAAGATTGGATCATTAAGCCGCAATTACGGAATGTGCCTGGCGTTAACGAAATCAACACTGTTGGTGGTTATGTCAAACAGTTCCAGGTGGCGCCCTATACCGATCGCTTAGTGGCAAGAGGCTTATCGCTTAAAGATATTGTTTCGGCGTTGGAAAACAATAATGCCAATATTGGAGCTGGGTATATCGAAAAATCCGGTGAACAATATTTGATCCGAGTGCCGGGCCAAGTGGCGAATGTCGACGACATTAGCAACATCGTAGTGGATACCAAAGCCGGCGTGCCAATCCGTATCAAAGACGTGGCCGATGTGATCATTAGCGCTGAATTACGGAACGGTGCTGCCACAGAAAACGGTCATGAAGTTGTTCTAGGTACGGTGTTCATGCTTACCGGGGAAAATAGCCGCGAGGTCTCAAAAGCCGTTGAAGCCAGGCTCAATAAGATAAACCAGACTCTGCCAGCTGGTATTACGGCCAAAACAGTATATGACCGGACAGTATTGATTGATAAAGCGATTAATACAGTAAAAACCAATTTGATGGAGGGTGCGCTGCTGGTTATAGCGGTGCTGTTCATCTTTTTAGGGAATGTCCGCGCTGCCATCATCACCATGTTGGTAATACCTTTAGCGATGCTATTTACTTTCACCGGTATGGCAGCTGGCAAAGTCAGTGCCAACCTCATGAGTTTAGGCGCCTTGGATTTCGGCATTATCATCGATGGCGCCGTGGTAATTGTGGAGAACTGCATGCGACGACTGGCCCATGCGCAAACAACATTTGGCAGACCACTTACCAAAGCTGAGCGATTTGAGGAAGTGTTTAAGGCCGCGCAAGAAGCCAGGAAGCCCTTAATCTACGGCCAGTTAATCATCATGGCAGTATATCTACCCATTTTTGCTCTAACCGGTGTGGAAGGCAAAATGTTTCACCCCATGGCATTCACGGTCGTGATTGCATTGATCGGCGCGATGTTATTGTCCGTAACCTTTATTCCCGCAGCGGTCGCATTGTTCGTAACAGAGCCTGTAGAAGAAAAAGAACAGCGGTTTATTACCTGGAGCAAAACACACTATTTGCCGCTGTTGCGCTGGACGATGTTGAATAAAGCGTTAGTCATGACTATCGTTGTCGTATCCGTTGGGTTAAGTGGTTTGCTTGCAAGCCGCATGGGCAGCGAATTCATTCCAAGCTTGGATGAAGGAGATATTGCATTACACGCTTTGCGCATCCCAGGGACAAGCTTAACGCAAGCTTTAGAAATGCAAAAGGAGTTAGAGCATACCGTCAAAAGCTTTCCGCAAGTAGAGCGGATTTTCTCCAAAATCGGACTAGCAGAAATTGCCACCGATCCTATGCCGCCCAGCGTTGCAGATAACTTCATCATGCTCAAACCTAAGTCTGAATGGCCTGATCCAAATCTTAGTAAAACTGCTTTGATTACCCAGATGCAAGAAGCAGTTAGACTGGTGCCTGGCAATAACTATGAATTCACCCAGCCGATTGAAATGCGCTTTAACGAACTTATCTCCGGGGTGCGGAGTGATGTGGCCGTAAAAGTGTTTGGAGACGACATGGGCGCCATGCATATCACTGCTGAAGATATATCCAAGGTATTGGCGTCTATCCCTGGTGGTGAAGATATTAAGGTTGAGCAAACCACTGGCTTACCCATCCTTACGGTCAATATTGACCGCCAGAAAATTGCGCGTTTAGGTGTCAATATTGCTGAGGTGCAAGAAGCAGTTGAAATTGCCATGAATGGTCGGCAAACCGGCACTTTGTTTGAAGGTGATAAACGTTTCGATATTGTGGTGCGCTTACCAGATGATATCAGGGTTGATATCGAAGCCTTAAAGCGCCTCCCAATCAAAATTGATGACACCAGTGCACAGACAGCTTTTCTGCAATTGGGCGAAGTAGCCACTATTGAAGTGGCTCAAGGCGCTAATCAATTTAGCCGGGAAAATGGTAAACGTAATGTCGTCATCACAGCCAATGTTAGGGATCGAGATATCGGGTCGTTCATTGCAGAAGCTCAGCAAAGGCTGCAACAGGAAGTGAAAATCCACGCCGGGTATTGGGTCGAATGGGGCGGCACATTTGAACAATTACAGTCTGCCGCCAATCGTTTGAAGATCGTAGTTCCACTCGCATTATTACTTGTACTGGTATTACTTTATGCCATGTTCAATAACTTTAAGGATGGGTTAATCGTATTCACCGGCATACCTTTCGCGTTGACTGGCGGTGTCTTAATACTATGGCTGCGTGATATTCCATTATCCATTTCAGCCGGAGTCGGATTCATCGCATTATCAGGCGTTGCTGTTTTGAATGGATTAGTCATGATCAGCTTTATCAGGCACTTATTGGCCGAAGGCAAACCTTGGAGTATAGCTATTGAAGAAGGCAGCTTAAGTCGATTAAGACCTATCTTGATTACCGCGTTAGTAGCCTCACTAGGATTTATCCCTATGGCGATTGCTACTGGAACAGGTGCTGAAGTGCAACGACCCTTAGCAACAGTTGTAATTGGAGGAATCTGGTCCTCGACTTTGCTCACCTTGCTTGTTTTGCCGTTGCTATATGAATGGTTTTATCGAAATGTTGATAGTGATTGAATGACTGCTTTGGGCCGTTTGACGTCGTCACTATCGGCCCAAAGCTGACCTTCATAATAACCTACGAAGATTTACAAAACCAATGAATCCCATACCAATAAAAAATATAGCGAATTGTGAATTTTCAAGTACTAGATATTTATCATTCATCCTCTTCCCAAGCAAATTCTTTTTAGATTTTCGCAAAGTAAATTAAATGTTTTTTAATTGCATAACTAGACGACCGGTCTAATTAATGCAATAATGCACTTATGGGTAATGAACTTCCATTCACAAAGTCTGGCGATACGCGTCAGCAAATCCTCGATACAGCCAAGGACATAATCCTGGGCAAGGGGTTTGCCGCGGTCGGCCTCAACGAGATACTTTCCACTGCCGGCGTGCCCAAGGGCTCGTTTTATCACTATTTCAAATCTAAAGAGCAGTTTGGCGACGCCTTGCTCAAAGATTACTTTGACGGCTACCTGCAGATGTTAGAGCGCATGCTTAAATATGACGGCAGCACTAATTCCAGCCGCCTGCTGGGATTTTTCCAGTTCTGGCTGGATACGCAGTCTAGTGATGCCACAACGGATAAATGTCTGGTCGTTAAATTGAGCGCGGAAGTGACGGATCTTTCCGAATCCATGCGACTCACACTGAAAAATGGCACCGACAGGGTAATAGCCTGCCTCACTCATTGCGTGCAAGAAGGTATACGCACAGATGAATTCCCCGCCAACCTCGATGCAAAAACTGTCACGGCAGAGATCTACTATATGTGGATAGGCGCTACGCTTTTGACCAAGGTAGGCCGCACGCGTGCAGCCTTGGAATGCGCCATGAATGCCACGAAAGCGAGATTGGGGCTTAATTGAGTACGATCTTTTTTATTTGGCCGAACACTAGCCGACTGGTCTAATAACTGTAATTTTTAAGGAGTTTTTTGATGTTGAATTTTGATTTTTACAATCCCACGCGTATCGCTTTCGGCAAGGGCAAGGTCGCCGAAATCGACAAGCTGGTGCCTGCTGAGGCTCGCGTATTGATTGTTTACGGCGGCACTAGCGCCAAGAAGAATGGCACGCTGGATGAAGTCAAAGCTGCGCTGGGCGGGCGTTATGTCGAGGAATTCAGCGGCATCGAGCCAAACCCTACCTATGAGACCCTAATGAAAGCCGTCGCCCAAATCAAGGCCAATAGGCTGGACTATCTGCTGGCAGTCGGCGGCGGCTCGGTGATTGATGGCACCAAGTTTGTCGCGGCGGCGGTGTATGCCGAGGGCGACTCGTGGGAGATTTTGCTCCAGCGCGGTGCCAATGTGAAACAGGCCATGCCTTATGGCACTGTGCTGACCTTGCCTGCGACAGGCTCGGAGATGAACGATGGCTCGGTGATTTCACGCACCGAAACCGCATCTGGCATGCACGACAAGCTCTATTTCACCAGTGAGCATGTGTTTCCACAGTTCTCCGTGCTCGACCCGACCAAGAGCTACACCCTGCCGCCGCGCCAGTTGGCTAACGGCGTGGTGGATGCATACACCCACATTATGGAGCAATACCTGACCTACCCGGTGGAAGCGCGGGTGCAGGATCGATTTGCCGAAGGCTTGCTGCAGACCCTTATCGAGGTTGGTCCCAAGGTGCTGGCCAATCCGCAGGATTACGACACTCAGGCCAACTTCATGTGGGTCGCCACCATGGCCTTGAATGGCTTGATCGGCTCCGGTGTGCCCAGCGATTGGGCGACGCACATGATAGGCCACGAGATCACCGCGCTGCATGGATTGGATCACGCACAGACTCTCGCTATCATCCTGCCGACCATGTTGAGCGTGCGTCGCGAATCCAAGCGCGCCAAGCTGCTGCAATACGCCGAGCGCGTCTGGCATATCAGTGAAGGGTCAGAGGATGCTCGCATCGAAGCTGCCATCCAAAATACACGCACTTTTTTCGAGAGTCTCAGCGTGCCTACGCGCTTATCCGCCTACAACATCAGCGCGGATGCCATTCCTGCCCTGCTGGCGCAGCTTGAAAGTCATGGCATGGTAAAACTCGGTGAGCATGAGGATGTGACGCTGGATAAGAGCAGGGAAGTGCTGGAAGCGAGTATTTAAATTTTTAATAGGGTGGATAAAGCGCGATATCGCGAATTCACCACCTTTGTACTTATTTTTTATTAGGAGCAATCATGAGCAAAAAGTTAGCACTGTATGTACGTCTACATGCCAAGCCAGGCAAGGAAACAGCACTGGAAGCATTTCTAAAATCAGCACTGCCGTTGGTAGAAAACGAGCCAGAAACCGCTACCTGGTACGCACTCAAATTCGGCCCTGACACCTTTGGTATTTTCGACACCTTCACCGACGAGCATGGCCGTCAGGCCCACCTTAGCGGCAAGATAGCCGAGGCGCTGATGGCGAATGCCGCAGACTTGCTGGCCGAGATGCCGGTGATCGAAACCGTTGATTTACTGGCAGTCAAAGGCCAGGCTTAAATCATATTTTGGCTAAGTAAATAGCCCCTCCTCTGGCTATTATGAGCCTATACTGGCACATCGATTCCTTTCTTTCGTGGTGTGCCAGTGTTTTTTCTTATAAAGCATAATGTATATCCCTAATCCAAATAAGACGCCGACAGCCAACCGCGGTTGGCAGCGTGTATTCCAGCGCAACAAACTCACACTGGGCATCATGTTCCCGATCGAAGCTTTCGAGCGCGACCAGCCAACAATGCACAAGCAGGTAGCGCTGGCGCAGTTTGCCGAAAAGGCCGGTTTTGCTAGCTTAGGCTTTCGCGATGTGCCCCTGCGCGACCCGAATTTTGGCGATGTCGGTCAGGTGTTCGACCCTTGGGTTTATCTCGGCTATATGGCCGCGCAGACCACAGAAATCGCGCTGCTGACTGCGTCCATCATCTTGCCGTTGCGCCACCCAATCCATATCGCCAAAGCCGCCGCCAGCATAGATCATTTGTCCAATGGCCGCTTGTTAATGGGCATTGCTACTGGCGATAGGATGGTGGAGTTTCCAGCCTTCAATGTGGATTTTGAAGGGCGCGGTGCGATGTTTCGCGAAGAGGTCGAGTTGCTCAGGATATATTGGTCAGAGTTCTACCCGCAAATAAGGAGCAGCTTCGGCCATCTGCAAAATGCCGATGTCATCCCTAAGCCGATAGCTTCGCATGTGCCATTGCTAGTCACAGGCCATAGCCAGCAGGATCTGGGCTGGATCGCGCGTAATGCCGATGGTTGGATGAGTTACCCCCGCAGCATAGAAGCGCAGGCGCAGATCGTCCAGCGCTGGCGCGATACCGTTGAAGCGGAATTGCCGGGGCAGTACAAACCGTTTACGCAGTCTTACTTTATTGATCTTACAGATAATCCCAACGAAGCGCCTACACCGATTCATCTCGGACATAGACTGGGAAGAAACTCGCTGCTAGTACATCTGCGCGCGAGCAAGCGTATCGGCGTGGATCATCTGATATTCAATGTCAAATACGGCAAACGTCCGGCCGGTGAGGTGTTGCAGGAGTTGGCTGAATTTGTTTTACCGGAATTTATATGAAGTTGTAGCGCAGGCACTCCCCCCCGCCTGCGCTACAAAAATAGGAGCCACCATGAAAGCCGTTGCATTAACCAAGTATTTACCTATCAGCGAGCCTGAATCGCTGATGGATGTCGAATTGCCCGTCCCCGTCGCTACCGGTCGCGATCTGCTGGTCAAGATTCACGCCATTGCAGTTAACCCGGTAGATACCAAAGTGCGAAAACCCAAGGACAAGATAGAGACCACACCCAAGGTGCTGGGCTGGGATGCCGCTGGTGAAGTCGTCGAAGCCGGGCCAGATTGCACGCTGTTCAAGCCTGGCGACAAAGTGTTTTATGCGGGTGACATCACGCGCTCGGGCTGCAATGCCGAATACCAGCTCATGGATGAGCGCATAGTCGGGCACATGCCGCAGAGCTTGAGTTATGAGCAGGCGGCAGCTTTGCCGCTGACCGCAGTGACAGCTTGGGAATCACTGTTCGACCGCCTAGGCATTGCGCTTGATATAGCGCAGAACCGCAATAAAAGCCTGCTTATCATAGGCGGTGCGGGCGGCGTGGGTTCGATTGCCATCCAACTCGCGAACAAACTGGCCGGATTGACCGTGGTAGCCACGGCATCGCGGCCTGAGACCGTACGATGGGTGCAGGAATTGGGCGCACAGCACGTCATCAATCATCAGCATGACCTGGTGACGCAAATGCGCGAAATCGGCATTCCCCAACCCGACTATATTTTCTGCTGCAACGATACCGATGTCTATTTTGTTGTCATGGCCGAGCTCATCAAGCCGCAAGGCAAGATTTGCTCGATTGTCGAAACCGCACAGCCGGTGGATCTTAATCTGCTCAAGAACAAGAGCGCGACCTTCGCATGGGAGCTGATGTTTACACGTTCCATGTTTCAGACCGCCGACATGACAGAACAGCACCATATCCTCGACCGCATTACCAAACTGGTGGATGAGGGTGTGCTGAAGACCACGCTCAATGAAACCCTATCACCCATCAATGCTGCCAATCTGCGTAAGGCGCACGCTCAGCTCGAAGCAGGTGGCACCATAGGCAAGATCGTGTTGAGCGGCTGGGCTTGATTTTCATACTATTTTTTACATTATCAGGAGATAGAAATGTCACGTGTCGTCAGATTTCACCAAACCGGTGGACCAGAAGTATTACAGATAGCAGATGAACAAGTCGCCTCACCAGGCAAGGGTGAGGTGCAGATCAAGGTGCATACCATCGGACTCAATCGTGCCGAAGTCATGTTCCGCAATGGTCAGTATCTGGAAACACCACAACTGCCAGCGAGGCTGGGCTATGAGGCGGCAGGCATAATCAATGCGGTGGGCGAGGATGTGACTGATTTCAAGATAGGTGATGCGGTCAGCACGGTTCCGGCGTTTTCGCAGAATCAGTATGGCGTGTATGGTGAGTTGGCGAATGTGCCCGCATTTGCCGTGGTCAAGCATCCACCATTACTTTCTTTTCCGGAAGCTTCCGCCATCTGGATGCAATATATGACTGCCTACGGCGCATTGGTGGAGTTTGCCGATACCAAAGTCGGTGAGTTTGTGCTGATTCCGGCGGCATCCAGTAGCGTGGGTGTGGCAGCTATCGAGATTGCCAATCTGCTGGGTGCCATTCCTGTTGCTTTGACGCGCACCAGCAGCAAGCGCGAGGCTTTGCTCAAGGCCGGTGCCAAGCATGTGATTGCGACGGAAGAACAAGACCTGGTGACCGAAGTGAATCGCATTACCAATAATAAAGGTGCGCGCGTAGTGTTTGATCCCGTAGCTGGCCCGACCATCGCCAAGCTGGCAGAAGCCACCGCGCAAAGCGGCATTATTTTTCAA
>PERG01000024.1 GCA_002928535.1 Methylotenera sp. | reverse complement strand
GTTGGAACTAATTTTGACGTGAATCGTCTGAATTTACAGATAACGCAAGTTATCTTTCCGCTTCTTTCCTCCCTGAGCGGAAGCCTTAGACTATGAGGCGTTTCAACCCCGATTTAATCCCCTTAATCGGGGTTTTTTTTGCGCGTTATTTATGCGCTTGAGATTTGAATTAAGTGTAAACAAGTTGTAACAAGATAGCAAGCGATGCTTTAACTCATTGATTCATTTACGAATCAACATAACCTCGTTAGAGCTGCCAATCAATAGGGGCTTGGCCCCGCTGCGTTAAATATTGATTGATGGTGGTGAACTGGTGGTTACCAAAAAAACCGCGATGGGCTGAGAGCGGCGAGGGGTGAACTGATTTAAGCACCAGATGACGATTGGCATCAATCATATCGCCTTTTTTCTGCGCATAGCTGCCCCAGAGTACAAATACCAAGCCTTCACGATGATGATTCAATGCAGCAATCGCAGCATCGGTAAACCGCTCCCAACCTTTGCCTTGATGCGCACCTGCCTTGGCTTGTTCCACCGTCAGTGTGGCATTCAGTAATAACACGCCTTGGTCTGCCCACTTCGTTAAATCGCCGTTACGGCTCATTTTAATATTTAAGTCAGAAGCAATTTCTTTAAAAATATTTTGCAATGAGGGTGGTAAGGCGATGCCATTAGGTACAGAAAAACTCAAACCATGCGCCTGATTAGGACCGTGATAGGGGTCTTGCCCGATAATGACAACTTTCACTTGATCAAATGGTGTGTGGTTGAATGCGTTAAAGATGAGTGGGCTAGGCGGGTAGATGACTTTGCCAGCGGCTTTTTCCTGTGTAAGAAAAGCGCGTAGTGTTTCCATATAAGGTTGATGAAGCTCATCGCCAAGCACTGCCTGCCATGAGGAGTGAAGTTGTCCGGGTTTTTGTTCTGTCATTTAAAATGCTAGCGTTACTTTTTATAAAGTTGTGTAGGCTCGTTTACAGACGTCCTAACGACGACTACTTGCATTTGATAATAATTCCTTTATTTATACCTTGAACATACGTCCCAGTAGCATTTTGCCCATTACTGTTTAATGTTCCGATAGAGCCACTACCTGTATCTCTGCTGGCTAAAAAGTAACCTTGAGGACATACTTTCAGGGCTTTTTCGTAACATGCTGACATCGGTACAGCTAATCCTGGACATGAGATGTCATACATCTCTTCACCAGATGGCCCATACATCTTGGATGATGTGGCACATCCTACTAAATTTACTATTGCCATTCCAATAAGCACTATTGGCCATCCCTTTTTCATATTCATCCTTTATTTGGTCTTTTAAATACTTTTAAGTATCTGATTTTTTTATAGGTTAGATAAACGCTCCAACCTTACAGAAACCGGTTGTTGTAAGGAAGAGGATCTGCCAGAAACTTCAAATTCATTTGAATCAAAAGTTCCAGATAAAAATACGTCGGTTTGTTTTACTCCATAACCTAAGATATTATCGTAAGGCCCAGAATAATGAATTATTGAAACATTAGCTTCGAATTGCTCATTAATAAGTCGGTAATTACCTGTGTAGTAATAAGTACTATCCCCACCCTTTATAGAGCCATTATTAAAAATAACTACACCCGAACCGAAAATGGCAGAACCAGATGGTGGAACGTAAAACTGAGCAGACCATAAACCGTCAATCATTAGTTATCCTTAGATTTATAAGTACTTAGAAAAGGCCATCCTAATTGACGTATAGCTTTACGTCAAAGCTTTGGCCAATAAAAAAACCTCGCCAAAGCGAGGTTTGTTTTTTTTACATCTGTTTAGGTAGTCAGCAAATTGCGTTAGTGCATTTTGCGTTGGGCAGAATGGTGAGACAAGGCGTTAAGGAGTGCGCGGCGCAGATAGTACATTTAGTACAGCCAGTCGCGCATGACGATAACAACGCAGTCTCACCGAACGGCACAAATGCAAAATTACATCATACCGCCCATGCCACCCATCCCGCCCATATCACCGCCACCCATTGCTGGTGCGTCGTCTTTAGGTAATTCAGCAACCATGCAATCAGTCGTTAGCATTAAGCCAGCTACTGAAGCAGCATTTTGCAATGCAGAACGGGTAACTTTTGTTGGGTCCAAAATACCCATTTCAATCATATCGCCGTACGTTTCGTTCGCAGCGTTGTAACCGTAGTTACCTTTACCGGCTGCAACGTTGTTCACCACTACTGATGGCTCAACACCTGCGTTTGCAGTGATTTGACGCAATGGCTCTTCAACCGCACGTAATACGATTTTGATACCAGCTTCTTGGTCCAGGTTATCACCTTTTACCAAAGCAACTGCAGCACGTGCGCGGATCAATGCAACGCCACCGCCAGCTACGATACCTTCTTCAACTGCTGCACGTGTAGCATGCAATGCATCTTCCACGCGGGCTTTCTTCTCTTTCATTTCGATTTCAGTAGTAGCGCCAACCTTGATCACTGCAACGCCGCCGGCCAATTTAGCCACGCGCTCTTGCAATTTTTCACGGTCGTAGTCGCTAGAAGCTTCTTCGATTTGCGTTTTGATTTGTGTGATACGTGCTTTGATGTTGCTTTCGTTACCAGCGCCGTCAATGATGATGGTGTTTTCTTTACCCACTTCAATGCGTTTTGCTTGACCTAAATCTTCAAGCGTTACGTTTTCTAGTTTCAAGCCAACTTCTTCAGCGATCACAGTGCCGCCAGTCAAGATCGCGATGTCTTCCAACATAGCTTTACGACGGTCACCGAAACCAGGCGCTTTAACAGCAGTGGTTTTCAGGATGCCGCGGATGTTGTTCACTACCAATGTTGCCAATGCTTCGCCATCGATATCTTCAGCGATGATCAACAATGGACGACCGGCTTTAGCAACTTGCTCAAGCGTTGGTAATAGATCACGGATGTTTGAGATTTTTTTGTCGTGCAATAACACGAATGGATTGTCTAACAATGCAATTTGACGCTCTGGATTGTTAATGAAGTATGGAGACAAGTAGCCGCGGTCGAATTGCATACCTTCAACAACATCTAATTCGCTTTCCAGGCCTGAACCATCTTCAACAGTGATTACGCCTTCTTTGCCTACTTTGTCCATTGCGTCAGCAATGATTTTGCCGATAGATTCATCTGAGTTAGCTGAGATAGAACCCACTTGCGCGATTTCTTTGCTGGTTGTACATGGTTTAGATTGTGTTTTCAAATCAGCAATCGCTGCAGCAACGGCTTTGTCGATACCACGTTTCAAATCCATTGGGTTCATGCCGGCAGCAACAGATTTCATGCCTTCGCGGATGATGGCTTGGGCTAATACAGTAGCGGTAGTTGTACCGTCACCAGCGATGTCAGAAGTTTTTGAAGCCACTTCTTTCACCATTTGCGCGCCCATGTTTTCGAATTTGTCTTTTAATTCGATTTCCTTAGCCACTGAAACACCATCTTTAGTGATGGTAGGTGCGCCGAAAGAACGCTCTAACACTACGTTACGGCCTTTAGGACCCAGTGTTACCTTCACTGCGTTAGCTAGAATGTTGACACCGTTGGTCATTTTTTGGCGGACTTCGTCGCCGAATCTTACGTCTTTTGCTGCCATGTTAAATTCTCCTGAAATTCTTAAGTATTAAGTAGATTGAATTTACTCAACATTTTGTTTGTTGAAATTACTCAACAATTGCCATGATGTCTTCTTCACGCATGACTAGTAACTCTTCGCCATCGACCTTAACAGTCTGGCCTGCGTATTTACCGAATAACACTTTGTCGCCCACTTTTACGTCTAAAGCATTGATCTTGCCGCTGTCATCACGTTTGCCATTGCCTACTGCTTGTACGATACCTTGATCTGGCTTTTCAGTAGCGCTGTCAGGAATGACAATGCCAGAAGCGGTTGTACGCTCTTCTTCTGAACGTTTTACGATTACGCGGTCATGTAAAGGACGAATTTTCATACGAGTCTCCAAAATAAATATTCTTAAAGCATTGATTTAATTAAATTATTTTTAATTCAATACTTTTGATAAATTAAAAAGCGGTTACCAGAAAATCTTCTGGAACAACCTGCTATCGAGGCCTGAGATTTTAGCACTCAAACCCCTTGAGTGCTAGTTATTGGGGTATTCAATGAAATTTCAAGCGAAGCAGAGCAAAAATCTGATAAATTTTTTAATTACGATCCGGCGCTGAGTGAATCTATTCGCTGTAGAACAGTCTTTCAATGAGTACCAGCGAAACTACTAGCTGGAATTAAAAATATAAAAAACGTATGCTATCCATTCCTACTCATAATCCCTTATTACCCATGACACAACAGCAAGCAGCCATCGAACAAATCAATCTGGGTTATAACGACCAGCAGGATAGGTTGCTTCTTAAACTAGGCTTGGTTGATAAAACCGAAATTTCCGTTTGGATTACGCGTCGCATTTGCAAGTCCATGTGGTCGCTATTACAAGGCGCTAATATGTCCTTATCGCCATGCTCCACAGCACAGCCATTACCGGATGTTGCTACAAGCAGTAAGGATCAAGCGATTCAAAGCTTCGAGCGCGAAGTTGCAGAACAAAAAGTCATTGAAAATATGGATTTTAAATCTGAATATCTGACAGATCGGCAAACCCGTACCGAGGAACCTTTGCTGGCTATCCAATGTATGACGATCACGATAGAAGGCCAAGCGCCGCACCTGGAATTGCAATGCCTGGGTGGTCAGGCGGTAAAGATCGCGCTGAATAATGAGTTGGTGCATGCTATTACCAACATGATACAGCTGGCTACCCGTGAAGCCGGTTGGGATTTGCTGCTGATTACCGAGAAAACGCAAATTAGCTTGGCCTCTGGCCAATCTTTATTACATTAAAATTAATTAGAATTATTGGAACACAATGCAATATCGTAATTTAGGTGACACCGACATACAGGTATCTTCCATTTGCCTTGGCACGATGACTTTTGGTGACCAGAACACCGAAGAAGAGGCCCATGCCCAATTAGATTATGCCGTAGCCCACGGCATCAATTTTATTGATACCGCAGAGATGTATCCGGTGCCGCCCAAAGCGGATACGTATTCACGTACGGAAACGATTGTAGGCAATTGGTTGAAATCCCAGCCGCGGGACAAGATTATATTAGGCGGCAAAGTAGCCGGGCCGCGACGCGGCATGCATTGGATACGGAATGGTCCGCACTCTTTGGACCGAGACAATATCCGTGCTGCAATTGAAGGCTCATTGAAGCGTTTGCAAACGGATTACATTGATGTCTACCAACTGCATTGGCCGGAACGTAATGTGCCTATGTTCGGCCAATATCAGTTTGACCCTGCTAATGAGTATGAGTCCGGTCACTATCAGCAAGGCTCGCTTAAAGATTGGGTGAGTATCCAAAATCAATTGGAAACCCTGGCTGAGTTGGTAAAAGAAGGAAAAGTACGCGCTATTGGTCTTTCAAACGAACAGCCATGGGGCGTCATGGAATTTTTACGTACTGCCCGGCAATACGATTTACCGCTAGTGGCCAGCCTGCAAAACTGTTATAACCTCATTAACCGCGGTATGGAATTTGGCATGACCGAAATTCTTTATCGTGAAAATGTCAGCTTGTTGGCTTACTCTCCACTTGCATTTGGTCACCTGACAGGAAAGTATGTCGATGATCCGGTCGCCTTAGGACGCGTGACCATGTTCTTGGGTTACGCACAGCGCTACAAAAAACCTAATGTACCACCGGCGACTGTGGCTTATACACATCTGGCCCGTCAGCACGGCATGACACCAACCCAAATGGCGTTGGCCTTTGTTTACCACCGCTGGTTTGTCACCAGTACCATTATTGGCGCTACTTCAATGATGCAACTGATGGAAAATATCGATGCCTGGGACTGTCAGTTATCGCCTGAGTTATTAAAAGAAATTGAGCAATTGCATTTGCGCTATATGAATCCAGCCCCTTAAAAGGCTATGAGAAGGAATACTATGTATCTTGGCCAGTCGTTACCGCTTCATCGTATGTTGTTATTATCCGGTTGTCTATTCGGGGCTGCCTCAGTGCAAGCTGACGAGGTGTTAACCGTAGAGCAGGCACTATTGAAATGCCGTACGACTTACCCTTCAGATTTCGAAGCGAAAAAACGCTTATCTTGCTTTGATAGCATTTCCACCCCTGCCATTGAAATCAAGGCTGAGAACGGCGATCTTAACGCCGCTACTGATGCGAAAGAAGCCTTACCTGACAAAGATAGCGTTGTGGCCATTAAAAAGCCGACCCCAGCTTTGAGCTATATGGAAAGAAAGTGGCGGCTCACTTCAGCCGGCGACTGGAATATTACCGATATTGAAACGTATAAATCCAATTTCCTGTTGATTACTAATACCGATAACACCAACGACACGCCTGATAGCCCAAGTCGGGTTAAATCTGCAGACCGTAATTTAGACCAACAAGATTTGAAGTTTCAGCTTAGTTTAAAAACTGAGCTCATGAATAATATTCCACTCATCCGGAACCTGCCTTATGTCACCAGCTCCAGAGTTTGGGCGGCGTATACACAACAATCTTACTGGCAGGTATTCGATAGCGGCACGTCGCGGCCATTACGCGAAAACGTTTACGAGCCTGAACTGATTTTATCTTTAGGGATTGATAATACGGTGGATGGTGTTCAAAAAGCGTATATCCCCCGTATGGTTAACCTGGGCGTAGTACATCAGTCAAACGGCAATACGAACCCATTATCCAGAAGCTGGAACCGGATCTATTTGCAAACCGGTTGGGAATTGACCGATCAGTTGTCACTTATGGTAAGGCCTTGGTGGCGCGTGCCGGAACACAGTAAAGATGATGATAATCCTGATATTGAAAAATACATGGGTTATGGCGATATGACGGTGCGCTGGGAAGCGCCTTCCGAGAAAACCGCCGTCTCACTCTTATTACGCAACAATCTACGTAGCGATAATAAGGGCTTTGCGCAAATTGATTTGCAGCAGCGCTTATTCGATAATCCTTATATCAAGCTACATTTAATGCTTTCTAGTGGTTATGGTGAAAGCCTGCTCGATTACAACCATTCACAAAACATGTTTGGGGTTGGTATTTCGCTAGGCGAATAAACGGTAGGTATTAAGCGTGCGTGTTTTCAAGAGCAACTTTAGATATGGCTAATCAATCCTGGCTGGAGCGCAGCATGCGCTCCGTTTGGCATCCGTGCACACAGATGAAGCACCATGAAACATATCCCTTAGTCCCGATTAAAAAAGGAGAAGGGGTATGGCTATATGATGCCGATGGCAAGCGATACCTCGATGCCGTCAGTTCCTGGTGGGTGAATCTGTTTGGGCATAATAATCCCATCATCAAAGATGCAATCAAAACGCAGCTAGATCAGTTGGAACATGTGATGCTGGCCGGCTTTACCCATGAGCCTGTCGTAGAGCTCTCAGAAAAGCTGGCCCAGTTAACAGGTTTAGGCCATGCGTTTTATGCCAGCGATGGGGCCAGTGCCACGGAAATCGCCTTAAAAATGAGTTTTCATTATTGGCGTAATGCCGGTAAATCGCATAAAACCAAATTCATCAGTCTGCAAAATAGTTATCACGGTGAAACACTTGGTGCGCTGGGTGTTACCGATGTGGCCATTTTCAAAGATACGTATGCGCCATTACTCACTCAATCAGCGCAAATGCCGAGCCCGGATTTTCGATTAGCGGAGCCCGGCGAAAGTGCAGAAGATTATGCGGGGCGTTGTGCTGATGCGTTAGAAGCATACGTTAGAACGCATCATGCTGAATTAGCAGCATTTATCATCGAGCCGCTCGTGCAATGTGCAGCCGGCATGGGGATGTACCACGCCGATTATTTACGACGCGCCTGTGAAATCTGTAATGAATACGATGTGCATTTGATCGCCGATGAAATCGCCGTAGGATTTGGACGCACTGGCACTATGTTTGCCTGTGAATATGCTGGCGTGTTGCCGCATTTTATCTGTCTATCCAAAGGCATTACCGGCGGCTATCTGCCATTATCCGCAGTACTCACTACGGATGATATTTACCAGGCTTTCTATGATGACCGTACCGCACGTGGCTTTTTGCATAGCCATAGTTATACCGGCAATCCATTAGCTTGCAGCGCGGCTTTGGCGACGCTGGCTATTTTTGAAACTGAAAATGTGCTGGAAAACAATAAGCTTAAAGCCCAGTATCTCAAAAACAAGATGCAAGCACTTACTCACCTGCCAATCAAACATATGCGCTACCAAGGCATGATTGCTGCCTTTGATATGGAAAAGCACAGCTCCGCTTTTTCAAGCCAATGTTATGCTGAAGCATTAAAACAGGGCTTGTTGCTACGACCCATCGGTAACACCGTTTATTTCATGCCGCCCTATACCATTTCGGAATCTGAAATAGATTGGATGGTAGACGCGACGCATAGAACGTTGAATACGCTGGAAAAAGTATTGTGAAGGCATGTAAATCCTTGCTTAAGGCAATCGCTGTTTTAACTATGCTATTTACCGTGCATAGTACTCATGCTGAGTTACCGCATAGCGTGAACATGGCATTAAAAAACAGCGGGGTTAGCCCAAGCCAGATATCTGTTTTTGTGCAGCCCTTGGCAGCGCAGCCTGTGCTTTTAGACCCGCCCTCAGTTGCCCATCAGGCAGATATAGCGCTCAATCCTGCAAGTAGCATGAAAATAGTCACAAGCTATGCGGCGCTACGCATGCTAGGCCCGGACTTTCGCTGGAAAACCGAGGTTTACGCCGATGGCAAAATCATCAATGGTGTGTTGTATGGGAATTTATATTTTAAAGGTTATGGTGATCCCAGCTTTAGCCAGGCTGATTTATGGCAATTGCTGCACCAGTTGCGCCAGCAGGGCTTAAAAGAAATCAAAGGCGATGTCATGATTGATCAAAGTTACTTTGCCAGCCAATCACCGGATACTGGCAGCTTTGATGGCGAACCACTGCGTGCTTATAACGCGACACCTAACGCCTTCATTGTGAATGGGAAAACCAGCAGTTTCCGTTTTGATGGGGCTGGGGCTGATGTTACTGTGCAAGTTCAGCCTCAATTGACTGAGATGAATGTCATCAACCAGCTTAAAGTAAGTACCACAGAATGCACCGCATGGCGAAACGATGTGCACTATGACGTGAGTCAAGAAGGGCAAACCTCTACGGTTATTTTCTCCGGCAGCTTTCCTGCTAATTGCGATGAAAAATATCTGGAGCTATTGGCACTTACAGAAAACGATTACCACCTCTTCTTGTTTCGTAAATTATGGGCAGAAGCCGGCGGTATTTTTGACGGCAAATTACAGCTGAATGTTTTACCCGATGATGCAGCCAAATTAGCTCAGCATGAATCCAAGCCCCTTGCGCAAATTTTGCCTGAGATTAATAAATGGAGTAATAACCTGATGGCCAAGCAGCTGTTACTCACCATTGCAGCTGAAGCGCATAGCCAACCGGCTACAGAAGTGAACGCTGTAATAGCCATTAAAAACTGGTTGGCTTCGGTAGGCTTACAATTTAATGAGTTAAGTATAGAAAATGGCTCAGGCTTATCACGTACCGAGCGCATCAGTACAGCGCATCTGGGCGCATTGTTAGTGCATGCTTACTATAGCCCGGTAATGTCTGAGTTGATGGCCTCGTTGCCTATCCTGGGGGTAGATGGCACCATGCAAAAACGTAAAAACAGTGTTGCCCATGCTCAAGGACATTTGAAAACTGGCTCCATCAATGGTGTGTATAGTGTTGCAGGGTATATGCTTGCCAAGAGTGGTCAGCATTATGTGGTCGTTTTTATGGTCAACGATACCAAAGCACCTTTGACCAGGGCTGCTCAAGACGCCCTTCTGGAATGGGTCTATTTACATTAATGCCGCCCATGATAAAGGGCTAGAGTTTCTGGGCTCTATTTTTTTCTAGTATCATTAGCACCGTTAATCACTTGGAATATGCAAATATGAAACATCCGCAATTATTAACACTCACAATATTATTGGCCGCTTTAACAGCCGTGGGCTGTAAGGCAGAATTCACTTCATCACAGGAAAAACCCGCAATGACACAAAGCAACATTACAGCGTTACAAAAAATTGATACCCAGGTAGGTACTGGCCGCGAAGCCGAAGTAGGCTTTAATGTCACTGTGCATTACACAGGTTGGTTATACGACGCTGCTGCTGAAGGCGGCAAAGGTAAGAAATTCGATAGTAGCCTGGATAGAAACTCACCATTCAATTTCTTTTTAGGCGGTGGTCAAGTGATCCAAGGTTGGGATGAAGGCGTACAGGGCATGAAAATCGGTGGCAAACGCACATTGATTATCCCTTCAGAAATGGGTTATGGCGCACGTGGTGCAGGTGGGGTAATTCCGCCGAATGCTAACCTGATATTCGATGTCGAACTGTTAGACGTTAAGTAAAAATATAATTTTCGTCACCATACGGTATTGCTTACAAAAATAAGGCCTTACATATAACAAATAAGCTGCGGCGTCATTTTTTGTGCTCGCCTTGTCTGGTTTAGAAATTTATATTTTTCGGAGAAGTTAAGTGAAAGTTAATATCAAGTGGATCGACGGCGTGAGTTTCGTCGGTGAATCGGAAACCGGTCATGCCGTGGTGTTGGATGGGGCACCTGAGAATGGTGGCCGTAACATCGGCATGCGTCCGATGGAAATGCTGCTGATTGGCATGGGCGCGTGCACCTCCTTTGATGTCGTGACCATTTTGAAGAAAGCCCGTCAGCCGATTGTAAATTGCGTGGCAGAAATCGATGCAGATCGCGCCGATGAGATTCCTAAAGTATTTACCAAAATCCATGTGCATTTTGTCATTACCGGCGATAACTTGAATCTCACACAAGTTGAGCGTGCAGTAAAATTATCTGCAGAGAAATATTGTTCCGCTTCAATTATGTTAAGCAAAGCTTGTGAGATCACCCATGATTTTGAAGTGGTGAGCGCTGAGGTAATTGTTTAAATGCAATCGCCCCCCACAGTATCTTCTAAACCCGGCGGCATGCTGGGTATCCGCCATGTAGCCTTGTTTGTTAAAGAACTTGAAGCCTGTGTAAAGTTTTATGTAGACATTATGGGCATGCATATTGAATGGCAGCCAGATGCTGACAATGTGTATTTAACCAATCATGGCGATGTGTTTGCTTTGCATCGCGTGGACTATGATCCTGTACCGCAGCAGCGGTTGGATCACATAGGTTTTGTTTTAAAAACTGCGGATGATGTGGATCAATGGTATGACTATTTTGTGAAACAAGGGGTCAGGATTACCGAAGCGCCAAAAACACATCGGGATGGCGCCCGTGGCTTTTACTGTCTGGATTCAGTCGGGCATTTGCTAGAGCTTATTTATCATCCGCCCATTAGTGCTTTGATATCGGCAGATTAAAATAGAAATAGCGCAGAATTAAAAACAGCACCAATCGGTGCTGTTTTTTTAACTACGATAATATGTCTAATGAATGCCTATTTGGGGGTATCCATTTCAATCACTTTCACGGTTAACGGCTTTTCATCTTCCAGAATATTCAGCAAGCGATCCACATTTGGATGTTTACCTGGGCAATTTTCTGCATCCTCAGTATGTTCAGCATATAGGCTTAGGCCTTCTACCGCCGCATCCAATGAAATATTGCCATACATGCGCCACAAATGATGATAGACCTTGATCGAGCCTTGGCTGCCGGGTTTATTCTCAATCACACCTGCTACACTGCCATCATTATTGTAAAGTTCAATACGCTGTACGTGAGAAGCATCATCCAAAGTTTGTAATACATCACTGAATTTTTGCATAAACCGTATAACCTTTATAAATAATATGACGTGGTCGTCATGAGTTTTGACATTTTTTTCATTAGAAATTTAGCTGGCAAGGGCAACTCTACTCCGCCTTGCTGTTTTGCTTCTTGGGCATGCCTAGCTTCATCTTGTTGCATTTGTTCAATGATTTTGCGCGTTTTTTGATCACCAGGAGGCAGCTTGTCGAGATGGCTCGCCAAATGAGCGCCTACCTGCTTTTCGGTTTCAGCCAGAAAACCTAAATTCCACTTATCGCCCAGAGCCCCGGCAACGCTACCGAGTGTGAATGAGCCGGCATAGAACAAAGGATTTAACAGGCTGGTACGTCCACCCAGTTGTTGAATCCGGCGCTCGCACCATGCCAAATGTTCAGTTTCTTCCTGTGCTGCCTGCTGTAAGGCTGCTGTGGTGGCGGGATTCCTAGCAGTGAGCGCCTGGCCGCTATACAGTGCCTGGGCACATACCTCGCCGGTATGATTCACACGCATGAGTGCACCCGCTTGTTTTTTTTCTGCGCCGCTCATTGTGGTTTCTTCAATGTCTTGATCCGGATGTGAGCGCACACTATACGGCTGCGCAAATAAAGTCCGCAAGCCTTTGTCTAATTCTACAATCAACTGATCAAGTCTATTTTGCATAAAATGATTCTACGCCCAAATTATGTGAGTAAGCCAGCACTACCGCGAGTTTGCATCCATTCACAGCGTAATATACCCCAATTGTTTAGCCATGATGTTAACAGGGTGCAGCACTTCCACTTGCTTATGTTGTGCGCGCAATCCCTGAGCAATATGTAAGCTGCAGCCTATATTAGCACTGGCCAATAATACAGCGCCGGTTGATGTAATCGCATCCAGTTTGTCAGCAAGCAGACGACTCGCCATGGTGGTCTGCGTAAGCATATACGCACCAGCGCCGCCGCAGCATTGTGCATTCCCCGGGAGCGGCTGTACTTGGGCCTGCGGTATTTTTTTTAGCAGCTGATAAACCGCCTGCTGGCCCTTTTGTACATTGCGTAATGTGCAAGGATCTTGCACAAAGATAGGCGTGGCGAGCGGCTGGATGGTGACATTTGTCCAGTCACAAGCGAGCAAAAACGTACTGATATCCTGCACGGAGTGTGTCAATAAATAATCCTGTAATCCCGCGCCGCAACCACTGGCAATTGTTATTAGTGGTCTTTTTTTGTCGAATGCTGCTTGATTAATCTGCCTCAACTCTTCCGCTTCAGCCTGGTCGCCCATTTGCCGGGCGATGCTGCCACAACAGCTTTGCGACGGAATATAAACATCAATGCCTAATTGATTCAGTACGTAAATGCTGGCTTTTAAGGTTTGTTGATCAAACGTATTGCTGGCGCATCCTAAAAATAAATTAATAGAGCCTTTATGTGGACTATGCGCCGGATAAAAGGTTTTCCAAGTAACAGGACGATCCAAAACCGGTAAAGTGTTAGTAAGTGGGATAGCACGCTTCAGCAGTGCATCAAGCTTGGTGCACTGTGATAACCAAATAAGCCAGCCTGCAAGATATTGAAGGCTTTTATGCCGGATCAATGGCTTAGTTAAGCGATACCAAAGTGTATTCTTAGGCAGATGCAAAGCACGGGTCGCATCTACCAGTGCGCCATAATTCACGTTATTAGGACAGACCGACTCGCAGCTTCTGCAACTTAAACACAGATCAATATGTTCTTTGAAGCGATCATTATTGGGCAGGATATTTTGGCTAACGGCACGCATTAACTGGATACGTCCACGAGGTGAATCTGCTTCAGAGCCTGTTTTACGGTAGGTAGGACAATGCGGTAGGCATAGACCGCATGCCACACACCGGTCCGCTTCTGTTACCAAAGATTCTAAAGTTAAAGCCATGCGGAATTATAAACTGACCGCATGAATTATCACCCTTTAAAGTGGTGTGAGGCCATAAATAAAAAAACCACTTCGCAACACGAAGTGGTTTTTTAGAACCGCCATGAGTTAATTGGTTTTAGTAGCTTCCACTTTTGGTGGCGGTGTTTTGATGACGGGCAAGCCTTTTAATAAATTCATGGCTTGATTGAACTGAATATCATCTTTGCTGGCAGGCTCAATCGGACCGGCAGGCTCAGCAAATTTTTTCTCATTCAATTTCTCTTTAGTCATGTCTTTGGCTGGCTGGTCCGGATGAGGGATCATTGCATCTTCCGTATCTTTAGGATTGGATAAATGTCGTGTCAAATCCGCTTCACGGATGTTGCCGGATTGATCTGTACCATCTTCCACAATAATATCCGGCACAATCCCTTTGGCTTGGATCGAACGACCTTTAGGCGTGAAATAACGTGCGGTCGTGAGCTTGATTGCGGCGCCATTATTCATGGGCATGATGGTTTGTACGGATCCTTTGCCAAAACTTTGCGTACCTAGGATCGTTGCACGTTTATGGTCTTGCAATGCGCCGGCCACAATTTCAGAAGCAGAAGCAGAGCCATTATTAATTAGCACTGCCATGGGTACAGTTTTTAAATAAGCCGGCAAGTCCCGTAAGTAATCTTCACGCACACCACCGCGCACATAGTTTTCGGGAATTGCGGTTAACTGCATTTTGGCATCTGGCGCACGGCCTTCTGTGTACACCACGAGTTCGCCCTTAGGCAGGAACGCTGCAGAAACACCAACAGCACCGTTCAATAAGCCACCTGGATCATTACGCAAATCCAGGATAAAACCTTTGAACGGACCTTTATTCTCAGCATCCATCAGTTTAATGGCTTTAGCTAAGTCTTCACCGGTATGTTCCTGGAACTGGGTCACTCGTGCATAGGCATAGCCGGGCTCAACCAATTTATATTTGACACTTTTATTTTTAATCACAGCGCGGGTTAAGGTGAATTTCAACGGTTTAGGCTCGTTTTTACGCAGCACGGTTAGTTCGATATTAGTATCCGGTTTGCCACGCATACGTTTAACAGCATCATTCAGCGTCATGCCTTTTACCGGCGTTTCATCCAATTTCATAATGAGGTCGCCACTTTTGATTCCGGCTTTATAGGCAGGCGTATCTTCAATAGGCGAAACCACTTTTACCAAACCATCTTCCATGCCGACTTCAATCCCTAAACCACCGAACTCACCTTGGGTCGCGGCTTGCATATCTTTAAATGCATCTGCATCCATATAGCTTGAATGCGGATCTAGACCGGTTAGCATGCCGCTAATAGCTTCAGAAAGCAGCTTTTTATCTTCAACTGGCTCTACATAATCAGTTTTGACCTTACCGAACACTTCGGCAAAAGCGCGTAAATCTTCAATTGGCAGTTGTTGCTTGACCATTTTTTCTGCTACTGCAGAATAGGTTAAGCTCAGCATAAGCCCTAAGATTAAGCCAACACTCACTAAGCCCAGTTTCGCAAAACCGCGATATTTGTTTTTAACTTGCATGTAAATTTTGTTCCTAAATAAACTACACCGCTGTGTTGGACACATGCAGTGTCAATAGTTGCACTTAGCAAAAATTATTCGATAAAATTCTTTCTAAGAATGAATAATGTTCGTTGAGACAAATAATATTCAACGGTACTATTTATTAGACAATAAGTGCTTGATTCAGGTTTATATACCAGATTTAAGTACCGTAATTAAGTATAGTTTAGGCTTGATAAAAAGGATAGATAAATTGCCCGAATATAGTATTGAAATTACCTATTGCACCCAGTGTCGTTGGCTTTTGCGAGCGGCCTGGATGGCGCAGGAATTGCTAACAACTTTTGAGCAGGATATCACTCGCGTAGCTTTGAAACCGGGCACGAATGGCATTTTTGATATCACTTTAAATGGAGAGCTCATCTATTCGCGGAAAACAGAAGGCCGTTTTCCGGAGTCCAAGGAAGTTAAGCAACTGGTGCGTGACCGCATTGACCCAACGCGGGATTTAGGCCACAGCGACCGACCTGTTATGTAGTCTAGTTGATACTGACAATGCGAACTATTTGCAATTCTGCAATGTTTTTTTAATTGGCATACACTTCTGGCATCACGCATTAATTTACATGCGCAGTTAAAGGAGAACGATATGTCACAAGATCATGGAAACAATAGCCCGGTAATCAGTGCGCTTAATACCATTCTGGAATTTGAATTGGCTGGGGTCGTGCGCTACACCCACTATGCATTAATGGTGTTTGGCTATAACCGGATTCCAATCGTGTCCTGGCTGCGCAGTCAGGCAACCGAATCCCTCGCACATGCAGACAAGGCAGGCGAGATTATTACCCATTTAGGTGGTCATCCATCTTTATCTATTGGTCCTTTGCTGGAAACGCATAATCACGACATCGGTGATATCTTGCGTGAATCGCTGGCACATGAAACTGCTGCGCTCAACGCCTATAAGGCTTTATTGAAACTGGTCGAAGGTGACTCTGTTATGCTGGAAGAATACGCCCGTGAAATGATTTATCAAGAAGAGTTGCATATAGGCGAAGTGGATAAAATGCTGCGTAAACCTGGGGATGTTGCTAAATTTCACGCTTAATTAGCTAAGTACTTCAGTAATCGAACACATAAAAAAAGCGGCAATTGCCGCTTTTTTTATGAAATCATTGAAATTACTTTTCAGCTTGGTCTAAACGCTGAGCGCCGTTGTAACGGGTCGCCCAATAGCCATCCTGCATGCTTTCGATTTTGACTTTACCACCGCTACTAGGTGAATGAATAAAACGATTATCACCCAAATAGATGCCTACATGAGAAAACGTTCTTTTGAGCGTATTAAAAAACACCAAGTCGCCTGGCTTAAGTTCATCTTTAGGCACGGCTTGGCCTAAACGGCTGATAGCAAGTGCGTTATGCGGTAAGGTCAAACTGGTTGCTTGCTTAAAGACGTAGCGCACGAATCCACTACAGTCAAACCCGGTTTCCGGAGAGTTACCGCCATATTTATAACGTACGCCAGTCAAGCTTAATGCGTTGACCAAAACATCGCGCGCACGTTCCGGCCAGTTTTCTTCGCCTTCAATGCTACTCGCACTGGATTGCGAAAGCATGGGCGATGGCTGCGCCAACTTGTAAGGGCTAGGCTCAACCGCGGCGCAGGAAGTGCTAAGCAAAGACAGCAGGCTTAGTAAAATTGCGCTATAAATTTTGTGGCTGGAATTAATCACGGGTCGATTATAGGGAATTAAATCGATTATGCAACCTTGCAGTTATATTAAAAGTCACAAAGTCTTACACGCAATAAGTGACTTAGCGCCCCCTGCTGATGTTCACTCGTGGGATAATCTAGTTCTATGAATATACAAGACATTCGCCAGGTTTTTGAAAAAGATGGCATCCTGGCCGGGCATATTGAAGGCTACAGCGAGCGCAGCCAGCAACTGGAAATGGCGCTGGCAATTTCAGAAGCGATTGAAAATAATGGCCAGCTGGTAGCGGAGGCGGGTACCGGTACCGGCAAGACCTTTGCCTACCTTGTACCAGCATTACTCACCGGTGGTAAAGTCATTATTTCCACCGGCACTAAAAACCTGCAGGATCAACTCTATAGCCGTGATTTACCAAATATCCGTAATGCCCTGAAAGTACCGGTCACAGTCGCCATGCTGAAAGGCCGCTCTAATTACGTGTGCCATTATCATCTGGAGCGTGCTAGCCATGAAGGTCGCTTTGCATCACGTGAAGATGCACAATATTTACAGGTTATTAAAACCTTTGCAGAAAATAGCAAAACCGGCGATAAAAGTGATTTAACGTCTGTCCCGGAAAATGCCACTATTTGGCCGAGTGTAACTTCCACGCGGGATAATTGCTTAGGGGCAGATTGCGTTTCTTACAAAGACTGTTTTGTCATGGAGGCGCGTAAACAGGCGCTTGCCGCAGACATTGTAGTGGTAAATCATCACTTGTTCTTTGCTGATGTGATGCTGCGTGACGAAGGAGTGTCCGAGTTATTACCCAGCGCCAATACTGTCATCTTTGATGAAGCGCATCAATTGCCCGAAGTAGCAGGTTTATTTTTCGGGGAAGATGTGTCGACCAGTCAGTTAATGGAATTGGCCCGCGATTGCACCGCGGCCCATCTTTCGCTGGCTAAGGATTGCATTGCCATGGGCGAAGCCATCCCTAAGCTGGAAAAAGCTGCCAAAGATTTTAGGCTGGTCTTTGCCTATGAAGGCTCGCGCTTCCCGGTGCAAAAAGCCCTAGCACTGAAAAATTTCCAGCCAGCGTTTGACCATATGCTGAAACAGCTGGGCGACCTTTCAGCCGTGCTGGAGACACAAGCGGGACGCGACCCTTTGCTGGAAAAATGCTGGCAGCGCAGTTTGGGTTTGTATGAGTTATTTAGCCGCTGGCAGTTGGCAGAAAATAATAACCTAGTGCGCTGGGTTGAGGTATTTACACAATCTGTACAATTGCATGCTACGCCGCTCAGCGTTGCTGAAGGCTTCGGCAAACAACTCAATGCCCAACCGCGTGCCTGGATATTCACTTCAGCGACTTTGGCAGTCAAGAGTGATTTCAGTCATTACCTTTCGCAAATGGGTTTGCAGGCCGCTACCACTGGTTTTTGGGATAGCCCGTTTAATTACCAGCAACAGGCATTGCTCTATGTACCCACCGATTTGCCGGACCCCAATAGCCCAAGTTATACCGCCAGTGTGGTTGCTGCAGCGCTACCCGTTTTGCAGGCCAGTGGCGGCCGTGCTTTTGTACTTTCAACTAGTTTGCGTGCCATGCGCGAGATGCATGCCTTACTTAAAGAAGCGTTTTCCGAACTAGGCATTGAAAGCCCGCTGTTATTACAAGGTGAGAGTTCACGTACCGAATTGCTTGATCGCTTCCGACGTTTAGGCAACGCTGTATTGGTCGGCTCACAAAGTTTTTGGGAGGGCGTGGATGTGCGCGGTGAAGCGCTATCGGTAGTGATCATCGACAAGCTGCCATTCGCACCACCTGATGATCCGGTGCTTTCCGCGCGCGTCGATAAACTCAATGCGGAAGGCAAAAATGCCTTTATGGAATATCAGCTGCCGCATTCTGTGATTACCCTGAAGCAAGGTGCCGGACGTCTGATCCGCGACGAGAAAGACCGCGGCGTGCTCATGATTTGCGACCCGCGCCTGATTAGCAAATCCTATGGCAAAAAAATCTGGCAAAGTTTGCCGCCGTTTAAACGCACGCGCGATATTGCCGAAGTGCAAGCGTTCTTTGAAGCATAGGCCTTCTTTGAGTAAAGTTTGGTAATGATTTCATGCTGATGATTCCTGAAACTGAATATGAACTCACGGCTATCCGTGCGCAAGGCGCCGGCGGCCAGAATGTGAATAAGGTTTCCAGTGCTATTCATCTGCGTTTTGATATTGCGGCATCTTCATTGAGCGATTGGTTAAAAGAGAAATTGCTCAACAGTAAAGATAATCGCATCACAGCCGATGGCGTGCTGGTATTAAAAGCGCAACAATTTCGTACCCAAGAGGCCAATAAAAAGGACGCTATTAAGCGTTTGCATGAAATCGTGAATTTAGCCAATCTCGTGAAACCGACACGTTACGCTACCAAGCCGACTCATGGCGCACAGCGGCGGCGGCTCGAAACTAAAACCCAGCGCGGCGAAATCAAGCGCATGCGTGGCAAAATCTCCACTGAATCTTGAGTGTTAACGGCAAGCGCGGGCAAATGATTTAGAATTACACCTATGAATTTATTAGCATTTGATACTTCTACTGAGTACTTATCTTTAGCCATTAATAAAAATGGCCAGCGATTTAGCTACGATGTGTTGGCAGGGCAATCGCATTCACAATTGATCTTGCCGCAAATCCAGGCATTACTGGACCAAGCTAGCCTAAAGTTAAACGAGATGGAAGGCATTGCATTCGGTGCCGGGCCTGGTTCGTTTACTGGTGTGCGTATTGCTGCCGGGGTCGCGCAAGGCTTGGGTTTCGGTGGTAATTTACCTGTAGTGCCCATTGGCACGCTGCTAGCGCTCGCTGAAACCGCACAACTTAAAACCAATACCGCAAAAATAATCGCCTGCCTGGATGCCCGCATGGGTGAGGTGTATCACGCAGCTTACGAAAAAATTGCCGGCACGTGGCAAACCGTTATGGAACCTGGGTTGTACAAGCCCCAAGATGTGCCGACGTTAAAAGGCGAAGGCTGGGTAGGTGCTGGCAGTGGCTGGAAAACTTACACCGAACAATTAAGCCAGGTCTATGCCAATCAATTAGCCAATGCGTCTGCATCTATCCAGCCGGATTTATTGCCTAACGCTAGTGCTATTCTGAATCTGGCAGAACCAGTATTTTTAAGCGGTCAAGCTGGGCCCGCCCATGATGCTATGCCAATTTATATTCGTAATCGCGTGGCGTTAAAAACCGCTGAGCGCGAACAGGGCTTACGGTTATGAGCGCAATGCCTAAATCGCCTCTTCATCCAAGTAATGCGCCTGAAAAGCAGTACAAGTTCCGGCCTATGTACGCTGCAGATTTGGACATCATTATGTCCATTGAACCGCACATTTATTCCCACCCATGGACATTAGGCAATTTTGTCGACTCCCTGCAATCCGGTTATAGCGCCTGGGTGCTAGAAAATCAGGGTGAAATCATTGGGTATGCCTTGCAGATGATGGTGTTGGATGAGGCGCATCTTTTGAATTTAAGTATTGCCAAAGCTTATCAAAAACAAGGGCTAGGACGATTGTTGCTGGAACATATGATACAGATTGCTAAGAACCACCGGGCCGTGCATATGTTCCTGGAAGTGCGTCCGAGTAATACTTCCGCAATTGCGTTATATGAAAACATGGGGTTTAATGAAATGGCCATACGGCGTAACTATTACCCTGCCGCAGTGGGTCGCGAAGATGCCATTTTGATGGGCTTGGCACTATGAGTTCCCATATTTCACGTGAAGATATTCTGCGGGAGTTAGAATTGCTGCCCGTTTGGCGCCCGCGGGAGCCATTGCTCAATGTGAATGCTTTGAATCAACTTTTAGACGTTCAAGCTGAAGTGGTTCCCGATGTAACAACCGAAATATTGATAGCTGATAATACGTTACAGCCTATCAAACCGGATGGACTCCCGGCAGAAATCGCACTCCCTGTAATGGATGACGCTGATGAGCTGCTGAGCCGTGCAGAGATTATCCAAAATATGGATTGGACCGCTTTGCAAGACTGCATCAAAGATTGCCGGGCTTGCGATTTGGCTGCCACACGCACGCAAACGGTTTTTGGCGTAGGTGACCTTAAAGCGGAATGGATGTTTGTCGGGGGCGCCCCCAATGAAGTTGAAGATAAGCGCGGTGAGCCATTTGTAGGTCCAGCCGGCCAACTGCTGGATAATATGCTGAGCGCGATGCAATTAAATCGTGGAAATAATGTCTTTATTGCCAATGTATTAAAGTGTCGACTGCCTGAAAATTGTAATCCACAAGTTGAAGAAGTCAAACAATGCGATCCGTATTTAAAGCAGCAGGTGGCTTTAATTAAACCGAAGGTGATGGTTGCTTTAGGTGAGTTTGCCGCACAGTCTTTGCTGCAATCGGATGCGCCCATTGCCAGCCTGCGTGGGCAGGTGCATCGCTACAATGATGTACCGGTAATCGTGACATTTCATCCGGCTGATTTATTGCGCAAACCGGAAGATAAATCTAAAGCTTGGGATGATTTGTGTTTAGCCAAGCAAACTATTCAATTAAAACTACGCAATTAAAACCATTGCAATCTTTATCAGGTCATAGCTTGACCTGACTCTTGTAATAGCGGCACTGCGTCGCCATTATTGACTTAACTCATTCGCAAAGGAACAAAAAATGAAAAAACTAGGATTAAAGATTTTTGCGCTGTTATTAGTGTTAAGTCTTACAGGCTGCGGCTACAACAAATTCCAAAGCCTTGATGAAGAAGCTAAGGCGAGCTGGTCAGAAGTTTTGAATCAATATCAACGCCGCGCAGATTTAGTGCCCAACCTGGTAAATGTGGTGAAAGGCTATGCCGCGCACGAAAAAGAAGTATTGACCGAAGTGGCCGATGCCCGCTCCCGTGTTGGCAGTATCCAGGTTACTGAGGAAGTGTTAAATGACCCTGAAGCTTTTGCCAAATTCCAGGCGGCGCAAGGCCAGTTAACCTCAGCTTTATCCCGTTTATTGGCTGTTGCTGAAAATTATCCTAACTTGAAAGCCGACCAGGGTTTCCGTGATTTACAGGCACAATTGGAAGGGACGGAAAATCGCGTTGCTGTGGCACGTAATCGCTATATCCAAACTATCAAGGAATATAACGTTGCGGTTCGCTCTTTCCCTAACAATCTCACAGCCATGATGTTTGGGTATGATCCAAAACCCACATTTACGGTTGAGAATGAAAAGGCGATTTCAAGCGCGCCTAAAGTCGATTTCAGCGAAACGAAATAGTCGACTTTAGCTTTACATGACCGCCAAATTTAAATCGGGATTTTTTGAAGCGAGCTTTTTTGCATGGTGCCTGCTGCTGGTATTATTTACCGGCAGCGTCCATGCAGAGTTGGTCGCGATTCCTGCAATTAAAAACCGGGTCACCGACCTTACCCAAACCTTAAGTCCAGATCAGCAAAATCAACTCGAAGCCAAGCTAACGCAATTCGAGCAGCAAAAGGGCAGCCAGATCGCGATTCTGATTGTGCCCACTACACAGCCGGAAGACATCGCGCAATACGCCATTCGCGTGGTCGATGAATGGAAGATAGGCAGGGAAAAGCAAGATGATGGTTTATTGATATTGGTCGCTAAGAACGACCGCAAGATGCGCATTGAAGTGGGTTATGGCCTGGAAGGCCCGATTCCAGACCTTACTGCGAAACGTATTATTTCGGAAGTGATGGCACCTAAATTCCGCCAAGGTGATTATTATGGCGGTTTGAACGATGCGACCGATGTCGTGATGCGGCTCATTGACGGTGAACAACTCCCTGCGCCAGCGCAATCCCAAAATAAAGGCGGTGGTATCTCCGGTATGTTGCCCTTATTGCTGATAGGTGGCCTGGTGCTCGGCGGTATTTTGCGCGGCATGTTCGGTAGCTTTTTTGGCGGCGCACTGACTGGTGGCGCCATAGGTGCCTTGGCCTGGATTTTAGGTGGCGGTTTGTTACTCGCTATCATATTCGGCATCGTGGCGTTTTTCGTCACCATGATGGGTGCGTTTGGACTGGGCCAGTTAGGTGGGCTGGGTGGTATGGGCGGCAGTTATGGCGGCGGCCGTGACATTTTCTCAGGTGGTGGTGGCGGCTTCGGCGGCGGCGGCGCTTCCGGTGACTGGTAAATACAGGCGACTTAATGTCATTTAAATTATTCAAAAGACTGTGTAAACACTTAGGCACTATCCCTAGTGCCACACGCCATTATTTCCCTCTTGAAAGCCTGCGTCGCATCGAAAAAGCCATCGCAACTAGTGAAGCGACGCATACCGGGCAAATACGTTTTGTCGTAGAAGGCAATTTAGATGCAATCGATATTTTGCGGAAAAAATCCGGTAAAAAGCGCGCTATCGAAATATTTTCGCAATTACACGTTTGGGATACCGAGCAAAATAATGGCGTGTTAATTTATCTATTACTAGCTGATCATGATTTTGAGATTCTGGCTGATCGTGGCATTCATCATCATGTTGGCGAATCTGGATGGGAACGTATCAGCCATGAAATGGAACAGCGTTTCAAGCAAGGCCAATTTGAAGCGGGCGTGTTATATGGCATTGAGCAAATCGGCCAGGTACTCGCACTTCATTATCCTGCCAACGGGATCAACCAAAATGAATTACCCAATGCGCCCGTGGTTATGTAGTGTTTTTCTTTGGGCGGCCTTAAGTGCAGAGGCTGCGGTTTCAGACATTTCCCGTATTTATAAATCCCCTGTTAGTTTAAATGCGATCGAAATCTGTCATGGCGGCGGATGCGCAGCTAGCGAGACTGTTGCCATTACGGCGAATGAGTGGCAGAAAATCGAAGCAATTTTTGCAGCGAATACTCAAGCTAATGAAACCTTAACCCCTGAATTGGAGCGAGAAAAGATCTCCACTGCGATCGGCCTGCTGGAGGGATTCGTTGGCGCCAAAACGGGTACTGCGGGTGATCGCGCTGGAACGTTTGACAATGCAGACTTCCCAGGTCAGCTCGACTGTAATGATGAAGCGATTAATACCACCAGCTATATACGTCTCATGCAGCAGCAGGGCTTGCTTAAATGGCATGCCGTTGAGGATATGCGTAGGCGAAATTTTTTCTTCAATGGCTGGCCGCATACCACGGCGGTGATGCATGAAATTAATACAGGTAAACGTTTTGCCGTGGATAGCTGGTTTTATGATAATGGCATGTCGGCCACTATTGTGCCTTTTGAAGTCTGGAAGGATGATTATGTCCCAGAGGATAGTCCCATCCGACTGCCGCATCGGCCTTAAAGCGGAAAACCATGGAAAAAAGCCTTTTTACTTAAAACTTCTGTAAAATTCGCACTTTGATTTTTGCATCGATAATTAGCCATGCGCGCCTCCCAATTTTTCTTCAATACCCAAAAAGAAGCCCCGAACGAAGCAGAGTTACCAAGCCATATCCTCATGGTGCGTGCAGGGCTTATCAAGCGTTTGGGTTCCGGTCTATATAGCTGGATGCCGTTGGGCTTGCGTGTGTTGCGCAAGGTAGAAGCCATCGTCCGTGATGAGATGAATAAGGCCGGTGCGCTGGAATTGCTGATGCCCGCCGTACAACCAAAAGAGCTATGGGAAGAAACCGGCCGCTGGGCGGTGTTCGGCCCACAAATGCTCAAGATCCAGGATCGCCATGCGCGTGAGTTCTGTTTCGGCCCTACGCACGAAGAAGTGATTACCGATATCGCGCGTAAGGAAATCCGCAGCTATAAACAGCTGCCATTGAATTTTTACCAGATTCAGACCAAGTTCCGCGACGAGATTCGCCCACGTTTCGGCGTGATGCGTGCGCGCGAATTTATGATGAAGGATGCTTATTCCTTCCATACCAATTTTGAGTCTTTGGAGCAAACCTACCAAACCATGTACCAGGCCTACAGCAATGTATTCAATCGCTTGGGCCTGAAATTCCGTGCCGTGAAAGCCGATACCGGCGCCATTGGCGGTGATGGATCGCATGAGTTCCACGTATTGGCGGACTCAGGTGAAGATGGCTTGGCTTACTGCGATACATCTGATTTCGCTGCAAATGTGGAGTTAGCGGAAGCATTGCCCCCCGTACAGACACGGGCCTCAGCAACGGAAACCATGCGCGATGTGGAAACTCCCAAGCAAACGGCTTGTGAAGATGTCGCCAAATTAATGAGCATAGGTATTGAAAAAACCGTGAAGGCGATCGCATTGATCGTTAAGCGAGGCGAAAGCAGCCAGTTCGTGCTGGCTTTGCTGCGCGGTGACCATGCGCTGAATGAAGTGAAACTTGGCAAGCTGGAAGGCTTTACAGATTTCCGTTTTGCCACAGAAGAGGAAATCCGTGCGCACCTGAATTGTCCACCTGGTTTCATCGGGCCGGTAGGGGTGAATGCCAATGTCACCGTCATTGCCGATAGAACTGTCGCCCTGATGAGCGATTTTGTCTGCGGCGCCAACAAGCCTAAATACCATTTAGCCGGTGTTAACTTCGGCCGCGATTTACCTGAGCCTAGTTTGGTTGCGGATATCCGCAACGTGGTAGCGGGTGATGCCAGCCCAGACGGTAAAGGCGTATTGTCTTTATGCCGCGGGATTGAAGTCGGCCATATTTTCCAGTTGCGGACCAAATACGCCCAGGCAATGAATGCGACTTACCTTGATGAAAATGGCCAGACCCAAGTCATGGAAATGGGTTGTTATGGAATAGGCGTATCACGCATTGTCGGTGCAGCGATTGAACAGGGCAATGACGAGCGCGGTATTGTTTTCCCAGCCAGCATGGCGCCATTTACGGTAGTAATCTGTGCCATCGGCTATGATAAATCGGATGCGGTAAAGGAAGCAGTTAACAAACTGCATGATGATTTGCAGGCGGCTGGTGTGGATGTGTTACTGGATGACCGCGGTGAACGCCCGGGTGTGATGTTTGCTGAAGCTGACCTCATGGGCATTCCACATCGCATCGTGATCGGCGAACGTGGCTTGAACGAAGGCGTGGTGGAATATAAAGCACGCGTAGCGAGTGAAGCGCAATCTGTGCCGTTGTCTGGATTAGTAGCGTTCGTGCAACAAGCCGTTCTATAAACTACACTTAATTAAATATATGCAGTCGATCATGTTAAGGTTGTTGGCGCCACTATGCGGCTTGGCATTATTGCTAAGCTTGCCAGTATTGAGCCAGGCCGGATCGCAACGTGAGGAACCACTATCCAATAGCGTAAAAGCCATGATGCAGCGTAGCATCAGCGATCGCGCTTCACCCAAGCTGATTTTTACCACCCCACAGGAAGGCGAGGCTTGGCTCAATGAAATGTCGCGCCGTTTGCTAAAGCGCATGCCGAATCGTAACAATCGCGAAGATTTTTTACGAACAGTGCATTATGAAGCGACGCGTGCGGGCTTAGACCCGCAGATGGTGTTAGGCTTGATCCAGGTCGAGAGCGGCTTCAAGAAATATGCGGTGTCTTCCGTTGGGGCACGGGGCTTTATGCAGGTGATGCCGTTCTGGGTGCGCAGTATTGGTGCCAAAGATCATAACTTGTTTCATTTGCGCATCAATCTTCGTTATGGATGCACTATTTTGAGACACTATCTGGATATTGAGCGGGGTGATCTGTACCGTGCATTGGGACGTTATAACGGTAGTCTTGGTAAGCCTCAATACCCGAATCTGGTGTTAGGCGCATGGCGCAAAAACTGGAATTATACGCCCCCTCTATTTGCAGCCCCGCCTAAGAATCTTGATAATCCGCCTAAACTGCTGCCAAATCCTCCGCTGTAATAGTAAATCTTAGTCTTGCGCCATTCTGGTGCAAAAAAGTTTACATTTTTATAAAAATCGTTCAGTATGCCTGCAGCGTTTTGATGTTGTGAATCACCTACACCATTCTTAATAGGCTCTCGGCATCGCGCTGAAATTCGCTTTACTGCTACTCAATTCAATAATTAGAGGGAGAATAAAGTATGTCGAAAGTTACCGCGTTAGCCATTAGCATTGCAGTATTAGGAGGCATTTGGGCATTTTTAGCATTAGGACCACTTGCCGGATTAGTGTTGGTATGGGTAGGGTTCATTGCTTGGGGCTGCTTTTTCCACACCGGTGGTGATACCGTTGCATTGCAAAAAACCATCGCAGGGATGGTGTACGGCGCTATCATTGCAGGCATTGCACTTGCGCTTGTAGTCACCAATCCTTTAGGTCTGCCAGCATCAGTTGCCGCTGCGATTTATATCGCTATTACGGTATTTTTCCTGGTCATTGTGGCAAATTTCAGTTTACTTTCTGTAGTGCCTGCTAACGTTTATGGCTATGCAGCAACGGCTGGTTATGCACTTTCTACTGAAACTGCCGGCAATTACGGTGCGATGGACTTCACTAACCCAGTATTGCTGGTTGCACTCTCAGTGGTATTAGGTGCAATCTTCGGCTTGGTCTCTGCAAAAGTAGCGGCTGCAATTAGTTAAGCCTTTTAAGATAGCTGTACAAAAATAAACCGCCTTTAAGGCGGTTTATTTATTTTCAGAAACTTATTTTAAAGTTATTTAACGACGTTGAAACCGTAATAAGTGCCAAATTCACCTTCAGGTTCATGATAAACAAATAGCATGTTATTGGCATAACCTAAGCCATTAAAGTGATTTTGTGAACGTAGCTTTAACTCTTTAGGTAGCTCACTTTTACCAACATACTGACCATTCAAATCAAATACTAATGCCGCTTTGTGATCTACATCCAACAGTACTAGTTCATGGCCTTTAACGCCGCTATAGGCAACATAGTGATCGCTGATTTCGTCATGTACAACGCCCGCTTTTTTGAAATCCAGCAAGATTTCACTGACTTTCTCGCGTGCTTTCAAATCCACTACCCACACTTTATTGCTACGTTCCTGTTTAGCGTAGTATTGGCGCGCTTCAGGGTTGTAGCTAGGCATGGTGGCCGCATCGCCAAAGGCTGGGTTAAAACCGGCAACGTCGGTAGAAGTGTCTTTTAAGTCGCCAGTCTCGGTAAGGTCAATGGCATAAATGCCGGTATTGGGAGAAAAGCCCACATCGCTGGAAACATTGTAAGTCACCGTTTCCAGTTTGTTAGTGTTCGGGTTGAAGTAAATGGAGCGGTTATCGTAGCCAGGACGCGAAGAGTTTATATATTGACCGGACTCGTCGTAGGCATGCACTAAAGACTTGGACATGGCGGCTTCAAACTCGCTGATCATCGGTGCTAATCCGCCATCGGCAATGTAATAGCGTTTCAATTTAGGTGCATGCGCAACTGTCATGGGGCGCGTAGTAGGTTTTTTTGCTAGCGGGATTTTGATGCCCACTTTAGCTTCCGGGATAATTTCGGCCTGAGCAGATAAAGCAGTGGTGGCTACTGTTAAGGCGAGTAAAACTGCTGAGATGCGCATAATGCTTCTTTCTTTTAAGTAACTTTAAAGAGATGTTGGAGCTTATTTCAATATGATTTTACTGTTAACGTTTTGCGATTGATTTTCAGCTACTTGTTAGTGCATATTTCTTATATCTGTTTTTAGAGGGATTATCCTCATTAAGTTTCAATGAAGCAAAAAGATCAATAACTACCCTTAGGATCTTGCTTTTCAATCAGCATCGCATCTCCATAGCTAAAAAAGCGATAGCGCTGGTCAATGGCATGGGCATAGGCTTTTTGTATATTTTCCAAGCCGCCAAAAGCCGATACCAGCATTAGTAGTGTGCTTTTAGGTAAATGGAAGTTGGTAAACAGGCGGTCCACGACTTTGAATTGATAACCAGGTGTGATGAATATGCTGGTTTCGCCAGCCCCTGCTTTTAGTTCACCTTGCTGCGCAGCACTTTCCAGTGCGCGCATGGCAGTGGTACCAATCGCCACCACCTTATTGCCTCGTGCATGCGTTTGCGTGATTAAATCTACCGTGTGCTGCGTAATATTGTAAAGCTCGCTATGCATCTTATGTTCATGAATATTATCTACTCGCACTGGCTGAAAGGTGCCGGCCCCTACATGCAAAGTAACATAAGTGATGGTCACACCTTTTTCCCTGATGCTATTGAGTATTGCTTCATTGAAATGCAGGCCAGCTGTAGGGGCAGCAACTGCGCCTAAGTGTTTTGCGAATACTGTTTGATAGCGTTCGTCGTCGTCTTCTGTCGCCTCGTGCGTAATATAGGGTGGTAAAGGCAGGGTGCCATATTGTTCTAGTAGATCGAATATTGCGATCTCACTTAAAAAACGCAGCTCGAATAAATCATCATGCCGTGCTGTGACTTCTACTTCAAAGGCATCAGCCAACGTCATGCGGCTACCCGTTTTAGGAGAACGCGAAGCACGCACATGTGCATAGGCAGTATTTTGGTTGACCACGCGCTCAATCAATACCTCTACTTGGCCACCACTTTCCTTATGGCCAAAGAGCCGCGCCTTTATCACGCGCGTGTCATTAAATACGACAAGATCGCCAGCATTTAGGAATTTTGGGAGATCAATAAATAGTTGATCCTGAAGTGCTCCGCTATTACCCTCCAGGTGCAGCATGCGGCTGGCAGTTCTTTCCTTGGTGGGATGTTGGGCAATTAAGGCTTCAGGTAAATAAAAATCGAAATCAGTTGTTCGCATAATTCTCAGAGCTTGCTATAATAGCGGCTCGCAATTATACAGCAATGCACTGAGCTGTATGTTCCAAGGGCCCGGGTGGCGGAATTGGTAGACGCACGGGACTCAAAATCCCGCGTTGGCGACAACGTGCCGGTTCGATTCCGGCCCCGGGCACCAATTTCTTGGTTCATCCCCGTAAAGCTCGTCTAAGCGTCCTTATTTCTCTAAGCTTTGCTGAGTGCAAATTTAGGCACTTACTTTCCTCGTACTTAATACCACATGGCTATATACATTCGATTAATTTTTTAATCGTTAATGTCGCTTCACGCCTTATTTTTCTACCTTCCAGACGTTATTAATCCGTTAATGCTTTGTAACAATATGTTACTTTTTTACTTGAGTATTGGGTGGTTCTATGTTAATTTACCTGCCAAGTTATTGATATTTTACGCAGTTTGCATATATCCCCGTAACATTTAGTTTGTCAGTTATACATAAAGTAGATTTATTTATGGCAATAACATTTGCAGAAACTCAAATTACGGTTCGGCCCAATAACTCATTATCGCCTATTAATAGCTTAAGGCTTTTGATTGCCTTAGCCGGGATCGCGCTCATAGTGGCTTTCGGTTTTGTGCATGTTGGTGCGTGGTTGGTGTTGCCTTTTGCCGGCCTGGAATTAATGGCTTTTGCTTATGCATTTTATTATCTAAATTTGCATGCAGATGATTATGAAATGATCACGTTTTTGGATGATAAGGTCATCATCGAGAAACATGGTTATAAAGAAAATAGTAAAGCTGAGTTTCAGCGATACTGGGCGCGGGTAAGTTTGCGTGAGAAAAGTGAAGGTGTGAGTGCGCTTTTTGTAGGCTCTCACGGTAAAGAAGTTGAGTTCGGTCGTGACTATATTAATGAAGCGCAGCGGCAAA
>PERG01000023.1 GCA_002928535.1 Methylotenera sp. | reverse complement strand
GCTTGGCATCAGCAATTAGGTAACCCAGAAAATTTAAATACTGATGATATTTTGAAAATTGTAGGTTGGTTGCGTACTCAATATAAAGGTGGTGGCGACACTCCTTGGATGAAGTAATCTAAAGTTTAACCATGCTGTAATATCTATGACGGCTACTGTATAATTGCAGTAGCCGTTTTTTATGGCTGGAATTATTCCAAAGTGCAATTGTCTAGAATGAATCTTTATAAGGGTTTGGGGATTTTGTAATGAATAAAATGAAATTAGTTTTAGTGCTATTTGCGTTAGCTTCTGGATTAGCAGCTTGCGATAAAGGTGATTCAAGTAACACGAGTAGTAATGCATCTGCTGAATCAAGTGGAAAAATGATTGATTTTGTCACTACACAAGACAGTAAACCGTTAAAAATAGACCCAGCACTATTTGATACACCAGCGGCTAAAGAATTTATGACCACGGGTAAAAACCCATACATTGGTAATGCAGAAGCAATAGCTAAAGGTAAGAAAGTATTTCAGCTATATTCTTGTACACAATGTCATGGCCCTGATGCCAAAGGTCAAGTAGGTCCAGGTTTAACAGGCCCGGATTATAAATATCCTAAAGATGCAACTAACAAAGGTATGTTTGAAACCGTATGGCACGGTACCAATGGTGGTATGGGTGCAAAAGGTATTGGTTTGATGGATCCAAATGATCCAAAAAATGGGATCACACCCGATGAACTGCTAAAAATTATAGCTTGGGTACGTAGCATGAGCAACGTAACTGGTAACGAGTAAATAATTAAGTGATATAAACAAACGCGCTTGCTGAATTCAGCAGGCGCGTTTTTTATTTTAGAATAAGATTTGAAAACAATAGTAGGATGAATTTTGTGGATAACACTAAACAAAACAAGCTGCATCATGTTGTCATTGTGGGTGGTGGAGCAGGTGGCCTTGAGCTGGCAACCAAGCTAGGGGATTCTTTGGGCCGCAAAGGCAAAGCCTTGATTACCCTAATCGATAAATCCAAAACCCATGTTTGGAAGCCGCTACTGCACGAAATTGCAGCCGGGAGTATGAATCCTGAGAAACATGAGCTCGATTATTTAGCCCAAGCGCACTGGCATCATTTTAAATTCCGTCTAGGCAGCATGGAAGGCTTAGATAGGGCAAAGCGTGAGATATCGATTTCACCTAATTACGATGAGGATGGCATAGAAGTCATCCCGCGCCGTACCTTTCAGTACGACACATTAATTATTGCGGTAGGCAGCACTACCAATGACTTTGGTATCAAAGGTGCTCGCGAGCATTCCATTGCACTGGATACGCAAGACCAGGCAGAACGATTCCACCGCCGTTTGCATAACGCCTTATTACGCGCACAAACCCAGGTAGAGCCGGTACAGGCTGGCCAATTGGAAGTTGTCATAGTCGGCGCTGGTGCTACAGGTGTAGAACTATCAGCAGAGTTGCACAATACAACACGTGAGCTCGCCGCATACGGCTTGGATAAAATTGATGCGGATCGTGATATCAAAATTTCTTTGATTGAAGCCAGTGATCGCGTATTGCCGGCATTGCCACCTAAATTATCAAATTCAGTCGATTTGGAGTTACGTAAATTACGCGTACATCTGTATATGGGTGAGCGTGTTACGGAAGTTACTGATAAAGGTGTATATACACATAGCGGCCGCTTCATCCCATCGGCACTAGTGGTGTGGGCAGCGGGTATTAAAGCGCCGGATTTCTTGCGTGAAATTGACGGGTTAGAAACCAATCGCATTAATCAATTGGTGGTACACCGTACTTTGCAAACGACATTGGATGAAAACATTTTCGCTTTCGGTGATTGTGCAGCATGCCCATGGCCAGGTCATGATGGGACCGTTCCACCACGTGCACAAGCAGCGCATCAGCAGGCCTCTTTATTAATCAAAACTGTTAAATATATCGTGGCAGGTAAAAAAGAGCTCCCTGAATATACCTATCGTGATTATGGTTCTTTAGTAAACTTAGGCCGTTATTCAACCGTTGGCAGCCTGATGGGCGCGCTATCCGGTGGAAGTATGTATATAGAAGGATTATTTGCCCGTGCAATGTATCAGTCTCTATATAAAATGCATTTAATGACCTTACACGGTTTTTGGGTAGTGGTATTGCAAACGCTAGCCCGGCTTATTACCCGCCGTACCGAAGCACAAGTAAAGCTACATTAAGTTTTGCAGTAAATAAAAAGCCCCGAATTTTCGGGGCTTTTTATTGCTAAATAATTAAATACATACGTTACAACTTAGAAGCGATTTGAATATGCTTTCGATACAAACGATTGATCATACTCATGGAAATAATAACGAAGAGGCCAAAAATCACGACAATGTGATTGATATGTAAATTTGCTTTGACCATCAAAGTATATGCGCCGCTCATAACCAATATCCCAAGGTTCTCGTTAAAGTTTTGTACAGCTATTGAGTGTCCCGCACCAATTAATAAGTGTCCACGATGTTGTAGCAAGGCATTTAACGGTACTACGAAGAAACCACTTAATACGCCGATTACAAACAGTAAAGCGCCAGCGATATGCCATTCTGTGATCCAAACCATGGCCATGACTAATACGCCCATCAATATGCCGGCTGGCAGTACCTTAACTGAGTTTTCCAGGGTGATATAACGTGCGGCAATAATCGAACCTAAGGCAATGCCTACTGCAACTGCGGCTGTAAGCTGTGTGGCGCTCTCTAATCCGAACCCTAAAGCAATGGCTGCCCAAGCAATCACAACAAGTCTAAGCGTTGCACCAGCGCCCCAAAATAAGGTGGTTACCGAGAGCGAAACCTGGCCTTGCGGATCTTTCCATAATGCAATGAAAGAACGATAGAAATCCGTAAAAATATAGAATAGATTCTTTTTTGGAAGGGTGTGATCTATAGGTAATTTCGGAATAAATATATTAAAAATAGCGGCCGCTAAATACATCGCAGTAATTGCAATGAGGGCGGCTTGGAGGTTAATGCTGGCGAATTTACCGCCAATAATGGCACCTAAAATAATTGCCATCACAGTAGAGCCTTCCATCCAGCCGTTCGCGCTGACTAATTTGCTCGGTGGTAATAGCTCGGTAAGAATGCCGTACTTGGCCGGTGAGTAAGCTGCCGCACCAATACCGACAATGCCGTAAGCGTATAAAGGCGGCATGCCCAATATCATGCTTAACCCGCCGATAAATTTGATGGCATTGGAAATAAACATGACGCGACCCTTAGGGTGTGCGTCGGCAAAGGAACCTACGAAAGGTGCCAAAACTATATAAGAGATAACAAAGAACTGGAGCAGTAAGGGTTCATGCCAATCCGGTGCATTAAGTTGTTGCAGCATCGATGGCTGCAAATAATAAAGCATTATCTGCTAGAGCAGATAAAAACTGAGCAGCCAGTAATGTGTAGAACCCTTTAGTCATGCCCACTACAACGCTTCGGCGGCGAAGTCTGCCAAGCGCGAACGTTCACCGCGGAGTAAGGTGACATGGCCATTGTGACCCCAGCCTTTAAATCGATCGACTACATAGGTCAAACCTGAGCTGCCTTCAGTCAGGTAAGGGGTGTCAATCTGGGCAATGTTACCCAAGCATACAACTTTCGTACCGGGTCCCGCGCGCGTGATTAAAGTTTTCATCTGTTTCGGAGTTAAGTTCTGCGCCTCATCAATGATGAGGAATTTATGCAGGAAAGTGCGGCCACGCATGAAGTTGAGGGATTTCACTTTAATGCGCGTGCGGATGAGGTCTTGCGTAGCTGCTCTGCCCCATTCGCCGGCATCTTCATCGGATTTGTTAAGTACATCCAGGTTATCTTCCAAGGCCCCCATCCATGGTGCCATCTTCTCTTCTTCAGTGCCGGGCAAGAAACCAATGTCTTCACCGACCGGCACGGTGACGCGCGTCATAATAATTTCGGAGTAGATTTTCTTATCTAACACTTGAGTTAAGGCTGAAGCTAAAGTCAGCAAAGTTTTACCAGTCCCTGCTTGGCCTAGCAGTGTGACAAAATCGATTTCCGGGTCCATCAACAGGTTAAGCGCAAAGTTCTGTTCGCGATTGCGAGCGGTGATGCCCCAAACATTATGTTTAGGCTGCATATGGTCTTTAACCACTTCCAATACGGCACTATTGCCTTCAATACTGCGCACAATGGCATGGAAAGGTTTTTCAAACTCGTAATACACAAACTCATTAGTCAGGAATGTTTTACACAAAGGTCCGGTTAGGCGATAAAACATGCGGCCGGATTCTTGCCACGATTCCATGGCTTTGCTGTGTTTTTCCCAGAAGTCTGCCGGTAATTCTTTCATGCCGCTATAGAGCAGCTCGGTATCTTCCAGTACTTTATCGTTGAAATAATCTTCCGCAGAGATGCCCATGGCCCGGGCTTTAATGCGGATATTGATATCTTTACTGACTAAAATAACATGGCGTTGAGGATAGCGTTTCTGCAGGTCGATCACGACGCCTAGGATTTGGTTATCGGCTTTACTGCCGGCTAAACCGGGTAATTCCACATTCACTTGGGAAGTTTGTAAAAACAGTTTACCGGTCAGGTGCTTGTTACCGTTAATGGCTAAGGGACAGCCTAATTCCAGATCAACCAGGTCAGTACCGACCACTTCTTCAAGATTACGGCTCGCTTGGCGAGCATTACGTGCAACTTCAGTCAGGCCTTTTTTGTTGTTATCCAGTTCTTCCAATGTCACCATTGGCAGGTAAATATCGTGCTCTTCAAAACGGAACAGGCTGGAAGGGTCATGCATCAGGACATTGGTGTCCAATACAAAAAGCTTGGTAAGACTTGACTGTTTTTTCGCCATAAATAACTTTCTATGAAAGTGTTTGAATGAAATTACAATGATTGAACAACATGAAGTACTTCCGCTGCATGGCCGTCGACTTTAACGCCACGCCATTCCCTGACTAATTCCCCTTTTTTATTGATGACAAAAGTACTGCGTTCAATACCGCGCACCTGCTTACCGTACATATTCTTCATTTTCATGACATTAAATAAAGCGCAGGCCAACTCTTCGCTATCTGAAAGCAACTCGAAAGGAAAACTGAATTTAGCTTTGAAGTTTTCATGAGATTTCAAACTGTCCCTTGAAATACCGAATATTTCGGTATCGGCCGCTTGAAACTCGGCATACGCATCGCGGAATTGCATGCCTTGAGTGGTACAGCCGGGGGTGGCATCTTTAGGGTAAAAATATAGCACTATATTTTTACCTAAAAAATCGGACAGTTGGAAAGTCTTGCCAGTCGTTGCAGGCAGTTGGAAGTCAGGTACAGATTGGTTGAGCATTACAGTGTTTGTCATCATTTTTTACACGCTAACTACATTGTTGATAAAAAGTCTTATTAAGGCAAGCGAATAAAACAGGAAAATGACATTATTTCTATGAATGCATATTCAATGCAAGAAACCAGCTGATTAAGCTATTAAGTGTTAATAGTCAGAGTATGGGGCAGTGTGATAGCAATAATAGTTCCGCCAGTCTCGCGTGACCGGAAATTCAGGTGACCACCTAAAGCATCACATACCTTGAAGGCGAAAGGGATGCCTAAGCCTGTGCCAAAGCGCTTCGTGGTAGGCGAAAGGCTTACGGTGCTTGGGTCCGGTGTGAAGGGCATGCCGCAACCCTCATCTTTTAGACTCAAGATGATTTCCTGATCTTGGATTTCAAGCGTAATTTCAATGGCACTATGTTTACTGGAGGCATCAATTGCATTGAGCAGCAGGTTATAAATGACTTGCTCTAGTAGGTGCTGGTCAGTAAATAGCTTGAGATGGGTCGACTGAGGCAGTATTAGTTTGATCGATTTTTCCTTGATTTTCTGTTGCAGCGGTGCCAATGCGCCCTCGAGAACTTCTGCCACTGTGGTGTAGCTAGGTTGAGGTTTGAGCGGGTGTAAATAGGCGAGTAGCGCGCCGGTCCATCGCTCTAAACGATCTACCGTATTAATAATGCCGATCAAGGACTCTTGTGTTTCAGTATCATGTTCCGGCGTATCAATCACTTGGGCAGTGGCGCGGATGCTGGCGAGCGGGTTGCGGATGTTATGCGCCAGCATGGGTACCAATAAACCTTGAGCAGCTTGCTTCTCTGTACGCACTAAGGTTTCCTGACTTACGATTAATTGATCCGCCATTTCATTAATGGCTTTAGAGACCGAGGCAAGTTCATGCACCCCTTCTTCCGGCGCTCGATGGGTTAGATTACCTGCGCTGATTTCAGAAGTGGCCTGTAAAACGCCTTGAATAGGTTTAACAATGGCCCGCTTTAGAAACATTCTGGAAAATATCAACAGCAAAATTGCTAAAGTCAGTGGAATGATTAACAGAATGACTGAGATGCGTTTGGTGCTTTTCAATTGCACATCAAGTTCAGATTGCTTTTCGCTTAACAGTTTTTCCGTGCGCGCCAGGATTTCTTCATAGCGTTTGAACAAGCCGGTTTCTAGGCCTATATCCAAGGTTTGTCGAATCGCATCCTGGGTCGCAGCATTGTTATTACCGCGAGATTGATCAAACAATGCAGACGTTTCATAAACGAATTGCTGATAACTGGCGTGTAAGTCCTGGATGGCAGTGTGCTCTTCTTTGCCTTCTGCGATGGTATTCAGTTGGATAAAATGGGCTTCAACCGATTGGGTGAACGCGTCATATTGTTGGCGGGCTTCGGTATCTTCCAGAAAGTAAGCATCGAACAACTCTTTCATTTGCCGGTATAAGTCACCCCGTGTTTGCTGCACTTCTTGTACTAATAAACTGATTCGACTGGATTCCTGGCTGGACTTTTCCCATAAATGGATTCCGACGGCCCCTGCTGCTGCGGCTAACACGATCAGCACGATGAAGGCCAGCTCATGAATGAGTAACAAGTCCTTGAGCGATTTATTCTTATGCGACATGACTGCTTAAGCTTGTGAATTATGGTTCAAGCTTGAAGGGAATGGGCACTCGGATGGTAAAGTTGCTGCCACGTAAAGCTTCCGGGGGTGAGGGGAAAGGCAATGCTTTTTCTACCATTTCAAGCGCTTGGTTATCTAAGCTCTCATAGCCGCTGGATTGTAGTATCTGTTTGGATTTCAATTTGCCGTTGCCATCTAATGTCAGCTCAACCACCACTTCACCTTGCCAGCCGCGCTGTTGTGCAATTCTTGGGTATTTCTTATATTTGCTGATGGCACTCCACAAAGTATTGCCATAGCGGCTGTTAGCATCATCCACTTCAGCTTGGGTGGGCACTATTTCTTTAGGTGGGGCGGGTGGCGCGACGGGTTTAGGTGAAGGCGGCGCGTCAGGCTTAGGTGTGACTGCAATAACCTCAGGTTGGGACGGTGGAGGCGGTGCAATTGGAGCGGGATCTTCCTGTACCTCAACCGGGGGTGTTGGCGATTTAACCACCGGCTTAGGGATAATTTTTGGCTTGAGAGGCTCGGGTTTCACCGGCTCTGGTTCAAGTTGTGGGGCCGGCTCCGGTGTGGGTTCCGGCTCAACTTTTTTTACCAGTTCAATCGTCAATATAGCTGGTTTTTTTGGTGGTTCAATACGAATATTAGGAATAACCACCGCGAGAAATAGATGCAGCCCTACTGAGCAAATCATTGCCCAAATAAGTGTATTGTCAGTTTGTGGGGTAAGTTGGCTTGGGTTATTCAAAAACTAACAATTCAATAGTTTGTAGGTTATAGGTTATAAAACCAAAAAATTATACAACAAGGCTTTTAAGTTGTTGAATGTGAATTACGCTTGGTTTGAAACAACTAGGATGGTAGGTAATTGTTGAATCATAATGATCATTAAGTGAAGCCATTTAACATCTGTACTTGAACCAGGCTACCAACTTCAATATTGCCTACCTGCTCATCCAGCACAATAAAACAATTAGCCAGTGACATAGAGCTTAGAATCGCAGAGCCTTGTGGACCGGTTGTTTTTACTTTAAGGGCACCGTCAGTATCAGTAAAAACAATGCCACGCTGAAACTCAGTGCGGCCTGTAAGCTTTTTAATCGGACTTGCACAGGGAACAGTAAATAAGGGCAAGGTTGGCACATCATGCTGGCCCATAAGCCGCATCAAAGCCTCACGTACAAATTGATAAAAAGTCACCATCACCGCGACCGGATTGCCAGGCAGTCCGAAATAATGCGCATTGCCTACTTTGCCATAGGCGAGCGGCCGGCCGGGTTTCATGCCGATTTTCCAGAACAAAACTTGACCGTGCTTTTCCAATAGTTGTTTCATATAATCCGCCTCACCCACGGACACACCGCCGCTGGTAATGATCGCGTCAGCTTGGCGAGCAGCATTTAATAATACCTGTTCCAATACTTCCGGTTGATCAGGGATTGCGCCTAAATCGATTAATTCGACCCCTAAACGAGTTAACATGCCAAACAAGGTATAGCGGTTGCTATCGTAAACCTGTCCGCTTTGCAGTGGCTGATCAACGCTTACCAGCTCATCGCCCGTAGAAAAAAAGGCAACTTTTAGGGGGCGATAGACATTCACGTTGGCAATGCCTAGCGATGCAATCAAACCCAAATCCGCCGCCTGCATCAGATGACCCTTAGTTAACACTATTTGACCAATTGCCAGGTCTTCTCCAGCATATCGCACATTGGCGCCGCGTTTAGGCATATCAGTCAGTTCGATGACATCATCCAGCACTTTTACTTTCTCCTGGATGACTACAGTATTTGTTTGTGCAGGCAACATGCCGCCCGTCATGATGCGAATGCATTCACCACTCGCTAAATTGCCGCTAAAGGCTTTGCCAGCAAAGGCACTACCGACGACTTTCAAATGAAGTGGCAACTGGCCTGTAAGGTCATCTGCATTAAAGGCATAACCATCCATGGCTGAGTTATCGTAATTGGGCACATTGGCGGGCGATAAGATATCTTGTGCCAGAATCCTGCCCAGGCTTTGCCTAAGGGCTACCGTCTCCGTATCACGCACTGGGGTTAAAAATTGTCGGATATATTCACGGGCTTTGGTTACCGGCATCGAGTTAGGATCGTAATCGTCCATACAGCTAGGGTTTGCAATCAACTGTGAAAGTGAAGTAGTCATTTCGGTATAAATTTCGATATGTAATTAACGACGCATATATTGCATTATAAAGTCAGTGATCGTCGGGATTTCATTCAGGTCTAAAACGGGGACTTTAACCTCAATAGCAGTATCTGCTGCAACAGCAATGATATTCGAATCATTGGGTGCCAGTAAGGGTAGGTTGATGTCAGCTCGATACACTTCAATTTTCGGAATCGCAGCGGATTTGAAACCTTCCACTAAAATTATGTCCGCATAACGAATGTCGATTTGTCCCAGTAATTCAGCCAAATCCAATTCCACATCTTTATCTGGTGTACGCTGCCTTTCGGTCATTAAAGCCCAGCGCAGGTTGGAGGCGATCAGAGTTTGCACAGCGCCAGCTTCACGAATTCGGTAGCTATCTTTGCCCGGATGGTCAATATCGAAGCGGTGATGCGCGTGTTTAATGACTGAGCTGCGTATACCTTTTTGCGCTAACGCTGGAATTAACTGGGTAATCAGCGTGGTTTTACCGGCGTTACTACCTGCGGCACAAATGCCAATGACTGGTATACCGATGTTGGATATTCCGTTATTAAAGTTGAGCTGCATGGGCTAGTCTAGCTTCCAGGGCGGTTAAGTCTGCCTGCGTATTTAAATTGACGAATGCTTCGGACTGATCACTAAAATCCACTTCAATATAACGCAAACTTTTTTGCCATGTGCTTACTTTGTGGCCGCCTTGATGTAGGTAATTAAGAAGGCTGGGTAAAACATTTATCTTGCATAAGCAAAATACCGGATGTGCATTGCCATCGCTGCTTGCCACAGTAATTTCCGCATTTTGCGCCAATAGATTTGCCTGTAGTCGATGAGTCAAATCCATAGGTAACATGGGTGAATCGCAAGGGACAGTGAGCAGGTAATCGTACTTTGCATGCTGCAAGCCCAGCGAGAATCCAGCTAGCGGTCCAATAAAACCTGCAATGTCGTCTTGTAAAACCGGATAGCCTAAGGCCTCATATTGCGGAATTTCACGGTTGGCATTAATCAGGATTTCGCTAGTCTGCGGTATTAGGCGATCAATCACATGTTGGATTAGCGGTTTTTTCTGCAGTGAAATAATGCCTTTATCGACACCTCCCATGCGCGTCGCTAATCCTCCGGATAAGATGATGCTAGAAACTTGCATAGAAGGGCTACCCGCCGGTATGTGACATGAAGCGGATCACGGCAGGCTCTGCCCTACGCAAGTCAAAGTCATGGCCTTTGGGTTTGATTGCCATGCTATTGATTATGGCATCAATCAATGGCTGGTCATCCTCAGGGTGGTTTCTCAGAAGCGGCATGAGGTCAACTTTATCGTCCTGTCCCAGACATAAATACAATTCGCCTTTGCAAGTAATGCGCACACGGTTACAGGATTCGCAGAAATTATGCGAATGAGGTGAAATAAAGCCGATTTTAGTGGCTGAGTTAGGTACACGCCAATAACGCGCAGGACCACCTGTGTTTTCGGTACTGGCAATCAGTGAGTATTCACTTTGCAGCTTTTTTAAGGTGTCTGCATTGCTCACGAAAGTAGAGGCACGGGTATGATCTACTTCACCCAAAGGCATTTCTTCAATGAAAGAAATATCCAGTTTTTGCGCAATGGCAAAATCGACCAGTGAGGATGTTTCGTCGTCATTCACACCGCGCATCAATACCGTATTTAATTTGATGTTTTCAAAGCCGGCTGTTTTGGCAGCTTGAATACCGCTTAATACTTTATCTAATTCGCCTATGCGGGTAATGGTTTTAAATCGTGCCGCATCCAGACTATCCAGGCTGATATTGATGCGCTTCACTCCAGCTTTTCTTAATGCGGCTGCATGTTTGACTAATTGGCTACCATTGGTAGTAAGCACTAACTCATCTAGCTGCTCAAGCTTGCCGACCTCTTCAAATAACCATAAGGCGTTTTTGCGTACCAGTGGCTCGCCGCCGGTAATGCGAACTTTGGTTACACCCAAATTCACAAAGGCTTTAATCAGGCGGGCGCATTCTTCCAGGGTTAACACTTCTTCGCGTGGCAAGAATGTCATGTCCTCACCCATACAATATACACAACGGAAGTCACATCGATCTGTAATCGATAGGCGGATATAATCGACCTGCCTACCGAACTGGTCTACAAGCTGTTTAACTGGCACTGAAGACGCAGTGGTTTTGGGTGGAGGATAATCGTTTGATTGCAAAATTTCTGGCACTTTCAACATCGTATCTAGTCTTATTTAATATTGCATTTAATCAGTGTAATATACCATTTTGTATACCACTATAGTGTTAGTCGTTTTGGAGAGATTAAGTTGCAAGATTTGCACACAAAACTGGACGCGTTAATTGCTAAGCATCAAAACATGCCGGGTGGTCTATTGCCGCTGCTGCATGCCATACAGGACAGCATTGGTTACATTCCTGAGACTGCTTATGACGATATTTCTAAGGCGCTGAATCTTTCCATTGCTGAAATACATGGCGTGGTTACTTTTTATCACCATTTCCGTACTACGCCCCCAGGCCGTCATGTATTGCAGATTTGTCGTGCTGAGTCGTGCCAAGCCATGGGCTCTGAAGCACTGGAGGCGCATGTCAAACAGCATTTGCACATCGACTATCATCAAACCACCCTCGATCAGGCTTTTACTTTAGAGCCGGTGTATTGTCTGGGTAATTGTGCGCTCTCGCCCAATGTCATGCTGGATGAAGAAGTGCATGGCCGTATGACGGCCGCAGAACTGGATGCCTTAGTCGCAGAAACGGTGGCTTGAAAATGACTTATACCGTTTATATTCCACGTGATTCTGGTGCTTTGGCTATGGGTGCCGAAAAGGTTGCAAATGCAGTAATACAAGAAGCGCAAAATCGCGGTCTTGCAGTGCAGATTGTGCGCAATGGCTCGCGCGGTCTCTATTGGCTGGAAACCATGCTGGAAGTCGCTACTCCATTAGGGCGCGTGGCCTATGGCCCTGTTAAAGCCAAAGATGTGCCGAGTCTTTTTGAAGCAGACTTCCTGAATGCGAAACCACATGCTTTATATCTTGGCTTAACTGAAGAAATCCCTTATCTCAAAAAACAGCAGCGCCTAACCTTTGCTCGCGTGGGTGTCACTGACCCGGTTTCTTTGAATGATTACTTGGCGCATGATGGCTATAAAGGCTTGCATAATGCTTTGAAGCTGACACAAGCTGACATTGTAAAAAACGTGACAGATTCCGGTCTGCGTGGTCGGGGTGGCGCTGCTTTCCCGACCGGCATCAAATGGAACACAGTGTTAGCTTGCCAAGCTGACCAGAAATATATTGTCTGCAATGCCGACGAAGGTGATTCAGGTACTTACTCTGATCGCATGATCATGGAAGGCGACCCCTTCGTTTTGATAGAAGGTATGACCATTGCCGGATTGGCAGTGGGTGCCACACAGGGCTATATTTATTTACGCTCTGAGTATCCGCATGCATTAGTGACTCTGAACCAAGCAATTGAGGCAGCCAAGCAAGCGAATTATCTAGGCGATAACATTTTAGGCAGTGGCAAAACATTTCACTTGGAAGTACGCCGTGCGGCCGGCGCATACGTTTGTGGTGAAGAGACTTCTTTGCTGGAAAGCCTGGAAGGCAAGCGGGGTTTAGTACGCTTCAAGCCACCTCTACCTGCCATTGAGGGCCTGTTTGGCAAACCGACTGTGGTAAATAACGTGATATCACTGGCCACTATACCTATCATTTTAGATAAAGGTGCCCAGTTTTATGCGGATTACGGTATGGGACGCTCACGTGGTACTTTGCCGATTCAACTCGCGGGCAATATCAAACATGGCGGTCTTGTCGAGTTGGCATTTGGCGCGACTTTACGTGAGCTACTTTATGATTATGGCGGTGGCTCTGCTTCCGGTCGACCCATTCGTGCGGTACAAGTAGGCGGACCGTTGGGTGCTTACCTACCAGAGTCGCAATTTGATACGCCCTTGGATTATGAAGAGTTTAGTAAGATTTGGGCTGTACTCGGTCACGGCGGGATTGTCGCATTTGATGATACTGTAGATATGGCGAAAATGGCACGGTATGCCTTTGAGTTTTGCGCGATAGAGTCGTGCGGTAAATGCACACCATGCCGCATTGGTTCTACACGTGGCGTGGAGGTCATCGACAAGATTATGGCCGGAACAGAACCCGAAAAGAATATTGAATTGGTACGAGACTTAAGTGACACCATGCTTAATGGCTCACTATGCGCTTTAGGTGGAATGACGCCATATCCGGTGTTAAGCGCGATGAATCATTTTGCCGAAGATTTTGTACCCAACGCTTATAAATTGCAGCAGGCAAAAGTCGCAGCTTAAAGCTGTGCAATGCCAAATATTGGACGAGACGATGGACGATAGCAAATACAGTAACACGCATCATCAGCACGAGCATAGTCGTACTAACTACGACGATCAGCTCGATTACGGTACGCCAGCAAGTGCTTCTAGTACACAAGTGACGCTGATGATTGATGATCGGGAAGTCACAGTGCCCGAAGGTACTTCTATCATGCGGGCTTCAATCATTGCGGGCATCAATGTACCGAAGCTTTGTGCGACAGATAGTTTAGAGCCTTTTGGTTCCTGTCGTTTATGCGTCGTTGAAATTGAAGGGCGTCGTGGTTATCCTGCTTCATGTACCACACCGGTAGCAGAAGGCCTCAAAGTCCATACGCAAACGCCTAAATTGGCAGATATTCGTCGCGGTACCATGGAGCTGTATATTTCAGACCATCCGCTGGATTGTTTAACCTGCGCTGCCAATGGCGATTGTGAATTGCAGGACATGGCAGGCGCGGTCGGTTTGCGTGAGGTGCGCTATGGCTATGATGGCGAAAACCATTTAAAAGCAGCCAAAGACGAATCTAATCCTTATTTCACATTTGATCCAAGCAAATGTATCGTGTGTTCACGCTGCGTACGCGCCTGTGAAGAAACACAAGGGACATTTGCCTTGACGATTTCCGGCCGTGGTTTTGAATCCAAAGTCGCATCAGGCATCGGTAACTTCATGGATTCGGAATGCGTTTCCTGTGGCGCTTGTGTGCAAGCCTGTCCAACCGCGACTTTGATTGAAAAAACCGTGATTGAACAAGGTACGCCGGAACATAGTGTGACCACCACTTGTGCATACTGTGGTGTCGGTTGTTCTTTTGATGCGCACATGAAAGGCGAAGAAGTCATTCGCATGGTGCCAAATAAAAATGGTGGCGCCAATCATGGACACTCTTGCGTGAAAGGCCGTTTTGCCTGGGGTTATACAACGCATAAAGACCGCATTACCACGCCTATGATTCGCAAAAGCATCAGTGACCCATGGCAGACAGTCAGCTGGGAAGAAGCGATTAATTATGCTGCCAGCGAGATCAAACGCATTCAAGCCAAATATGGTGTGCAATCAGTAGGTGGGATTACGTCATCACGCTGCACCAATGAAGAAGTCTATGTCACACAGAAACTGGTGCGTGCGGTGTTTGGCAGTAATAACGTTGATACCTGCGCGCGCGTCTGTCATTCACCTACGGGCTATGGCCTAAAACAGACTTTGGGTGAATCAGCGGGTACGCAGACCTTTGATTCTGTGATGAAATCCGACGTCATCATGATCATTGGTGCGAACCCGACTGATGGTCATCCGGTATTCGCCTCACAAATGAAGCGCCGCTTACGTGAAGGAGCGAAGCTGATTATTGCCGACCCCCGCACGATTGACCTGGTTTCTTCCCCTCATGTCAAAGCGGATTATCACCTTAAACTGCAGCCTGGTACTAACGTGGCATTGATCTCAGCGTTGGGTCATGTAATTGTGACAGAAGGTTTGGTTAACGAAGCTTTTGTGAAGGCACGTTGTGAGTGGGATTCTTATGTGGCATGGCGTGATTTTGTAGCGCGCCCTGAAAATTCCCCTGAAGTATTGGGCTTGGCCATGGGTGTACCACCAGAAGATTTACGTGCTGCAGCAAGATTGTATGCAACTGGCGGTAATGCAGCGATTTATTACGGTTTAGGTGTCACTGAACATAGCCAGGGCTCAACCATGGTCATGGGCATTGCCAATTTAGCCATGGCCACCGGCAATGTGGGTCGCGAAGGCGTGGGTGTGAATCCCTTGCGTGGTCAAAATAATGTGCAGGGCTCTTGTGATATGGGCTCAATGCCCCACGAGTTCCCAGGCTACCGTCATGTCTCTGATGTTGAAACCCGTCGCTTATTTGAAGCGGAGTGGGGCAGGCCATTGAGTGATGACCCAGGCTTGCGTATTCCCAATATGCTGGATAACGCGATTGATGGTAACTTTAAAGCTTTGTACTGCGTGGGCGAGGATATTGCGCAGTCTGACCCTAATACCCAACACGTTACCCATGCACTGGAATCCATGGAGTGCGTCATCGTTCAAGACCTGTTTTTGAATGAAACTGCGATGTTCGCGCATGTATTCTTCCCCGGCGCATCTTTCCTGGAAAAATGCGGTACGTTTACCAATGCAGAGCGTCGTATCTCTCCTGTGCGTCGTGTGATGGCACCTAAAAACGGCAATATCGTGGATGGCAAGCAACAAGACGGCATGGAAGACTGGGAAATTACAGCGGCGCTTTCCAATGCATTGGGTTATCCGATGCACTATCGCCATGCTTCTGAAATCATGGATGAAATTGCCCGCTTAACGCCAACTTTCCAAGGGGTTAGCTTTAAAAAACTTGATGAGTTGGGCAGCATACAATGGCCATGTAATGATGAACAGCCGACTGGCACCCCGACCATGCATGTGGATGAATTTGTGCGCGGTAAAGGTAAGTTTTTTGTGACCGAATATGTGCCAACTAGCGAGAAGGTGACGCCGAAATATCCGCTGTTACTGACCACTGGCCGCATCCTCTCACAATATAATGTGGGTGCGCAGACACGACGTACTAAAAACGTCGCCTGGCATGCCGAAGATGTAGTTGAAATTCACCCGCATGATGCTGAAGAACGCGGCATCAAGGAACATGATTGGGTTGGGATATCCAGCCGTGCGGGCGAGACAGTGCTACGTGCAAAAATAACCGAGCGTGTACAACCAGGTGTGATTTACACGACTTTCCATCATCCTGAATCGGGTGCTAATGTAATTACGACCGATAATTCTGACTGGGCGACAAATTGTCCTGAGTTTAAAGTGACAGCCGTGCAAGTGTCCCGTGTTTCGCAGCCATCAGAATGGCAACGCCACTATCACGAGTTTAGTGAAACGCAGATTGGGTTTACCGGAAAAGTAGCGCGAAACTCTAAACAGAAAACAGAGGCTTAGTGTCAGATCGTTAGATATCTAACGATCTGATTCTATGGAAAGAATGAACAGGCCCTTGAAACAAATGGTAGAACCAATAGAAGAGCCGATCATTTTTAGCAGTGAACCTGTGGGCAAATATCCAGTAAGCAGGCATTCATTGAATAGCGTTGAAACCAATATTGATGTGCTTGCAGAAGAAGTGCCGGTAGCGCTGGTGTACAACGGAATATCCCATGCAGTAATGCTGGCTACACCACAAGACCTCGAAGACTTTGCATTGGGCTTTTCACTCTCTGAAGGTATTCTAGACAGCAGAGCGGATTTATATGGCATTGAGGTAATCTCGCAAGAGAATGGCTTGGCTTTGCAGTTAGAGATAGCCACAGCCTGTTTCCAGCGGCTAAAAGAAAAGCGCCGTAACCTAACCGGTCGCACGGGTTGTGGACTCTGCGGCAGCGAAAGCCTTGACCAAGCCTTACGCCTCCCACTTAATAAAGTGAATCAACGCACTAAAATCTCTGATAAAGCTATTTACACAGCTTTAGCTAACATTCGCGGACAGCAGCACTTGCAAGGGCTTACCGGCGCTACCCACGCTAGTGCATGGGTGAGTGCTGCAGGCGACGTACTACTGCTACGTGAGGATGTGGGTCGGCATAATGCTTTGGATAAATTGATTGGTGCCATGGCTAAGAAGGATAGTCAGAGTCAGAAAGGATTTATTTTAACCACGAGCCGTGCAAGTTATGAGATGGTACAGAAAACTGTGAGTGCAGGCTGTAATATTTTAGTAGCTATTTCAGCTCCAACTGGCTTGGCGATTCGCATGGCCCAGCAATCTAATTTAACCTTGATAGGGTTTGCCCGTGAACAGGGTTTCGTCGTATATAGCCATGCTGAAGCGATTGTTTAATGACATTTATAGGTAATTTTAAAGAGTGATTTAACGTATGCAAACTGAACACCTTGTCACCATGGCCAACCAGATTGGTGACTTTTTCAAATCGTCTCCTGATAAAGCGCAGGCTAAAAAAGATATTGCTAACCATTTGCAACGTTATTGGGCCGCTAGCATGCGCCAACAGATTTTGGCTCATGTTCAAGAACAACAAGGTGAAGGTTTACAGCCTATTGTTCGTGATGCGATTAATGAGCATTTAGTCTGAGCTATAGCTTAAGCAGTTAAACCTAGCTATTTGCCTGATATAGCCGGAAGCTCTCTCGACGGTCTGCAGCCCGTTTTCCACTCCAGATTAAATTCCATTCGCTACCAGGCTCAGTTTTAGCCTCGCCGCGTTCGTCTTGTATCAGGTAAAGATCGCAACTCAATCGCTGCGTGGTTTCTAAAGGCTGCACAATGACATCGGTGTAATAGTTAAGTAGCAGTTGCTGAGACTTACCCATATGCAAGCTGTTCACACAAGCATAATTAGCAGGTAAAGCTTTGCCAAAGCTACTGAATACGTAGTGGTAACTTTTTGCTGAATCCAGCATTGGAAGCCATAAGGTCATGAGCAATCCCCAGCCAAACGTCATGCCCACTGCCCAATTCGTGACCGTAGACTTATTGGTTTGCTTGGCGCGGATGCAGGTCACCATCCAAATTAAGGTAATGATGATGGCGATGATGAAAGGTAGCCAATGAAAATGCATATCTTGCAGGGACGATAAATATTGCATGCGTTCTTTGATTTTGGCTGGATAGCCAGTCATCATTGCAAACCAGCCTAACCAGATTAAAAAACCTGCAAGCGCAAAAAGTGTGATGCCAAACCAATTAAGTGCTGCGGCAGCCTCACGTTTCAAATGCTCAACACTACCCGCGCCTAAAGCTACTAAAGGTAATAAAAGCGGTAATGCATTAAGATCTTTGTTACTTGCTCCAAAACCTAATAGAACGAGGCTTGCTGCGAAAAATACCAGCATTAATTGAAATTTTGGCTTGATAAATAGCTGGCTGCGGTAACACCAAATACCCCACAGCGCCAGAGGTAAAGCAGGCCATGCATACCAGATTAAAATGCGTAGAAAATAGGCATGGTTGCGTTGGTTAAAACTTGCCAAGTTCATTTGCCACCATTCAGCGAGTAATAAAGGTGACTGAGAATGCAACATTAGCCCCCAAGTCAATATGAATGGGCTGGCAATTAAAACTCCGACGCTGATGACAGTGGCATAGCCTGTAGTCCGCCAGGGTTTAAATGCCAGAGGCAATAGGAGTGCAGTCGCAAATAAAATCAGGACGGGCATCACTCCATAAGACAAGAAACCTGCTGCGAACGCGGTGCCTAATAGTGCACTGGCGCGCCACGGTCTTCTTTTAGAAAGTGCAAAGGCATAAAACCCTGTGGCAGTACTGGCGAGCCCAGCGACTTCAGCAGTCAGGCTATGTGCAGTTAATACTAAGCCTATGGTACCCATCATGATGAAGGTGGCATGACGTCCCACACCACGGTCCCATAATTCGCGCCCCGCCATGCCAACCATAAGTAAGGTAATAGTAAGCCAAAAGGCATTGATCAGCCTTGCGCCATCATGAAGACTTAATACGGGAGAGAAAACTTTTGCACTTGCAGCTGCACTTAAATAATACAAAGGTGGTGCGTTAAGTGAAGTCTCGCCTACCACGAGTGGCGCCAACCAGCTACTACCATCAAGTAAACCTTTGACGATGCTGATGCCGTTAGCTTCTAATGGTTTCCATGGATGGTGGCCAATAAGACCGAGTAATATCCAAATTGCGCATAATACAATCAGCAAATGGGTTTTTGCGCTCTCACCAATACGGGCACGTGGAGTTGCCATATTGCCTTGCCAGTCATGGTCTAGTTGAAAGCGCATTGTATTTAACTCTTATGTTTTTATTTTCAAAATGTATTTTAACTGATGTCATAGCATAAACAAAAAGGCAGCCTAAGCTGCCTTTTTAGAATGCATATGCACCGAAAGTCAAATTACATACCGTATTTTTTACGGAATTTATCAACACGGCCTGCAGTATCCAAGATCATTTGTTTACCAGTGTAAAACGGATGTGATTTAGATGACACCTCGATTTTAACCAATGGGTATTCTTTACCGTCAGTCCATTTAACTTTATCTTTAGTGTTAATGGTAGAGCGTGTAACAAAGCTAAAGTCAGCGCCAATGTCTTGGAACACTACTTCGCGGTATTCTGGATGGATTCCATCTTTCATGATAATAACCTCAGTATGTTTGCCGAAAGATACGGCATTAGTTAGTGACGCAAATTTTGCGATAGCCGCGCATTATATTGATTTTAATGTGCTTGTGCAAGTTGATTGCAGATCCGGCCATGCAAATTTCAATTGTACTTTGCGTTAAATTTAGCCCCTGCGCATGCTGTCAAAAAAGTCTGCGTTATTTTTAGTGGCTTTGATTTTATCCAACAGGAATTCCATCGCTTCAAGATCATCCATCGGGTACAGCAATTTACGCAGCACCCAGATTTTTTGCAGGCAGTCTTTATCAATGAGCAACTCTTCGCGACGCGTACCGGATTTATTCACATTAATCGCAGGATATTGACGTTTTTCAGCCATACGGCGATCCAGATGGATCTCCATATTACCCGTGCCTTTAAATTCTTCGTAGATCACGTCGTCCATACGTGAACCGGTATCAACCAATGCGGTTGCAATTATAGTCAGTGAGCCGCCTTCTTCAATATTACGTGCTGCACCGAAGAAACGTTTCGGGCGTTGCAGAGCATTCGCATCTACACCACCGGTCAGTACTTTGCCTGAAGATGGAATAACTGTATTGTATGCGCGAGCCAAACGTGTAATAGAGTCGAGCAAAATCACCACATCTTTTTTATGTTCTACAAGCCGCTTGGCTTTTTCTAATACCATTTCAGCGACTTGTACGTGACGGGTAGCAGGCTCGTCAAATGTTGAAGCAACTACTTCGCCTTTAACCGAGCGAGTCATCTCTGTCACTTCTTCTGGACGCTCATCAATCAATAGCACAATTAGAATCACATCAGGATGATTAGCAGTAATCGCATGCGCAATATTTTGCATCATCACTGTTTTACCACTTTTCGGGCTGGCAACTAACAAGCCGCGCTGCCCTTTACCGATAGGCGCGATCATATCGATCACACGGCTGGTGATGTTTTCCACGCCTTTGATATCACGTTCTAGCGTTAGAGGAATAGTTGGGAATAAAGGCGTTAAGTTTTCGAAGAGAATCTTGTGTTTGGTATTCTCTGGCGCTTCACCGTTAACTTGATCGACTTTGACTAAGGCAAAATAGCGTTCGCCGTCTTTAGGCGTTCGGATTTCCCCTTGAATGGTGTCACCCGTGTGCAGGTTAAAACGGCGAATCTGAGAAGGTGATACATATATATCATCTGGCCCAGCTAAGTAAGAAGTATCGGGAGAGCGCAAGAAACCAAACCCATCCTGCAATACTTCCAGCGTGCCATCACCAAAAATACTATCGCCTTTTTTAGCCTTGTTTTTTAGGATTGCAAAAATCAGATCCTGCTTGCGCATGCGGCTTGCATTTTCAATTTCGTTACTGATTGCCATGTCAACCAGTTCAGTCACTGGTAAGTGTTTAAGGTCTGATAAGTGCATGAAGGCTCACTAAAAACAAGATGGGGATTAACGCTGGAAAACCTATAGTTATTGAATAGGGATTTTAAAAAAGGGATTTGTTGGTTAGACTTCACTTTCAATATTCAACGGTGAATATTGAAAGTGAAAATGCTTGATTTACAATAACTTAACGTTGTTTTGAGCGTTGTTATAAAACCAAGCACTTACGAGTTGCTTATAGCGTAAAGGGTTTAGATGTTGCTGTCAATAAAAGCGGTGAGTTGGGATTTAGATAAAGCGCCAACCTTAGTGGCTTCTACATTACCATTTTTAAATAACATTAAAGTTGGGATGCCACGAATCCCGTATTTTGGAGGAGTAAGCTGATTGTCATCAATGTTAAGTTTGGCGATTTTCAAACGGCCGGCGTATTCTTTGGAAATTTCGTCCAGGATCGGCGCAATCATTTTGCATGGGCCGCACCATTCCGCCCAATAGTCTACTAGTACTGGCAGTTGGGACTGTAAAACATCTTGTTCGAAACTGGCATCGTTAAGATGGGTGATATGCTCGCTCATGAAAACCTCTATGAATGCTTAAAAATAATTACGTATCGTAACCAAAAAAAACGTTTTAGTGAAGAGTTTACTGAAAGTCTCTGTTCACACACTGAATTTTACATGTCAATGATGTTTGAAGTTTATGGATTGAGTACACTGAATTGAATACGTTCAAAATAATGTGAACGTTCAATGAGTTTGGTGAGTAGGATATGTTTTTTATGTTGGTTAACCATTAAAATCAAACGTAAGGCAGGTTCGTATGTCCCTATCGGAGCCATAATGGTTTCGGCTTGTTTTATAGCGGGAATTTCCGGCAATAATAAAACCGCTTCATCCAAAGAGTTGCCGCTAAACCTTAGCGTAGCACTTTGAGCACTTGGCGCAATGAGCTGAACGCCCATGTCTAGCCTGTCCCGAGTGCCACAGCTTGCCCAGCGTACAATGCCGATAGACCAGCTTTCCTCATTTTTAGCCTTGATACCTAACACATGTCCAATTCGAATATTTTTTTCCGCAGTAGGATGCCGACGTACTGACATACCTGTAGCGCTGATATTGAGAATTTGCCATCTTGAAGCCCTGACTGCTTGATGCTGTGCTTCTAACTCATCGGCATGGCGAACGATTAAACTGTTGGCTAAAGGTTTGCTGTTAAGTACATGATGCACTGCTTTAATGCCGGTGATAATTTCGAGTTCACCATTCTTTTTGAGCCGATTGAATAGCCGTTGTGGGATAACACCCCAGTGCTTAATCAGATAAGTAAGCAAATCTATATAGGTGTCTCGATGGAAGTTTTCCGGAATCCGGCCATCCTTAGGGGTTTCCTTATTGATTAGATGATTCAAATCCAAATGGATTAACCGGACTAAATCAATAGTCTGTAGCAGAATATCCGTGGTCGGATTTGGGGCCAACCGGTATTTACTATAAGGAATTGGCGGTTCGTTTGAGTTAAGGCTGATAATGAAGGCTGCCGATGTCGTTTCTAACGGGACGACCGCAGAAATCTGGGCATCTTTAACATGGTAAGCCAGATAATCTGCCACGCGCCGTATATCAGTTTGGCTTAGGTGCTGAGGATCTGCCAGTGCCATTAACAAGGCATGTTTATAAGTGCCTTCAATCGTGGTCTCATAGTCTTCGACATCAAAATCCCCACTGTCCATGTTAATTTTCTGGTGCTGGATGCCAAGCTGCACTGCACAGAAATATAGCTGGTGTAAATCGCCCCAGATGTGTTCCGGCGCAGGGAAATAAGTCTGGTAGTTCACCATGGCGTATTCAGCAATGGCATGCATGGCATGCTGAATAGCATGTGCGGAGCTTTTATCAGTGCCTAATTTGATTAATTGATTCTGTAAATCGATTAACGCTAATTTATAACCATATCCTAGTTCCAGCCATAGCGACTCTGCCGTCGCTGCTGAGATACGGGCTTTGTCATGAAGTGGCAAGGCAGCATAGCAATAATCTTCGGCGAGTGCTTGAACGGTTTTTATCAGTGTCGGCCGGTAGGCATCCAAAGCTTGTAAGCGGTTATTGGGTGAAACCTTCTGCCGGTTAAGAATTTCCAGCTCAAGGAATAAGTGCGAGGCAACATCAAGCGCGTGCTGCAATTGCAGACTTGCGAGGGATTGGCTGATTTTTTGCGGATGGGTATCCGCTACAATCAGAGGTTTTTCTTTAAGCGCTGGTACATGAAGTTTTAATGCCATTTTTTTATTTTAGCCGCATCAAATCAATTCAATGATTGTATGATATTGCTAGCATGAACACTAGTTGAATCAGTACACCCGACTGGGTACTGGCGCACTCAATTTTTTATCTGAACTTTAGAAATGACTTTACCCAAATTCGCCACTAATTTATTTTTTGTTGCAGCGCTAAGTACGGCAAGCTTTAATATTTCTGCACAACATGAATCCAAAGGGTTTTTACTTAAGGATACACAGGGCGTCAAACATACATTAAGCCATTATAAAGGGAAGTGGGTGCTGGTGAATTACTGGGCGACTTGGTGTCCACCCTGTCTTGAGGAAGTGCCGGATTTGGTAAATTTGTACGACCACCGCAGGAAAAAAGACTTGATGGTGCTGGGTGTCGTGTTCGATTATCAAGATACCAAAGAGGTGGCAGATTATGTTGATGACATGTTGATGTCTTATCCCATTGTACTAGGAGATGAAGAAGTCATTGCGCAAATTGGCGCTGCTGATGTGCTTCCAACGACTTTTATTTATAACCCTCAAGGTAAATTGGTGAACATTAAACGAGGCTTGATTACCCGACAGTACATAGAAAAAATTATTGGCTCAAGTAAGTCAATGTCTACACACTAAGCTAACTTGTAGCATTGATATTCTCGACATAAAAAAGCCCGAAATAAAACGGGCTTTTTTTACGGATCAATTCGATTAATTAATGTGGCACTTCGATGCTATTGCCGGTGGCATCCAATACATTTAATTGATTTTCGTCGGCAAAATGCATTAACTGCGCGTAGCCTTCGGGATTGACCACTTTTAATTTCAAATCTACGGCCAAACAACGCACACCATTGACGACACGCGGTTTCAAATAGGGTGAATATTTAAGCTTGCGGTCATCGCCGAATGTTGCATACGTGCTGCACATACGGTCTACCCAATCACTCGGACGGAAAGGTTTTCCTGCGCGCGTATTGCCTTCAATAATAATTTCGTTGGAAAGTTTGGCTGTAGTATTTGAAGTCATGTTGAGTGCTATCAATTGTTAATCATAAAATGCCGCGCATTATATCATCGCCCGCAGGCGATGAATTTACTGGATGTACTCAAACACCTTGACCACTTTTTCCACCCCAGTCGTATTGCGGGCAATTTCCACCGCTGCATCGGCTTCAGCTTGGGTGACAGCACCCATGAGATAAACCACGCTATTTTCCGTAACCACTTTTACGTAATTAGCCTGGAAGCGATTTTCGGAAACGAATTGCGCCTTCACTTTGGAGGTTAAATAGGAGTCATTGGCGCGGGAACTTAAAGAGGACTCCATACCCACCACTAATTCATTGGTGACGTTACGCACACTTTCAATCGTTTTAACATGATTTTCGATACGTGCTTTGGCATCTGCATCCGTGACTTCACCGGTTAGCAACACATTGCCTTTAAAGCTAGTGACATTCACATGGGTCGCATCGCCGAATGTCGCATCTATACTTCTTTGTGCTTTCAATTCAATATTCTGATCTTCGATATAGACACCAGAAGTTCTTCTGTCTGCAGCTATTGCGCCGCCAGCAGCTGCACCGCCCACAACCAACGGCACGCAGGCTGTGAATTGTGAAGTGATGGTTAACGCAACGAGTAGTTGTGTGGCGCGTTTAAGATGAGGTAGTGTCGTTAATTTCATTGTTTTACTCCATTGTAATTTTTACTAAAATGCATTTTGTATCCATTCTGCCGTTTCGCTATTCAAGCTTTGCATCAGGATGGCATCGAATCTGCAGGCTGTGTCGCCGTATATATTGGCGTGTGACTGCAGAAAAAACGCTGCGGTTCGCCTTAATTTATTCTGTTTAGATGCATCTATACTCATCGCTGCCCCGCCAAAAATCTCACTACTGCGTAGTCGCACTTCGATAAATACTAAGGTTTTACCGTGCATCATGATTAAATCGATCTCACCATGTTTGCAACGGAAATTCTTTTCTAACAGTGTGAGGCCCTTGGCTTGCAAAAAAGTTGCAGCGATTGCTTCAGCTATGTTGCCTTGCTTTAAATGATGCGGCTGGTGGGTAATCATTAATTAATGATGATCCAATACCACACTGTCATGCGTGAATCTAGCTAAAGGTAGTTGGCGTTTAACCTGGCCATTTTTATCAATAACAAGGCTGCCGGTGAGACCGGTAATCATCATTTCGTTGCCTGGGCTATTGGATTTAGCGGCCAATAAAGCCAGGTAATCCGCGCCTAAAGCAAACCAGCGTTTTAATTCGTTAGAACCTAGCGCAGCGCTAGCATCACGATAAGTGCTGAAGTCAGCATTGGTGTAATCCGTTAAAAAAGGAATGTCGACAAAACGCACGGCATGCAAAGCGACCGGCTTTTCGCCCTGAAGATTGTTCAGGCTGGAAAATCCCACTGTGGGGATGCTGATATCCAGATAGGGTTTTACCTTGATCGCTTCTTGGGCGGATAAAGCGAGCAACAGAATTTCATTGGGTTGTGCAGCCAAAGTGTCTTTTAATTCCAGCAATGTCCTGAACTTAACATCTGTAGGCACAGTGATAATATTGACAGCTTGGTCTGACTTGGTTTTCCAGGCCGCAACAAAAGCTGCAACTTGCATCTGTGCTTGAGGACTATCACTCGCTAATATTGAAATATGTTGGATGGCATTGCGGCTGGCATAGTTGACTATGGCGGCAGCTTCATCTGTTAATGATAAACCACCGTGCTGCAGATATGGACTGCTGGCTGCTGCAGAATCCAACAAGGTTAAGGCTTGAACATTGTTGTTGTTAGGATTCAATTCCGCCTGCGTCATGGGGCCTATGATGTAGGCAGCGCCTTCGTCTTTAGCAAGCGCATATAGGTCGGCAAAACTTTCCTGGTCGCCGAGCGCGCTATAAGTTCTGATTTCATTTGGTAAGGACTTCACCGCTAGTGCAGCTTGCAACCCCGATTTGAAAGCCTCAGCCTTTGCGCCTTCAGTAACGTCGTCAAAAGGCAAAATGAGCGCAATGATGCCGTCTTGCAAAAAAACGGGTACTGCAACAGGAGGCGTGGTGGAAGTCTCAGCAGTTTCTTCAATGGTCATGCTGTTTGCAAAGGTTAGCGCAGGATGGTCTGCATAACTATTGACCCAAACGTTCACACTAGCTGAAACATTTTGTTGTTTGGCGGCCAGGCCTAAATCGATCCAGCCTTGGATAATCGTATCGGTACTCTCACCACGAAGCGCAATTAGGTCTTCTATCGACAGTGCTGCTAATAGACGCCAGATATCAGCATGATTGCGCTCTATCGCAGCAGGGTCATCCAAGAAAGTTTCATAACGGGTTTTTTGATCTAGCGCATTAAAATGCGCGCCTTGTTTTTCATAGGCGCTACCTAAACTTGCATGTAAACTAGCAGCCGCAGGTCTGATCAATTGTGTGTTGGATTGCAGTGGCAAAAGCAACAGAAATGTTTGGTCAATATCACCTTGCTTGGCCGCAATATTACCCGCGAATAATTTAGCATAGGGTGATTGGCTCGGCAGGCGTGCCAAGCTGACATGTGCTTGTGCGATATTGCCTTGTTCCAGTTGGTGCTGACCTTGCAAGAAGGTTTCCTCCACATTGGAAGCGGCCACGCTGTGGAGACTGATCCCTCCAAAGCTTAAGATCAGCAAAGCAATTTGCAAAAAAACACGAGGCATGACATTGGATTTTCGATACATAAAATCAGTTAACTTTAAGGTTGCGATGCAGGATGAATGAAGGCTTATTATATGTGGTAGCCACGCCGATTGGAAATTTAGCGGATATTACGTTGCGCGCATTGGAAACGCTTAAAACGGTTGATGCTATTGCGGCAGAAGATACGCGGCATACTTCGGGCTTGTTATCGCATTTTGGCATTTCAAAAAAATTGATCGCGGTGCATGAGCATAACGAGCATCAGTCTGCTGAGAAATTACTCTCTCAGCTTAAAGCGGGTGAAAATATCGCTTTGGTAACAGATGCCGGTACGCCTGGAATCAGTGACCCTGGTGCTGTAGTGGTAGATATAGTCCGCAAGGCTGGTATTAAGGTGGTGCCGATTCCTGGCGTTAGCGCTGTTATAGCAGCATTGTCAGCAGCCGGCATTCAGCAAAATGGCTTTCTCTTTCATGGCTTTTTGCCAGCGAGTGGGGCTTCACGCCGCAAAGTATTAGAAAGCTTGAAATCAGAGGCAGTCACTTTAGTGTTTTACGAGGCGCCGCATCGGATTGTGGAAAGTATTGCCGATATGGCGAATGTGTTGGGTGCAGAACGGCGCGTGACATTTGCCCGCGAATTGACCAAAACCTTTGAAACGATTTATAGCTGCGATTTAGGCATGGCATCCGCATGGTTGCAGGCTGATGCTAATCAGCAACGCGGCGAATTTGTGCTGCTGGTAGAGGCCGAGCCTGTGAAGGATGCTGAAGAAGTTTCGGTAGATGCGCAACGTGTATTAAAATTACTGCTGGCAGAATTACCGCTCAAGCAAGCGGTAAAGCTTGCGACCGATATCACCGGCGAGAAGAAAAACGACCTCTACGAATTGGCGCTGGCTTTAAAAGGTTAAAGTGCTCCAAGTTAAATCAATATACTCAATATCATGACAAATCCACACAGCATTACGATCACACGCCCTGACGACTGGCACTTGCATTTGCGCGATGGCGCGGCATTGAAAGCCGTACTTCCCGACACCGCCAGGCAATTTGCTCGCGCCATTGTCATGCCGAATTTAAGGCCGCCGGTCACGACAACTGAACTCGCGCTGGCTTACCGCCAGCGAATCTTGGATGCGCTGCCTGCGGACATAGCTTTTGAGCCGCTGATGACTTTGTACCTCACGGACAATACTTCTGCTGAAGAAATTGCTAAAGCCAAAGCCAGCGGATTAATCCACGGGGTGAAACTTTACCCAGCTGGCGCCACGACCAACTCTGACTCCGGAGTGACCAACCTAGGCCATTGTGTAAAAGCTTTAGAAGCCATGGAAAAATTAGGCATGCCATTGTTAACGCATGCAGAAGTTACTGACAGCGATGTGGACGTATTTGACCGCGAACGTGTGTTTATCGAGCGGAATATGATCCCGCTGCTTCAAAGATTTCCAGGCTTAAAAGTGGTGTTTGAACATATCACTACCAAGGATGCAGCGGATTTTGTCACTGAGTCGACCAACAACATCGGTGCGACCATTACTGCACATCATTTGCTCATGAACCGCAACGATATGTTTAAAGGCGGTATTCAGCCGCATCATTATTGTTTACCAATCTTGAAGCGCGAGGAGCACCGGTTGGCTTTGGTGAAAGCCGCAGTTTCCGGTAACCCCAAGTTTTTCCTGGGTACTGACAGCGCACCGCATGCAAGACATACAAAGGAAGCTGCTTGTGGCTGTGCGGGTATGTATACCGCTCACAATGCCATGGAGTTATACGCCGAGACTTTTGAGAAAGAAAACGCGCTGGATAAGCTGGAAGGTTTTGCCAGTTTCTATGGCGCAGATTTTTACGGCTTACCTCGCAATACAGCAAAAATCACATTGTCGAAAGAAACAACTGGGGTGCCGGAGAGCTTGCCTTATATCGATGGCGATGTGCTAGTGCCATTGCGTGCCGGGCAAAGTGTGGGTTGGAAATTTCAAAATCATTAATGGCTTCAACATGTTAAAATAACGTTGAAGCTGGCTAGACAGTCGCCGTTCGCATTTAACTTGTCAGTTTACTGACTTAGTTAAATGGCGAAGCCCCTCGCGGGCTTACGCAACGAAGGGAGGAAAGTCCGGGCTGCATAGAGCAAGATGACGGCTAACGGCCGTACGCTGAAATCTTTCTGGCGAAAGCTGGGAATTATAAGGCGCGGAATAGGGCCACAGAGACGAGCGTATTAAGTTACGGTGAAACGCGGTAACCTCCATCTGCAGCAATATCAAATAGGCTGGCACTTTTATTTGTGTGAAGGTACGCAAGTAAATAAGGCGTGGCTCGCGCTGCCAGCGGGTAGATAGCTCGAGCGCACAAGCAATTGTACGCCTAGATGAATGACTGTCACCTTAGCAATAAGGCTACAGAACCCGGCTTACCGGCCAGCTTCACTTTTAGCATGTATGTACTGCGGTTTCGCAAAGGAACCACCTGCTTTAGCTATATTTTGCAGCAACGCCAATTAAGAATTTAGCATATATTCTTTTCGAACAATCTATAAATTGTATTGCTGGCTAAATACCTTCTGTATCGTTAAGAGGATTTTCAATAAGTTTTAATCGTATTGTGCTGCAATTTTAATTTTATTTTTTGTAAACATCATTTCATCGTAAGCTTATTCCTACTAATACAATTCAACCGCTTTAAAGATTCTTTTCATAATCTACATTCACTTAATTTTGTATGTACTTAATTTATAACAACTTTATATTTATCATAAAAATGCGCTAAGTCATTGACCTATAAAGAAAAAATACCAATAAAGCGCTTGCAATGTGCTTTTTTTTTATCTATAGTGCAGATTAGTGGGAAAAAGTGGGTTTTTGTGGGGAATTGATGTTTTTGATTTTGTTTGGGATGCAACTTTTGAAATTACTAAGGGCAAAAATTGCGGCTGTGATAATGGGTACTTTAATCAATTCTCCACTTTTTATTGGCAGTTAGGAAAAACGGGCAAATGTTTCGCGGTGCGACATCATTGAATTTAGATGCTAAAGGCAGAATGGCAATGCCAACTAAGCATCGGGAGGCTATGCAGCAGGAATGCGGCGGCAACCTCGTGCTGACTGCGCATCCGCACCGCTGTCTGTTGTTGTATCCACAGCCGGCGTGGGAGCCTATCCAAGCTAAGATGATGGCCCTATCTTCTTTTGACCCGAAATCCAGTGCGTTGCAACGTTTGCTCGTCGGCTTTGCAGAAGATATTAGTATGGATAGTGCTGGTCGTTTACTCGTTTCCCCGGTATTACGTGATTTTGCCGGCTTGGATAAAGAAATCATGCTGGTCGGGCAAGGCACCCATTTCGAATTATGGAGTCTAGAAGCCTGGCGTACGCAGCTGGATAAAGCCATGCAAGCCGATAGTTTTGAGATGCCGACAGAACTCGAGGGCTTTTCGCTGTGATCAAGGGCGTGAACCGCGCGCCCACTAAAGCCTCATTGTCTTCAAAAAAAGTGTCCCAAAAAGACGCAATTAAGTTAAATCAACATCCAATAAAAGCGTCTGCAGCAACCATGTCACCATCTCAACCTAGTTCAGAAAACCTCCATATCACGGTCTTACTTGACGAAGCTGTGCAGGCTTTAGCAATTAAGCCTAGTGGTACTTACGTGGACGGTACATTTGGGCGCGGCGGTCATTCCAGGAAAATTCTAGAGCAGTTGGGCGAACAAGGGCGTTTGATCGCTTTCGATCGCGACTTAAGTGCAGTATCGGCAGGAAAATCCATCGGCGACAAACGTTTCAGCATGGTGCATAGCCATTTTGCTGGGATGCAAAGTCAGCTGCAAGCCATGGGTGTATTAAAGGTAGATGGGGTATTACTTGATTTGGGAATTTCATCTCCGCAAATCGATGAAGCAGAGCGGGGCTTCAGTTTCAGATTCGACGCGCCGTTGGATATGCGCATGGATCAAAGTAGTGGGCAGACAGCGGCAGAATTTTTGGCCGAAACAACAGAACAAGTATTAGCGGAGGTT
>PERG01000022.1 GCA_002928535.1 Methylotenera sp. | reverse complement strand
TCGTTAACTGTGTAGCGAGCTGCTCTAATTTAGCGGACATGTTCTTCTTCTAGCGAGCGATGGTATTGGTGCGTTTGATTTTGTTCTGTAACTGGATGATGCCGTACAGCAGCGCTTCAGCAGTCGGTGGGCAACCGGGTACATAGACATCGACCGGCACAATGCGATCACAGCCACGCACTACTGCATAAGAATAATGGTAATAACCGCCGCCGTTTGCACAGCTACCCATGGAAATCACCCAGCGTGGCTCCGCCATCTGGTCATACACCTTACGTAAGGCTGGTGCCATTTTGTTCACTAGCGTACCCGCCACAATCATCACATCAGACTGGCGAGGGCTTGGACGGAATACGATACCGAAACGGTCAAGGTCATAGCGTGATGCGCCTGCATGCATCATTTCTACCGCGCAACAAGCCAAGCCGAATGTCATCGGCCACAACGAACCGGTACGGGTGTAATTGATCACCGTATCCAGCGTAGTAGTGACAAAGCCTTTTTCTAAAACGCCTTCGATACTCATGCAAAAACCTTTAAGGCATCAGCCCGCATATTCATGATGTTTAATCCCACTCCAGTGCGCCCTTCTTCCACTCGTAGATAAAGCCGATGACCAGCACCGCTAAAAATACCAGCATGGCGATAAAACCGAACAGGCCGATTTCCTGCAGTACTACAGCCCATGGGAAAAGAAACGCAATTTCAAGATCGAACAGAATAAACAGAATGGCGACTAGGTAATAACGCACGTCGAACTTCATACGCGCATCTTCAAAGGCTTCAAAGCCGCATTCATAAGGGGAGTTTTTTTCGGAGTCCGGCTTGTTGGGAGAGACAAGCTTACCCAATACGAGAGGACCAACGCCGACCGCCAGGCCTACGAGGATAAACAATAATATCGGAAAGTAATTTTCTAGCACGCGCTAGGCCTCAAATTGAATCATCAATAACATCAAGCCAAAAACGATTGATGACGATAGTGTTGTTACGTTCACAACTTAGCTACATTTTATTCAGTTACATTATTAACAGCTTTGACAAGCCAACTACTGTACTACTTGAATATTACATTGGGTTGAACCATTAAAACCTGGGGTTAAACCATTAAAACCTGGTGCCGACGGAGTTAATCTAACTACAAGACAGCACCCTTAAGAACCTCATCAATACTCGCTTGCTCTATGGGGTCAATTTCAAAAGAACCACAATTGTACCACGCGGATGATTTCGTTCGAAAGCACAAAGAGCAATAAAATATGCAGATAAATCTTCGACAAGATGTAGGAATACAATTATCCTTAGCACTCTAAATATTCAATAACTGGCGGTCATCGTGCTCTCATTTGACTACTCTTTCTTTGGCCATCGAACCTATGAGTAAATATTACCCTCCCCGTGCAGATGTTGATCAATTTCATTGCATCCTTTGTGGTGTATACGCGAGACAAATTTGGCATAATTTAATCATTGCAGGTAAGGGAATTACTGGATTCACAGCTTCAAACTGTCAACATTGTCATGAGCTTAGCTTTTGGTATGAGGGAAGAATGGTTGTACCCTCAGAAGCTCCAGTCCCTCCTGCCCATATCGACATTCCCTCAATTTGTTTAGAGGAGTACAACGAGGCTAGGGATGTTGTTGCAAGATCACCTAGAGCAGCAGCAGCTTTACTCAGATTATGTCTTCAAAAGATGATGATCGTATTGGGAGAGACGGGCGATCACATTAATGAGGACATAGGTTCACTAGTCAAGAAAGGGCTACCAATAGAGGTTCAGCAAGCTCTTGATATATGTCGGGTAGTTGGAAACAACGCTGTACACCCTGGTGAAATTGAACTTTCAGACAATCCAGAGATAGCCTACACCTTGTTCGAGATGATCAACTTTATAGTAGAAGACCGAATTTCTCGACCTCAAAAGATAGCCTCTATATTTCGGAGCCTTCCAGAAGGAGCTCTAAATGCGATAGCAAGACGAGACGGTATGTCTGAGAATAACTAATAAGCAAATCAACAGGTAAACACAGGGAGATGTTATGGAACAACAAGATTCCAAAAGAATTGCACTAGCGATAGTCTTAGGATTTACGCTACTAGCAGGGACAGTCTTTTATCAAATGGAGAAGGATCGTAAGGTTAGCAGTTGCCTCTCGATGATGGACTCACTAACAACACAGTGGACAGCTCAATACATTGATTTGTATCTATCTGGAAATCTTAGACAAGATGCGGCTGAGCTGATTGAGACTAGCGAAGGACGATATGGTACTAACTTACAAGAATGTCGTAAAACCATTCGATGAACGCAAAAAAACCCTTGCTAGGAAATCTGTAAGATTCTCTAAACAAGGGTGGGTATTGCTGGTAAGTAAAACTACTTGGGGCTGAACCTCTGAGACAGTTCTTAGCTGCTTTAGACATCAAAGGTTCCGCTCCAAGTAATTCTCTTTAATCTGTATTGCATATATTCAATAATGGATAACACGGTAAGACATCGTTAGGTACACTTTAGATATATGTAGATACGTTAAGACTGTCTTAAGATTATCTTAATACATCTGCTAACCTGACTTAGGAGGAGACTGTCGTAGCCCCCTTACCCCCATGAGATTGACTCAAAGGTGGTAAGAGTGATGCTTAGTCCCTCCCAAGATTAGTTAGCATTAGCTGTATCTAAGATAAGACACACCTGCTTGACCAGACTTGAGGTATCGACTGTCGCACTGACTTTCGTCAGAACCTTAAGATATACTTAAGATCGCCCCCTAGGATGACCTAGCGTTGCGGCTGGCTCTATCCTAAGATGCAACCCAAAAGATAAGCCACTGTTTTGAAAGGATTGTTTTGACTATCAAATTCGACCTTCTTGAGAATGCAACGGACTCCATCAAGCAAGCTATTGAACTGTTAGCTTTACCAGACGAGAAAAGCGATGCAAGAAGACTGAAGCAAGCAATCTTAGCTACAGCACATGGTGTAGAGCTACTACTGAAAGAACGCCTTCGAAGAGTGCATCCAGTCCTAGTATGGGAGAATGTTGATAGATTTCCTAGTTTAAGTGCAAGGACTGTGACAGTCGATATTGCAATGTCTAGATTGATCAATATTGGAGGCCTGCGTGATCTAGCCCATGATGTTGATCTGATCAAATCATTACGCGACACAAGGAATGCAATAGAGCATTACGTCTGGTCAACCACCAAAGAAGAAGCTGATCTGATAGTTGGTCAAGCATTAGGATTCGCATTACATTTTTCAAAGAGCGAACTGAATCACGATTTTTTTGGATACCAAGCACGTAAGGACGATATTTTCAGTTTGTTGCTTGAAGGTAATCCAGACCTTTCAAAAGCATTCAATAGCCGATATGAGAAGGGTAACAAGAAGTTTGATGACTCATTAGAACTTTGCGATTACTGCCACACATTAGCGGTCAGTTCTATAACGGGTGCCTGCCACCTATGTGGTCACTGGAATAAAGAGAAAGAAAAACAGTCTAGTTATTCGGGAAACTTTGATGACTTCGAAGATGACATTCCTTTTTAAAGTTCAGTAATCGCTTCGTATGATTTAACCAATCCTCCTCATGTCTCATAACTTAAAACATTTAAGACACTCCTAAAGTTACCGATTCATATAGCATTTGACAGTCTCACATTATGTCTTATATTATAGTCTCAGTTCACTTAAGATTAATAATACTAAATAGGAGGTCGTTATGTTAGTCGGATATGCACGAGTAAGTACTGTAGGTCAAAGTCTTGAGAACCAGTTGGAGGCACTCAAACAAGCTGGCTGTACCAAAATATTTGAAGAGAGAGCATCAGGTAAATCCGCAGATGCTAGGGAACAACTCAAGGCTGTCTTGGAGTTCGTAAGACAAGGTGACGTGTTAGTCATTACTAAGTTGGATAGATTAGCCAGATCGATGGGAGACCTTGCTGAAATATCTAAGAAGCTCAAGACTAAAGGCGTGGGGCTTAAGGCGATTGACCAAGCAGAGATCGACACAACTTCTGCAATTGGAGAACTTCTCTTTAACGTTCTCGGTGCTGTTGCTAGTTTTGAAAGGGCACTGATAAATGAACGCACGGCAGAAGGTAGGGCAAAGGCAATGTCCAAAGGCGTGAAGTTTGGAGCAAAGGCTAAGCTATCGGAGGATGAACTTAAGAACCTTAAGACTGAGTACGTTACTTGGAATGGAACGAAAGAAACTCTTGCGGTGAAATACGGAATCTCTAAAGCTTCTCTCTATCGTTTAGTAAGTCAGCAATAATAACTATCGAGAGGTTCAGGAACATCTTTAGAGTTGCGTACAGGCACCTAGGACTGGCGATCTTAAGTTCACCTATACATGTATATCAACCAACCAATTTAAACAAGCCGTAGAGCTTATTTCGTTACTTAAGAACCCTTCCAAATATGGAATAGTTGCACTTAAGTAATTGTTTATTAAGCGGTTTCCTTTGATTTAATGGAATATGTGTAAGATAATCATTACGCCTACCGTTAAGAGTAGGTTAATCAATCACATTTGAGGGGCTGTAATGTTAGTTAAGTTTAGAAAGTTTGAAATGGAAGTGAGTCGTGGTCATCTATTCATAGCGATTGGGAAACGAGAGGTGTTCTTAAACTTCACAGAGTGGAGCTTAGTCATCGGCTAGTTCCGACAGACATCTTAAGGTAGCCTTAGGATTATCTAGGGTTACCTATCCAGCCCCCGACCTACCTACGGGGGAAGTGTCAAAAGTCGAGAATCTACGTATGACTTCTCAAATTTTTTAGCCTGAATCTTTCTCGATAGTTCTAAGCAAGGCTTCATGGAGCATCTGTAAAGCGAAGCCGAAACCGTAAACATCTCGTAAAGCACCCTTCTTACCCCACCCACAAACCGCATCTATAACCATCGCGTTAGCGTTAGTATTCCTCAATCTATCGGTCATGGTATGTCGTAACTCGTGAGTAGTCTTAGAAAGACCTACCGTTTGAAACCACTTGTTGATAGTTGCTGAAGCATTGTTTGCATTACAGCTGCCGTGGGTTGTGTATCTGGGAAATGCAAACTTAGCATCTTTAGCGGAGGTCTCAACGATTCTTTTTGCAGCCCATAACGAGTCACCTACTAATGGGACATCACGTTCGCTACCTTCGGTTTTGAGACTCCTCCAAGGGTGAGGCCTGATTGAGACATATGGTATCTCAGCATTCAAATGTAAGTCATCCAGAGCAAGTCCCGCAGCTTCACCTAGTCGACAACCAAGATCAGTTTGGAGAGCTACTAGCCATCTTATAGAGTCGTCTTTAGAATGGTACTCAGCCCTAAGCTTATTGAGCTGATCTTTAGAAAAGCTGGTTCGCCTCTTCGCATCTTTACCAAAACCAGAGACACTTACAGAGCTGAAGGGATTTTCCTTTATTAAGCTCATCTCCTTCTCTTTGATGACGAAATGGTAAATAACCCTGACAGAACTAATTAACCGCTTTACTGTAGCTGTCTTAACTCGACTCTCAAGCAACTTCGCAACAAACAAGTTAGCATCTGCTCTGTTTACATCTATGAACGGTTTATCTCCGACGATTTCTATGAGTCGTTTTACAGCCCGTCTTGTGTAGGTATTGTACTTCTCATCAGTGCCGCGTTCGTAAGTTTGAAGGAAGAACTCCATAGCGTCACTGATCAAGAATGGAATACCTTCGTTTAGAAGCTTCCCAGCCTCCAATTCAACTTTATCCAAGTACTCAGATGCATCAGCGTGTTTGTGAGTCCACTCGTCGCCATCGGCGTAAGCTTCACGCTTAGGATCGATAACATGATCTCTAAACAAAGCTAATGCTGAAGGGTCATTCTCTATTGGATAAGGAGACAATCCCCAGCTCTTAAGAAGTCGTAAAGCCTCTTCAGTTACAGAAGCCGATGTTAGGTCTTTATTCTCTCGCATGGCCTGCCATGAGGATTCATGCTTCTTGTTAAGAGCCTCTACCTTTCGAGCGACCTCTTTAAGGTCTGAAGTCTCAAGGTTGATCTTAACGTTGAGCTGCCCGTTGAATCTCTCACGTAGGTCTAGGGGTATCTTGCGTTGATAGTAGTAAACATTGTTCCGCTGATAGACGTAACGAATCACGATGCTGAGACTTTTATTAAGTTGAATTTCCATGTAGGGTACCACAAAAGAACCACCACAGAACAGGAAATGTAGACGTAACTTGTTGTTACGATTGAAGTATTTCTTTAAAACTTGGTGCCGACGGAGAGACTCGAACTCTCACGACTTTCGTCACTACCCCCTCAAGATAGCGTGTCTACCAATTCCACCACGACGGCATTTTGCGAGCTTACGCTCAAACAATCAGTTATTGAGGTACATCATCCGCAACAGGTGCAGTAGGCGTCGTTTCTGCAGGCTTAGCAGCCGGCGCAGCTTTTTCAACATTCACAACACTGGGTTTAATAACGCTTCCGCCAGTTGATTTATGACTAGATAAATAAGCCAGGGTCAAGCTGGTAGCAAAAAATACTACAACACAAATTGCTGTTGCACGGCTCATGAAATTGGATGAACCTGATACACCGAACAAACTGCCTGAAGCACCGCTACCGAAAGAAGCGCCCATATCCGCGCCTTTACCATGTTGCAACAACACCAGGCCAATCACGCCCAACGCTGCCAGCACATGAATCACTAATACTATATTTTCCATTTTCTTTACCTTGATACCGCTATCGGCTGTTCTCGCAATTTACTGACAAGAGCTTGCCGCGCGACATATACCTTCGAATTCTTGAGCGTTTAATGAACACCTGCCGACCAGACCACCGTCTATGTCCTGCATAACGAATAATTGTACCGCATTTTGAGGGTTTACGCTCCCCCCGTAGAGGATTTTCAAGCGGCTAGCGGCATCTTCATCCAAAGCTGCAATCTTGCTACGAATGAACGCATGCATGGCTTGCGCTTGATCACTACTCGCTGCCAAACCGGTACCAATCGCCCAAATAGGCTCGTAAGACACAATCGCATCGGCAAACACCGCTGCACTATAAGTGTGGATGATAGTATCCAGCTGTTTTGCTACCACCATCTCCATTACACCGGCCTCGCGCTCGATCAAAGTTTCCCCTACACATAAGATAGGTGTTAAGCCATGCGCTTTAGCTTGGATAAATTTGGTTGCGATATTTTCATCCGACTCGCAATACGCAGTAGCGCGTTCTGAATGCCCGATAATCACATGCGTGGCGCCAAAATCTTTCAGCATGCCGGCACTGACTTCACCGGTAAAAGCGCCTTGCGCGTCTTTACTTAAATTCTGTGCGCCCCAAGCCAGGCGGGTATCTTTCAAGATGGATTGCGCTTGTGCAAGGTAGGGGTACGGTACACATACCACGACATCAACATCGGTAAGCGTGGATAATTTTTCCAGATAAGCTTTGAAAAGCTGTTGGTTGGTGGCCAAGTTGCCATGCATTTTCCAATTGGCAACAACTAATTTTTGGCGCATGTGGACCTTAAAATGAATTCGAAATGAAGTACAGGCGTCATTCTAGTTTTGATGCACATTCGCAGTCAATGTAACTTAAATTCAAGTTTAAAATTAAACCCGTGAATTAAAGCTCAGATTGTTAAATTTAGCATACTAGAAATAACGTTTTTGTGGGTTTTAAATGGTTAAGCTTGCATGGCATTCAACTGATTGATGATACTACGTGCTTCTACTGCAACCTCTGATGCAGTAAGTCCGACGGGGCCAATCCCTCTCGCAACCAGGGCATCAGCGGCGGCCCCATGTACATATACGCCTAGCTTGGCTGCATGCAACGCCGTCAGTCCTTGAGATATCAGGCCGCCAATAATACCGCTCAGCACATCACCCGTGCCTGCACTAGCCAAGCCGGGATTGCCTGTGGTATTTACGAACCAGGTACCATCATGGTGCGCACAAACAGTACCCGCACCTTTGAGAATACAAATCGCATGTAATTTTTCGGCCAGCTTGAGCGCGCTTGCAGTACGTTCTTTACGAATTGCCGGAATATCCGTTCCTAAAAGCCGGCTTGCTTCGCCTACATGTGGGGTAATGATCGTTTCAGCTTGGCGGTCACGCATGAGCGTAACCAACTTAGGATAACGGGCAACCAGGTTAAGGGCATCTGCGTCCAGCAGCATGGTGATATTTCGGCCTAGCCAGAGTTCCAGCAAAGTATGTGCCTCATCGGATTGGCCTAGACCGGGACCAATGACGATACAGCTCAATTGTGGCAGCTCACTTATTGCCTTCGTCGAACGTAACATCAGCTCGGGCTGGCCTACATCTGCGCTTGGCGCTTGTGCAGACAAGGCGCCAGCATAAACCCGTCCTGCACCTGTAAGTAGCGCTGCCCTGGCAGCCAATAGCATGGCGCCCACCATGCCAGTATCGCCACCCATGACCGCAATATCACCGAACATTCCTTTATGCGCATCTGCCTGCCTCGGCAATAAGGCAGGCTTAAACATGCTTTGCACCAGTTCATGGGAGTATTGTTCGGTTTTGATAATGGCCGCCTTAATTGGTAAATGCTATCGAGAAAAGAATTAACTTAAGTTAACTCCATAAATTTAACGCTATAAATATGAGCGCAGATAGCTAAGTGACCACATGGCGCAAATTGAGTTGCACTCTCTGGGTACCGTTATATTCATTCGTCTGCAATTGATAGACCGCTTGGATACGCTCGGCAATAAATGCTGCTTGGTTGAAATAAATTGCGTCAATCACTGCAGCATTAGCATTTAATGATTCGTTAATCAGCTTAAGGCTTAATTTAAGATGTTTTTCGCCTACTACGCGCTGGTTTAGCACTTCAAAAGCATCAAAAAATAAAGGGGGCGTAAAGCCTTGTCCCCAAACCTGCGCTTCCAGGGCTTTTGCTGTGTGAAAACTAAAATCCTCGTAAGGCAAGCTGCCATCGACTTCCAGCATGGATTCCAAATCGGCTTCGGTAATCAGGCTTTTAACCACCTGCTCAAAACTGTCTCGAAAACGCGTAAAATCCGTTTGGCGAATCGTCAATCCAGCCGCCATCGCATGACCGCCAAATTTAAGTAATAAATCCGGTTGATATTTACTTACTAAATCAAGTGCATCACGCAAATGCAGGCTGGCAATAGAACGACCCGACCCTTTGATCAAACCGTCGCCTGCATCTGCAAACACAATCACTGGACGGTGGAAGCGCTCTTTAATGCGTGAAGCCAAAATGCCAATCACACCCTGGTGCCAGTCTTGCTCATAAAGGCTAACGGTAAATTGATTTTGCACGTCCAGCGCTTCCAGCGAATAATTAGCGCTGTCCTGCATGTCCGCCTCAATGCCGCGTCGCTGTAAATTCAGATCGTGCAATTGCTGCGCCAATGGTGTTGCGACCGCATCTGAATCTGCCAATAAGCATCGAATGCCTATACTCATATCATCCAGTCGACCAGCCGCATTTAAACGGGGCCCCACATAAAAACCCAAGTCTTGTGCATTCACAGATTGATGAGGACGGCCACTTACGCGCAGCAATGCGAGTATGCCGGGGGAACAAACCCCTGCGCGGATTCTGCGCAGGCCTTGCTCGACTAGGATGCGGTTGTTGTCATCTAGCTTTACTAAATCTGCCACGGTACCTAAAGCAACCAAATCCAACAGCTCGGTGAGGTTAGGCTCGGGCTTTTGTGCATATACCCCGCGTTGACGCAATTCTGCGCGCAAGCATAGCAATCCGTAGAAAATGACCCCTACCCCAGCCAGGTGCTTGCTGGCAAACTCACATCCCGTTTGATTGGGATTAATGATACAAGCCGCTTCCGGCTTTTCCGGGCCAGGTAAGTGATGGTCGGTAATTAACACTTGAATGCCCCGCAGGTTGGCGGCGGCCACGCCGTCGACACTGGCAATACCGTTATCCACTGTCACAATCACATCCGGATCACGCGATGCGGCCAAAGCGACAATTTCGGGGGTTAGCCCATAGCCATATTCAAAACGGTTTGGCACCAGAAAATCCACATTCGCACCAAACGCTCGCAAGCCTTTTACCGCAACAGCAGTAGCGGTAGCGCCGTCGGCATCGTAATCACCTACCACCAATATTTTTTTATGCCCTGCAATCGCGTCAGCCAGCAATCTGGCCATGGCTTCATTGCAGGTTAAAGTATGCGGCGGTAATAAATTCGCCAGGCTGGCGTTTAACTGATCGACATGGGTGACATTGCGCGAGGCCAGTAGCCTAGCCATTAAAGGCGACAGACCCGCCTCTAGTAAAGTATTGTGGAATTCTTCAGGGACGATGCGATGCACAATTTGCGTCATGTTAAAAACCGCTCAACAGGTTTAATGCTGCGCCAGAACCGATATAGATCCCAGGTTGTCACTTCCGCTACCAGACATTTATCGTATACACCAATGTTAAAAGTAAGCTGTTTAACTTTCCGATCCTTCAGCGCTTCATAAAGCATATTCAAGCAAGCGTCTGTATTGGCAGATGTTCCTAGACCTAAACAAATATGTGTATAAGCGTTTACCAGCATCGTTTCAATATCAGTTGGCACTGGGCGGCATTGCGTGCCCGTCAATTCTGCCAGTCCTCGATATAGAAGCGTATCAGCGAATAGTAATTCAAAGTTTTGTAAATCTGATTTAGCTGGTAGATAACCGCCGCCTGAGAGCCAAATACTGTTTACGGGAACGTTAGCTAGGGATTCTCGTTGCTGGTTAACCGGGTGCTCAAAAAACAGCATTTGCACTTCATTCAAAATAGACCGCCACTTACCAGCATACGCGCCTTGGGGCATATAGCCATGTATATTCTTGCTTATTGCAACATTAGGCAAATTAGTCTGAATTTTCGGGTCTTCTGATATGCGTAAATACCAATTGCCGGAATTGCCCAGCATAAATTCGAGACCTTCTGATAAAAAATGGCTATTGAGGGCAGCTACCAGCAATTGCGTGTGTTCGACCTCCATGCTTAAAGGCACAGGTTCCCCCAAGCTAAAACTGTCGCGCTGCAATATCAAATGCACCGGATCTGCACGGAACCAATAAGCTGTATGCGCATCCAGGCCATCCGCATTGGCACTAATTGCCGCTAACGGATAGTCAGGCGCTGCTTTAAGCGAGAACCGCTCACTTACCAACGCCTCCAGCGGCATAGGTACCAACGTGGTTTTGCCTTTACTCAGCAGTTTCGCTAATAAGTCGCGCTGCTGAAGCACGTTACTTAATTCAAGATCAACCGTAAATTTCACGGCATGTATGCAATCAATTTCATTTGCCAATTTTACTGGCAAGCATGGCTGCGCGGGGAAAATATAGACAAAAAAAGCCTGGCAACTATCGCTAGATTGCCAGGCAAACTCTCTTAATACACTTACTGCTTTTACTGCCTTACAACTACTGTACTACACTTGCTACATTGCATTGCTGCAATTCTTTTAACTAACAGCGGTTAATTAGTAATAACGACGGTCACGGTCATGCTTGTTGTGTTTATTCCAGCCACGATGTTTACCGTTGTCTCGTTTATTCCAACGCGGCTCATCGTAAGCTGACCTGATATAAGTCATTTCTTGCATCGGATAACGATTTGGCCCTACCGCCACATTCACGTCAATATAACGGCCTGGTGCTTCGTTCGTCACGGTCGTATAGGTTCTGCCGTTATATTCATAAGCCACCAGGTAGCCGGTATTCACGGTTTGCCAGTTATCCACGGTGTAACACGCTTCAACAGGCACGCTGCGGCTCGTGGTTACACGGTTATTGTTATCTACACGGTCACCGACCACAGCACCTACACCAGCCCCCACTGCCGCTGCGGCCACCCGGCCATTACCACGGCCGATAGTGCTGCCTAGCAAACCACCCGCAATACCGCCGATTACAGCACCGCCGATGGATCGGTCTTCACGATAGCTTTGCTGTTGGTATTCAGTACGGCATTCCTGACGTGGCATATTCACACGCTCGGTTTGTGGAGTTACAGAAATTACGCGGGCATTGTCAATATATTGGTCGCTCGCTTTGGCAGATACGGAAAACCCTGCAGCTAATACCATTGGCACTAGCATATGCACACGGACTTTAGTGAATACGTTTGAATGACTTAACACGTTAGAATTATTACTACGCATTTTTACTTCTCCTATTTTTCGCAGATTGGCGTTTCTTATCTGTACTTCATCTCTGCTTATTTGCAGATGATCATTCAACGCGGAGGATTTGAAGATCGTTTACCGCAATTTGTAAAACGGTGTAAATCTTAAAGTTCAGCCAGTGCTAAAAATGCGTGTTAATCAGTATCGTCACCTTCAATCACAAGATCGGGGATATGGTTGAAAGCGATGCGCATCGGCGCATCTTTCAAGGCCTCATGTGCGCCGCCGAAATAAATGGTGTTCTTGCCATACTTAAGGTTAAGCGTATCAATGGCTTTATTGAGCTTCTTCTCGCTTTCCAGAGGTTTGACCTGGAACAGGTCACGTGCCACTTCATCAGGGGTCATCAAGCCAGAAAAAGATACACCGACTTTAACCGGCGTAAATTTGCCATGCGGATAATGCTGCAGAAAGGTTTCCAAAGCCTGGATGAGGCGCAAGGTATTGTCCGTCGGGGAAATCGCGCTTTCCAACCCCCAATGCGGCTGGTCAAGAAACCGCACCTTTACGCTGATACGCGAAGCCAATAATTCATAACTGCGCAGCCGCATGCTGGCTTTCTGCAGCAGCCGGTGCAGTACCGCTTTGGCGCCTTCAAAATTACGCTGCACGGGCGGCAGCACATGCGAATGGCCCAAGCTGCTGCGCGCATTTTTCACATAATAAGGCTCAATGCCACGCAGCTTGTCATACATACGCTCACCTTCGATGCTGCCCCAGGCGGTTTGCAATTGCTGGCGATTGGCCGCGTAAAGCTGTTCGACGGTGGTAATTCTATGGCGATGCAGGCGCGCTTCCATCTGCTTGCCTACGCCGTTCAGGTCGCGCAGCGCCAAGCCATATAAGCGTTGCGGCAACTCCTCCTGCTGGATCACGGTGCAGCCATCCGGCTTTTGCATATTGGACGCGACCTTGGCAAGAAAGGTATTCGGCGCAATGCCGATTGAACATTTGATAAACTCACCGCCGTGCTTGGTGATTTCGCGTTTGATCTTAGCGGCTAACTTGAGCGCATTCTCCTGCACTTGCTGGCTGCCGGTCAGCTGGCAAACCATTTCATCAATGGACAGCACTTTTTCCACATGGGTACAGCTTTCTACAATCTCTATCAGCTTATGGTGAAACTGCACATAAAGCGGCGGCCGCGCTTCAACAAAAATCATATCCGGGCACATTTTGCGCGCGTCGCGCACGCCGGTACCGGTTTTTACACCAAACTTTTTCGCTTCATAACTCGCTGCAATACAACAGGTGGTTTCCGCCATCACCGCTAAAACGCCAACTGGCTTCCCGCGCAAGCTCGGCACGAGCTGCTGCTCGACCGAAGCAAAGTACGAATTGAAATCGACGTATAGCGCGTTGAGGGACATTTATAGATAAAATCAGAAATTAATGTAATTTTTGCCGCAGAAGTTGGACTAACTATCAGCATCGCAAGTTTGAAATTTTAATAGATTTTATTGTCATCAATTGGATGATTTTTAAATAAGGTAGAAACAATGAACAATACACAAATCGCGATTTTTGCCGGGGGCTGCTTCTGGTGCACCGAGCCCGTATTCAGCCAGCTTAGAGGCGTGCAGAAAGTGGTTTCCGGGTACATTGGCGGCCATACCCTCAATCCGACTTATAAAGAAATTTGCAATGGTGATACCGGCCATGCCGAAGCCATTGAAATCACTTTTGATGCCGATCAGGTAAGCTTTGAAACCTTGCTGGAAATTTTCTTTGTATCGCATGACCCCACTACGCCGAATCGCCAGGGCAACGATGTCGGCACGCAATATCGTTCAGCGGTATTTTGCCAGAATGGCACTCAACGCGAGCAGACAGAAAAGATGATCGCCAAACTTAACGAAGCGCGCATATTCAATGCGCCTATCGTCACGGAAGTGAATGGCCCGGAACGTTTCTGGCCGGCGGAAGATTATCACCAATACTATTTTGATAAGAACCCGAATCAGCCATATTGCCTAGCGGTGGCTGCGCCTAAAGCCGCCAAGATCCGCGCCAAATACTCAAGCATGATCAAGGACTTCACGCAGGATGCATAAGTGCACGATAGCGATCTAAGCCCTGCTGCTCAACCACTGGCGGCGCCAGAATATAGCGATCATGAGCAAGGCGATTGTGGTCATTATTCCCAGTGCCCACCAGAAGCCATTCTTATCTTGTAGCCACGGCATGTGATCGAAGTTCATGCCGAAAATACCCGCGATCAAAGTGGCTGGCATAAACAGCATCGCCACCACGGTTAAAGCACGCACTTCCAGGTTCACCCGCTGGCTTACACTGGCCATGTAGATATCCATCATGCCGCTTAAAGAATCGCGGATGGATTCCAGCGCCTCAATAAAGCTCACGGTATGGTCATACACATCGCGCAGGTAAGGAATGGTGGTGTCCCGGAAAAAATCAGTCTCGTTGCGGGTTAAGCTATTGATCACTTCACGCAGCGGCCAAACGGCGCGGCGCAGCTCTACACTTACATGCTTTAATTGATGAATGGTATGCAACTCTGCATTGGTAGGGTTAGCAAGCAGCTTGTCTTCTAAAGTCTCGCTATCCTCACCCACCTCCTCCAGCACACTGAAATAACGGTCCACAACGCTATCCAGTAATGCATAGGCCAGGTAATCCACACCCAGCTCGTTAATATGCGCACTGGCAGACCGCATGCGGTTACGCACCGGCTCAAAAGTACCGGTCGAGCGTTCCTGGAAAGTCAGCAGGTAATTCTTGCCCAGCACAAAACTAACCTGCTCGGAATCCATACTCAGGTTGGCTTTATCGTACAGAAAACTTTGCGTTTCCAGAAACACATAATCGTCGTACTCGTCGATTTTTGGCCGTTGCTGCGTATTAAGAATATCTTCCTGCACTAGCGGGTGGAGCTTGAATATATCGCCCAACTGCTTGATTAGATTGGCATCGTGCACGCCATGCACATTCAGCCAAAGCTTCTTGCCACCTCTGGTTTGGATACTCGGCTTAAAATTCGCAATCTCATCTGGCGTCAGCACCTTTTCTGTCACACCAGCTGAATTAAACACCATGATCGTCACATCAGGCGGCAGCTTTGGCACATCGCCATTTTCCTTGCCCACATACACCAAAGACCCAGGCGGCAAGCCGATTTTTTTAGAGAAGCGCTTATTGAATTTCAGTTTGCGTAACTGTGGTTTTTTCATCATCGCCCGCCGTAAAGATTAAGCTTTAATAGTGAACGCTTCACCAATGGCAAAGAAGCCGCCGCCCGCTACATGGTGAATCGTCCTTAAGTCGTCATGTCCTTCAAAATGCCAACGTCCATTTGAGAACACACGTTCATCCGCATAAGCTGCGACCACTTCACCTAGAAAAAGATCATACGTATTCTGGATATGCGGCTCGGAAATCACCTTGCACTCCAGCCAGGCGACGCAGCCTTCCACTAGCGGCGCGGCGATTTTTTCTGCCGCAAAGGTTGGAATATCAAAACTGGCAAATTTATTATCAGGCGTTTTGCCGATCAGCTCACGACCTGTCCTAGAGCCAACCTTCACCACCATTTCCGCTTGCGCGCGACATGGCACATTAATGGCAAAGCTACCGGACGCTTCTATCAACTCACGTGAATAGGTATTTTTATCAATGACGATGGCGATTTTAGGCGGCTCAAAATCCAGCGGCATATTCCATGCAGCCGCCATGACGTTGCGTTGGGTGCCGTGTTGAGTCGAAACCAATACGGTTGGGCCGTGGTTTAAGAGGCGGTAGGCTTTTGATAAATCAACTGAAATTAGCATTAATGACTATATATATTTTCAATTGTAGCTAAATTTTCGCGAATGGTAGCTATAGCTTTCTCAGCTCTAATACGCTTACCCTGTTCATACCACGTTACATTGCCAGATTCCCATCCTAAAAAGTGAATGATATTAAGACAATCCGCACAAATTTTAGGCATCCCAGAAACTTCTATTGACCAAGATTGAGGTAAGAAATGGATAAAATCGTCTCTAAAAGAATTTAGTCTCCGAACACTCGTATCTTGAGAGCTTGAGGAAACAAATTTCTTTGAATGAACAAAGAACAGCATTAAATCAGATTTAATCTTTTTATATAGATTAGAGAAATTATCTAACTTCTCTACAGGATAATCAGTACCGTTTTGATGGGCTTCTAGCCATTTTTTAGCAACATCATCTCTAAGAGGGCGCAGGCGGTCTGAGCCTCTAAGTGCTATGACCATGAACCCTTGCATTGCATTATGTGTGACTAATATCACCCATTTCCAATATGAAATATCAAAAACCAAAATTTCCGTCCATTTGGCAAGAACTTCCAAAGCTGAAACAGCTTCTTCTATTTCATCTGTTTCAAACCAATGCTTTGTAGGTATCTTTCTCAAAATTACTTCTGCCAAGCATCCCTTAAGGTCACAGTCCGATTAAACTTCGGCTTACCTGCTACGCTGTCTTTCTTATCTGCAACAAAGTAACCGTGACGTTCAAACTGGAATCGATCTTCCGGTTTTGCGTCTTTCAAGCTTGGCTCCAGTTGCGCGGTAATCACGCTGGCTGAGTTTGGGTTAATGTCGTCCAGAAAGTCTTTATCACCACTACCTGGATTAGCTTCTTTAAACAGGCGGTCATACATGCGAATTTCCGCAGCATAAGCATGCGGCGCTGAAACCCAATGGATATTGCCCTTAACTTTAACGCTATCTGAACCCGGCGTGCCGGATTTGGTATCCGGCAGGTAATCGCAGTGCACAGTAATGACATTGCCGTTAGCATCTTTCTCAAACCCTGTGCATTGCACTACGTAACCATAACGCAGGCGCACCATGCCGCCCGGTGTGAGGCGGAAAAAGCCTTTTGGCGGCTCCACTTCAAAGTCTTCGCGTTCTATCCATAACTCGCGGCTCAATGGCACTACACGTTTGCCAAGCTCCGGTTTAAGCGGATGGTTAGGTGCAAAGCAATCCTCTGTTTGACCTTCCGGGTAGTTATCAATCACTAGCTTAATCGGGTCCAACACAGCAATGCGGCGCTCTGCTGATTGGTTAAGCACTTCGCGCATACAGTCTTCCAGAATCGTGTATTCAATCCAGGAATCCGCTTTGGAAACGCCGATACGGTCGGTAAAAAGTTTAAAGCCTTCTGCGGTATAACCACGGCGGCGCGCGCCAGCTAATGTCGGTAAGCGCGGGTCATCCCATCCGCTCACGTGTTTCTCTTCAACCAATTGGATGAGTTTACGTTTTGAAAGCACCACATAAGTAAGGTTAAGCCGTGCGAATTCGTACTGATGTGGCAACGGGTGCGCCAATAAACCAGCTTCTGCGAGGCGTTCCAATAACCAGTCGTAGAATGGACGTTGATCTTCAAATTCCAGTGTGCAGATGGAGTGCGTGATTTGCTCCAGCGCATCTTCAATCGGGTGGGCAAAGGTGTACATCGGATAGATGCACCATTTATCGCCAGTGTTATGGTGATGCGCACGGCGCACACGGTAAATGGCTGGGTCACGCAGGTTAATGTTAGGCGATGCCATGTCGATCTTGGCACGCAGGATCAAGCTGCCATCCGGGTGTTTTCCATCGCGCATTTCGCGGAACAAGGTAAGGTTTTCTGCAACAGAACGGTTACGCCAGGGCGAATCTTTACCTGGCTCTGTCAATGTACCGCGATTAGTTCGCATCTCGTCCGCAGTTTGGCTATCCACATAGGCATGGCCGTTTTCAATCAAGCACTCTGCCGCGCGGTACATAAAATCGAAGTAGTCACTGGCGAAATACAGGTTCTCTTCATTGCCATTTTTCCAGTTAAAACCCAGCCAATGCACGGCATCAGAAATGCTATCAACGTATTCCTGGCTTTCTTTTTCCGGATTGGTATCGTCAAAACGCAGATGGCAAACGCCCTCATAATCACGCGCCAGGCCGAAATTCAAAAAGATACTTTTTGCGTGGCCGATATGCAGGTAACCATTTGGCTCGGGCGGGAAACGCGTACGGATTTTAGCGTGGTCAACTTGCCCCGCTTTATGATGTGCTGCATCGCCCGGGCTGCCTGCCCATTTTTTATTAGCAAATTTGTGATCAGCTAAATCATGCTCGACAATGGCACGGATGAAGTTGGAAGCTGGCGCGTTTTCTGGTTTTTTTTCTACTGACATAAATGGTTGTATCGTTTTACTTTATCTATAGTTATTAAGTCTGGGGATTAGCGATATTTTACACGCTTGCAGCCAACTTGCAGTTAACAAAAAATGTACGCGCTAGTGAGTAGCAAAAAGGAGTGACTGGCTTACTCTAAGTGGGGTTAACTCGCTTTCTCGCAAGCGGAATTATTAAGTCCCTGTGATAAACTTTGCTTTCGTTATGAACATACTCTCTTTCCCTATTCTGCGCCTGCTCACCGATGGTAAATTCCATTCCGGTGAAGATATCGCAGCGCATTTTAAGACCAGCCGCGCGACAGTTTGGAACGCGATACAAAATGCTGAAGCGTTGGGCGTAGAGGTTTTTTCGGTACGTGGACGTGGTTATAAACTGCCGCAACCCATTACGTTACTCGATGAAACCACCATCTTGAATGCCATAGGCGAACAACGTAGCTGGTTCAAGCTGGAAGTACATGACCATCTGGAATCAACCAACTCCTACCTGATGAAAAAAGCCAGCGCAGGCGAGGCACATGCCACTTGCGTAGCTGCCAACCTGCAAACCAAGGGCCGCGGTAGACGTGGGCGCCAATGGCAAGCAGGCTTGGGCGCAAGCTTAACTTTTTCGCTCCTATGGCGCTTTCAGTGTGGTGCTTCTGCACTTTCTGGCCTGAGCCTGGCGGTCGGTGTTGCGCTGATTCGTACGCTGCATGAATTTGGCATTAAACAAGCACAACTGAAATGGCCGAATGATGTGCTGATTGGCGGCGAAAAACTGGCCGGCATTCTCATTGAGCTACAAGGCGATATGGAAGGCCCCAGCGCGGCAGTGATCGGTATTGGCATTAACTTGAATCTGCCATCAAAAATTAAACAACAAATTGACCAACCTGCCACCGACTTGAACAGAGTTGCAGCGGCGATCAATCCGAATGCATTGCTAGGCGTGTTGCTTAAACACTTGGCAGAAGTGCTGAATAATTTTGAACAAGCCGGTTTTGCACAAGTACGTGACGAATGGCTAAAATACCATGCATATCATCAGAAACCAGTGCGCATGTTGCACCCGGATGGCCGTGAAACATCCGGCACCGCTATTGACGTAGCCGAAGATGGCATTTTGCTTGTTAAAACATCTTTAGGTGAGCAGCGCTTTTCATCCGGCGAAATTTCTCTACGGGGGGATCTCTAATGACTATCTTAACAATTGACGCTGGCAATACTCGTATCAAATGGGGCTTGTTTGATGATGCGGGCATACTGACGGAACACAGCGCATTTCCCCACAATGACTTGGCCAATATGCACTTTCCGAATGCGGATCGCGTCATCATCTCTAATGTGGCTGGCGATGTAATGGCGATTCAGCTCGCTAAGCTTTTAGAAGATTTTCCACTGGTGCAATGGTTAACTTCCAAGCAATCAGCACTGGGCGTGACCAATAGCTACACCACTCCGAACAAGCTCGGCACTGATCGCTGGGCTGCCTTGATTGCCGCATGGCACCTGGAAAAAACTGCTTGCCTGGTAGCCAATGCAGGCACAGCCGTCACAATAGATGCGCTGGATACAAAAGGCACCTTCATAGGCGGCATGATCCTGCCGGGGCTGGAATTGATGCGCCGCAACCTGCATACTGCCACTGCCCAGCTACCGTTTGATCCAATAACCGCTACACAACCTAAAGCTATATTTGCTACTGAAACTGAACATGCCATCTTCTCTGGCGCACTCCACGCGGTTTGCGGTGCAATCAACCAGGCGGCAATTGCCTTACAGGACATGAGTGGAATAGCGCCTGCTATTTTACTGAGTGGCGGCAATGCCCAACTCATCAGCCAAGGCTTAACCTCAGTAAGTCACGTGACAAAACGTGTGGTCATCGTTGATAATCTGGTCCTAGAGGGATTGTTTTTGCTGGCAACTAATTAAAAAAAGAGAGTCGCAATGAAATGGTTGGTTTGGTTTCTATTGTTAGTGAATGTGGGCTTACTGGCTTATTTCAATCAATCGCACTTTATGCCCAGCATTGCACCCGTAAAGCAGCCGGAAATATCGCCTGAAAAAATTAGTATACTCACACCCGAACAAGTAAGCGCCTTACCTAAGAAGATAGCAGAACCCCCTGCAGCCCCACCGCCCGTTCCAACCGCCTGTTACGAATGGGGCGTGTTTTCAGGTAGCGGCATTGCCAATGCCCAGGCTGCGGTAAGCAATCTCGCACTGCAAGCCACGATCAAAGAGCAATCATCACAAGAAGCGAAACGCTTCTGGGTTTATAGACCGCCGCTGAAATCCGTCGCTGAAGCACAAGCAAAAGCCGAAGAGATCATGGCGTTAGGCGTGGATGAATTGTTTGTAGTGCAAGAAGCCAAGTGGAAAAATGCCATTTCTTTTGGCGTGTTTGAAGATGAACAACTGGCGACGAATTTATTAAGAGAGTTAAAAGCCAAAGGCGTTAAAGATGTAGTCAAAGCCTTGCGCAACCAAAGCAAAAGTAACGCTAGCCTGTTATTTGATCATCTGACTGATGCGCAAGTAGCATCACTGGAACAATTGAAACCCGCTTTTCCGCAAGCCAAACTGGAAAAAACTGCTTGTCCTTAACCTGCTTTATTTAACGATTAAGGAAACAGCTTTCCGGGATTAAGGATGTTAGCCGGATCAAAGGTGAGTTTGACGGCTTTCATTAAATTGATGGTGGTTTCATCAATCTCACGCGGCACGAAGCGGCGTTTCGCCATGCCGACGCCGTGCTCGCCAGATAGCGTGCCTTGCAGGGATAGCACCAGGCTAAACACTTCATCCAGGCAGGCATAAGCCCGCTTCATTTCATCGGCATTATCCGGGTTCACCAATAGATTGACGTGAATATTACCGTTACCGGCATGGCCAAAATTCACATTGGAGATTTGGTATTGCGCAGCGAGCTTTTCCAGTCCGGTCAATAATTCTGGCAGGTGAGAAACTGGTACTGCGATGTCTTCGTTAATCTTCTTCGGCGCAATGTCTTTAAGCAATGGTGATAAGGCTTTACGCGCCACCCATAAAGCCTTGGTGTCCTCAGCAGGTTTTGCCTCAATCAGCCCGGGCACCTGGCAAGCTTGCAAGATAGCTGCTGTAGCCTCGGCAATCTCTTGCTGGGACCCATCTACTTCTATCATTAAATAAGCGCGGGCATTCTCTGGCAGCAAGTTTTTATTGCGGCTACGGATTAAGTTAAGTGCACCGTTGTCGAGAAATTCCAAGGCGCTAGGTGTATAAGGCTGCGCCATAATGGCAGCAATCGCTTTTGCACAGCTTTCGGTATCAGCAAATTCAGCCGTCAGGCCGCCTATATGTTTGGGTAATGGCGTTAGCTTAAGGGTCGCTTCCACAATCACTGCAAGCGTACCTTCTGATCCCACCAATAACCTTGTGAGATCATAACCGACTACGCCCTTGCTGGTGTAACAGCCGGTTTTAATGATGTCGCCATTGCCGGTGACTGCTTTTAAACCCAGCACATGATCACGCGCCACACCATATTTCACGGCATGTGGCCCTGCTGCACAGGTTGCCAAATTGCCGCCGATACTGCAATACGCTGCGCTGGAGGGATCAGGCGGCCAAAAGAAGCCTACCTTCTTAATCACATCTTGTAACTCCTGGTTCAGCACCCCAGGTTCTACAATCGCCATACGGTTATCAGGATCAACACTGATAATGTGGGTCATGCGTTCTAACGATAGCGCAACACCGCCGACCTCGGGCACGCTGCCGCCTGCCGTACCGGTGCCCCGACCGCGCGGCACTACCGGAATTTTGTGTTGATTACAAAGCAGGATAACCGCTTGAACTTCTTCAGTGGTTAACGGAAAAACAACAGCGATGGGCGAATGGAAGTTACGGGAATTATCGTATGCATAGGCATAACAATCGACAGGGTCGGTGTAGACCCTGTCTGGGGGGAATAACTGAGTTAGCTTGACTAAAAAGTCACTCATTGAAGCTAGCGCTTTTTAATGTACAAATCAGTAATCGTGCCTTCTTTCATCTCCGCAGCAAAACAGATCGTTTCCGATAAGGTTGGATGTGCATGTATCGTTAAGCCTAAGTCATGTGCATCAGCGCCCATCTCAATGGCTAGTACCGCTTCTGCCAACAGCTCGCCGGCATTCACACCTACGATACCGGCACCAATGACACGATGTGTTTCCTTATCGAAAATCAGCTTGGTCGCTCCTTCGGTACGTGCAATGGAAAGTGCGCGGCCGCTGGCTGCCCATGGGAATGAGGCTTTTTCAATTTCCATGCCTTTGGCTTTAGCCTCTGTTTCAGTGACGCCTACCCATGCCACTTCGGGATCGGTATATGCAACAGAAGGGATCACGCTCGCGACAAATTCAGTTTTATGGCCAGCAATGACTTCTGCCGCCACTTTGCCTTCGTGCGTTGCCTTATGTGCCAGCATGGGCTGCCCGACAATGTCACCAATTGCAAAGATGTGCGGCACATTGGTGCGCATTTGCTTATCAACGGCAATAAAGCCGCGGTCATCTACTGCTACACCGGCGTTTTCTGCACCGATATTTTTACCATTTGGACGACGGCCTATGGACACCAATACGCGGTCATACACCTGCGCTTCGTCAGGCACATCTGCACCCTCGAAACTGACATAAATACCATCTTTTTTAGCTTCAATTTTAGAAACTTTGGTAGACAGCATGATTTTCTCAAACCGCTTTTCCATGCGCTTTTGCAGTGGACGGATCAAATCACGGTCGCAACCGGGAATCAACCCATCCATGAATTCGACCACGCTGACTTTACTGCCGAGCGCATCATAGACTGTACCCATTTCCAGACCGATAATGCCGCCGCCGATCACTAATAATTTTTTAGGAATATCGGTCAAAGCCAATGCACCTGTCGAATCCATGATACGTTCATCATCTGGTGCACCAGGGAATTTAGTCGCTTGCGAACCGGCGGCGATAATGGCGTTTTCAAAACCTAATCTAGTGACTTTGCCATCAGCTGCCGTCACTTCAATCTGGTTGGGGCTAATGAATTTACCCACCCCTTGCACCGTTGTAACTTCGCGCTGTTTGGCCATCTGCGCCAAGCCACCAGTCAATTTGGCAACCACGTCATTGGCTTTCCAATTCCTTAATTGCTCTAAATTGATATTTGGTGTGCTGAAACTCACGCCATGATGCGAAGTCTCTTCAGCCTCGGTGATTACTTTTGCCGTATGTAATAAAGCTTTGGAAGGAATACAGCCTACATTTAAACAAACGCCACCTAATGTGGAATACCGCTCGATGAGCACCACTTTTTTACCTAAGTCTGCTGCGCGGAAGGCAGCGGTATAACCGCCTGGGCCTGAACCCAACACAACGACTTCCGTTTGAATGTCATTTGCACCTGTGGGTGCCGCTGCTACTGGCGCAGGTGTGACAGGTGCAGATACAGAAGAAGCTTCAGTTTTAGGTGCTTGCTCGGCAGCGGCCGGCTGAGCTGCTTCAGCTTCAATAACCAGGATTAAAGTACCTTTAGCGACCTTATCGCCAACCTTCACTTTGACTTCTTTAACCGTGCCAGCATGTGCAGAAGGTATGTCCATGGAGGCTTTATCGGATTCCACAGTAATCAGTGAGTCTTCTTTGGCGATTACATCTCCAACTTTTACCAGTACCTCAATGACATCCACACTATCAAAGTTGCCGATATCTGGTATTAAAACATCCACTAAATTACTCATGCAAATCCTCGCTAAAACTTGATTAATTAACGAGATTTTAACATTAAACCTGTGTGCGATTTACATTGAATATAAAGACTTTGCGCCTTTACTCAAGCCATTATCACGCGGCCGGCCATGCAAAGTAGTACACAACCTTAACCCTTATAACAATGACTGAGCAACATTGATGACACTCAATCCTCAACACCTATTGCCACTTTCAGCTCGTCTGCGGTTACCTCATCTAAACCATTTAATAGCGCTACCATATTAAGGGCTTCAATGTGCTTGCCATTCTCTTCTGCGATTAAGCCAAGATAATACAATGCACTGCTATTGTTACTATTCTGAGCGATGACCTGGTTGAAATGCACTTCTGCATTCATACGGTCTTTTAAACTGTATTCCGCTACTGCACGGTAAAACAGCGCTTCGGTATTACTCGGTTCTTTCTCAAACCACTCCAGCGCAATGCGATGCAATTCATGTCAATTTTCTGTCTTAAGCGGATGTACAACTTGCATAAAATACGGCCATCGATCTTGCGTCTCTGCCCAAAATGGTAACTCACTTTTGCTTGCAAGGCTCTGTTCCGGGGTATCCAATAAACGCTGCACCCATTCAACAGGCATATGGTAGTAAAAAGCATTATGCCCTGGACTTTTTACCGTGATGATGCCGACTAACTGACCAGCCTCATCAAACATTCCACCGCCGCTATCCCCCAACTTGAACGTGTTGCTTGCTCGCACGATTAGACTGTCGTCCATCGGGTATAAACCTTTGATATAGCCTATCGCACCGTTGGGCCTGGGAGAGGTGTTAGCGAAACCGACGGTGTATACTTTTTGCTCGTATCTCAGCTGTTCGCTTGCGCCGATTTTGACAACTGGCATCTTAAGGTCAGTCACCTTCAAAATACATAAATCATGATGCCAATCAGGTTTAAGCGCGTGGACACTGTAGTTTTCGCCGTTTGCTCGAATGCTCACGGTTGCTGCATTGGCAATGACATGGCAATTGGTTACCACCTGATCTTTTGCTACCACGACACCTGAGCCTAGGCCATAACCTCCATTGGTCAATGCTACTTGAACCTTCACAACATGTGCGCTGACACTATGCATCAACTCATCCGTTGTCGCCGCGTAGCAAATGCTAACCAGACTCAATCCAGTTAAGACCTTGGCTAAAAGCACCATAAACTTTGTCATAACGCCTCCGTTTATCAGTATCTAACGTTCTCAGTCAATTAAAGATGAGCAAGTTATGTACCTAAATTAGGTTGGCAAATGTAATAGTTTGTAATGAGTTTGTGATGCTGGCGCTTATTACTAATAGCGTTAATCAGAGAAAGTAATGTGCCAATATTAAGTGAAATGAAGGGTAGCTTAACGACCAAAAAGTGTGCATAAAAATTTGATGCACCAAAATCAACCATTACACAAAATTAATCATTAAAAAACCCACCTCTTTTTCAAAAGGTGGGCTTTAGTTTTATGCTAAAAGTGACTCGGTTGTTACTAAAGTAGCAGTCGACGCACATCGCTTAACATCATGCGCATATGGCTTGTAAACCGGGCGCCATCAGCACCATCGATCACGCGATGATCGTAAGATAATGACATGGGTAGAATCAAACGTGGCTCAAAGCTTTTCGTTTTGGCATCGTATACGGGTTGCATGGATGAGCGTGACACACCTAAAATCGCTACTTCCGGGCAGTTAATGATTGGCGTGAACATCGTGCCGCCAATGCCGCCGAGGCTGGAAATGGTGAAACAACCGCCCTGCATTTCTTCCACTTTCAGTTTACGCTCGCGCGCCTTAGCGGATAACTCGCCAAGATCACGCGCAATATCCAATACATCTTTCTGATGCACATCGCGCACGACAGGGACTACCAAGCCATCCGGTGTATCACAAGCAAAACCGATGTTGAAATAATCTTTCAGAATCAAGCTATCACCATCCGGCGAAAGCGATGAATTAAAGTTCGGATAGGCTTTGAGCGCATTTACCGAAGCTTTGATCAAGAACGCCAGCATGGTGAGTTTAACGCCGCGTTTTTCCGCATCTGCTTGCATAGACTTACGGAAGTCTTCCAAGTCCGTAATATCCGCTTCGTCAAATTGCGTAACATGCGGAGCAGTTACCCAGTTACGATGTAAATTTGCGCCGGATAGTTTTTTAATGCGTGACAATGGCTTATTGGTAATCTCACCGAACTGGCTGAAATCAATGATCGGCATCGGTAAAGCTGCGAGACTGCTGACGCCAGCACCCATATTTTCGGTGCGCGGCTTGGCAAGTTCGCCTTTGATATAGCTTTGCACGTCCGCTTGTAAGATGCGATTTTTAGGACCGCTACCGCTTACCAAGGCCAGGTTAACGCCTAATTCACGCGCAAATTTGCGTACCGACGGGCTGGCATGTGAAGGCTTGCCTGTTGCAACTACAGCACTTTCCCCTACTGGTACGGGCTTATGCGCCGGTGCAATCTGCTTTGGTGGTTCTGGCGCTGGTCGTGTAGGCTCAGGCACTACCAGCTCTGAAGGCACAGACTTGCTTGCTTCAGGGGCTGGTTTTGCTGCAACTGGCTCAGGCGTAGATGGCTTAGCAGCAGCTTCACTAGGCTCAATGGTTAAAATCAGGCTACCTTGCGCGGCTTTGTCACCGACCTTGATTTTGATTTCTTTGACAACACCAGATACAGGTGAAGGAATATCCATAGAAGCTTTGTCAGACTCTACTGTAATTAATGAGTCTTCTTTGGCGATGCTGTCGCCAGCTTTTACCAATACTTCAATGACATCCACACTATCAAAATTACCGATATCGGGGACGATTACGTCTTGAATGGCCATTTAAATCGTCTCCTTAAACTGTAGTTGGGTTAGGTTTATTTGCGTCAATGCTATATTTTTTGATCGCTTCGGCGGCTTTACTTGCAGGTAACTTGCCTTCATCAGCCAGTGCTTTCAATGCAGCCAACACGACATAGTAACGATCTACTTCAAAGAAGCTGCGCAAAGCTTCGCGACTATCGGAGCGGCCATAACCATCCGTACCTAGAGCGACAAATTTACCTGGCACGAAACCGGCGATTTGTTCGGCAAAGGATTTCATGTAATCCGTAGAGGCGACCACAGGACCTTGTGCGTCTTTCATGCATTCGGCCACATATGACAATCTTTGCGGTTTTTCCGGATTTAACATATTCCATCGCTCTGCATCCAAGCCTTCGCGACGTAACTCATTAAAGCTTGTTACGCTCCAGATATCTGAAGAAACACCCCAGTCTTTTTCCAGCAATTCTGCGGCTGCAATGACTTCACGCAAGATCACGCCGCTACCCATGAGCTGTACGTGTCCATTTTTAGCTGGTGATTTTGCTTTCTTGAAGTTATACATGCCCTTCAAGATGCCAGCTTCTGCACCTTTTGGCATTTCCGGATGCGTGTAATTTTCGTTCATCAAGGTGATGTAGTAATAGACATCTTCCTGGTTTTGCACCATGCGGCGCAAACCTTCCTGAATGATCACAGCCAACTCATAAGCAAAGGTCGGATCGTAAGAGATACAATTCGGGATCGTTGCAGACATCAAGTGGCTATGGCCATCTTCATGCTGTAAGCCTTCACCATTCAATGTGGTACGGCCTGCGGTAGCCCCTAGCAAGAAGCCACGTGCACGTGAATCGCCTGCAGCCCAAGCCAAATCCCCAATGCGCTGGAAACCGAACATGGAATAGAAGATGTAGAACGGGATCATCTGCACGCCCGTGACGCTGTAAGAAGTCGCAGCAGCGATCCAGCTTGAGAATGAACCAGCTTCGTTGATACCTTCTTCCAGAATCTGGCCGTCTTTAGACTCTTTGTAGTACATCACTTGGTCTGAATCCATAGGCTCATATAACTGACCTAAGTGGGAGTAAATACCTAGCTGGCGGAACATCCCTTCCATACCAAAAGTACGCGCTTCATCCGGCACAATCGGCACAACATATTTACCGATTTGCTTATCACGTACTAATGTCGAGAGAATACGCACGAACGCCATCGTGGTAGAAATTTCACGCTCGCCAGTGGAAACCAGCATATTTTCAAATGCAGACAGTGGCGGAATGGTAAGCTCGTTACCTTTACGACGACGCGCAGGCACAGAACCACCCATCGCGGCACGACGCTCAGCCATGTAGATCATTTCAGGCGAATCTGCCGTTGGTTTGTAGAACGATAAGCTCTCTACTTGTTCATCTGTGATTGGCAAATCAAAACGGTCACGGAATTTCTTCAATGACTCGATATCCATGCTTTTCTGTTGGTGTGTCGTGTTTTGGCCTTCGCCCGCCTCACCCATACCATAACCTTTAACCGTCTTGGCTAAGATCACAGTCGGCTGACCTTTATGGTTCACCGCCGCATGGTAAGCCGCATACACTTTATGGGGGTCGTGACCGCCACGGTTCAAGCGCCAGATATCTTGGTCACTCATCGCTGCAACCATCTCTTTTAACTCTGGATATTTACCAAAGAAATGCTCACGTGTATATGCGCCACCTTTAGCCTTAAAGTTTTGGTACTCGCCATCCACACATTCTTCCATGCGTTTTTTGAGCAAACCATCTTTATCCATGGCCAAGAGTGGATCCCAATAAGAACCCCAGATCACTTTCAATACATTCCAACCGGAACCACGGAAGTCGGACTCCAACTCTTGAATGATTTTGCCGTTACCACGAACCGGGCCATCTAAGCGTTGCAAGTTACAGTTGATGACGAAAATCAGGTTGTCGAGCTTTTCACGGCTCGCCAATGAGATCGCGCCCAATGATTCCGGCTCGTCCATCTCGCCATCACCGCAGAACACCCAAACTTTGCGGTCCGAAGTATCAGCAATGCCGCGATCATGGATATATTTAAGGAAACGCGCTTGGTAAATACCAGTGATTGGACCCAGACCCATTGATACGGTGGGGAATTGCCAGAAATCCGGCATTAACCATGGATGCGGATAGCTGGATAAACCGTTACCGCCGGTTTCCTGGCGGAAGTTATCCATTTGCTCTTCAGTAATACGGCCCTCTAAAAATGCACGTGCATACACACCTGGCGATGAATGGCCTTGGAAATAAACGCAGTCACCGCCAAAGTTCTCGTTAGCGGCACGGAAGAAGTAGTTAAAAGCAGTGTCATACAAAGTAGCTGCCGACTGAAAGCTAGCAATATGACCGCCTACGCCTGGAGATTTCTCATTGGCACGCAAAACCGTCATGATGGCATTCCAGCGTATCAGTGCTCGTATGCGACGTTCCATTTCCGGATTACCCGGCAAGCGCTGTTGCAAGTGCGTAGGAATCGTATTTACATAAGCTGTCGTTGCGTTATAAGGCAAGTTGCTGCCAGAACGACGTGCTTTATCGATCATAGCTTCCAGTAAAAAGTGCGCTCGCTCAGTACCTTCGGTTTCAATTACGGCGGTTAAGGCGTCAAGCCATTCTTGCGTTTCTTGACTATCAATATCAGGAATTAATGACATTCAGTTGGGGCTCCGTGTCTATGATCCGGCGAACTTATTTGGGCACTGTAGGTATAACTCAATGGGTATAATAAGACCGGATTTGTATAGCTATTAGAAATACAGCACATCTAAAGAGAACAAATGTGCTGTAAAAATTCGTATTTATAAAAGCAGTAGTGTGGCTTTTTTAGGGGTTTTGGTCAAGTTTAGGTTTGATTCTTAGGGGTTTACAGATGCATCTTATATATAATCTATGGGTTTTATATAAGAGCTATAGGGAACGAAATGTCTATAAAATTAATACAAAATGCAGCTATTGGAACGGAAAATTCATTAACTTCAGCAAAACATATAGTTTTCATTATGAGTAATGATGCGATTCAAAATTATCCTTACCAGGAAAACTTGCAAATTAAATTATCTCGTAATAAAAAAGAATTTTCTTCATTAAATAAATCACCTATCACGATTGATTTGCCTAATGGCAATTTAGCCAGTTATGTCATTTTAGAAGACAACCTTACGCCTTTTCAGCGACATGCATTATTACTAAAAGCGATCAAGCCATTATTAGATGAGCATCCTGAACATTTAGCTTTATGTGTTTTTGGCGATGAGCATGCGCGAGAGAGGAATGCCTGTGCTGCTTACTATGTTAGCCTGGTGAATTCTGCTGATTTACCTAGCCATAAAAAAGATAAGAAAAATAATGCGCTGGCCACCATTACAATTTACGGCTACCAGGCATCACATCATTATGAACATGTGAGTGCGCGTGTTGCAGGCAATGTTTTGTGTAGACAGTTAACGATTGCGCCACCTAATGAATTAACCCCCACAATATACCGCGCAAAGATTAAACAACTTGCCCTAAATAATAACTGGCAACATGAAGAGTTTGATATGCCTACGCTAAAAACAATGGGAGCAGGCGCATTTGTTGCGGTAGGGCAAGGGAGTGATCCGCAGGATGCCGCCATTGTGCATATTACCTACACACCTAAAAATATTAATAAGCATGTTGCCTTGATTGGTAAAGGGATTTGCTTTGACACTGGGGGACATAATATTAAGCCCGCAAAATATATGAGCGGTATGCATGAAGACATGAATGGCTCTGCAGTAGCGCTTGGCATCCTGCTGGCTGCATCCCAATTACAGCTTGAAATAAAAATTGATTGCTGGTTAGCGATTGCGCAAAACCATATTGGGCCATTAGCTTATAAACAAAATGATGTGGTAACTGCATTAAATGGCACTACGATTGAAATAGTACATACAGATGCCGAAGGCCGTATGGTATTAGCTGACACCTTAACGCTTGCATCACGCCAAAAGCCGGATGTGATGATTGACTTTGCCACCTTAACGGGCAGCATGGCAGTCGCCCTTGGAGACCGCATGAGTGGGGTCATAGGTAACCGCCCTGAACTTTTATGTAAGGCTGTAGGTGCTGGCAATGCTGCAGGGGAGCGTATTGTTGCTTTTCCATACGATGAAGATTATGAAAGTGATCTGGATAGTGACATTGCTGATATTAAACAATGTACTTTAGAAGGCGGCGCTGATCATATTCATGCTGCACGATTTTTAGGTAAGTTTATTGAGCATGATGTGGCCTGGCTGCATACGGATTTATCATCTGCAACGCGTAAAGGTGGCTTAGGTGCAATACAAACGGACACAACAGGTTTTGGTGTAGGCTTCGGGCTAGAAATGCTTAAAATCTTATTAGACTCATAGTAGCTGTATAGACCCGTATCAACGCCAAACTTTTAAAGCCCTCATCTGAGGGCTTTTTCTTGGGCTGTTTAGTGCGTTGTTCAGCGGCGTGGATGCAAAGATCTCATGCAATAAAAAACCCCAACATTTTCATGTTGGGGTTTTTGTGTTGAATAGCTTGGCAGTGACCTACTTTCGCATGCGAAGAGCATACTATCATTGGCGCTGGTTCGTTTCACGGCCCTGTTCGAGATGGGAAGGGGT
>PERG01000021.1 GCA_002928535.1 Methylotenera sp. | reverse complement strand
GGGGTAATGTTAAGCATAGATGCAATTATTGTCTTATTTGTAGGTAGTCTAAAACAATCTGAACCTCTGAAAGTTTTGCTAATTTGTAATAAATAGTCTGTTATTCGCTTTGTGCTATTCTGCAAGCAAATAGATTTTATATCCTTAACCAGTTGGTAATTTCGTGTAGAGAATACTGACAACATACGACCTGCAAGTTTTACATCTGTATCTATAATATCCAGAATTGCTTCCTTGGAAATTAACAAAGCCTGTGAGTCTTTCACTGTATATGCGTACATTGAAAAAGTATGATCAGAAAATATAGACTCCTCGCCAAAGCTTTGTCCTGATTGAATTAATCTGATTACCTTCTCAGATCCATCTAAAGACGCTACCCCTAGCTTAACTTGTCCTTTAAGCAGCAAGTAGAATCCATGCGCTTGTTTGTTCTGGCTAAACAGAATAGCATCACGCGAAACATCTAAAAATTTAGTCTTGTTTGTCAATAAATCAATTTGTGTGGGGAAAAGATCAGAAAATAAGTGAAACTCTGATAACCGCTCAGCCATCTGTGTCTTAGTCATTGAAACATCCTTATCTTAGCTTGCTTTAGTCCAGATTTGATCTTTATCTTTGCTGGAATTGGATATGTAAAATATAACCAAAAATATAAATTAATTGATATTAACTGTTGATAGTTTAGATACATTTTTAAACTGATTTTAAAGTCTTTGGTTGCATAAGGATGTGGGTCAACGGCGCTTCCTGCTGTAGCAAATCCGCCAAGGTATACTTATCCAGCACAGTAAATAGCGCAACCTGCGCTTCTCGCAAAATCCCCATCAATTTGCAATTAGGTCGTATACAACAGCTTTCCTCATTATCCATACATGGTAACAACGCTGTGTTACCTTCAGAATATCGAATCATTTCACCAATATTCACCGTATCTGGTTTTCGTACCAGACGTAAACCGCCGCCCTTACCGCGAACAGTTTCTATATATCCGCGCTGTGCCAATTGATGCACTACCTTGGTTAAGTGGTTTTCAGAAATTTCATATGCTCTTGCTATATCAGAAATTGTTGCCAACTTAGATTTCTGGAGACCTAAGTAAATCATTACTCGAATTGAGTAATCAGAGAAATTTGTAAGGTGCATAATTTCAGTCCGTTAAAAGATGTATTAATAATATTGCTTATGAATAAATATCATGGTAAATTAAAGATGTATTTTACATACACCTTATAGAATGTCCATTAAAACTTACAACTAGCTGCTTTTTTCAAATGAATAGATGTATTGAAAGGTTATTTTGCAAGTGATTGATAAGCCCATAGCGAGCAATATTTTTATGTGAATTCAATTGATGATGAACATCATTATTAGAACTTTTGCGCAGACGTTGCGCTTATTCCTTGAAAGGTAAACACATGTCACAGCCACATCTTCATCTACTTCCAGATCAGATTTATCCATTCGATGCGCGCGGCATAGCCAAGCGATTTCGACATGCTGCTATCTTCGGTGCGTTAGACTCGTTGCATAGCGGTGAAATTATGCGTTTCGTCAATGATCACGACCCATTGCCGCTACTGAACCAGCTTGAGCAGCGATATGGTGCAACTGTCAGTATTGTTTATAAGCAACGTGAACCTGGGACGATTGTGATTGATTTCGTTCGCACATAAGCTCTAGGAATCAACTTTGCTGCAATTTCAAGTAGCAATTACTCTACTGGCGTTTATCGCTGCATCTACCTTTGTTTTGTCAAAGAGCGGTGCGGCGATTGTCAGTTACCACATTATTTTCGCTATAGGCATCGTACCTTTGATATTAGGAGCGATGGTGCATTTCTTACCTGTGTTATCGCGCAGTAAAAATCCAGGTAAATTTATTAGGTTGTTGCCTGTTATAGCACTGTTCGGAGGTTTCTTAGTCACCAGTTATTTTGCTTATCCACAAGTATTGTCAGCTGGTCGCTATGTCGGTGCTACTACTATCATTATTGCAGTGTCAATTCTTGGGATTTGGGCATATCGCCTAAAAGTAAATGCGATTGGTAACCCACACCCTTGTCTTGATTGGTATCTGGCAGCCATGTTATGCCTATTTATAGCAGTTGGTTGCATAATCATGGGATATCTTATTCCCGAACAGCGCACTGCATTGCGTATGCTGCACATCCACTTCAACACCTTGGGATTTATTGGCATCACAGCACTCGGCACACTGCAAGTGCTGCTGCCCACAGCCACGCAACGCTCTGATCCTGAAGTGGCTGCACGCATGCGTAAACATCTGAAATGGGTAGTCGCCGGAATTGTGATCACGGCCTGTGGTTCCGCATGGCACCGCAATTTTGCATGGATTGGACTGATATTGCTGGCTATCCCGTTATTCGATATATTAAAGGCATGGCTAAAACTTTATTCGAATGCCATATTCAAGGTACATGGCGCTGTCCCATTACTTGTAGCAGCCCTGTGTGGATATTCAATAACCTTAATTATCGGATTAACTCACGCCTATCATCAACAAAGCTTTAGCCCGGTTGCGACTTTCATTATCGCCTTTCTAATGCCGCTCGTGACGGGTGCTGTCAGTTATTTGCTGCCATTATGGATGCGTCCAGGGCAACAAACGGCCTGGCATCAGGCAGCCAGGAAGCGATTGGGATTTGGGGGTGGCATACGAGCATTGCTGTTATTGACAGGAGGGGTAATGGCTGGATTTGGCTATGAAATTGGCTGGTATTTGGCAGTGTTTACTACAGGTATATTTGTTTTTCAGACGTTTGCTTTATTTGTACAGCATACTAAGATTCCTGAGTAATAGTCTTAATACTTGTTCAAGCTTTAAAACAATCACCTCTGTGTAATTTGCCATTTGACACAAAGGCATGTTGCAATGCATGGTGACGTTACATTCACAATCATTCATCCAACAACCAATCCCAGCGCACCAAAAAGCAATTTCCAAAAGTCACTAAGCCATTAAAGCAGCATTTAATGGGTGTTTGGAACAGTTATTCCTAGTTCTAAGCACCATTGCTCGCACAAACACCTTGACCAAAATCAAATTGTTCGGATTAACAGAAAATGACAGAAAATCATGACATGTTTTTAATCATATTAAGCATGCAATGACCAGTAATTTGAGCAAGCCCTTCTGTTATCCATAACGTATATTCAGTGTCGCATTGTAACTATTACATATGCAACGCTAATTGCAATGGTGGTTTTAATTTTAGCTTCTCCCATCGCTTGCGGCACCAACTTCAACTAACGTTTTAGGAGATAAAAATGCAATGGATCGAACCAGATTTTTGTGATCTACGTCTTGGCTTTGAAGTAACCGCCTACGTGTACGTGCGCTAGGTAGAACAGGGCGCGGCATTTTGCCGCGTCCATAATTAAAATAAGGAAGTCTTTATATGTCTGAGCATTTTCATTTTCAGCCAGAAGACCGCCCGCGACTGGATTCCAAGTATCTACTGCGTTGGGAGAAGTCACAGGATGCCTATGTACTGCTCTACCCTGAGGGCGTTATCAAGCTCAATACTACAGCTGCGGAAATCCTTAAGCGCTGCACGGGCGAAGCTACGGCCGCTAATATCGCTACCGAACTCAAGGCGCTATTTGTCTATAACGCTGATATAGAAAACAGTATTTATAAATTTTTGGAGATAACACATGGCAAAGGATGGATCCGCAGTTAGTCTGGATGGGCAAGGTAAGCCAATGTGGCTTGTACTAGAACTTACCTACCGTTGCCCGCTCAAGTGTGTGTGGTGTAATAATCCACTGGATTTTGACCAGTATGGTAAGAAAGAATTGAGTACCGAGGAGTGGAAGCGGGTACTTCGTGAAGGGCGCGAACTCGGTGCCCTGCAACTTGGGTTTTCTGGTGGCGAACCCATGTTACGCGATGATATCGAAGAGTTGGTGGCAGAGGCGGAGCGCCTAGGCTATTACACTAATCTGATTACTTCCGGTGTTGGGCTCACACCTGAACGACTCAAAGCACTGAAACAAGCAGGTCTCAAGCAGATTCAATTGAGCTTGCAATCTGCAAATCGTGACTTAACCGATGAGCTGGTAGGAGCGAGGGCGCATGATCTGAAAGTTCACGTAGCGCGCATGATCAAAGCCGAAGGGTTCCCGATGGTACTCAATGTGCCGATATTCAGGCAGAACATTGACCAGGTGGATGAAATCCTGGCATTAGCTGAAGACATCGGCGTAGATTACCTTGAACTTGCCAATATTCAGTATTACAACTGGGCGCTGCTCAATCGAGATGAGCTGCTGCCGACGCGTGAGCAGATTGAGCGTGCCGAAGCTGCTGTTAACGCTGCGCGTCAACGGTCAGGGCAGAAGATGACCATTTATTTTGTTATTCCGGATTATTACGAAACACGCCCTAAGGCATGCATGAATGGCTGGGGCACCATTCATCTCACCATTGCACCAGACGGTGCTGCTTTGCCTTGCCAGGAAGTTCGTGTAATCGAAGGGCTGGAATTTCCTACTGTGCGTGAGCATAGCCTGGACTGGTTGTGGAATGACTCACCACTGTTCAAGAAATTCCGAGGTGATGAGTGGATGAAGGAGCCTTGCCGCACCTGTGACGAAAAAGAAAAAGACTTTGGTGGCTGTCGCTGCCAGGCATTTCTGCTGACCGGCGATGCAACGAATACCGATCCTGCATGCGCCAAATCACCACATCACCATGTGATTGAAATGGCAATCAGCAAGACACGACAGAAACATCACGAGCCGCGCCCCCTGGTCAGGCGGCAAATTGGAGCAGTCACTACGATGTTTATGGCGCAGAAATGAAAACACCTTACGATACTGCAACCGGTACTATCGCGCTCGGTCTGTTGCTAACACTGGGATTATTCCTCATCGTCCGCTGGTTAGTGTTGGGAGGTTGATGCACGATGGATCAGATTGTAGACTTTTTACTTCGCTGGATACATCTTTTTGCCGGCATAATTTGGGTTGGGCATAACTATGCCAGCGTGATTCAGCGACCAAACTTCCGACCACCTGGGAAAGAAGATTTGGGCGACGAGCAAAGCTCAGTTTACATGGCTTTGCTCGGACGTGAACACGGTACTTTCAGATACGCGGCTATCGTAACTTGGTTGGCTGGTGTTGGTATGTTGTGGCAACGTGGACTGCTGATTGATGCAATAACGATGAAAGGCTATCTTGCCGTTATCGGCATGGGGTTTTGGCTAGGCACGCTGATGCTGGCTAACCTATGGTTTATATTATGGCCAAACCAGAAGAAAGTGCTTGGTTTCATTTATGCACCGCTGGACGAGCGTGTGCGTTGTGCTCGAATTACATTTCTTTCTTCTCGTACCAATACCATGCTCTCCATCCCATTGTTGTTTTTCATGGCAGCCAGCCAGCATGGAGTAGCGCTGTTTGCCTGAGTTTTTTAATTTCTCTGCGGGCCCAGCCGTTATGCCAGTTACTGTGCTGGCGCAAGCGCAGCAGGAGTTTTTGAACTGGAACGGCAGTGGTTTTTCTATGTTAGAGACGCCTTTTACCGGTGATGCTTACAAGAAAATACATAATCATGTGCGCGACAATCTTCGATTACTGCTAAATATTCCAGACAATTATCATATTTTATTTATGCATGGCGGTGCGTCGGCACAATTCTCGCTGGTACCACTCAATTTATTGGGTAGGGCAGGGCGAGCTGATTATGTGGAGACTGGCTACTGGTCATGCAAAACTATGCGCGAAGCCAGACGCTACTGTAATGTCAATGTTGCAGCCAGTAGTTGTGCCACCGGATTCGACCGAATGCCCGAAGCATGGCACCTCGACTCGAGCGCAGCCTATTGCCACATTACCAGCAATGAAACCGCCAACGGCGTGCAATTCTTTGACATTCCGGATACCGGTGATTTGCCACTAGTGGCAGATATGACATCTGACTTTCTCAGCCGGCCGATTGGTGTGCAGCGCTATGGTGTAATTTACGCAGGAGCGCAAAAAAACATCGGTCCAACTGGTCTTACCATTGTCATTGTGCGCGATGACCTGCTGGGGCGGGCCCATCCAGCAACGCCAGCGGTATTCAATTATAAGAATCAGGCTGAAGCAGGTTCTATGCTTAATACGCCGTTGACCTTTTCTATCTATTTAACTGGATTGGTACTACGCTGGATTACCGACATGGGTGGTGTCGTGGCTATGGCGAAAAACAGTGCGCAGCGAAGCGCGCAATTGTATCAAGTCATTGATGCCAGCAAAGGTTTTTATCAATGTTCAGTGCAACCAGCCCACCGATCATGTATGAATGTTTGCTTTACGCTCGCTAATGATGCGCTCACGCCATTGTTTCTGTCCTTAGCCGCTGAAGAAGGATTGTTGAATCTGAAGGGTCATCCCATGGCTGGTGGCATTCGCGCCAGCATCTATAATGCAATGCCAAACGCTGGTGTAATAGCACTCATCAGCTTTATGCAGCATTTTGCAGATATGCATTGGCATCATGTATAAGTGTCTATTTTCAGTCGCATCTAAATTGGGTATGCCAAACGCTCGCAAACTGGCTGCACATTCAATTTGGCTAACCGCGATCTCCTCAAGAGTAGAAACGCCGCAAACCTTGCGGCGAAATGTCATGGGATTATCTTTCCCAGGTCCACTTGGGCTGGCAGCGGGATTTGATAAACATGGCACGCTCTTTAGCTGCTTAGCACCGCTTGGTTTTGGTTTTGCAGAAATTGGTTCGGTTATTCCGCTGCCAGAGCAGCAGCGTAGCCTGGGACTCGATAGGGTAGTTTCCCATTTATCTAAAAATATCAGACCGCATTCAATTCCACTTGGGGTGAGCATCAGCATGAACCGCACAACCCATCCTGAAAAGATGGTCAACGATTATATGATATGCATGGAAAAACTCTGGGAATTTGCTGACTACATAACTCTTAATTTAGGTGTACGAGCCGGACCCGATCTTCATCAACCAGAGTTTCGTGCCACATTGTTGACCTTACTGGCAGCGGCCAAGGATAAGCAAGTACTGATGGCGGCTGAGAGTGGTCGGGTTTGTCCTGTTGTTGTAAAAATTGATCAGAATCGTGGAGATACAAATAATCTATTATCCTGTGTGCGTGATTATGCATTTAATGGATTGATTCTGAGTGGTGATGAGCATATCCATGATAAAAAAGAAGTGCTTGCCAATTTGCAACGCGTGTTAAATAAGATGCGTGACAGCATGCCAGTTATTTCAGTGGGAGGAGTTCGTACCCCGCAGGATGTTGTTGACCGCTTATCAACTGGTGTCTCACTTGTGCAGATTTATAGTGGACTCGTAGAGGCAGGGCCTTTATTGCCAAGGCGAATTAATGCTTACCTGTCAAATTTTGGAGTTGTCAATCAGATTTAACAGCATCTAAACTCCATCCATCGTGCTGAAAATACTTACCGTAATTGCGTAAAGACTGCAACACGCCTAGTGCTCCAACTCGTTGCGCTTGAATGTTCTTAGATGTTCGCATTAGCGTCACACCATCTAGCAAGTCGACCAAGACAACCCTATGAAACGCGCGATCTGCATCTTTAGCTAATTTGCAATTTCTCACAATCTCAGCAGCATTTCTCTCTATCACAATTGCTATTCGGTGATAGTCATGAGCGCTAAGGCGTCCCTTAATAATATCATCTTGCCTAACAGAAATGGCTTGGCGAATATTGTCCATTCCTAGCTTCACTACTTCATCGGTTTTCCATTTTTCACCTGGTTTCAAAACGTGCATAGATGACTCTGCGTTTGATTGACTTTGATGTAGGTGTTGGTGTTCATCCGCATAGGCAGGTGTGGTAACCAATATCAGACATAGAGCGCTTAATAAGTTAATGCCTCTCCATAAAAAAGCTGCAGTCAGCATATTCAATTTATCCTTTTAAATAGTACTTACATTTACTGATAATTTTTACTAAAACAACTTAAAGTATTCTTAAAATATACAAGTTATGTATTAAGAATGATCAAAGCCCGAGTGATTTCCAGATCTCGTCAACTTTAGTTTTCACTTCGGCGGGCATAGTAATTGGGCTACCCCACTCACGGCTTGTTTCGCCTGGCCATTTATTGGTTGCATCTATGCCCATTTTACTGCCGAGACCACTCACTGGCGAAGCAAAATCAAGATAGTCAATCGGGGTGTTATTTACCAGCAAGGTGTCACGTATAGGATCAACACGAGTCGTGATAGCCCAAATCACCTCCTGCCAGTTTCGGATATTCACATCATCGTCCACTACTACGATGAATTTAGTGTACGTGAACTGGCGTAGAAAGCTCCAGATGCCAAACATGACAGGTTTAGCATGACCAGGGTAAGATTTTTTAATCTGCACCACCGCCATACGGTAGCTGCAAGCCTCAGGAGGCAGATAAAAGTCGGTGATTTCTGGAAACTGTTTTTGTAGTAACGGAACGAATAATTCATTAAGGGCTAATCCCAAAATGGCAGGCTCGTCAGGCGGTTTCCCAGTATAGGTAGAGTGGTAAATCGGGTTATGTCGCATAGTAATGCGATCAATAGTAAAAACTGGAAACCAGTCTTGTTCGTTGTAATAACCAGTATGGTCACCAAATGGTCCCTCTAGCGAATGCTCATAACCAGTTGCGTGTGATTCATCTGGGTAGATATGCCCTTCAAGTACAATTTCGGCTGAAGCGGGAACAAGCAAGTCGCTACCTATAGCCTTGATCAGTTCAGTGCGGCTTCCACGCAATAAGCCAGCAAATTGATATTCAGAAAGGCTATCGGGAACTGGTGTAACTGCTCCAAGTATGGTTGCAGGATCAGCGCCCAAAGCAACAGCCACCGGATAGGGACGGCCTCGGTTGCGCTCACAATGATCACGAAAATCGAGGGCACCGCCACGCTGAGCTAACCATCGCATGATCACTTTATTACGCTTCAGCACTTGCTGGCGATAGACTCCAAGATTCTGACGCTCTTTATTTGGCCCTTTTGTGATTACCAGTCCCCAGGTGATCAGAGGTGAAATATCTCCCGGCCAGCAATGCTGAATTGGCAGTCTTGCCAAATCGACATCATTGCCTTCCCACACGATATCCTGACACGGTGCAGAGCGTAATACCTTGGGGCTCATGTTCCATAATGATTTGACCTGCGAGCGCAGACCTAGCATATCCCTGAACCCGTTAGGCGGCTCAGGGTCTTTCAGCATGGCCAACACATGACCATAGTTGCGTAGCTCGCTTACATCCGCAGCACCCATGCCTAGCGCAACGCGTCGCGGAGTACCAAAAAGGTTAGCAAGCACGGGTATGCTGTGGCCTACTGGGTTTTCAAACAACAGAGCAGGGCCGCCAGCACGCAGGGTGCGGTCACACAGCTCAGTCATCTCTAAATATGTTGAGACTGGTGATTTAATACGCTTAAGCTCACCCATTTGTTCCAGTTGGATTATGAAATCACGCAAATCACGGTAGGCCAAATCAGCTACTCCAAGTTGTTAGGGGTGGCTGCAGTTAGACCTTCCCAGCGAGGTGCCAGCGTATGCGGTACGCCCAGCAAATCGATAACTCGGCTGACAGTTTGGTCAATTATGTCGATTATAGTTTGTGGACGATGGTAAAAGCAGGGCAACGGCGGGTAGATGATGCCACCCATTTCGGTGACACTGGTCATGTTGCGTAAATGAGCAAGATTGAAGGGGGTTTCACGAACCATTAAAATCAGTCGGCGACGCTCCTTGAGTATGACATCGGCAGCCCGCGTAATTAAATTATCCGATAAGCCATGCGCCACTGCAGCTAATGTTCTCATTGAGCACGGCGCCACCACCATACCATCAGTCTGAAATGAGCCGCTGGCAATAGTTGCACCAATATTGTTGATATGATGCGTCACTTCTACCAATGCTTCAAGCTGCGTGAGACTCATATCAAGTTCGTGCTGTATATTAAGTAGCCCGGATTCTGACACCACCAGATGTGTTTCAATCTCAGGTATATTGCTGAGTACTTGCAGCAGACGTACGCCATAAGTAGCCCCAGAGGCGCCTGTAATGGCAACGATCAGTCGTTTGGGTTTAGTGAGCATGGGGTAGAGGGTAGAGAAGGCAATTCTTCATCCATTTTTGCAATTACAAGCTCAAGTACAGCTTGCGCCATATCGGAATCGAAGCCCGTATGGTAGATTTTTTTCACACCATACTGGTTTAGCAGATGATAGCTATCCGGTTCTATGTCATGTTGAGCCAGACAAGCTTTAGTGCAAGCGAGGGGGCAACCGTCAAGTGCAATAATAGGACGGCCAGAATGTGCAATTTTCACCAAGTGAGGCACGTTTCCACCTACTCCTGCAATGCAGGACATTTCTGCTAAACCCAGTTTATCGAGTTCTAACGCAATATAATTTGCCATTTGCGCCACACTGGAGCAGCCGGAACAGGAATATACTATAGGCAAATTTACATTTTTTTTGCTCATACGAATAGCTCCTTTCATCTAAGTAGGTCAAAACTAAAGTGCATGGTAGCGATCATATCCACAGTCTTTTTTTCATCGTTTTCAACAAGTGTAATGGGGATACGCATTCCAGCTTGAGTAAGGGATACTCAATGGCATCCAGCGTATTCTTAGCGATCAATCCCAGTTCTGTATCGCCTTCCACCACCAGTCTTCGATTAAAAAACAGGGTGTCAGGATCCTCCTTGCGCATAGCCAGCTGATAAAAATCATAGGCACTAGCACTAATTATGAGGTCTGGCACTATATTGCCCTTAGCGGCTGAAAAGCCACTGCTCAGCACAGTGAAATGCAAACGTAACCCGGCATCTGTAACGTGTATGGCAATCCGTTTTCCATACAGTGCTTGCAGGTCACCTCGACGGATAACTTGACCTAGCGCCAGATCAAGCACACAGGCAAAGGTAAAAGATGAAGGCCATGTTGGCAGATGTTCAATTAATCTACCTAGCTGAGATGGGAATGTGTAGGTTTTTTGGCTCATGACAGCATCTTAATTGATTGTTCAATACCAGATCGTCCATGCCAATACCCATCACATGGATCATCAAACAGGAGTGGTGCAAGCGCAGTCTGCGCTTCGCTGCTGCTCACTACATTATCAATCGCAGCCCTGAATGCTGCGACTACTTCACCAGTATGCTCCGGTTGCGGGCTGATACGCACAACGTCGACACCCAATTGACGCATGTCGTCGATCTCGCTGATCAAATTATGAATGCTGGCAGATTGAGTCTGCGTTCCATTTAATGCTAGAAAAGATTGCCCCTCACGCGTTTTAAGTGTCATGCCGCAAGGATGCTCCAGACACTTAAAATGACAATCATCTTTAGGCAGATTATGGCGCCTGGCAGTAAAGCAACGTGAAGAAAAAGCCAATGGCAAACGACCATAAGCAAATACCTCAGTCTCCATACCTTGAGGTTTTTTCACTAGTAGCTCAGTCAGCATATAACGCGACAGTTCTACTGGCATGACCCAGCGGGTTGCCCCTTGCTCTGCAAGTATTGCGAGCGTCTCACCGTTGTAAGTGTTAATGTGAGTTCCAACGACAAAGGGCTTACCTGTGGCTAGGCGAATAGCCCCTATATCGTTAGCTTCTATGCAGAACTGGCCATTACCAGTAAGGCGACGTAACATTTTAAGGTCGGATTCAGACTCTAGCAGTGCCTGCGTGGACAAGATCACTTCTTTACCAGCGGCAGACAATTTACTGGCCACGTCTAACCAGTCATCGAAGCGCATCTCATGGCGACGTGAACAAACCACCTCGCCTAAATAGACAATATCTACTGGCCAACTGATAACCTGCTCGTAGAAATCCAGCACGTTTTGACGAGCCCAGTAATAAAGAATAGGCCCCAGTGAGATTTTCATAATATTATTTCCATGGACGATAATAGGCGCCAAGCGTATGCTGCTGCCCCTCCGAAAGTTTGCCGAGCTGTGTCATCCAGTCTTCTTTAGCTACATAATGCGCTGCATCTTGTTTCGCTGCATCAATAGCTGCTCGCCATACACGCGTCACTTGTTCAACATAGACTGGGCTACGCTGACGACCTTCAATCTTGATGGCGCTGATTCCCATGCGCAACATGTCTGGAATCAATTCCAGTGTGTTGAGGCTGGTTGGTTCTTCCAAAGCGTAATATGTTTCATCTTCAACTTCGAAACGACCTTTGCACAAGGTTGGATAGCCTGCATTCTCGTTAGCACTGTATTGATCCAGTAACACGCCATTCAAGCGTGATTCCAGTCCATTTGGCGTCTGTTGCCAGCGTACTGCTTTAGCCGGAGAGCATACGCCTGCAGTGTTAGGAGATTCGCCAGTGGCATAGGACGATAGTATGCAGCGACCCTCCACCATCACGCATAATCCGCCGAAGCCGAACAACTCAATTTCAACCGACGTGTTTTTTACGACGTTCTCGACCTGTGCCAGCGATAGCACGCGTGGAAGTACAGCGCGTTGAATGCCAAAGTGCTCGTAGTAGAAATTGATCGCCTCGTAATTAGTCGCAGAGCCTTGTACTGAGAGATGCAGCCGCAAATTAGGATAAGTGCGGCTGGCATAGCGCATCAAGCCAAGATCAGCCAAAATCAATGCATCGATGCCTAGTTCAGCCGCATCATCCACCGCCTGCTTCCACATATGAGATTGTGCAGTTTGCGGATAGGTATTAAGTGCCAGTAGTACTTTGCTGCTACGTTCATGAGCGTAGCGAATCCCTTGTTTGGCGGTTTCGTTATCGAAATTCAAACCGGCAAAGGCACGTGCGTTGGTGCTGTTACGAAAGCCCATATAAACACAGTCGGCCCCGTTATCCACAGCCGCCTTGAGTGCTGGCAGATTACCTGCTGGGCAAACTAGTTCAAGAGACATATTTCATATCCTTTATTATGTGATGTACGCCAGCGCGACTACTCTGACGTGTACCGCGTTGGCGCAACTCTTTCTCAATACCATTTAATATGTTCCATTTCTGTGAACACCATTCAGGTGCTAGTAAAATATCTTTCGATGCTGTTGCAGTCACACGGTGAAAAATGATGTGTTGGGGGGTGCGCTCAATCAGATCCGCGGCGATGCGTATATAGTCAACTTGATTAAGTGGCTCATAACCGCCACGACGCCACTGATAAGCCAATATAGTGCGCTTAACCACGTGCAGGGGATGGAGCTTAAGTCCATCCACACCGATTTCCAGAACGGTATCGAGCGTAGAATGATAATGGCGTTCATTTTCACCTGGCAGACCTATAATCAAATGAGTGCATAGCGGAATGCCTCGGGCACGCGTTGCCAATGCAGTCTCGCGATATTCTGCTAATGTATGGCCACGGTTGACCCTAGCCAGCGTATCATCGAACGCCGATTGCAGCCCAAGCTCCAGCCATACTTCCAGTCCTTCATCACGTAGAGTCTCCAGCAGGTCAAGTACCGCTGGTGATACACAGTCTGGTCGGGTGCCAACTGAAATTCCAATCACATCTGGTTGCGCTAAAGCTTCGCGATAGAGAGTTTCAAGTTCCGCGATGTCTGCATAAGTGTTAGTGTATGCCTGAAAATAAGCGATAAACTGACGAGCCCGCGTACGTTTAGCTATTGCGGTTCTTGCCTTGGCAATTTGACCTGGGACATCAAGACGAGATCCAGTAGCCGGACTGAACGAAACATTATTACAGAACGTACACCCTCCAGTGCCTTTGGTACCATCACGATTGGGACAAGTAAAACCTGCATCAAGCGCCACTTTATGGATACGTTGGCCATAGCGTTTTAATAGAAACTGGCCATAAGTATTTACTCTGTTAGATAGAATCATGAATGACTCCATGCAAAAAGCATATCTGCGACTAAGTACCTTGTACCGTAGACTGGAATGCAGCGTATGCTGTTTCTTTGAGAAATCTGCAAATACTCTTTCATTTAAGATCCAATTTTTTTCTTGCGCTTTTAGTTTAACCAGCTAAACAACTCTGATAACCGACGATTAGAGGGAAGTAAATGACGAAATTATGTAAATCAATGTTGGTGTATATAACGTCAAAGACATGGCTAGTCTGTTTTCAATTTGAAAACTTTAGTATGTATTTACTTGATATACCTTGATCTGGCTCAAGAATGAAAAATTAACTTTTAGCATTCATCTAAGGCTAAGAAATTACCATTATTTTGCGTAAATTCTGCTCTTGCTGCTTTGGGTACGACTATAAGTGAAGCAAGGAAATCAAAAGGTCTTTTTCAAGAAGCTTGAGCTGAGATAGTGAGCATTGAGCGTACATTTATGGCAGAGGCTGAGAGAGTGGAGCAAAACATCGAAATTCTGAATCTGCTGTAAATCGCAGATGTAATTGAGACAATACCTTCATCGTTAATGGAAGATGTATCTGCCAAAAAAGTAAATAACCAACTGATATTAGAGAAAGATTAATATTTTTAGCATATTGATACATATCAATTAAATATTGAGTGTATATGAATATACTTTGCTCAGCCGTTAATGAATGTGAAGATACATACTTTCAATCTAAATGTTTTATTAAGTTAATATACTCTAAATGTTAATTTAAATTTTCTAATAGGAATCAGTTAACGCCATGTTGGAAACACCTGAAGATCAATCCTCCACAACTTCCGGCTGTTTAGACTGTTATCTTAATTTTGTACGCAACATGCCTAAAAACTCCCCATCTTCACTTAGGTTGCATAAGCTTACTGATCGTGAGCGTGATGTTATTATTATCCTGGCCCGTGGCTTAAGTAATAAAGAGATTGCAAAAGAATTAGAATTGGCTGAATCAACTGTAAAGATTCATATTCACGGCATTCTGCGTAAACTTCGACTCACAAGTAGGTTACAGGCGGCTGTTTTTGTAGTGAAGTATGGTCTAGACCGGGTACTGAGTTCACAAACTTCAAATAAATAAAAGCAACGCGGTGGGTTTACGCCACCACGTTGCTTTTTTAAGGTTAATTTAAAACCTAGTTAATTTAAAACCTATTTACAATCGCCATTCCAAATCTGGATTTTCGTCAGGATTGTATGCAGTACCCCACGCACGTTGTTCTCGCTTGTAAGGTTTCTGATGCTGAGGATCGGCATCTTCAATTTCACGTGCAAGTCGATGGCCATCGAAAGTAGTGTCTGCAATAATTCTAGGCGCTTCGGCATCACCAATAACAAAAACATCTGTGATTCCGTTCTTTTCCCATTCATCTTTACGCGCTTTTAGCTCACGATAAAGTTTATCTTCTGAAACTCGGGAGGTTACTAAAATTACCGTATCGCATTCATGCCACTCATGTGAATTATTTTCTTTACGTGGCAATATACCAGCACCTTTATATTCGCGCTTATAACCTTCGCCCCAGATATTAAATAGTTCAACTCGACCATTCTCAACTTTAGAACATCCAGTCTCCCCCAGCACCTTAATTCCCAACTCATGAATTAGGCGTTGCATGTTAGCTCCTTCTAAAGTGAAGTCCATATAAGCACCTAATGGACTCACTGTAGCAACAGTTACATCATGGCCAGCGCGCGCAAATTTCTCAGCTAAACTCGGCGCCATGTAATAAGCATCGTAATTGATAATCATCACTCGTTTTCCAACAGTCTTTTTACCTTCAAAAACTTGTTCAGGAGTTAAAACATGTGGAAGGCTGGCGTCAGCACCAGGAATTGGCTCGTGTGTACGATGATTGACACCTGTAGTGCTCCATTTGGCACCTGTGGCGATTACAACGCGTGATGCACCATAAGCTAAAATGTCATCTGCGGTCATTGGCTTAATGCCTAATGCAAGCTGACATTGCTTGTTCTTTTTGATTAATTTGTTAAGTTGAGTTTCTCGGTAATCACGGTGATAACTCCACTCACCAAGTCCAGGCAGTGTGGCTACTTCATTGACATATCCACCGATCTTTTCTCTAGAATCGACTAAGTGAACCGTATAACCTCGTTCCATCAGGACACGTGCACACTCTGAGCCAGAAGGCCCCGCACCAATAACTAAAACATCATGATTAGATTTGGCTGGTTCAAATTTCTCCGGATGCCAACCACGTCGATATTCTTCACCTGCTGTAGCATTTTGAGTACAGATGAATGGCACCCCACCCATTTCCCAGCGTGAGATACATACATTACAGCCAATACAAGTGCGAATATCGTCAATACGCCCTTCATCAATCTTGCGAGGTAACCATGGGTCGGCAATTGAGGGTCTTGCTGCTCCAATAATATCTACGATTCCAGAATTAATAACTTGTAACATTTTTTCTGGATCATAATATCTACCAACACCTACTACTGGTTTATTTGTGGCTTGTTTAATATGGCGGATCCAGTCATTTTCATGACCGATTTGGTAGAAACGTGAAGGGCCTGCATCTTCACCCCATTCTGTAATATCACCAATATTTACATCCCACAAATCTAAATAAGGTGATGCTAACTCAATAAATTTCAGACCATCTTCACCAATTTCTACACCTTTACCACCATATAGTGTATCAACAGCACAGCGCGTTACTAAGCCAATATCGTCCCCACATGCTCGACGAATTTTCTCGAGTGTTTCTACCCAGAATCGCGCGCGATTCGCAAAGCTTCCACCATATTCATCAGTACGGCGGTTGTAGTATGGGTTGAGCCATTGCATAGGGCCATACGCGTGTGCTCCATAAACGTTGACTAGGTCAAAGCCTGTATCACGAGCTCTAAGTGCAGCATCAACATACTGTTGTTGTAGTCGGTGAAGCTCGTCTTTGTCTGCGGCATGGTTATATGTAAAACCTGGACAATTGGGAACCGTGGCAAAGTCTGAGTTGTACTGGCTTGGCCCTCTTGAAATTGTTCTTGATTCAAGACCAGGGGCATGAGGGCCGCCATAAAACAGCTCACATCCAGCAAGTGAGCCATGGCTATGAACGTGATCTACCATTGCTCTAAGGTTACGCATATCGCCTTGATCCCAAATGCGAGCCGTAATCCTTAACGTATCATCGCACTCTGGGTGAATAGAGCACTGCTCCGTGTTAACTGCTCCCCATCCACCTTCAGCTTTAATGCCGCGATGAGCCATGTTCATTCCAGGGGAGTTTGTACCTGCGCCATTGCAATGAGGGACCTGGTAAAAACGGTTGCGAATAGTTTTAGAGCCAATTTTAACGGGGGTAAATAAAATATCAAATTTTGGATCTCTTGCCATAATATATCTCCAATATTAAATTATTGAAACTAGGTGGAGTACAAAGAAGCCTGACTCACTAAATAGCTTGCTTCCATGAGTTGTTTTACGAAGTAGCTCAATTTCCAAATGGAGTAGCAACATCCTGTCCTATTCTGATTGCAAAAATCTTTTGAACAGTTTCTAAAGTTTTCCAAGTGCCCTTAAATCCTGCTTCAACAAGAAAACTGTCGCCACCAACATAAGTTTTTGATTCACCATTGTCATTAGTAAGGGTAGCCTTACCCTTGAACATGTGTACCATTTCATCTGCGTTATAAGTAACTTGGTAGGTGCCCGGAGTCGCTTCCCAGAAGCCTGTAAGAAACTTTCCATCAGCTGGTGCATGCTCTATCCAAGTTTTCATAGTAGGCTTCCCTTCAACTGGTTTCCAACCTCCCAAATCAGTCGTGATAGGTGCAGAGTTTGGGGCATCAAACTTTCCAAACGAAATTATTTTCATTTAGTATCTCCAAGAATTATTAATTAAAAATCAAAAAGTTATTGAGTTAGTTTTTCATAAAAAAACTTAACAAACACATTGCTCTTAATGAATATTCCAGACAATACTAACTAAGACTTAGTCCTTATGAACTAAGCTTAAAACGATATGCGAAGTAGGCTAGGGTGGGAAAACCGTAAAATATATTGAGTGAAGTTTACATTTTTGAATCAACATCATTACGATGTTTAAATTAGCAAGTACGTGTCACGTAATGAAGGCGCATTGAAGTGGCCTTAACCAAAGAGCTTGCATCAAAATAGGAATTGTTTGAGCATTAATATCAAACATAGATGATTGGTTACTTAATGCAAAGCCTAAAATTAATGCTGCAAAGATAAGAGTTTTTGTTTAAATAAACATTATGATATGTTCATTTAAGCGATTTAAGTCCAATAGAGAATGCGGACGCTAGTACTCAGTAACGCAATTTTATGAAAATTCCATCTAATAAGGATTGATTTATCATTACTCAGTTAAAAATCCGTCAAAAAATCACTGGGTTACTGCTGTTTTATTTTTTTGTTGCATTAATTGCAATAGGCACAACCTTGCTGGTTTCATTACGTTTAGAAGGTGGCGCTGCGGCAATTAATGATGCCGGCAGTGAGCGTATGCGCTCATATCGCATTGCATACCTGCTGCAACAGCAAGTAGACAATCCCTCTGCACAGTTGCTAGGTGATATCAGGCATGAAATGGCATTGTTTGAAATGACTTTAAAAGAGCTGGCACACGGTAATCCTCAACGTCCATTATATTTACCTAAGGATCAGTATGTTAATGCGCAAATGATCCACTTAATTCATTCTTGGCAGGCCGACATCAAGACCCATATTGAAAGAGTCCTTAGCACTTCGGATGCAGCTAATCAGCAAGCGGAATTAAAGCGCTTTCGACCATTACTAGAGCAATATGTAGCTGGAATTAATGATTTGGTGATTATGGTTGAGAATAATAACGCCCATGCCGCTGCGTTATTGCGTTATATACAGATCGCTTTAGTTATTCTCGCGATGATCGGGACAGTTTCGTTGCTCTATCTTTTTTCGCATATGGTGGTACGCCCCATATGGCAGCTTCGGCATGGTATTAGCAGAATGGCAGCAGCTGATTTTGATGTACGAGTGCCTGTAACAAGTCAAGATGAATTTGGTGAGTTGGCTGTTGGGTTTAATCGTATGGCGGATGAGTTGCGTGATATGTATGCCACGCTTGAGCATCGAGTGGAGGAGAAAACGCGCAGCATCGAAGCCAAGAATCGAAAGCTGGCCGCACTGGATAAAGCTATGGCAATATCGGAAGAGCGCAATCTTTTTGCACAGGAGCTGCATGATAGCATCGCGCAGTCCCTGGCCTTTCTCAATATCCAGATTCAGATGCTGCAGGAAGATTTGCAGAAGGATCGCATTGCAGAAGCATTAAAGGGTTTAGCGCAGATTCGTGAGGGCGTGCAGGAAAGCTATGATGATGTGCGTGAACTGCTGCTGCATTTTCGTACCCGTATTAATAGCGCTGATCTGCAAACGGCTATTAGTAGCGCCTTGGAAAAGTTTCAAGGACAAACCGGTATTAACGCGAGTTTCGACATACATGGCAATGCGCCTGATTTATTGCCGGAGCAGGTGTTGCAGATTATGCATATTGTGCAGGAGTCACTCTCTAATGTGCGTAAACATGCGAAAGCCAGTCAGATTAAGATAGTATTAAATTGTGGAGATCGGTGTGTGATAGATATATATGATAATGGCGTAGGTTTTGACGTGACAGTCGATGCCGGAGATAACCATGTTGGTTTGCGTATTATGCGTGAGCGTGCGCAGAAAATTGGTGCTGAATTAATCTTTGAATCCGACAAGGGTAGGGGAACGCACATTAGCCTTATACTTTCGGAAAATTGTGGATAGAGATCGTCCCTATGAATGTAATTCGTGTTTTGATTATTGATGACCATACGCTATTTCGCAGCGGTATCAGGTTATTACTGGAACGTCTGGAAGGTTTTGAAGTTGTAGGCGAGGCCGGTGATGGTTTAGATGGCGCGAAGCGCGCTAAAACGCTCAAGCCGGATGTTGTTTTGCTGGATTTGCATATGCCCGGCACTAGTGGTTTGGCAGCAATTCCGTTACTGCTGGAAGAAGCGCCACAAGCACAAATTGTCATGCTGACAGTGTCTGAAGATGCCGAAGACCTAATAGATGCTATGCGCGCTGGAGCCTGTGGTTATTTGTTGAAGAATATAGATACGGATTTTCTATTAGACTCAATAAGGCGTGCCGCAAATGGAGAGTCTGTGATGTCACCACAGATGGCAGTCAGAGTAGCTGATGCCATACGTAAACCGCAAAATAACAATTTAAATGCAACTTCTTTTTCAGTAGAGCTTTCCCCGCGTGAGCGTGAAGTCATCATCAAGTTAGCGCGCGGAGGCAGTAATAAAGATATTGCGCGCGCACTAAATATGGCGGAATCTACAGTTAAGATTCATGTACAGAGCATACTTCGCAAGCTCAATTTATCAAGCCGGGTCCAGGCTGCGGTATATGCAGTTGAGCATGGTTTAGTAGATTAAAGCTGTAAATCAGGCCACAGGTAATACCATCCATAAACTTTCTCGATTAGCCAAAAGAACTAGTTCTTTTGCTTCACGTTTCTAATCCTTTTGGAATTTAAGACATTGATGTAAATCAAATCATTTTGCCATTCAATCCGTAAACTCACTCAGGTAATACATCAGCACAAACTGATGATGATTATCAATGTGGAGGAGTGATTGATGGCGACGCAACAATATAAAGCATGGTCGGTAGTAATTGCGAGTACGCTGTCTTTTACCGTGTGCTTCATGATCTGGATGATGTTTGCGGTCATCGGTATTCCGATTAAAGAAACGCTAGGGTTGAGCGAAACTCAGTTCGGCGTTCTGATCTCCACTCCGGTATTAACCGGATCTCTAATTCGCCTGCCGCTTGGCATGTGGACCGACAAATTCGGCGGTCGCATCGTATTTTTTATTCTGATGCTTTCTACCGTTATTCCTATTTACCTGATTTCCTTTTGTACTGAGTACTGGCAGTTCTTGGTGACAGGCTTATTTGTTGGTGTTGCCGGTGGATCGTTCACGGTTGGTATCGCTTATTGCGCGCGTTGGTTTCCAAAAAGCAGACAAGGCCTGGCCATGGGGATTTTTGGCGCTGGCAATACCGGTGCGGCAGTCACCAAGCTGGTTGCACCTATCATAGTAGTAGGTTTTGGCTGGGCCATGGTACCGCAAGTGTATGCGGTAATGATGCTGGTGACGGCTATTCTATTCTGGTTTTTCACATTTTCAGATCCTGCGCATAAGTCAGGCAAGAGCATCACTGTCCGCGAGCAACTGGTGGTTTTGAAAGACCCGAAAGTCTGGAAGTACAGCCAATATTATTCAATCGTGTTCGGCGGCTATGTTGCGCTGGCCTTGTGGATGACTAAATATTACATTGGCGAGTACGGTTTTGATCTTAAAACAGCTGCGCTGATGGCAGCGGCGTTCAGCATCCCGGGCGGCGTGCTACGTGCGGTAGGCGGTCATTTCTCAGATAAGTTCGGCGCACATACCGTGACATGGTGGGTGCTCTGGGTTTCTCTGGTGTGCCTGTTTTTCCTGTCATATCCGCAAACTCAGATTTCTATCGTCACAGTCAAAGGTCCACAGGCTTTCCATCTTGGCCTGAACGCGACTTGGTTCACTGTCATTATGTTCACCATGGGTATTGCTTTTGCGATCGGTAAAGCCTCAGTCTTTAAATATATTTCAGATGATTACCCGCATAACATTGGTGTTATTTCAGGTGTGGTAGGCCTTGCCGGAGGCTTGGGCGGTTTTCTGATGCCTATCATGTTCGGCGCACTGCTGGATTTCACCGGAGTACGTTCTTCAGCCTTTATGCTCATGTTCGGCATTGTCTGGGTATCGCTTATCTGGATGTACTGGACAGAAGTGCGCCCGGTGAAAATCGGTCGTCACTATGAACGTCAGGCATCAAAACAAGCTGCATCAATTTAGGGGAAACACTATGTCAACCAACATAGAAGTATGGAACGTCGAAGACAACAGTTTCTGGGAGACAACCGGTAAGCGCGCTGCCTACCGTAACTTGTGGATTTCAGTGCCGGCTCTACTCTGCGGTTTTGCAGTATGGCTTATGTGGGGAATCATTACAGTGCAAATGAGTAATCTGGGCTTTCCGTTTAGTAAGGATGAACTTTTCACCCTCACTGCGATTTCAGGTTTAGCTGGTGCCACCATGCGTATTCCGTCATCATTTTTTATTCGACTTGCCGGCGGACGCAATACAATTTTTCTGACCACCGCCATGTTGCTGAGTCCGGCAATTGGGACCGGCATTGCGCTGCAGCATCCTGAATGGCCTTTGTGGGTGTTTCAGTTGATGGCGTTGTGGTCCGGTGTGGGCGGCGGTAACTTTGCCAGCTCCATGAGTAATATCAGTACGTTTTTTCCTAAACGTTTGCAGGGTACGGCACTTGGCCTTAACGCAGGCTTGGGTAACTTCGGTGTAACTACCATGCAGATTCTGATTCCGCTGGTGATGACTGTCGGCGTATTCGGCGCACTAGGCGGCGATGCTACAGTGCTGGTTAAAGATAGCGGCTGGATTTTCGGCAAAATTCCTGCAGGCACACCAACCTTTATTCAGAATGCCGGTTTTGCCTGGGTAATATCTTTAGTACCGCTGGCAATCTTATGTTTCTGGGGCATGAATAATCTGCTGCCAATTTCAGCGGACGCACGTAGTACCTTGCTGGCGTTCATCAAAATTACCTGGCTGTATACCCTGGCATTTGTACCTGCCATTGCCGGCTTGTATTTGTATTTACCAGCACCTTCAGGTTTAGGTCTGCTGAATATGTGGGTAGCCATGCCGCTCATCATCGGGTCGACCTTGCTTATTATGAAACTGGCGGCTTTTGGCACCATGAAAGAAAACATCGCCAAACAGTTTTCGATTTTCAAAAATAAACACACATGGTCGATGACAGCGCTATATCTGGTGACTTTCGGTTCCTTTATCGGCTTTTCTATGGCGTTACCACTTTCAATTACCGTCATATTTGGTGAGCAGCATATATTTGATGCAGCCACCCAGACCTGGTCACATGTAAAAAACCCGGCAGCACCTTCTGCGCTTACTTATGCCTGGATCGGGCCATTTGTGGGGGCGTTGATTCGCCCGGTCGGCGGTTGGGTTTCAGATAAGGTAGGTGGCTCCATCGTTACGCAGATTATTTCTGCCGTGATGGTGCTGGCTTCTGCTTATGCCGGTTACATCATGATGCAGGCTTACCATTCAGCTACACCTGAGATTTTCTTTACCCAATTTTTAGTGGTGTTTGTTGTGCTGTTTGCGGCTACCGGTTTAGGTAACGGCTCAACCTTTAGAACAGTAGGTGTGATATTCGATCGTGTACAGGCCGGCCCGGTGCTCGGCTGGACTTCTGCTGTTGCTGCTTATGGCTCATTCATTGCGCCGGAAGTGATTAAAGGCCAAATCAAGGCAGGCACACCTGAGATGGCGATGTATGGCTTTGCCGTGTTTTATGCCCTGTGCCTGATATTGAACTGGTGGTTCTATCTGCGTGCAGGTAGCGAGATTAAAAACCCATAAACTTTGAATACTAAGTTAAGAATTATTAAGGAGTAAGTTGCTATGAGTCACTTTCTGGATAGACTGAAATTTTTTGATAAGGTTAAAGCCACCTTTTCCAATGATCACGGTATTGTCACCAATGAAGACCGTCAGTGGGAGGATGCTTACCGCCATCGCTGGCAGCACGACAAAGTGGTGCGTTCAACGCATGGTGTGAATTGTACTGGCGGCTGTTCCTGGAAGATTTTTGTCAAGAACGGGCTGGTATCGTTCGAGATGCAGCAGACAGATTATCCACGCACACGTGACGATCTGCCTGACCATGAACCGCGTGGCTGCCAACGTGGTGCTTCATTTTCATGGTATCTGTATAGTCCGCACCGGATCAAACATCCTTTGATTCGCGGCCGTTTGATTGACCTTTATCGCGCCGAGCGCAAAACCGGTAAAGATCCGGTGGAAGCATGGGCAGCGATTCAGTCTGATGAACAGAAACGTAAGTCGTACACTGCGGTGCGCGGTTTAGGTGGTTTTGTTCGCACTTCATGGGATGAAGTCAATGAAATCATCGCAGCAGCCAACGTTTATACGATAAAAAAATGGGGCCCAGACCGCATATTCGGTTTTTCACCCATTCCTGCCATGTCCATGATTTCCTACGCTGCCGGTTCGCGTTACCTGTCATTGATCGGTGCGGCCTGCGGTTCATTTTACGATTGGTACTGTGATTTACCTGCTGCCAGCCCACAAACCTGGGGTGAGCAGACTGATGTGCCTGAGGCGGCAGACTGGTACAACTCAACTTATATCATCATTACCGGTGCCAATCTGCCGATGACGCGTACGCCGGATGCGCACTTTGCCTCAGAAGTCCGTTATAAAGGTGCAAAAATCGTGGCGATGGCACCGGATTATGCCGAGTTCTGCAAGTTCTCTGATCTGTGGATGCCAATCAAACAGGGTACGGATGCTGCTGCGTTTCTAGCTATGGGCCATGTAGCGCTGAAAGAGTTCTACATCAATAGCCAAGACCCATATTTCCAGGAATATGCACGTAAATATACTGACTTGCCGATGCAGGTGATGCTGCGCAAACATGATGATGCTTATGTTTCTGACAGATTCCTGCGCGCTTCTGATTTTGATGGCGCACTGGGTGAAACCAACAATCCTGACTGGAAAACCACAGTTTTTGACCGCAAATCATGTGCATTTGTGGCGCCTAACGGCAGTATCGGCTTCCGCTGGGGTGAAGATGGCAAATGGAACCTGCTGGAGCAGGCTGACAGTCACGAGATTGCGGCTGAACTCACCTGTATTGATGATAGGGATGATGTTGTGTCTGTCGGCTTCCCGCATTTTACGCAGGGCGAGAGTGCCTTGTTATATCGCAATGTACCGGTACGCAGGGTCAAACTCGCGAACGGTGAAGAAGCTCTGGTAGCAACAGTATTTGATATGCAGGTCGCACAATATGGCATTGATCGCGGCCTTGGCGGCGAAAACGTTGCAACAAGCTATGATGATGCGAATGTTGCCTACACCCCGGCTTGGGCAGAAAAAGTTACCGGCGTGAAAGCGGCCGATATTGAGCGCACCGGACGTGAGTTTGCTTATAACGCCTCTAAAACCAAGGGAAAATCTATGGTGATTATGGGTGCGGCGATTAACCACTGGTACCACAATGATTTAGCCTACCGTGCGATTATGAACCTGCTGCACATGTGCGGCTGTGTGGGCCAGAGCGGTGGCGGCTGGGCGCACTATGTGGGCCAGGAAAAGCTGCGTCCGCAGGCCGGTTGGGCTCCGATAGCTTTTGCCACTGACTGGCACCGTCCGCCCCGTCACGCTAATTCTACTTCTTACTGGTATTTCCATACCGACCAATGGCGTTATGAAACGCTGACTGCAGACAGCCTGCTGTCACCGGCCGGTAAAGGTAAAAACAAGGGTAATTCAATTGCGGATTACAACGTAAAAGCGGCGCGTATGGGTTGGTTGCCATCTATGCCAAACTTTAATGTCAACCCGATCGATCTGGCTGAAGAGGCGATTAACAGTGGCGCTACCGATGAAGCTGCTGTAGCCAAGTATGTTGCAGATAAATTGAAATCCGGTGAGCTGGATGTAGCTTATGCCGACCCGGATAATCCGGTTAACTGGCCGCGCAACTTGTTTGTATGGCGTGCTAATCTGATCGGATCTTCTGCAAAAGGCCATGAGTATTTCCTCAAGCATCTATTAGGTGCGCAAAACGGCGTATTGCAGGAGTCAGGCGCCGGTCGTGATAATAAAGAAGTGAAATGGCATGAGGATGCGCCTATCGGCAAATTGGATCTGATGGTGGATATCAATTTCCGCCTCAATTCTACCGGCGCTTATTCAGACATTATTCTGCCAACTGCAACCTGGTATGAAAAGAACGATCTTAATACCACAGACATGCATCCGTTCATTCATCCGCTGTCAGAAGCGGTATCACCAGGCTGGGAATCCAAGTCTGACTGGCAGATTTTCAAGACCATTGCCAAGACATTCTCACCACTGGCTGAAAAACACCTCGGAACCAAGAAAGAAGTGGTGGCTTTGCCGATGCAGCATGACTCAGCCGCAGAACTGGCGCAGCCTTTCGGTGAGGTGAAAAACTGGAAAGAAGGCGATTGTGAGCCGATTCCGGGTAAAACCATGGCGATCATCAAGCTGGTTGAGCGCACCTATGGTGATACTTATCGCAAGTTTATTGCGCTAGGCCCACTGATGACCAAGCTTGGCAACAACATCAAGGGCATCGACTGGAATACAGACAGAGAGTACGAAGAACTCAAGAAACATAACAGTACCGTGACAGAACCCGGCGTTTCTTTCGGCATGCCTTCACTGGCGGAAGATATTGAAGTTTGTGATTCAGTCATGCGTATGGCGCCCGAAACCAATGGTGAAGTAGCGCATAAATCATGGACTTCTTTGTCACAGAAAACCGGCATTGATCATCACCATCTGTATGCTGGCCGCCATGAAGACAAGTTCACATTCAAGGATATTCAGGCACAGCCTCGTAAGATCATCACCGCGCCAACCTGGTCCGGTATTGAGTCTGAGCATGTGTCTTACACCGCAGGCTATACCAATATTCATGAGCATATCCCGTTCCGTACCCTGACCGGTCGTGCACATTTTTATCAGGACCATGAATGGATGCTGGATTTCGGTGAAGGCTTCTGTACCTATAAACCGATGGTGGATCTTGGTGAGCTGAATGCGTTGCCTAAGAGCGTTACATCTAAGCCGCATCTGGAACTGAACTGGATTACACCACACAGTAAATGGGGCATTCACTCTTCTTATCAGGACACGCTGCGTATGCTGACATTGTTCCGTGGCGGCCCGTATGTCTGGCTCTCAGAAGATGATGCCAAATCTGTAGGCATTGAAGATAACGACTGGGTAGAAGCCTTGAACCATAACGGCGCTACCGTGGCGCGAGCCGTAGTATCGCAGCGCATACCGCGCGGCATGGCCATGATGTATCACGCGCAGGAAAAAAATGTGAACGTGCCGGGCTCGCCGACTACCGGTAAACGCGGTGGCATTTTGAATGCGGTAACGCGCGTCATCATGAAGCCGACCAATATGATCGGTGGCTATGCACAGCTTTCTTACGGTTTCAATTATTACGGCACGGTCGGCTGCCAGCGCGACACGATGGTAGCCCTGCATAAGATCGCAGATAAAGACATTGATTGGCTGGAACGTCCACTTACGCCTGAACGTGAAGCGCAACTCAACCCCATTGGCATTGGTGCCAAATAAATAAGGCATAAGGAGATTATTATGAAAGTACGCGCCCAATTCGCCTTTGTCTTTAATCTGGACAAATGTATCGGCTGTCACACCTGCTCTGTTACCTGTAAGAACGTGTGGACGAATAGAAAAGGTGTTGAATATGCATGGTTCAACAACGTTGAATCAAAACCCGGTGTCGGCTACCCAAAACAGTGGGAAAACCAGGAAATATGGAACGGTGGCTGGGAGCTTAAGGACGGCAAGCTGGAGCTTAAGTCCGGCAGCCGCGCTTCCAAGCTGCTTAACATTTTTGCTAACCCGGATATGCCGGAAATAGACGACTACTACGAGCCGTTTACCTACAACTACGCGCATTTGCAAAATGCACCGCTGTCAGAAGCTACGCCAACGGCACGCCCGATATCGGCGATTACCGGCGAGAGCATGGAAAAAATCAAATGGGGTCCTAACTGGGAAGACGACCTGGCCGGTGAGTTCCATAAGCGCAGCAAAGACAAGAATCTGGAGAATATCCAGAAAGAAATGTATGGTCAGTTTGAAAATACTTTCCATATGTACTTGCCACGTATCTGCAATCACTGCCTGAATGCATCATGTGTGGCAGCTTGCCCGTCAGGCTCTATCTACAAACGCGAAGAAGACGGTATTGTGCTGGTAGATCAGGACAAATGCCGTGGCTGGCGCATGTGCGTAAGCTCATGCCCGTATAAAAAAGTGTTCTACAACTGGGAGTCAGGCAAAGCCGAGAAGTGCGTAGGCTGCTACCCACGTGTGGAATCCGGCATGCCGACGGTATGTTCAGAATCCTGCGTTGGCCGTATTCGTTACAACGGTATCATGCTGTACGACGCTGATCGTATTGAAGAGCTTGCCAGCATGGAAGATGAGCAGGATCTGTATGAAGCGCAATGCAAGATTTTCCTCGACCCGAATGATCCGGAAGTGATTGCTGCAGCGCGCAAAGAAGGTATTAACGAAGACTGGCTGGAAGCTGCGCGTAAATCCCCGATCTGGAAGATGGCGATGGATTGGAAAATCGCGTTCCCGATGCACCCGGAGTTCCGCACATTGCCGATGGTCTGGTACGTGCCGCCGCTTTCTCCAGTGCAATCACAGATCGATCAGGGCAATTTACCGGTGGGCCCGGATGGTGCCATTCCGGTGGCAGGCACCATGCGCCTGCCGGTACAGTATCTGGCGAATCTGTTAACGGCGGGTAAAACTGAACCGATCGAGAGTGCCTTGAACCGTTTGATTGCAATGCGCAGTTATCAGCGCTCAGTGCATGTGGAAGGCATAGCAGATACGCGCGCACTTGACGCAGCCGGCATAACTGAAGATCAGGCCAAAGAGATGTATCGCTATCTGGCTATCGCTAATTATGAAGATCGATTTGTGATTCCTACCGGCCATACCGAAGAAACACTGGATGATGCGTTCGGCTTCCAAGGGCAAAATGGTTTCACTTTTGGCAATGACAGTTCACACGGCGTTTCTAAAATTACCTTGTTCCCACGTCGTCGCAAAGACACGGTTGAACCTAAAGATCTGGCACCATTGAGTGACAAAAACTAAGGAAATGCATCATGAAAATCTATAAATTATTATCAGTGTTGCTGGAGTATCCAGACCAAGAGTTAATTGAACATATTCCAGAATTGCTTGAGATTTTTCCGCAGCTGGATGCAGACAATATTGAGCGTGATGCTTTGCTGAACTTTATCAATCATCTGCAAAGTTTGCCATTGACAGAATTGCAGTCTGACTATGTAAAAACCTTTGATATGGTTCCTGAACACAGCCTGCATCTCACGCATCATTTGTTCGGGGATGATAAAAATCGTGGTCCCGCATTAATTGACTTAGGTGAGTTATATAAGGATTACGGCGTAGAAGTGGTGACTAATGAGTTGCCAGATTATCTGCCGCTGATACTTGAGTTCACTGCCTATATGGACGATAGCGAAGCAACTGTTTTTCTTGCGGATGCTAAGAAAGTCTTAGCCGTATTGACCGAGAATTTAACTAAAGTTGAAAGCCCTTACGCGGCACTGCTGTCGATTATTGAAAATCGGGCAACGCTTAGCAAGTTGGCTGCATAAAGGAGAGCAAAATGAGTTTACATAATTTTCTATACGGTATTTACCCTTATATCGCACTGACGGTATTTTTACTCGGCAGCTGGTTACGTTTTGACAGGGAGCAATACACATGGAAGAGTGACTCCAGCCAATTACTTTCAAAAGCCAATATGCGGCTTGGCAGTAATCTGTTCCATATCGGTATTATTGCGATCTTTTTCGGGCATGCCGTGGGTTTGCTTACCCCGCACAGTGTATTCAAAGCACTGGGGGTATCAGATATGGCTCACCAGATGATAGCTATCTGGGCGGGTTCTATATTCGGCGGTATGTGTCTGGTTGGCGGTGCGATTCTTTGGCTGCGCCGCATATTTAACCGTCGCGTATCAGCTACCAGCCGTGGTTCAGATAAGTTCATACTGACATGGCTGCTGATCACCTTGATTATCGGCTTATCTACCATCCCGGTATCTATCAGCCATGCCAATCACAATAATCCGGGTGTGATGATCGCACTGGCAGAGTGGGTGCAAAGCATTATTTACCTGCACCCTGATCCATCATTGCTAAACGGCGTAGACACTATTTTCAAAGTACATCTGTTCTTTGGCATGACGGTATTTCTGGTGTTTCCGTTTACACGGATGGTGCATGTATGGAGTGCACCTTTCGGATATATCAACAGACCTTACCAGATTGTGCGCAGTAAACGATTCCGTTAACTGGCATTCAATACGATGCGCGATGTTTCAAAATTTCTGAGTGGTTTTCGTCGCTTCCAGCAAAACTATCTGGGTGAGCAGCGCGTGTTATTTGAGCAGCTTGTCCAGCAAGGTCAGCGCCCGCGTGCGCTGGTCATTGCCTGCTGCGATTCGCGCTGTGATCCGGCATTGCTGACTGATTGCGACCCCGGCGATATGTTTGTGGTGCGTAATGTTGCAAATCTGGTGCCGCCGCATGTACAGGCAACGTACTTTGCAGCAACGACTTCAGCGATTGCGTTTGCTGTCCATAATCTGGAAGTCGAACACATTATCGTGATGGGGCATGCGCAATGCGGCGGCATTCGTGCTTTGATGGAACATAAAACGCCTGACTGTAACGAAGAAGAGCTGATCGCCAAGTGGCTGGGTATAGCTGAAGAAGCCCGCCAGCAGGTGCTGCGGGAGTTTAATGATAAGCCGATACAAATGCAAGCAAATGTCTGTGAGCAATCTGCCATTCTGGTGTCTTTGGAGAACCTGATGTCGTATCCGTGGATCAGCAGTCGTGTGCAAGAGGACAAGCTGACGCTGCATGGCTGGTATTTTGATATGCGCCACGGCGAATTATATGAGTACCGTCCCGAAAGCGGCGTGTTTGAAGTGCTGGTCGATAATCTTGAGGTTGCGACCTACCAGATATAAGTTGGCTGCCAGATAGTAATAAATTAATGATTGAAATTAAGGATATTGTGATGAATCGTCGATTAAGTATTTCTGTATTTTCTGCCTTATTGGCGATGTGGGCTATCCCGGTTTTGGCAGAGGAAGCTGTCGTAGCTGCGCCTGAAAAGCTGCTTGATGCGATCATACAAGGCAAATCTATGACCAATTTCCGCTTGCGCTACGAATCAGTAGACCAGGAGGCATTTCAGCCGGCACCTAATGCAACCCAAAAACTGGACAGTGCTCATGCTTTCACACTGCGCAGCTTGATCGGCTGGCAAACGGCACCGTATAAGAATTTCAGTTTTGCCGCACAACTGACCGACGTCCACGAGTTTAACCACAACTTTAACGACAGACGCGAGAACCTGAGTGAGCCAGGCAAGGCCAACTACGCCAATATCGTTGACCCGAGCTTTACAGATGTGAATCAGCTGTTTGTAGACTGGACCGGCATCAAGAACACCAGAGTGCGTCTTGGCCGCCAACAGGTGAATCTAGACAATGTTCGCTTCATCGGCGACATCGGCTTCCGCCAGAATATGCAGGTATTTGACGGTGTATCTGTACTCAACAAAAGCATTCCGGATACAGAAATATTCGTGGCACACTTTGATCAGGTACGCCAGATTAATACCGAACTGCGTCAAGGCGATATCGAAATTGTGAATGCCAAGTATCGCATTTCTCCTAGCGAGTCAGTAGTGGGCTACGGTTATCTGGTCGACGTTGCAAACCTGGGTCAGAACAACGGCAACCCACTCGCCGATAGTACAGCTGCGCAAGGTGGTAACGGTCTGGGTGCCAGCCAGGATCTGGTTAAAACGGCAACCACGGATGCCAGCTCAAAAACATTCGGCCTGCGTCTGGATGGCGTGCGCGCAATCGACCCGACCTGGAAAGTACTTTACACCGCTGAATATGCGAAACAGTCTGACTATAAAGACGGCAGCGAACTGATTGACGCACACTACTTTAAACTGGGCGGCGGCGCGATGTATAACACTTGGTCAGTCAGAATTGACCATGAGAAGCTCGCCAGCAACGATGGTAAATATGCTTTCCAGACACCACTGGGCACCAACCACCTGTTTCAGGGTTGGGCTGACCAGTTTCTGGCTACACCGCGCCAGGGTATTGAAGATACATTCGTCACGGTTGCCGGTAGCATTGGCAAAGCTAAGCTACAGGCGGAATACCATGTGTTCAAATCAGACGAAAAATACCAGTCGCTCAACGGCAAGTTCGGCGATAAATACGGTACCGAGCTGGATCTGAGTGTGATGTATCCGTTCACTGACAAAATCAGCGGCAAACTTGAATACGCAAAATTCAATGAATCCGATATCTACGGTACTACTCTACAAAATGCTGCGCGCAAAGGCGACAAAGAAGTCGTCTGGGTGACTGGCATGTATACGTTTTAGCAGAACGCCAACATGAACTCTTCCCCTGTATTGATCGATGGTTTTGGCCGCAAGGTAGATTACATTCGCCTGTCGATTACCGACCGCTGCGACTTTCGCTGTGTGTACTGTATGTCTGAAGATATGCAGTTTTTGCCGCGAGAGGAAGTGCTGTCGCTGGAAGAGTGTTCGCGATTAGTGAAAGCGTTTGTCTCGCTGGGCGTAAAAAAAGTCCGCATTACCGGCGGGGAGCCGTTGGTACGCAAAAATGCGCTGTGGCTTTTTAATGAAATAGGCCATCTGCCGGGCCTGAATGAATTGGTAGTCACTACCAATGGTTCGCAGCTGGAGCATCAGGCGCATGACTTGAGGCGAGCAGGCGTGCGCCGCGTTAATATCAGCCTCGATAGTCTGGATGAAAGACGCTTCCGCCAAATCACCCGCGTTGGTGAACTTGATAAAGTGCTGCGCGGCATAGCCGCCGCCAAGCAGGCCGGTTTTGATAATATCAAGCTCAACACATTGCTGATGCGCGGCATCAATGATGATGAAGCGATAGCGATGGTTGCGTTCGCAATAGGGCAGGGAATCGATATTTCTTTTATTGAAGAAATGCCGCTCGGCCAGGTAAGCCACGCCCGTGATTCGACCTATGTCAGTAATGAAGAAACTTTGAAACTACTGCGTTCTCGTTATGATCTGATCGCAAGTGTTGAGTCTACGGGTGGCCCTGCTCGTTACTGGTATGTCCCTAACACCAATACAAGGGTTGGCTTTATTTCGCCAAATAGCCATAATTTCTGTGAATCATGCAATCGAGTGCGAATCAGCAGCAAGGGTGAGCTATATTTGTGCCTGGGCCAAGAAAATAAGGTCGATTTAGCACCTCTGTTGAGACAGTTTCCACATGATGATGAGCCATTAAAACAGGCTATAGTCAGCAGTATGCAGGCCAAACCAAAAGGTCATGATTTCAATCTAAAAAGGGCTGAACCCGCAGTCATAAGATTTATGTCGCATACTGGCGGTTAATATCTGGCCTCGTTAATGATAAAAGCAGGCTTAAGGAAAATCATGAAAAACTTCAAAATTCTGTGGGCTATTATCTGTACGCTGCTGATAGTTTTAATTGCCGTTGCCTATAAATTTGTTCAAGGCAGTGTTGCTGTTTCTGATGATGAGCGTGTGGCGGTGGTGCTGAGTAAAGATGAGCGCAACCTTATCCTTAGTGAGATGCGTAATTTTCTGATCAGTACACAAAAAATCAGTGAGGCGATTACCAATGATGACATGGAGCTTGTTGCAATGCTCGCTAAATCGGCAGGGATGGCAGCGGAAGCAAATACGCCGGGCTCATTGCTGGCAAAAATACCTTTATCCATGAAAACACTGGGCTTTGATACAAGAAAAAAATTCGATCAGATTGCGGCGGACGCTGCAGAATTAAAAATCCCTGTTCATAGCCGCCGCCAATTAGATCAGTTGATGAAGAATTGTATTGCCTGCCATTCCAGCTTTAAAATCATAGAGGAAGTAAGCTAGTAGATGTGGGGGCTATTTTATCAGTAAGTGAATTTTAATAACTTTTAATTGGTATTGCAAACGGGGGCAGGTCACCTTAGTTGTCATTAACACCTAATTAACGACTGATTTTCACCAGTTTAATTTATGTTTTTCTTCTGTATCCTGATGACGTTTATTATCTTCTGAATGTAGATAATTATTCGTTGTAGCAATAGACTCATGCCCTAAATTATCTCTAACATGCCTGATGTCCATATCGCCAGATGTCATGTTTGAACCTGCAGTATGTCTCATCCAATGTGCAGAAGCAGCTTCTAGCCTAGCGGCTTGCGCTATAAAATCAGGCCCCCGCTCTTGTAGACGCTTAGCTGTGATATTAAAAATTTGTTTAAGTATCAAATGAACTGCGCTTCTAGTCATTGCACGTTGCTTTCCACCAATGGGCAATAGTAGTGGTGTTGTTTCACCTTCAATTGGGCTTAAACTCAAACCCATTTCACGACGGTAACGACCCAGTTCAACCATGAGTTCATTGGTGGCCGGCACTATGCGAGTTTTGTCACCTTTGCCTGTAATCTCCAACCACCACCTTGATTCACTGCTTTTGTCTTTACGACTGAAAAATCCACCCATGGTATTTTGGGTGACTTCAGACACACGCACA
>PERG01000020.1 GCA_002928535.1 Methylotenera sp. | reverse complement strand
GCCTCCATTAAATGGATAATAAATTCGAGACTATTGAGTACAAAGATATTGATCTGCATAAGACAAAAGACCTACTCAATCATCAAGGGCTGCTCTATGTGGAGCTTGGTTGGTTTCGGACAAAAACAATGATAATGCTGTTAGATACAGAACGTAAACTCAACTCTGCTAGGTATAGAAAAGGTGGAAAGATTGCACGGATATTGGAAGCCTTCTGGGATATTATTTACGTTACGCCTTTACTTGTTTTTAGCTCGAATTTAATTGTGCTCCATTGTATATTTGTAAATAACTGCCTTCATGCAGAGTGGGAGAAACTGGAAAATGGAAATCACAAATTCACATTTTTATAATAATTTTACGGCTAACCACTCATTCAAGCGGGACGCCTAACGGCGCCCCTTAATTCAAACGTTAGCTGGCAAAAACAATATGGAGAATTCAATGCCTCTTCACCTAGCCATATGGGCTTGCTTACTAGCAATTTTTTCACCCAAGCATTTTCTATCATTCCAAGAGCGCCAAACTAAATTACTAGGCATTACTGCAGCCTCAGATAACTGCTCGGCGTTGGTTATCCGCCGGGCATTTTGGTTGTCTTTACTCTTAGTTATTTTGTCTGGTATTTTTGGTGGGGCCAGTGGGTTACTAGCAGGTCAGGTTTTTGGTCCCGCATCACCACGCCTCATTAGCACGTTGCAAGTCATTGGAGCATGCATTTTACTTTGGGGCACCTTATTTGTTCGCGGCTGGGAGATTCAGACTTATAAAGGCCATACTTTAATTGAGATGGTAAACCAATGGCTTTACCGTACTCTTTATTGCATAGGCACAGCCGTGCTCGTTGCTTCACTAATTTGGCCTACTTCTTAAGTATGCCAGCTAACCCATCATTCAAGCGGGACTGGCTAAAGCCAGCCCCTTAATTCAAACGTTAGGTATGAAATTACAACATTTTAATATTTATAAAAAATTGCTTAGATTAGATTCAAGAATAATTCTGATATCAGAGTTATGCGAATCAGTTGATGATGAAATTTTTATAGATAGCATTGCACAAAAAGTTATTAGTAAGTATGGATGTGATATTCATACTACTGATGATTTAATTCTTAGAGATAAATTATTAATTGAGGATTTGAAATCCACAGATAATTACTTAATATTTTTAGCTTCAAATCGATCTGAACAAGATATAAATGATAGTTACTGGGATAGTGAGTTGGAACTGGAAGACCTCATATTTCTTGGCTGGACAATTAACAGTAGTAGTGATGGTGAAGGAGATGACGCTGCGACTGATGGTATTTTCCCAGTTATATTTAATGACCTTCTAGCTGATGAAACTCAAATGTTGAAAATAATAGATGAGGGTTCGTTAAACGAATGGGGTTTAATCAAAGATGAACTTATCTGTAATAAATATCTTGAAACTAACAAAAGTGAGGTAAAACACTTCATTGTTAAAAAAGATGGGACTCATCAAGAATTGATTACTGATTGGTACGCATTAGGTGTTTATTGTGACAAATATACTTACGATAAACTGAGAGCTCTGAAGATTACCCAGCAATACAATAACCTAACCCATCATTCAAGCGGGACGCCTAACGGCGCCCCTTAATTCAAACGTTAGGCATTAAATGGTAGCCATCATTAAAAAGATTTGGTTATACACCGTCATTGCCTCTGTGAGCTTTGCATTGTTTGGTATGGCATTAATGTTAATTGGTACATTTACAATTGAGTGGAGTTGTAAATGCAATGTACCTAATCATTGGCAGTGCGCTGGAGACAATTGTATGGCGGAATCTGAAAGACACTTTGATCAATTCCATCACAATACCAATTGCCACCGAACTGACTGGCCCATGGTTATATTGGAGAAAACATTTGGTACTCTTTTGTAAACAACAGCCTAACCCATTATTCAAGCGGGACACGCTAAAGTGTGCCCCTTAATTCAAACGTTAGGCGCTTAAAGAATGCATCTGGTCGCCCCAACCATACGCTACCTGTCGAACCTCCCCAATGGAAAGGTCGTGCTTTGGTGCTACTTGATCTGGTGGGCCACCACTGTGCTTCACCACTTCGATCCGTCCCCTAGCATTTGGCTTAATTCTGTTGGAATCAGTGCAGTCATCGGTATTGCTCTAATTCTCAGTGTTGGCGGTCTGAGGGCAGCCACAAGAGATCGCTGGCAAACCTTCCGCCTTTTCGCCATGCCTTTCTGCGTATCCAGCTTTTCGTCTCTAATCAAGGGCAAGGGCTTCATTCTTGTCTTTCCGCCCTCAGCCACAGAACTGGCCACTACTGCGGGGCTATGTGTTGCCTTCATAGCCTTAGTCATCGGCCTTAGAAAGGCGCGTCATGCAACAAGCGCCTAACCCATCATTCAAGCGGGACGCCTAACGGCGCCCCTTAATTCAAACGTTAGAGCTCACCGTGAAGAAACATATCAAGCTTGCTCTGATTATCGTGTTAGCCGTAATTGCCACGTTCTTAGTTACGGCTTATTTCTCAACAAAAAATACACGAACCGCCTTTATTTCAGCATCGCAAGATATGGAGGCATTTAACGAACTTCACAGAATTAAGAATTACGATAGTCTGGAGCAACTGTTAATTAAAGGATGCAATAAAGAGGCTCTTGAATATGTGCGCATGGAGCAGTCGCTTGGTCTTCTGCACCTTCAAGACTCTTTAAAGAATGGTGCTAGGTTAGAAAAGTCACTAGAAACTGAAAACTCTGCTCTTTTAGAAAGGGCAAAAACAATCACTAATAAAGGTAAATACTTCATACCATCATGCAATTAAACTCTAACTCATCATTCAAGCGGGACTGGCTAAAGCCAGCCCCTTAATTCAAGCGTTAGGCGCCCGGAATCTGAAATGACGAAGAATGTTCGTATCCGTTTGTGCCGCGATCTACTGCAAGGCTGGAACCTGGGCACTTCTGGGCCATCCCTTTGCGTGCCTCACAGTATGGTTATGGTGTCGTACTCCGCGTCTGGAAGGCTCCTTCCCTTGAGGCGGACCGGAGGCTTTTCCTCACCGGAATTTTGGACTGGTGTGAGACTCGTGCTGGTCAATGTGCGCGTGCTCGACCATTACCTCGTAAGCCAGGGGCAGGCGCTGTCAATGGCTGAAAACAGAACTATTCGATAGGAGACACGTTCATGCTGATGAACTTCGAACGCCGCGGCACGGGCCGACCCCTTGTGCTGGTGCACGGCCTGGGGGGCAGCGCCCGGTCGTGGGACACGGTGGCGCCGCAGCTGGCGGCGTCGCGTGAGCTGATCGTGCTGGAGATGCCCGGCCACGGCCGTACGCCGCCCCTTGCGGGGCCACCGACCATTGCCGCCTATGCGGATGCGATCGCGCAATTTCTCGATACCCAGGGTTTGCAGGCGGCTGACATGGTCGGCAGCTCGGTCGGAGCGCGGTTGGTGCTGGAGCTGAGCCGGCGCGGGATGGGCGGCCACTGCGTCGCGCTGGACCCGGGCGGCTTCTGGCAGGGCTGGGAGACGCACTTCTTTCACATAACGCTGGCAGCGTCAATCCGGCTGGTAAGGCTGCTGCAGCCCGTCATGCCTTTCCTGTCGCGCCATGCATTCACACGCATGCTGCTGCTGGCGCAGCTGTCGGCCCGGCCGTGGGCACTAGCGCCAGAGATAGTGCTAACTGAAATGCGTAGCTTTGCGGCCACGCCCGTGTTCGATGCCATGCTGCACGAGCTGGCCGTGGGGCCGCTGCAGCAGGGGACTACAACGACGCCCGGCAGGGTCACGATCGGCTGGGGTGTCAACGACCGCTTACTGCTGCTGCGCCAGGCCGCGCGGGCCCAGGCGGCGTTTCCCGCCGCGCGGCTGCACCTCTTTGGCAAGTGTGGTCATTTCCCGCAGTGGGATCAGCCTGCCGATACCATACGGGTCATCCAGGAAACGATCGGCTGACGCTGCAAAAAAATGTGGCCCCGTGAAAGTGACCCTGTCCCAAACTGGCGTTTGCGATACCGACAAAACAGTTTGCCTCTGAAAGAATATTGCACACTGCTCGCGTTGAAAGCGTGACACCCATAAGGAAGTCGTGGGGCACATACAGCATCAAGCTGGTTGAGGGCTCTGCTTCATACCGAGTGCCGTGTACAAGCGAGAATGGCTGCTTGGAAGCGTCGTTGAGAGCATCAGCTTGATGCAATCGGAAACATGCCGCCCAACAAGCAGTTCCAGCTGCAGCGTTAGGCCTCACGAAGAAGGTGGTGTCGTGGCATTCCGTCTAATGGCCGATGGGGTTCTTTTGCTCCATTTGGCTTTCATCCTATTCGTTCTGCTCGTCGCCGTGATGGCGCTTCGGTGGCGCCGGATGCCCTATGTGCATGTTCCTGCCGCTACATGGGGATTCTTTGTCGAACTGACTGGCAGAGCCTGCCCACTCACATACATGGAGAACTACTTCCGCATCAAAGCAGGCCATGACGGCTATGCAGATAGTTTCATCGAGCACTACATCCTGAACATCATATACCCCACCGTAATCACGAGAGACGTTCAGTTTGTGCTTGCAGGCGTTGTTGTTGTAATTAACGTCGCAATCTACGGGTGGCTGCTCTATCGTTGGCGTCATGGCTCCCGACCTGCGGCCTAACAATTCATTCAGACCGCAGGGGCATTCACAGCTGAGATGGTCACTAAAGCTACAAAAGCGTGACAGCTAAAGCCAACCCGTTAATTCAAAGATTAGCCAAATATGAGAATGTTTTTACATTTGATATTGTCATCTTCTTCGCTTTCTTAGGGCTTTTAGCATGCCCACTCGCTACTTCTGTTGGTACTCCGCAAGTACTCTCTATTTAGTTATTTCCTTGAAAGTTTATTGTTCCAGCGATATCTGCTGCCATCCCTGCAACTTGGATTTATGGCTCAGAAAACAATGAATATTATTGGTCACAAGCTTCAGCTGGAGGCTTTGCAATTCTCTGCACTTTAGTTTTCTGGGCACTGTTGCTTTTTCTAGTGTGTGAGTTATCGCATTACTTCAGGAATTAGTATGTCTAACCCTTTATTCAGACCGCAAGCCAATATTTGGCTTCCCCAATTTGCTAAGCCGCTAAAGCGGCTAGCAAAGTGTGAGGCGTTTTTATCGTTGAAATGGTCACTAAAACGACTCATTTCAAGGCGAAAGCGGAACGCTTGACGGCGCACTTGGTTCAAACGTTAGTCCACATTTAATGTTCATGATTTGGAGTCTTAAAATGAAACTACATTCTGTCCTATTGCTACTCGTGTTGGCCTTGATTGCTGCTTTTGCCGCCTTAAATTGGGGAGTGTTCCTTTCCCCCACCGAATTGTCCCTGGGCTACACTACAGTCTACATGCCGTTAGGTGTCATCATGCTGGGACTGCTGGTAGTCGTTACAACGCTGTTCTTTGCATACATTGCCTACCTTCAGGGTTCCGTACTTATGGAGGCACGCCGTCATTCACGCGAGCTGCAAGCCAATAGAGAGTTGGCTGATCGGGCAGAAGCTTCTCGATTTACCGAGTTACGCGCTTACATCGAATCTGAGTCGACCAAACAATCCATCCAGAATGGTGATTCCAAAGACCAAGTTTTGGCGAGGATAGACAAACTCGAACATGAGTTTCAATCGTATATGGAACAATCAGGCAATACACTTGCTGCCTACATTGGTGAACTAGAGGATCGTATTGAAAAGATTTCGATACCTCACTCCGAGCGCTAACCATATCTCAACGGATTTACGCGATAAAGCTTCGGTTGTAGAGTTCAGTATAGTAATTATGCAAATTGCTATACCCGAAAGGTTTCAACAAAAAACAATACAAGCGCCAGATTGCTTAGGGGTCATGGCGATTTTTTTGTGGGAACTTTGGGCTCCTAAAAATTCTCTGACGATGGGTAGACATTATGCGACACAGCGAGAGACACAGAACTCACCGGACTGGCTGGCTCCGCGCTGCCGTGATTGGGGCCAACGACGGTATCGTTTCTACTGCTAGCCTTGTCTTGGGGGTCGCTGCGGCAGGTGCAGATACTAAGGGTATTCTGATTGCAGGCGTCGCTGGCCTTGTAGCCGGAGCTATGTCCATGGCTGCAGGCGAGTATGTCTCGGTCAGTACCCAGGCTGATACTGAACGCGCGGATTTGGCACGTGAAAGCAAGGAGCTGGCTTCGAATCCGGCAGAGGAACACGCGGAATTGATGGCCATCTACGTGAAAAGAGGACTGGACACCACCTTGGCTTCGCGAGTTGCTACACAATTGACACAGCACGATGCGCTTGCTGCCCATGCACGTGATGAGCTTGGCATATCGGACACGCTGGCTGCTAAACCAGTACAAGCCGCATTAGCTTCGGCGGGTACATTTGCGGTGGGCGCAGCGCTCCCTCTTTTGATGGTTGTTTTGCTTCCAGTTTCCTTTCTGATGTGGGGTCTCGCCGGCAGCTCTCTCCTATTTCTAGCGCTTTTGGGCCTACTAGCTGCACGTACTGGCGGGTCACCTGTTATTACGTCTGTCAACCGCATCACGTTTTGGGGCGCCTTGGCAATGGCATTGACCGCTGGCGTAGGCGCCCTATTTGGTGTGGCTGCTTGAAACTATGCGACCAAGAGCTCATAGCGCCATAACGAAGTACATCGGTTAACCTAAGGTTAGGTGTCGACCATAAAGATCGAGGTGATTTCATGTATTACATTATTGAAACCAACAAATCATTCAGCCAGGCATCGACAGATCTTGAATCAGCGGTTAAGCAACATGGCTTCGGAGTGCTATATGTGCACGACTTGGGGGCTACACTTCGTAGTAAAGGCATTGCATTTGATGAGGAGTGCAAGATTTTTGAAGTTTGCAATCCGGGGCAGGCTGCAAAAGTTTTGTCCACCGATATGCGCCTGAACATGGCGTTACCCTGTCGTATCTCGGTCTATACGGAGAAAGGCAAAACGAAAATTGGCCTTATTAAGCCAGTGCAAATGCTTTCGGCGTTATCTAAGGACGCAGCATTAGTCCAAGTTGCCAAAGAGGTGGAGGAAAAGACCGTTCAGATGGTTGATCAGGCGAAATGACTGCGTATTTAGATTTCATCTTTTTCTTGATGATGGACAAACGCTCAGTTCGATCCGACAGGGGACGCACTAATGCTCGCCGTTTATGTCCTAAATTAAGTGCACGACAATTGAAACCGATGGTACTGAGCGAGGGTTTGCCAGCCAAGGCGGTTCTTCACTCACAATGAGGAGAATTCATGATGGACTTCACAGAACTTAAGAAGAAGCAGCGCGCTACATGGGCGCTTGGCGAATATGATCGCATCGCGGACGGTCTGACCATTTCGACGGACCAGACCTTGCGAGTTGCCCAGATTCATCCCGGCGAGCGCGTGCTTGACCTTGCAACTGGGACTGGTATTACGGCAATTGCCGCACGAGAGCGCGGGGCGGTGGTTACGGCCGTGGACATTACGCCGGAGCTTCTTTCCGTCGCACGAGACAAGGCAAACAAAGCAGGCTTCGGGGATATCGATTTCCGAGAAGGTGACGTAGAGGCTCTTCCTTTTGCAGATGCCACCTTTGATGTCGTGGTCTCGACGTGTGGCCACATGTTTGCGCCGGACCAGTCGAAAGTTGCGGCTGAATTGGCCCGTGTTACCCGGTCCGGTGGTCGCGTCGTATTCCTTGCCTGGACTCCCGAAGGCGGTTTGGGTGGCTGGTTCCGCATTACCAGCAAGCATTTCCCGTCGCCAGCCGGTGTCGCTAGTCCGTTTAATTGGGGCGATCCCGACAAAGTGAAGCAACTCCTCGGAAGTGCTTTCCGCGATATCACTTTCACAAACGGTGACTGCCCACAGTTCGGCGCTTCGCCCGAAGACATCTGGGAATTATTCTCGACACGTTACGGGCCCACTATTCGGGCTGTTGCAAGCCTCCAGGGCGATGCATTACTAGCATTTCGGAGCGAACTGCTTTCGTACCTCGCAGGCTACCGCGCGGCGGACGGCAAAGTACGTTGGGGTCGCGAATATCTCATCACGCGGGCTGTTCGCGTGTGAATGTCGCAAGATAACCTTTTTTCGACATCGATAATCTATACCTACCGAAACTTCCACACCTGATGTTACAAGCGTGCCGGCTATTTATCGTATCTTATGAAGTCTTAGTTGACCCCCTGGCTACTGCCGCAATGCTTTGGCTAAAAGAAAATGAATGCTCAACTACCTAGTCCCGGGATTATTAATGAGTGCTTTAAGGTTTTAACTTCGATTCAAGGTAAAATTTAGTTTTAATTACTGCACTCCTCCACTATGTTCGTTCACCCCGAGTTTGACCCCGTTGCCATTCATTTAGGCTCTTTTGGTATCCATTGGTACGGCCTGATGTACCTCATTGGCTTTCTGGCATTTTTGGGCTTGGGCAAATGGCAGGTTAAACATCGTACTTGGCATGGTTGGAACCATGAAATGCTGGATGATGCTTTATTCTACGGCGCGATTGGTGTGATTTTAGGTGGGCGTTTAGGCTATGTGCTGTTCTACCAGTTCGATTACTTTATACAGCATCCGGCAGAAATTTTCGCTGTGTGGCGCGGGGGCATGAGTTTCCATGGCGGGTTCTTAGGGGTACTTGCTGCCATGTGGGTTTTCAGCCATAAATATCGTATTAAATGGCTAGCGATTATGGACTTTGTTGCGCCGCTGGTACCGCTCGGTTTAGGTGCGGGTCGCATGGGAAACTTTATCAATGCCGAGCTATGGGGCCGCGTGACCAATGCACAATATGGCATGGTGTTTCCTAAAGTAGACAATCTATTACGTCATCCATCCCAACTCTATGAGTTCACACTGGAAGGCATCGTGCTATTTTTAATGCTATGGATTTACTCTGCAAAACCACGCCCAACAGGCGCCATTTCTGCATTATTCTTAATTGGCTATGGCAGTTTTAGATTTCTGGTGGAATTCACCCGTGAGCCGGATGACTATCTAGGTTTGTTATCGGCTGGATTAAGTATGGGTCAGTGGTTAAGTCTGCCCATGATTGTATTAGGGCTCATCATGTTTGTGATGGTCAGCAGGAAATCTACTTAATTGGGTAAATAGCTGAGTGGGATGTCGATAACTCATCATCATTTGATAAAAATAAACATATTTTACTTGTCAGTAAATTTCTCAAGATAAAACTATATGAATAATATTATATTATTCATATAGTTAACTTAATTAACTCAGCTCACCATTGCATCACTATAGATGGCATATAGTTTGCTCATTAGTTGTTACAAAAACAACACTAATCCAAGGGCTGATGTATGAAAACTTTAGTTCAAAAAGTATTTGGTAATTCAATTACCAGTAAAGTTAACCCACCGGGATTTTTCCCAAACAGCAAGTTACAAGAGGTTTCTAGAGAAATACAAAAGAAGCTGGAGCTTAAACGACAAGCTGAAATGACTGACGATGAAAAAATCGCGATGGCACTAGCGGCTTTAAGAGCTAAACCTAGAAAAGCTTTACCAAAAAATACCAAGGTCTAAATCAGACTGTCCCAAGCTTTCCACGCTTCGATCTTGGCAAATTAAATTGAATAATGAGTTAGCTTTGCTAGCTAAACGCTGATGGGGCTTAGGTTTCAATCCACATTCTGCCCGATTCGCCAAAGCACCCTGATGGATCGGTGATACAAAAGTCCCGCATTTTCCATACTTGAAGCTCGATAGGCCAAAGCTTGACTGGATACTTCCGGGCGATATCTTTCTCTTGAATAGCATTCCACCATGCATCTACGTCATCAACAAGTAGATGCATCATGAAGTTTTCAGCTAGATTTTCCGCACAATAATCCTGAAGCAAAAAACTGGCATGCTCAAAATGAAAGTAAGCGATGCCATCACCTTCTGACGCCATGGTAAATCCAAGGTCTTGATAGAACTGCTTAGATAACTCGAAATCTTTAGCGGGAATAAACGCCTTAATTTCTGTGACGTGCAAATTGGCCATATTTTTAGTTGTGATTGCTAAGATTTAATGAAGGCTTAACAGCAACGTTTTACGCCCGTCCATTTACCGTCTTGCCATTGCTTGAAAAAATCCTCCCGACTTAACAGCGGCGGCAGTGCTTCAGGGTTATCTTCAATACTCGCATGTGTTTCCGCATAATGCTTGAGGTATTGCTCGTAGGCATCGTCACCTGATAAGCGCCGCACCATGCGCCAAAAGCTTAGCAATTTAGTTTTCATGATGAGGTGCTCGCAATTTCTTAATCCTGGATTGTGTAAGTGGGTGCGTTGAGAAATACTCTTCTAAACTATGATGGGAATCTTTCTCGCTTGGTTTTTGGAGTTTATAAAAGCCTTCTAGTTTCATCAGCATATCGGCGAGCACTTGAGGTGAGATACCATTGGTTTTAAGCATACTGATTGCATAATCATCCGCCTCTCCCTCTAACTCACGTGAATACTTGGTTTGCAGCATAGCCGTGGGCACCGACGCCAGCAAGCTACTGATATCACCCAGATACCACGTCATCACCACCGCAACAATGGAACCTTGCACAAACTGACGCAAGGCATGCCGATGATAAACGTGCCCCAGCTCGTGCGTTAATACACCGATGACTTGATTCTGGTTTGAAGGCCCAGCTAGCGTCACCAATTTATCGGTAACCAGAATGGTGCTGCCAGGTAATGCAAATGCATTGGGGCCGATGGCTTCACTATTACGAAAAACCAATTTGAAAGCTGGTTTTAGCTGATCCACAGGTACTTGCAACGCTTGAAAACGCTGGCGAATTGCCAGCTGCTGCGCAGTAGTTAATTTGGTCGATGTCAAAGCCGTACTTTTTTCTAGCAACATCAAGGTTTGTTGATCCATCTTTGCGGTGAGTTCAGGCGGAATGCGTTTTGCCACTTCATTCGCAAGCACTGGTAGCACCCAAATATAAGCAGCGACGATTGCAAGCAAAGTGAACGCTAGTGCGACCAACGCATAGTGCCAACGGGCTTCCAGATGAGATACGGTCGACTGGGATTTCAATCCCGCTTCGCGTAGCATCGCTTCAAGAGCAGCATGGTTTTGAATCTGGCAGTATGCACGATTACTCAAATAAAGCTGTCGCGGCGCATTTCCAAGTTTCTCAGATAACATGGTTGGCCTGAATGGCTCAAGGTGATACACATCCTCACCTTGCACCAGCACATTGCCGCCTTGGAAAGACAGGCTGACTTGTCTTTTTTTGGTTGTCTGGCCGTCGAAGTAAATCGCTTCAAGCATATTGGTTTTCACTTATAGCGCGATATCAAGATCGAATATCTCGGCAACCTCTTCACCGCTAGCATCTACATTCCCCTGCTGATGACTGATGAAGTCCTCCAGGTTGCCATCTGCAATCAATTGCACATGGCTCAACCGGTAGCGAGCAAGGCGGATATCTGCAAAAGGCTTGAACAACCCCAATGTAAAAATAATGCCAATGAAATTAGTCAGGAAAATCCAGAGCAGTGCCCGGGCTTTGACCGCGCTTTCAAAAGTATGTATGCCTTTTGTTTGCTCATAATAAGCAGGGTTAATGGCTTGTAGATCTCTAGGCTGATCACCCAAGGTGGTATGGTTCCACACCAGGTTTTGCAAACGGGCAATAAAGTAAGGGCCAATCACTAATGCCACCAGCACAAAAAACACAAGAACGATGGTGGTGACAAAAGCTACCTTGCTTGCATCGACATTGTTACTTGCCATGAATAGAGGCACTAACATCGCAGCAAGTGCCCCGATCAAGACGATATAGAGCAACAAAACGACTCCATAAATCTTATAAAACTTGCCTACCGGCGCGTCAAAGTGAAACGGTGTGATACCAAAACGGCTATGGTCATGCTGAAACTTTTTGATGCGTTGATGGGTAAATGGGGCCAACAGATATAGCGTGAAAACCGTTAATACCGGGAGCAACAGAAAAGTTTTATAGGCATCTTTCAGCGGCGCAGAAAACCCGAAACGCAAGCCACGATAACTGGTATTAATGGCCCGGAACCGGAACGACTTCAGCAATAGGTAAGGCATGACAATGCCGATTAAAATAGCCACTGCAAGAAATAACAATGGCGATATTTTTCCGCTAAAGTTATAGGCCACCAATAAAGCCACGGCCAATATGCGCCCTTTCAAGATAGCAACAGGATTGCCGTGATAATCAAAATTGGCCTCATCCAGCCAAGTGTTACGGTAAAAGTACTGATTTCGCCTAACTTTGGCCCAGGCGGAATAAATGCCCAGTGTGATGATCGTTAAAAAAACATTCACGATCCAAATGCGGAAATATTCTCCACCGGATCCTGTAAAACTGAATGGCAATGGATTTTTGGACTGCATATAAAGCGCTCCCTATTTATTATATTTCTTATTGTTTTTGATAAAGCTTGCAAGTCAACGCTTTACTTGTTTAGTCCCTAACCCAATCTTCGACTAGTCGGCTCGGTTCATGTGGACTTTCGGTAGAGGGTAATAGCTGTTTGTCAGCCAGGTAGTAATAAGTCACCCGCACCATATCCATCAACACCACCCATAACACCAGAATAAAAAACATTGTTAAATAGGCATCTAATTGCTGATTAAAAATCAATTGCGGTGCCACCGCAGCCTTTTCAGCCGACAACACACCGCTGGCTAATTTCTCAGTCAGATCGTTGGCAGCTGCGAAGAAACCCACACGAATATCGGTACTGAAGATTTTTTGCCATGCAGCAGTCGTAGTAATCACCACTAGCCAAACCAATGGCAAACCGGTAATCCAGGCATATTTAAGCTTGCCGGATTTAATCAAAATACCAGTCGCCACACATAAGGCAATCGCCGCTAGCATCTGGTTGGCAATACCAAATAGCGGCCAGAGGATATTCACACCGCCATTCGGATCGATCACCCCGATATAGAGGAAGTACCCCCAGCCTGCGACCACCAGTGCACTGGTAAAAATCACCGATGGCATCCAGGAAGTTTGTCCTAATTTAGGCCAAATGTTGCCTAGCATATCCTGCAGCATAAAGCGCCCGACGCGGGTGCCGGCATCTAAAGTGGTCAAGATAAAAATCGCTTCAAACATGATGGCGAAGTGATACCATAAGGCCAGCATGCTTTTACCGAACGCACTACCGAAAATACTGGCCATACCCACTGCCAAGCTAGGTGCACCGCCAGTGCGGGCAAACAAGGTGCTTTCGCCCATGTCTTTAGCTAGTTGATTCATCTGCTCTACTGTGACGGCATAGCCCCAACTATTGATCTTAGCCACTGCATCCACTGCACTTGCCCCCACAACGCCTGCCGGGCTATTGATGGCAAAGAAAATGCCAGGCTCAAGTACTGTCGCCGCAATCATCGCCATAATGGCGACAAAGCTTTCCAACAACATGCCGCCATAGCCAATCATACGGATATCACGTTCATTGGCCAACAGTTTAGGCGTAGTACCGGAAGCAATGAGCGCATGAAAGCCTGAGATTGCGCCGCAGGCAATGGTAATGAACACAAAAGGAAACAGCTTACCGCCGAAGATCGGGCCAGTGCCGTCGGTAAATTGCGTCAGCGCCGGCATCTGTACTTCTGGCCGTAAAATGACGATGGCAATCGCCAATAAAATGACTGTGCCTAATTTCATGAATGTAGAAAGATAATCACGCGGCGCCAGCAATAACCACACCGGCATTACGGCAGCGGCAAAGCCATAAGCAATGATGCCCCACGCCAGTGGCAAACCTTCATGATCGAATAGAACACGCAGCCCTTCATGATGATCAACCCAGCCGCCTATCACTACAGCGAGTAACAGCAAAATAACACCCAAGGCAGAGGCCTCCAACACGCGGCCAGGACGTAAATTGCGCATATAAAACCCGACGATCATGGCAATCGGAATGGTGGCCGCTACGGTGGAAGTCGCCCAAGGGCTATGTTTCATGGCGTTAACGACCACTAGGCCCAATACGGCAATTAGAATAATCATGATCATAAAAGTACCGATGAGCGCAGCAGCACCGCCTATCGGCCCGATCTCATCACGCGCCATTTGGCCTAGGCTACGTCCATTACGGCGTGTGGAGAAAAACAGGGTGACCATATCTTGCACCGCCCCACCTAATACCGCGCCGACCAATATCCACAAGGTACCGGGTAAATAACCGAACTGCGCTGCCAAAGTAGGGCCAACTAAAGGGCCGGGCCCGGCAATTGCGGCAAAATGATGGCCGAACACTACCCATTTATTGGTAGGAATAAAATCCCGTCCATTATCCAGGCGCTCAGCTGGCGTAGCGCGTGTTTCATCGATCACCAATACTTTGACGGCGATCCAGGTCGCATAAAAACGGTATGCGATAGCAAACACACAAACCGCTGCGGTTATGAACCACAAAGCGTTGATGCTTTCGCCGCGATTCAATGCAATGCCACTCACAGCTGATGCACCCAGTAACGCTACGATCAGCCAGGCAATATTTTTTATATGTTTATGCATGTTGAAGTGTTAAGAATTTGAATGGATATTAGTATAAATGATTAAACCATTGAATTTTCGAGCTTAAAATTACTAATGAACTTAATCGTTAAAATATACCTAATACGACAGTAAATAATTTAATAATGAATAATACAAAGGTGATTTATGCGCCAACTCTGCTACGGTTTTTTGTTATCCATATTCAGTATTACCGGCTATACCTGCAATGATGTGGATGCTTTATATGCGACTGAATCAGCCAAGTTACTCGAGAATGCACCCGCATTCAAACATGGCTGGGAAGATAAAACCATCCAACTCAGCTTCAGTGATATTAAATCCACATCGTCGGGCTGTGTGGCCACCTTGCAATTAACCCTGCCACAGCCTGACCTGGATGAAGTCAATACTGACCTGAATGCCAATCCTGCGAAGCGCATTCTCTTGGCAGCGCAAGGATATGAAATTCCTCAGCAGACCGTCAACCGTGTGGAATATCATTATCAAATCGTCGATGGCAAAGTGAGCCCATTAACTGCATCTAATCATGCACTGACAAGTCTGTATAACAACGTGGAATACCTCTACCAAAGCCTATCTCAACTGCGTATTGCACTGAAAAAAGGCATTAAAAATACTATCCCTTGGGATAATAATTTGAAGCAAAAAGAGTTAGAGGACTGTAAAAAAACTTACGCTGTTGCAGTGGGAGACTTAGCTTTCGCCTGCACGTGTCGAGTTGATAACTTAAGTAGGATCCTGTCTCCGCGCCAAATAGAACTGGTGCACTTCATTGAGTCGCAACCCTACTCAGTTGCTAGCGGTGCGCTCAATACTTATGCCCATACCAGCAAAGAAATCAATGAAGATTGTAGCAATCTCACCAAAAAATCCCCCTAGAACTTTCACTACTTTAAGGGATGCACCAAAATAGACTGGTGCATTCGCACCTAATGAGTGCGTAGACTTCCCGCCCGACATGCGTATTGCATAAATCCGCATCCTGTCTTTTTCAATAGAATCATAGGCATGAGCCCATATTTTTAAGTTGGCATGGCATTTGCTAATGCTTATGCAAATAGATTTTATAACAGGCAAAACGAACAGATACTATGCTACGGGTAATGATTGTCGATAACGATTTGGAGCGCACTAAGCCACTCAAGCAATCCTTGCTTGATACCGGTTATGAAGTGATTGCGCATCTAAGCGATACCGTCAATCTGGACGATGCCTGCTGTGAGTTGCAACCGGATATTGTGATTATTGATACCGACTCACCTAGCCGGGATACTTTGGAAAACGTGTGTGTCATGACGATGCACAAACCTAGACCCATCGTGATGTTTACGCATGACGGTGATAAAGAACAGATTAAATTGGCTACACAAGCTGGGGTAAGTGCTTATGTTGTAGGGAGTATCCCAAATGAGCGCTTAAGACCAGTTATTGATGCGGCAGTCGCCAGGTTTGAAGAAGTTAAACATTTGCGTGAAGCTTTAAGCGAGGCTAATACCAAATTAAATGAACGCAAAATCATCGAACGGGCTAAAGGCTTACTGATGAAACAACGGCAAATTGACGAAAACGAGGCTTATAGCATGCTACGCAGTATGGCCATGCAAAAAAATATGCGTATCGGTACTTTATCGGAACAGATTGTAGAAGCAGCGCAGTTGCTGCTTTAAGTGATTAAGATTTAATGGCAATTTGATCCAACGCTGGATTAATTGCCAAAACCGGGCCACAGACGGCTTGATAATAGAATGACAGGACAAGGGTGTCTTGATAAAAGCATGATTCTTCAATGAATCATCTTTCATCAAGCACCCTTTTTTATTGACCTAATTTTTTATGTATTTCAAATAGTTGATTCACTTTAGGAGAGAGAAGATGAGCAGTAAGGACAACACTTCCGGCAAAAAGACAGAGTTGATAGTCGATAACGGTCGCCGCGATTTTTTCCGCACCAGCGTTGCAGGTGCGCTAGGTGCTGCCGCGATGATGGGTATGGTGCCGAATGCCATTCGCAGTAACGCATGGGCAGCAGGTTCAGACGCGCCGGAAATTACTGATGTAAAGATCGGCTTTATTCCACTGACCGATTGCGCGCCCATCGTAGTAGCTGCAGCAATGGGTTTTGATAAAAAATATGGCATCAAAATCACCCCCTCAAAAGAGGCCTCTTGGGCTGCTGTGCGGGACAAAATGGTTAATGGTGAACTGCAGGCTTCCCACGTGCTGTACGGATTGATGTATGGCGTACAGCTTGGTATCGGCGGCCAGCAGAAAGATATGGCTGTTTTAATGGGCTTAAATCATAACGGCCAAGGCATTACTTTATCGAATCAGCTGAAAGAAAAAGGTGTGAAAGACGGCCGCAGCCTGAAGCGCTTACTGGATAACGAGAATCGCGATTACACCTTTGCACAGACCTTCCCTACCGGCACACATGCGATGTGGCTCAACTATTGGCTCGCTGCCAATGGAATTGATCCAATCAAAGATGTAAAAAACATCGTGGTACCACCACCGCAAATGGTGGCCAATATGCGGATTGGCAATATGGATGGCTACTGCGTGGGCGAACCTTGGAATGCTCGTGCAATTTATGACAAAGTTGGTTTTACCGTTACGACCACACAAGATATTTGGACCGATCATCCGGAAAAAGTATTAGGCGCTACTGCAGAGTTTGTGGATAAAAATCCAAACACAACACGCGCCATGATCATGGCGATTCTAGATGCCAGCCGCTTCATCGATGCAACCGAAAACCGTGCAAAAGTCGCTAAATTGATTTCCGGTAAATCGTATGTCAATGCACCAGAAGATGTGATTTTAGGCCGCTTTGTCGGTGATTACGATAATGGTATCGGTAAGAAATGGAAAGATCCTAACTACATGAAGTTCTTTAACGACGGTAAAGTGCCTTTCCCTTACCTGTCTGATGGTATGTGGTTCCTAACGCAGCACAAACGCTGGGGCTTGCTGAAATCCGACCCGGATTATCTCGGCGTTGCAACCAAGATTAACCAGATCAAACTTTACTCTGAAGCTGCATCACAATTAGGTGTGAACGTACCAAAAGACCCTATGCGCAGTAGCAAGCTGATCGATGGCGTGGTGTGGGATGGCAAAAATCCAGCTGCCTATGCTGCTTCATTCAAAATCAAAGCTTAAGACCCACCAGTTAATTTAAGGAACCTTTATGAGCGCCATCAGCATGGGCAAAGAGAGCCTGAAAGCCATCATGAAAAGTAAAAATACGATTGTCAGCAAAGGAGCTGTCATGACGACCAGTGAAAATAAAGAAAGCAACAATACCGAAACCATGAGTAATGAAATCACCCAAAAAGCCGTTGCGACAGTGTATCAATCCAATCAATTTGGGATCAAAGCTTATGGTTTTCTGAAAGGGGTATTGCCGCCTATTTTTGGTCTTTTGATGCTACTGGCGATTTGGACATTGATTTCCCATCAATCCCCAAGTTTACCTGGCCCGCTAAGCACCTGGCATTCTGCAGTCGAGTTATTCAGCGACCCGTTTTACAACAATGGTCCGAACGACCAGGGCATCGGCTGGAATATTCTTTTCTCATTGGAGCGTGTGTCACTAGGGTTTGGCATGGCAGCGCTGATTGGCATTCCGTTAGGCTTCATTATCGGCCGCTTCGAGTTTGCCAATCGCATGGCATCACCGGTCATCAGCTTGTTGAGACCTGTCTCGCCTTTAGCCTGGTTGCCGATTGGCTTGCTCGTGTTTAAAGCGGCTAATCCAGCTGCGATCTGGGTGATTTTCATCTCTGCCATCTGGCCGATGATCATCAATACGGCTGTGGGTGTGAGCAAAGTACCGCAAGACTACTTGAACGTAGCCAAAGTGCTGAACCTCAGTGAATGGAAAGTGTTTACCAAAATCTTGTTCCCGTTTGCCTTGCCTTACATGATGACTGGTGTGCGCTTATCTATCGGTGTGGCATGGCTAGTAATCGTGGCCGCAGAAATGCTCACAGGTGGCGTGGGTATTGGTTTCTGGGTGTGGGATGAGTGGAATAATTTGAATGTGGAGCACATCATCATCGCTATCTTTATCGTCGGTATTGTCGGGTTGCTGCTGGAGTTATCACTCACGCAGTTGGCTAAAAGATTCAGCTACGACTAACTAAACTCAAACTTAACCCGGATTCTTACATTAGGAATACTTATGAAAAATACATCGACACCTGAAAAGTCTCAAGAAAAAATCCAGGAAAAATTTAACGCAGATCGTTATGTATTGATTGAAAACGTCGACATGACGTTCGCCACCAAAAAAGGCGATTTCAATGCACTGACTAATATCAACCTGAATATCAAGGAAGGTGAGTTTGTTTCCATCATCGGCCACTCCGGTTGCGGAAAATCAACCGTGCTAAACCTTATCGCAGGCCTTTTGCAACCGTCCAAAGGTCATCTATTCTGCGCTAACCGCGAGATCGCAGGTCCAGGGCCGGAGCGTGCCGTGGTGTTTCAAAACCATTCGCTGTTACCTTGGCTCAGCTGTTATGAAAATATATTCCTAGCTGTAGAACGGGTTTTTGAAAGTGAATCCAAAGCACAACTGGCTGCCCGTACGCATGCAGCTTTAGAACTGGTAGGACTCGCTCATGCCACCGACAAACGTCCTAATGAGATTTCCGGCGGTATGAAACAAAGGGTAGGCATTGCCCGTGCACTAGCTATGGAACCCAAAGTGCTGTTGCTGGATGAGCCCTTTGGCGCCTTGGATGCATTAACCCGCGCCAACCTGCAGGATGAGCTTATGAAGATCATGGTGAAATCGGGCTGTACCGCGGTAATGGTGACGCACGATGTTGATGAGGCCGTGTTGCTTTCTGACCGCATCGTTATGATGACCAATGGCCCATCTGCCACTATCGGGGAAGTGCTTACAGTCGACTTAGCGCGACCTAGAGCACGCTTAGATCTGGCTGAGGATAAAGATTACAACCATATCCGCAGCGAAGTATTGCGCTTTTTATACGAACGCCATGCCAAAAAAGCGGCATAACCTATAAAACAAAAAATTTAAAACTCATAGTTAACACTTCTACTTAAGGGACCAACAATGAAAACCAGTACAACTTTCAAACTCAATTTACTCACCGCTTGCATGACCATGGCCTTATCTGGCATGGCACAGTCTGCCCATGCCGAAGAAGAGGCGCTCCCGGAATATACTTTTCTGGAGTCCATCAAAGACGGCAAAAACATGACTAACTTTCGCTTACGTTATGAAAATATAGATCAAGACAGCTACCAAGGCACTACCGCTGCCGCTGCAAAACAAAAAAATGCGGAAGCCCTTACCTTGCGTAGCTTGGTTGGCTGGCAGACTGCACCTTATAAAAACTTCAGTTTTGGTATTCAGATTACGGATGTGCATGAATTTAACGATAACTTTAATGATCGTCGGGAAAATGAAGCTGAACACAATAACGGCTTGGCTGCTGCCAGTTTGAATAAAAGACAATATCCGAATATCGTGGATCCTGGCTTCACCGATATAAACCAGGCTTATATTGACTGGACCGGCATTAAAAACACCAAAGTACGCTTAGGTCGTCAGCAATTGAATTTAGACAATGTTCGTTTTGTCGGTGATATCGCCTTCCGTCAGAATATGCAGGTATTTGATGGCGTGTCGATCTTGAACAAGAGCTTGCCTGACACTGAAATTTTTGCTGCACACTTTGATCAAGTGCGCCAAATCACGACGGAATTACGTCAAGGCAATATCGATATTCTAAATGCGAAATACCGAATCTCCCCTAGCGAGGCGTTGGTTGGCTACGGCTACTTTATTGATGTGGCTAATTTGGGCCAGAATAATGGTACTACCACAGCGATCAGCACTGCAGCCCAAGGCGGCAATGGTTTAGGCGCCAGCCAAGATTCAGTGAGTACTGCAACGACCGATGCCAGCAGCAAAACTTATGGTGCGCGTTTAGATGGCGTACGTAAGATCAACGATAACTGGAAAGTCCTTTACACCGCCGAATACGCTAAACAAGATGATTATGCCGGGGGTAGTCCATTCATCGATGCGCATTATTACAAATTAGGTGGCGGTGCAATGTACGATGCATGGTCAGTACGTATCGATCAGGAAAAACTCTCCAGTAATGATGGTAAATACGCTTTCCAAACACCGATGGGCACCAATCACTTGTTCCAGGGCTGGGCAGACCATTTCTTGGCCACGCCCCGTCAAGGCATGATTGATACTTTCGTCACGGTCGCAGGCGCTATCCAGAAATTTAAATTTTATGCTGAATACCATGTATTCAAAGCGGACGAGAAATTCCAGTCACTTGGCCATACCGCGCTAAATCCGAATTTGGGTGACAAATACGGTACCGAGTTCGATGCCAGCGTCACTTACCCATTCAACGACAAGTTGCTTGGCAAAGTGGAGTACGCCAAATTCAATGAATCTGACGTATACGGCACTACCTTGCAAAATGCTGCTCGTAAAGGCGACAAGGAAATGTTCTGGGTGACAGCGATGTACACCTTCTAGTTGTAATGCTTAATCTCAAACCTGTGCCGGGATAAACCTGGCACAGCAATGGGGTAGCAGCTTGCAGTCTTAATATTCTTCACCTTTCCTGACCAACCACCTAGGTAGGTAACTAAATTGCATCAATTGAATTGCATAAGGAGCTGTCATGTCTAGTAATAAACCTAGTACTACGCCAAGCACCCTGAATAAGTACCGTGGCATTATCATTGCCGTTTCACTGTTCTTAGTGTTTAACTTAGCTGTTCTTGGGCTTAACTTTTACACTTCATCCACGCTAAACGATGATGCGGTATCCATCAACTTATCAGGTCGGCAGCGGATGCTATCCCAGCGTACCGCCAAAGTATTGCTCACTATCCAGGTCGATGCAGCACAAGGCCGTTTCAATGAAAAAAACACCGCCGAATTAAAAAAAGTCAGCCACTTGTTCGATACCACGCTGAATGGTTTCAAAAACGGTGCTGTAGTGATTGGCGGTGATGAAAAGCCAGTGCGCCTTAAAAAAGTGACAGATGCTGTCGCCACTAAATCGGTGGATGAAGCGCTCACCATTTGGAAACCATATAAACAACTACTATTGCCTGTTATTACGAGCAATATGGTGGACGAGGTAACTTTAGATATCGCCACCGACTACGCACGCGAGAATAACCTGAAGCTGCTCAAGCTCATGAATGACCTGACCACGCAGCTGGAAAAAAATACCAAGGCGAAGGCTGCCAAATTACAAATGATTCAAACCATTGCCTTGGTGCTTTCGCTACTGTTATTCGCCAATATTGTGTTTAACGCACTACGCAAATTGCGCTCTGCCGATAGCGAGATTGAAAAAGCCCAACGTGAAACGACAGAAATTCTGAATACAGTAAAAGAGGGTTTGATTCTGCTCGACCCGCAATTTAATGTTGGCAGTCAATTCTCGCAGTCCGTCAGCCGCATTTTGCAGCATGATATCGTCGCCAATACGCCTTTTATGCCCATCTTAAAATCATTGGTCTCAGAAGAAATTTACATTTCAGCTGAAGATTACATAAAACTATTGTTTGGCAACAAGGTAAAAGAAGCCCTTATGCTGAGCTTGAATCCACTTACACAAGTGAAGGTTATGGCTAAAAATGATACAGCGCCGCGCTATCTAAGTTTTCAGTTCAACCGTGTGGTTGAAGACAAGCGGGTATTGCATCTATTAGTTACCGTGCAGGATGTCACCGAACAAGTGACCCAAGCCGAAGAACTGCAAGCACTTAAAGGACAATCAAACATTAACCTGGATCTGCTGAAAAAATTATTGCAGGCGGATAACTTCCAGCTACGTCAATTCCTTAATAATGCGCAAACCGGCTTGGAAGCCTTGAATGTCATATTGGCGCATGCGGATAAACGCAGCACTAACCAAACCGACTTGGCTAATCAATGCTTCCGTATCATTCACGCGCTTAAGGGTGAAGCTTCTGCGCTTGGCCTAGCGTCGATTGAGAACTCTGCACACCAGTTCGAAGAACACCTCGTAGACTTGCGTAAAAAAACCAGTTGGGAAGCACAGGAAATTCTAAGCTTGCCAGTTATGTTGAGTGCCCTTCTTGAGCAGTTAGCCCAGGTCAACTCTATCGTGGCTGCCATTAATGCGCATCAAAAACACGCCAATGCCAATGTGGCGCCGCCATTAGTTTCCACTAGCGTGAGTAATAATTTGAAACGCCTTGCAGAACAAGTCAGCCAAAATCAAAATAAACAGGTACAGCTTAAATTGGACCTGAGGCTGCTAGATGAGATGGATGAAAAAGTTGTACAGCAATTACAGCAAATCGGCATCCAGCTCATCCGCAATGGCATCTGCCATGGCATTGAATCCCCGGATGCCAGATTAGCAAAAGGCAAACCCGCTAAAGGTGAAATTGCCCTCACTGCGCAAATGAATGCGGCAGGCGCGATTGAATTTATTGTGCGCGATGATGGACAAGGTATTGTCCCTAGCCGTATCCGTGCCTCAATGATTGCTTCTGGACGTTATACCAGTGAAGTGGTGGGCCAGCTCAGTGACAAAGAAATTGTCGGCAAACTGTTTGAACCCGGCTTCTCTACAGCGAGCGGTACCGATAAAGATGCGGGTCGCGGCATTGGCATGGATTTAGTGCAAACACTGATTAATGAAATCGGTGGAGAACTTAAGATCGACACCAAACCCGATACTTTTACGCAATTCTCCTTCCGCATTGCCACGCACTCCACACCCACGATTAACCTGTACGCTACTGAGGCCGCTGTATGAAATTAATGATTGTTGATGATTCCAATATTATTAGAAGTCGCATTAGCAGAATATTATCTGACCCGAAATTACCGCCAATTGAAATCGTAGGTACAGCTGCTAATGGCACTGAAGCGATTCAATTATTCAAATCTACCCGGCCAGAAATGATTACGCTGGATTTGACCATGCCGGAAATGGACGGTGTGGAATGCACCACCCTACTGGTGGACGAGGACCCAGAAGTCAGAATTCTGATCGTTTCAGCATTAAGTGATAAAGCCACCGCCATTCAGGCGCTCAAAAACGGTGCCAGCGGGTTCTTATACAAACCATTTACGGATGAAGAACTCGTCAATGCCTTGCTGGAGTTAATTAAAGAATGAGTGACTTAAGCGAAAAAGATATTGAGATTTTCATCGAAGCCATTGGTGGCTATTTCAAGCAAATTACCCATGAAGCTGCCTCAATTGGGGTAGCTTACCTGGCCCAAAACGCTTTTCCCATGAACGATTTCACGGGACTGATCAAGGTTAGTGCAGATTACACAGGCGCTTTGTACTTTTCAGCCCCCAGTGCCATGTTGCGTCACCTATTAACTGTGATGAAGGAGACGGATCAATCTGAAGAAAACCTGTTAGATGCAGTAGGCGAAATTGCTAACACCATTTCCGGCAATGCCCGTAAATATTTTGGCGAAAATATGGTGATTTCCACACCGGAAAAAATCATTGGGATACCTGCTGATTTGAATCGCAGTGAAAAAAACTATGCTTATGTGATCATCATTAAATGGAAGCATTACAGCGCTTCCTTAGTAGTAGATATCAAACGCATTCGATAAACCCTGATTGGCAAATCTTGTTAGTTTCTGAGCAAAATTTGCCAATTTCCAGCATAGGCGCACTGTTTTAGTGCGAGAAAATTTAAATAGATCGATATAGTGCATTAATTTAAGGCGTTAAAAGCTAAACCTATGAATCTTAAATAATTTTCATATGGCACGGCCTTTGCTTTAACTATGCTATGTTTAATCCATTTAAGTATTCGATATTATGCAAAAAATGAAATTAGTGGTGGTCGGCAACGGTATGGCGGGTATGCGAACCGTTGAAGAGTTATTAAAAATTGCACCAGATTTTTATGACATTACAGTATTCGGCGATGAGCCATATCCTAATTACAACCGCATTATGTTGTCACCTGTGCTTGCTAATGAGCAAACCATTGATGACATCATCCTGAATACGCGTGAATGGTATGCAGAAAACAATATCGCGCTATATACCAACGCGCGCATTAATAAGATAGACCGTAAAAACCGTGTGGTGTATGCCGAAGACGGCACTAGTGCACCTTACGATCGCCTGTTAATTGCCACTGGCTCCAAACCATTCATGCTGCCCATTCCAGGTAAAGACCTTGAAGGCGTCATTGGTTACCGCGACATTAAAGACACCAATGACATGATCGAAACTGCCAAAACGCATAAACATGCGGTAGTCATTGGCGGTGGTTTATTAGGACTGGAAGCGGCCAATGGTTTAAAAATTCAAGGCATGGAAGTCACGGTAGTACATAAAAATGATTGGCTTTTAGAGCGCCAATTAGACAACACAGCGGGCGGCATGCTGCAAAAATCACTGGAAGCTAAAGGCCTTAACTTCCTGCTCAATAAAGACACTGAACAATTGATTAACGACGGTAATGGCCGCGTTAAAGCGGTTCGTTTTAAAGATGGTCAGGATATTGCAGCCGATTTGGTAGTGATGGCAGTTGGTATCCGCCCTAATTACGCGTTGGCGGAATCAGCAGGCATTTATTGCAACCGCGGCATCGTGGTCAATGACACTATGCAGACCTATGATCCACGCATTTATGCAGTGGGCGAATGTGTAGCACATCGCGGCATTTCCTATGGTTTAGTAGCACCCTTGTTTGAGATGGCAAAAGTATGCGCGACGCATCTGGCTAACTTCGGCATTGGTTTATACAAAGGCTCCGTAACTTCAACCAAATTAAAAGTGACAGGCATTGACCTGTTCAGTGCCGGCGACTTTATGAGCGGCGCAGGTTTCGAAGATGACGGCCGAGAAGAGATTGTTTTGCATGATGCCGTGGGCGGGGTATACAAAAAACTCGTCATCAAGAATGACAAAATCATTGGCAGCGTGCTTTATGGGGATACCGCGGACGGTTCGTGGTATTTTCAAATGCTCAGGGATAACAAACCGATTCACGAGATTCGTGATCACTTAATGTTCGGCCAGGACAGCCTTGGTAACACCGGTCACCAAGGCCAGGACAAAGCCGCGGCCATGACCAACGAAATGGAAGTGTGCGGCTGTAACGGCGTATGCAAAGGCACTATTGTCAAAGCCATTCAGGATCAAGGTTTGTTCACGATTGATGACGTGAAAAAACAAACCAAAGCCGGTTCAAGCTGCGGTTCATGCGTGGGCTTGGTAGAACAGATTCTCGCTTCTACATTAGGCGGTGGCTACGCGCCTCCCTCAACCAGTAAAGCCATTTGCGGCTGCTCCGAAAAGAACCATGAAGAAGTGCGTGCCGAGATCCGTACCCATAAATATCTGAACATCCCGGATGCGATGCGCGGTATGGGATGGCGTACGGCCAACGGCTGCGCAACCTGTAGGCCAGCACTTAATTACTATTTACTGTCCACCTGGCCGCATGAAGCTGTGGATGATCCGCAATCACGGTTCATTAATGAACGTGTGCACGCCAATATCCAGAAAGATGGTACTTACTCAGTGATTCCGCGTATGTATGGCGGTGTCACCACGCCAGACCAGTTACGCAAGATTGCTGATGTGGCGGACAAATATGCAGTACCGATGGTAAAAGTGACCGGCGGTCAGCGAATCGACCTGTTGGGCATCACCAAGGAAAACCTGCCGAATGTATGGGCTGACTTGGATATGCCATCCGGTTATGCCTACGGTAAGAGTATCCGTACGGTGAAAACTTGCGTGGGCTCTGAATTCTGCCGTTTCGGTACGCAGAACTCGACTCAGTTGGGTATTGATATCGAAAAAGCTTTCGACCATATGTGGGCACCGCATAAAGTGAAGTTCGCAGTGTCTGGCTGTCCTCGTAACTGTGCTGAATCCGGTATTAAAGATGTCGGCATTATCGGTGTGGACTCAGGCTGGGAAATATATGTGGGCGGCAATGGTGGTATCAAAACCGAAGCGGCACAGTTCCTATGCAAAGTGAAAACAGCTGAAGAAGTTATGGAATATTCAGGCGCTTTCATCCAAATCTACCGTGAAGAGGCACGTTATTTAGACCGTACCGTTCATTGGCTAGAGCGCGTAGGCTTGGACTATGTTAAAAAACGTGTGCTTGAAGATGCAGAAGGCCGTAAAGCTGCGTATGAACGTCTTCTTTATGCTTTGCAAGGTTCTGTAGACCCTTGGGCAGAGCGGGTAGCTAAACGTAATGAGCACAAAGAGTTTGACACGATTACCGTTTAACCACTGATCAACACCTAGTTTTAAAAGACTAGTCCTTAGGTTAACTTAAGCATATTTATTAAGGGAAGTTTTCATGCAAAAGAGTTTTTGGCAGGCGGGTCATAAGCCTACGTTATTTTCGGCATTTTTGTATTTCGATTTAAGTTTCATGGTCTGGGTGATGTTAGGCCCCCTAGCCGTGCAAATGGCCACCGACTTGCATTTATCTCCTTCAGAAAAAGGCTTGATGGTTGCAACACCGGTATTGGCGGGGGCTTTATTGCGTATCGTCATGGGCGTTTTGGTCGACCAGATCAAGCCTAAAAAAGCCGGTTTGATTGGCCAGGTTGTGGTGATCTTGAGTTTGCTACTGGCATGGTTGCATGGCATCCAAACCTTCCAGCACGCATTGATGCTAGGCATTGGTCTGGGCTTTGCGGGTGCGGCGTTTGCTGTGGCCCTGCCTTTGGCGTCGCGCTGGTATCCACCTGAGCATCAAGGTACTGCGTTAGGTATTGCTGGAGCCGGTAACTCAGGTACTGTATTCGCCGCATTATTCGCGCCTGGATTAGCGGTTGCCTATGGCTGGAACAACGTATTCGGCATCGCGCTCATTCCTTTAGGTATCGCATTAGCGGTCTATATGATTTATGCAAAAGACAGCCCTGATGCGCCGCCGGCAAAATCCTTAAGCCAATATGTAGCTATCCTTAAAGATAACGATGCCTGGTGGTTCATGTTCTTCTATAGCGTCACCTTTGGCGGTTTTGTCGGCCTAGCTTCCTCACTTACCATCTATTTCAACGATCTCTATAATTTAGGTCCGGTGGTAGCCGGTTACTGTACCGCCGCTTGTGTATTCGCCGGTTCACTTGTACGCCCAATCGGTGGTTTAATTGCTGACCGCGTGGGTGGGATTCGCACCCTCCTCGTCATGTACGCTATTGCAGCAGTGTTATTACTCATCATGAGTTTTGGCCAACCGACTTATCAATGGGCGCTCGCCATTGTAGTGCCAGTGATGGCAGTCTTAGGTATGGGCAACGGTGCAGTATTCCAGTTGGTACCACAACGTTTTCGTAAAGAAATTGGCGTGATGACCGGTTTAGTAGGCATGGCCGGTGGTGTAGGTGGTTTCTACCTGGCTGCCAGCTTGGGCTATTTCAAACAAGTGACCGGTAGTTATCAAACCGGCCTGATGATTTTTGCAGGCTTAGCGGTATTAGCCATGATTGGCCTGGCTGGGGTGAAAACGCGCTGGCGCACGACTTGGGGCACAGCTACTGCGGCAAAAGTCTAATTATTACGATAGGCCAAGCAAGTGTGATTAATACATACTTGTCTGGCCTTAACGTTTTATAATCTAGCCACTTACCACGCACGCTTAACTTTCCTTAGTCACGATCTGATCACACTTGGCACTCCAATTCACTATCGGCCAATCGAGCCTGACCGGTCCCCGCCACCGTAACGAAGATTACGTTGGCATTGTCACGCCGGTTAATGAGCAGCTAAGCATTAAGGGCGCACTGATTGCGATTGCCGATGGCGTCAGTGGGAACGCGGGAGGTGGCGAAGCGTCAGAGATGACCATTCGCACCGTGAGCGCGGATTATTACGCTACGCCCGACACTTGGGAGCCTTTAGTTGCATTGGATAAGGTCTTAATCGCAGCGAATCGCTGGTTGCTGGCGCAAGCCAATGCCAATCGCGATATGGCGGGCATGGCGACCACCCTTTCTTTATTATTACTGCGTGGCCAACGCTACTATTCAGCGCATGTTGGCGATACCCGAATTTATCTGTTGCGCGATGGCGTCATGAAATTACTGACCACAGACCATGTGTGGGACAGACCGGATATGCGCCATGTATTAAAGCGTGCCGTAGGTCTAGATCAGCATCTGGCTGTGGATTTTGGTGAGGGTGCATTACAAGTCGGCGACGTGTTCGCATTATTGAGTGACGGTGTTTGGGAAACCTTAGGCGATAAGGAAATCCATAAAGTACTAGGGCTTTATGATAGTCCACAGCTGATTTGCGATCACCTGACAAAATCGGCTATCGAAAAAGGCAGCCAGGATAATTCCACCGCCATCGCCATCAAAATCACACAGCTGGGTGAGGATACACTTTCAGAATTACTGGCGGGCGGGAAACATTTGACGGTACCCGAGGCTAAACTGAACATCGGTGACACCATTGATGATTTTGAAGTAGTCGACATCCTGCATGAGTCGCGGGCGAGCCTGCTTTACAAAGTGCGACACTTACAGACCAAGCAGCTATTCGTACTGAAAACTTTGCAACCTTTATTAAGTGCCGATAGCGATAGTTGTAATGGCTTGCTAAATGAAGAATGGCTCGCAAAAAGAGTGGTGTCACAATACGTCCCACAGATTTTCCCGCTTTCTATGGAGAAGCGCAGCAAGCTGTATTACATCATGAGCTGGCATGAAGGGGCGACTTTGCAGCAGCGGATCGACAGTGGGCATCACTTCACGGTAGCAGGTACGGCTAAAATTGGCGTAGATATGTTACGCGGTATTGGTGCGCTGCATCGTCTGAATATTGTGCACCGGGACATTAAACCTGCAAACGTGCATTTGGCCAGCGATCAGCGCTTAAGGATTTTAGACCTAGGTGTGGCTTTAAGTAGCGGCGTTGGAGCAATTGAAGCCATGCACAATCCTGGTACGCCCAGCTTTATGGCACCAGAGTTATTTGAAAGGGAAGCAGCAACGCCGCAAAGCGACATATATGCAGCTGGCGTAACGCTTTATTACTTGCTGTCTCGTAAATACCCTTATGGTGAAATTGAGCCATTCCAGCGCCCGAAATTCAGCATGCCAACCGCATTAACGCGTTATCGACCCGACATCCCGCAATGGTTAGAGAATATAATATTGAAAGCGGTCGCACGTGATGCCAAGATGCGTTTTGAAACCGCTGAAGAAATGCTCATTGCGTTGGAACACGGAGAATTGAAACCGATTTTGGCGCCGGCCCGCACACCGCTGATTGCCCGAGCCCGCTTTGTGAAATGGCAATGGATTGCCATCTTCTCGTTGATTATGAATTTTTTATTGGTGTATCTGTTAGTAGTCTCTTGATTTAAAAGCTTTGTTATTAAATACAGTATAAAGGTGAGCAGGAATGAGTAATTGGGTTAAAGTCGCGCCGTTTGAAGAAATCCCTAAGTTGGGTGCACGTGTCGTACGCACCAAGGATATTGATATCGGTGTATTCCGGTTAGAAGATGACCGCATCTATGCTGTGAATAATAGCTGCCCCCACAAAGGCGGGCCATTATCACAAGGCATCGTATATGGCGATAAAATCGCCTGCCCGCTGCATTCCTGGAAGATCAGCCTGGTGGATGGCAAAGCAGAAGAACCGGATGTCGGCGAAACCGCCTGCTTCAATACCAAGATTGAAGATGGCATCGTTTATTTAGAGCTTAAAGACTAGTTTAATCCTATGCGAATCAAATTCACTCAGGCTAGCCTAACTCGTTCAGATTTGAAAGGAGCGCAAGGCGGCAAGGCGGCGCTAACAGCACATAAAGTAGTAATAGTAAGTGCGGCAAGCTGATGAAGACGATGCCAACAAAGCGATCGTTATAAATATGAATGAGTTAAATGTGATTAAAGAAACGAAAAGTACCTGCTGCTATTGCGGTGTCGGTTGTGGCGTCATCATCTCCAGTCAAGATGGCCAGATCATTGATGTTAAAGGTGACCCTAATCACCCAGCTAACTTTGGCCGTCTTTGCACCAAAGGCTCCACCCTGCACCTTACGGCCAAGCTGGATAACCGCTTGTTATACCCGCAATTACGTAAAGAACGTACTGCACCACGCACCCAATCTACCTGGGATGAGTCGCTAGATTTCGCAGTGGAAAAATTCGCGCAAACCATTGAAACGCATGGCCCGGATTCAGTAGCCTTTTACATTTCAGGTCAATTACTGACCGAAGACTATTATGTGTTCAACAAGCTGGCCAAGGGCCTGATCGGCACGAATAATGTCGATACCAATTCACGGCTGTGTATGTCGTCTGCAGTGGCGGGCTACAAAGTCACACTAGGGGCTGATGCACCACCAGCCTGCTATGAAGATATCGACCATACCGATTGTTTATTCATTGCCGGTTCTAATACCGCTTTCGCACACCCGATCATTTACCGCCGCATCGAGGACGCCAAGGCGAAAAATCCTAACCTCAAGATCATTGTGGTCGATCCGCGCCGTACAGATACCGCGCAAGCTGCAGACTTACATTTAGCGATTCTGCCCGGCACCGATGTGGCCTTATTCAATGGCCTGTTGCATGTGATGCTGTGGGAAGGCCTGCTGGATATGGCCTATATCAATGCCCATACCGTGGGTTTTGATGCGCTGAAAGACACCGTACGCGAGTACACCCCGAAGATGGTGTCGGACATCTGCGGTATCAAAGAATCGGACATTATCACCGCTGCCAAATGGTTCGGCAAAGGCCCTACCCTATCCATGTACTGCATGGGTTTGAATCAGTCTATCCATGGTACAGACAAAAATGCTGCTTTAATCAATTTGCACTTAGCCACTGGCCAGATCGGCAAGCTTGGTGCGGGTCCCTTTTCTTTAACCGGCCAGCCGAATGCCATGGGCGGCCGTGAAGTCGGCGGTATGGCCAATCTGATGTCTGGTCACCGAGAGTTAGCTAATGCCGAGCATCGGGCCGAGATTGCCAAAATTTGGGGTGTCGACGATGTGCCCGCTACCCCCGGCAAAACCGCAATAGAGATGTTTGATGCCGTCAAAGACGGCAGCATCAAAGCTATCTGGATCGCCTGTACCAATCCCGCACACTCCATGCCGGACTTGAACAATGTGCTTGCCGCCTTGGAAAAAGCGGAACTCGTAGTGGTACAGGACGCTTATAGCAATACCGATACTTGCAAGTATGCCGACGTGTTGCTGCCCGCCAGTACCTGGGGTGAAAAAGAAGGTTCCGTGACTAACTCGGAACGTCGTATCACGCGCGTTAATCCGGCCGTACCGCCGCCTGCAGAAGCACGGCATGACTGGGCGATCATGGTCGATTTCGCTCAACGCCTGGAAAAAAGACTGGCGCATAAACGCGGCTTGTTTCCGTTCGAAACGACTGAAGAGATTTTTAACGAGCATCGCGAAACCACGCGTGGCCGCGATCTTGATATTAGTGGCTTAAGTTACGCGTTATTAAATGAAAAAGGCCCGCAACAATGGCCTTTCTTAACGGGTGACTTACACGGAAAAGCTCGGCTCTATGCCGATGGCATCTTCCAGAAGCCGGATGGCAAAGCGCAGTTTGTGAATGCGGTCTATAAAGGCACTGCCGACAAAACCGATGCGCGTCATCCACTACATCTACTCACTGGTCGTTTGCGCGATCAATGGCATGGCATGAGCCGCACGGGCACGGTTTCACAACTTTTCAATCATGTAGAAGAACCAGTGATTTACATGTGCCAGGATGATATGACGCGCCGCTTGGTTAAAGATGGCGATGTAGTGCGCGTCAGCAATAAACGCGGCAGCCTGGTGTTGCCGGTGAAGCTGTCCGACGAAGTGAAGCCTTCGCAGACGTTTATCCCTATGCATTGGGGTAGCCAGTTTATGAACGGGCTGGGCGTTAATGCGCTGATGCCGCCGAATTTTGACAAAACGTCGAAACAGCCGGAATTGAAGCACGCCGCGATTAAAATTGAAAAACTCGATTTGCCTTGGCGTATGACGGTAATGCGTACGATTAACGACCTGGCTTCGCTGCAAAAAATACGCGGTATGCTGATCAATTTTGAATACGCCAGTTGCGGCATGTTTGGCCGTCAGAGCGAGGCGCATGCCGGCATGCTGATATTGCGCACTGCGCACACTGAAATACCCGACCCTGCATTGATTGCCGAAATCGATACCATTCTGGGCATGACTGATGAGATGCCTTTATTGAATTATGTAGATGCTAAACGTGGTATTAGTAAACGTATCTTGGTAGAGAATAATGTGGCAACAGGCAAAGCAGAAGTGACCGGTGTACGCCTCGTTGGGGAAACACTGGCCGCAGACTGGCTGAAAGATGTCATGACCACTGGCGAATTCAATCCTGAATTACGACGCTGGGCATTGGCGCCACTCAATGCGCCACCAGCAGGGCAACGTAGCCGGGGTAAAATCGTCTGCAACTGCCTGGATGTGGCTGAAAACGACATTATCGACACGATACAATTAGGTGCTGATTTAATTACCCTACAAAACAAGCTGCAGTGCGGTACTGAGTGCGGCTCATGCGTACCGGAATTAAAACGCTTGGTATTACAGCATGGTAAACATTAACGCCATACACAGGAAATGATGGGCCTTACAGCAATCCCATTTCTGCAAATGAGGATGTGTCATTGCCTGCAATGATAAAGTGGTCCAGCACCCGCACGTCGATCAAGGCTAATGCCTTTTTCAATTCAGCTGTAAGCAATTTGTCTGCCTTGCTAGGCACCGTCTGACCCGATGGATGGTTATGGGCGAAGATCACCGATGCGGCATTATAATGCAGTGCACGCTTGACGATTTCCCTGGGATATACACTAGTTTGCGTAAGCGTGCCGCTGAACATTTCCTCGTCGGCGATAATACGGTTTTGCGCATCCATAAACAGCACCAGAAACACTTCCCGATTTAAGCCACCCAGTTTCAAACAGAGGTAATCCCTCACTTGACGGGGCGAACTGAGCACATCTTTTACCTGCATTTGCTCGTTCAGAGCGCGACAAGCCATTTCAAAGATGGCTTGCAACTGTGCATATTTACTATTGCCTATACCATGAACTTGGCTGAGCTCTTCCAAAGAAGCAGCAAAAATACCATTCAGGCTACTGAAGCGATTCAATAAGTCACGTGCTAGGTCTACTGCGCTTTTCCCAGTGACGCCAACACGTAAGAATATCGCCAGCAATTCGGCGTCCGAAAGGGTTTTGGCGCCATGGGCCAGTAGCTTTTCGCGGGGCCGCTCGCTGGCCGGCCAATCGGTAATTGCCATTACTGTTTCCCTCCAGCTTTTAACCAACCAATTTCGCGCGCAGTCTTTTCACCGATTATAGTGTAATTCAGGCTCTTCGGAATTATCGCTTGATCCTCACTAATTGGAATACGCCCGCCCATTAATTCAGCAAATTCTTGCGGGTATAAGGGGATTTTCTCTGGCTCGGCATAGCCATCCGGGTAATACGGCAAGGTGGTATCCAGATCATACTTGTCCGTGGCATTCAAAGTATGCAGCAATTCATGCGCAATAATAACCTGGTTTTGTTTATGGTAGCTGCTCTCACCAAATAGGTTGACCCGCCCGATACGGCCCTTATTTAATGCGGTGGAGTAACTTAAGCGTGGGCTTTTTTTTGGATTGTGATACAGCAAGTAAAGCCGGATATCGGGCTTTACATTGACTTTCGGGCTGTTTTTCCAGGCAAAGTATTTGAACTGTAAACTCCAAAGGATCGTATTTGGAATACTTGCAGTATTGGGTGGTGCTGGCGGGATTTTGTTTACGATAGGCCCAAGCTGTAATTCAATCGGTCTGCGCAGACCTAGATGATATGACTTGGCTTCTTCAGCGAAATAGTCGGCAAGCGGTTTGAAATCCTCCCGGCTTAAAGTTTGTAAGTACTGATTAACCTCAGGGCTACCATCTGCATTTATGGGATAAACGGCGACATAAAAATTATTCTTCCAGTTCAGGGTTTTCTTTTCTAGCCAACTCTGTTGGATTACAGCTGCCAAAACCAGCAACAAAATTGCAATTCTTAATTTATGCCACATGGATGCTTTCTTATTATTAATTAGCATGGCGCCTAACTTGGTCGAACTTTACCATCGATATCCTCAGTCATGGCCGGGAACGCTGAGAGCGTAAGTATTTGAAAATAGTTTAGAATGTCATTATGCATCAAACTCATAAAAAAATATTGCTAGGCATTACTGGCGGCATCGCCGCCTATAAAACTGCGGAATTGGTACGCTTGTTAATCAAATCTGGCATAGAAGTACAAGTGGTTATGACGCAGGCGGCATGCCAATTTATTACCCCGGTCACCATGCAGGCTTTGTCGGGAAAACCGGTATATATGGATATGTGGGATAACAGCATTCCTAATGGCATGCCGCATATCGAGCTTTCTCGTGCTGCCGATGCGATAATTGTGGCTCCGGCTAGCGCCGATTTCCTCGCTAAATTAGTACATGGCCGGGCCGATGACTTGTTGTCTACCTTATGTCTGGCACGTGATTGCCCACTGGTAGTAGCCCCTGCCATGAACAAGCAGATGTGGGAAGCTGCCGCAACACAGCGCAACATTAAGCAATTACGCCAAGACAACGTCACCATCCTAGGTCCCGATAGCGGTGAGCAAGCATGTGGTGAAGTGGGCTTAGGACGTATGTTGGAAACTGAGGCTTTAGCGATCTTGGTAAAAGGATTTTTAACCCCTAAATTATTGGCGGATAAGAAAATTTTAGTCACTGCGGGCGCGACAATAGAAAAAATAGACCCCGTACGGGGGATTACCAATTTCAGCTCAGGAAAGATGGGCTATGCCATAGCACAAGTAGCGGCTGATATGGGCGCTAAAGTGACATTAGTAAGTGGAGTAAGCCCTTTAGATCAACCTTACGGAGTTAAAATTGTCGCGACTGAAAGCGCTGAAGCCATGTATCAAGCGGTCATGACCAACATCCAGCAACAGGATATTTTCATCAGTGTGGCTGCTGTAGCCGATTATTCAGTTGAGTCCCCAAGTAACGAAAAAATCAAAAAAGGTGAGTCTTCACTTACGCTTAAACTTAAACGTAATAAGGACATTCTGGCAGATGTTGCTAGTTTGCCAAACCCACCATTTTGCGTAGGCTTTGCTGCAGAGAGTCAAGATTTAATAAAGAATGCCTCGCAGAAACGCTTGTCAAAGAAATTACCTTTGCTAGTTGCCAATCTGGTCTCTGAAAGCATGGGCACAGATGAAGCCACCATTACCCTATTGGATGATACCGGTACGCACGCGCTACCTCGGTCTGATAAAATTACACTGGCCCAAGAAATCCTGACACATTTAAGTCATATGCTGGAAAAATAAGGCATTTCAACTATTTCTCCCCTTAAGAAAGAAGAATAAATGAGTTTGATTGTTGATCTAAAAATTCTTGATAGTCGTCTACACGATCAAATGCCCGCTTATGCCACTGCAGGGTCCGCCGGCCTGGATTTACGAGCATGTATTGATAGCCCAATTATCTTGGCGCCAGGTGAAACCACGCTTATCCCTACCGGCATGGCGATCCATTTGGATAACACCTATTATGCCGCCTTGATTCTGCCGCGCTCTGGCTTAGGTCATAAACATGGCATTGTATTAGGTAACTTGGTGGGATTAATTGACTCAGATTATCAAGGCCAGCTCATGGTATCCTGCTGGAACCGCGGTAATACAGCCTTCGAGCTGAATCCAATGGAGCGCATCGCACAATTAGTTATTGTGCCGGTAGTACAGGCAGAATTTCATCTGGTAGATGATTTTGATAAAAGTGACCGAGGGGAAGGTGGTTTTGGTAGCACTGGCAAGCACTAATTATCTGCACTTTCAAACAGAATCATTTAATTAGAAAAATATTAGGTTTTATTAAGGTTTTTCAATATTTCTGTTGAGAAATTAGTCGTTTTCATACTATAATTGCGGTCTTTCGAAAAAAGCAACTGTTTGGGGATTAACCATGGCACGTGTATGTATGGTAACTGGCAAAAAGCCAATGGTGGGTAACAATGTTTCTCACGCTAACAACAAAACAAAACGCCGTTTTTTACCTAATTTGCAAAACCGCAAATTTTGGGTAGAGAGCGAAAACCGCTGGGTTAGCATGCGTATTACTAATGCCGCTTTACGTACTATCGACAAAAACGGCATCGATGCTGTGCTTGCTGGTATGCGCGCAGCTGGCGAGAAAATCTAAGGATAGAATATCATGCGTGAAAAAATCAAATTAGAATCTAGTGCTGGTACAGGTCATTTCTATACCACTACTAAGAACAAACGTACAATGCCGG
>PERG01000019.1 GCA_002928535.1 Methylotenera sp. | reverse complement strand
CCAGCCTTTCAACATCTTATTGTGAACTTGCCAATGTTCGTATCGGTTTTGATAGTTATCAAAAGCTATTTGAAAAGTACTCTCTTTAATCTCACCATTAATGGCAAAATTTGTCACTGCTGGTAGTGTCCGAGCAATTATTAATCCAGCAGATTTTTCTTCCATAAAAATAGATAACTACGCTATAAATGTTGCTGTGTAATATTTGTAATACATACATATTCACTGAGCAACTCCTATTTATTGTTACTTCAATCTGAGTTCAAATCATTATAGCTATAGCATTGTTACTGCATATATTCATATAGGTCTACCCAGCGCTATCTTGCGAAATGCGCTAGGTAGAGGAGCCATTAATTACTTAGATTGTTAGGTGGAACAGCTGCACCCTTCGTAGTTTCAATAACCCGATACATGGGTGCTAGTTTTGCTAATAATTTGTTTTGCGCAGAGAACGGAACGTTGTGTTTATCCATTGCAAATTGAAACTGCTCTACCAATGCATTGAATGCTTCGCGATTGACTTTCATGTTTGCGTGGGATGATTTCATATCACGGCCAGGATACTTGCATCCGCCGTTCATTAATTCACACATTTGCTCGACTAGCATTGCTTTAATAAATGCCTGTTTATTATTATCAAAAAATGGCTTGGTACGTGGGTCTTGAACTAACCCGATCATAAAGTCATCCATGATCTTAACTAAGCCCTCTTTCCCACCAAAGGCTTCAAAAGTTTCGGTCCCCTCCATCGGTGTATTACCCAAATTTGGACTATGTGTAGCTTCCATTTCTGCCATGGCGGGTGAAACCAATGTTAGTGTGACGAGCGCTAAAAAAGTGGTGAATGATATATTGATTTTTGAGTACATGACATTTGCCTTTGAATGAATGATTGTGTGCATTTTAGAAACCAATCTGAGCGGAAAGATAAACAGCTTCTTGTTTACCATAGTCAGCGCCTACTGCATCAACCGTGGCAATGTTGCCTAGATAGACATATGCTGCCGTTAAAGCGATATTTTTGGTAGGAGCGTACGCCACAAAAATATCGAATGCATCATCCTCTTGAAGGTTGATAACTTCAGCACCGCCGAACAAAGCTGCGTTTGCTGGGCTTCTTAAATTGTTGGGTTTCATACGGTATTCGGCACCAATAGCTAATTTCTTGCTCAGCAGGTAGGCGGCAGAAACCTCCAGCATTGGATCGTAACTATCGTTTTTATCGCCGCCAAAACCTAATAGACCAAACTGATTAGCTTTAGTAAAACGTAATGTGCCATTCAATAGAAGGTTTTTATCTAACAACAGTTTTGTGGCAGCGATGTAGACATCGGTACCATGATCGCTTTTGGCACCAATTACTGCAGACTTAATGAACTCATTGTCCTGATTTTCTTTATATTGCAAACCTACAGCCACTTGAGGCATCCAGGTATCCGCATCCAATACAGCTTCACCAAAAACTCGTACTTTAAGACCCACGATGATTTGATCTAATGTATCCCGACCGATGGCATCAGCGCCTAATCCGGCCGTTACTTTATTACGTAGCTGGCCAATGTCGAATTCTTGCTGGGCTACTGAGAATTCCACACGGTCAAACAAACCTAAAGTAAAACCATATGAATCCAGTTTGAAATCGTTGGACTTAACATAGGTGTAATGAATATTTCCACCCACTTCATTATTAGTTCCATATCCACCGATAAGCGCCCATGGTGTCAAACCGCCACCTGCAGCACCTTCGACTTGAGAAACGCCCCCCGTAAGTAGAAGCTTGTTGCTCATTGGCAGTTCTGCATTTGCAGAATGAGCCATTAAGCTAAGTATTGAAGTGAGAAATGCTGAGATTAGAATTCTTTTTTTAGGCGGATGCATAAATACTCTCCTTTAGTATTGAAAGTCGTAAAAACGACGAGACAAGGGTTGTCTCTAATTCATGTACGCGGAAAAGTGATTTAAAGATTCACTTAAGAAAGATTTATGAGGTATTTTTAAAAAATATACTCTTATGGAGACTTAATAAATACTGAGATTTGGCTTTATACCAAGCTTTACCAAATTCTTACGATTTTAAACGGCTGCTATGGGCCGATTCAGGACGATTAAGAATTTCCAATTAAATTTTCCACCTTAAAGCAGGCGTATGCACTGCATTATCCCAATGCTGTTTGATTTCTTCATCTAGTAAGCAAAGTGTGATGGAGGCTCCGGCCATATCTAGCGCGGTAGTGTAGTTGCCCACCAATGAGCGTGCAACTGTAATACCATGCTTGGCGAATAGTTTTGCTGCGGTGTTGTAGATGAGGTATAGCTCCATGAGCGGTGTACCGGCAAAGCCATTGACCAGTAGTAGCGCTTCGCTGCCTTCCGCATGCAAGCCCCTCATATTGAAATCTTCCATAATCGCCGCAACCAGGTCTTTCACAATTGCATCGGCTTCACGCATCGCTTCGCGCCTGCGCCCAGGCTCGCCATGAATGCCTACGCCCATTTCGAGTTCGGTATGGTCGATATCAAAAGTTGGGCGGCCAGCCGCAGGCACCGTGCAGCTCGTCAAAGCCACGCCCATGCTGGCGATGTTGCTATTCACTTTGTCGCCAAATGTTTTGCACGCTTGCAGATTGGCACCCGTTTCAGCCAGGCTGCCTACACACTTCTCTACGATCATGGTGCCGGCAACGCCACGGCGCCCGGTGGTGTAAGTGGAATTATTCACTGCGACATCGTCACTGGTGAGTACAGTAGCCGATTCAAACGGTAGCATTTCTGCCGCCATTTCAAAATTCATCACGTCGCCCGAGTAGTTCTTAACGATAAACAGCACGCCTTTGCCTGCATGCACATATTCTGCTGCAGCTAGCATCTGGTCGGGGGTTGGGGAAGTAAAGACATGGCCTGGGCAGGCAGCATCTAACATGCCGTAACCAATATAGCCGCTGTGCAAGGGCTCGTGCCCCGAGCCACCACCAGAAATAATGGCGACCTTATCCAAGGCTTTGTGTTTACGTGTGAGATAGTGAGGCTCCAGGTGTAGCTGTACTAAGTCTGAATGAGCAGCTGCAAAACCGCTCAGGCTTTCAACTAACAGGTCATCTACATGGTTTATAAATTTCTTCATTTTATGATCCTTCGCTCGCCATTACTTTGTGCCGCGTACTGACTTCGCTTTTAAATGGTTAATTCATTTATTGAGTACTAAATTGCATACAGTTTTTATTATGAGCTGGCAGCTCTTTGCACCTGGGTCAATATGTCCGATGGCACGTTCACCCAAGCCAGCAGCACGGCCTTTTGTGGCGATTAAATCTTTAGTGGAAAGCATGCCTTGCTCCGCAGTGTGGATCAGTGTGGCACAAATCAGCCTAACATCATGCTGTTGTGTCGCGGCAAGCGTGAAGGCATGCGATACTGGAATGAGCACATCGAGCATGGTTTTTTCACCGACATCCGCTTTGCCGCGCTGGCGTATGGCTTCCACACCCGCTGCAAATGCAGCTGCGATTTTGGCGTGGCTGTCATCGCCATTCTCTTTCAGCGTTTTGCCCATGCTCATGAAAAAGCTCGCAAGCAACGGGCCAGATGCACCGCCAATGGTGCTTAATAACTTCATGCCAATTTTGTGCAACGCTGCATCCGCAGTTAATGGTAATAATTCAGCCTCCATTTCCATGACCACGCCGGCACCACGTTTCATATTGATGTAGTGGTCGCCGTCACCAATCTCGCGGTCTAGCGATTCCAGTGTCGCTTCATTCTCGACTATGGTTTTCTGAATGGCTTTTGCCGCAGTGATGATGAATGCGGTATTAATTAAACTCATTGTTGATTAGCCTTTTTTAAAGTGCGTTGCCGCGTAAATCTAGTGATTTACACTATATTGTCATTTGCTTAAAGTTGTTAAACTCTACACATCTAAACCGGCCATTTCAACTTATGAGTTTGCGCGTTCGCTTAAATTTGCTGATCACTTCGCTGCTATTGGTTTTTATGATTGCAGTCGGTTATGTGGTCATTAAAGGCATGAAAACCTCGATTCAAGAAGGGGTAGAAGCGGCAACACGTGTGACGACGCAATTGCTGGACACGGTCATTATTAGCTCCGTGCAGAACCCAGAGTGGGGCTATACGCATGATGTGATGCGGCGTTTCCTGGAATCCCTTGGCCATGTGCGCAGTAACGAAATCCGTTTATACAGCATCAGTGGCGCGCAGCTCTATCAATCGCCGCCGTCCAAATATCGGGCCGATGAAAATCCGCCTGATTGGTTTGAGCATATGTTGCACCCTCGGGAACAAGCCGTAACGCGCTTGATTCGCTTTGGCCGGCTGGAAATTATTCCTAATCCGGGCGGTGCCATTCGCGAAGCCTGGAGCCGCGTACGCAATTTATTCTGGCTAGGTCTGACCTTCTTTATCTTGTTAAATGGCATGGTGTACTGGATGTTGGGGCGTGCCCTGCAACCATTGGGGTCTATCCTGAAATCCATTAACCAGGTTGAGCAGGGCGACTTAACTGCAAGGCTACCTGAATTTTCCTTGCCGGAATTTTCGCGTATCGGACACAACTTCAATGCCATGACTTCGTCGCTGCAAACCAGTACTGCCGAAAATCAGCGGCTGGCTTTGATCGCGCAACAGACCGCAGATGCCATGATTATTCATGACCTCAATGGCAATATCTCGTTCTGGAATCCCGCAGCACAGCGCATTTTTGGCTATACCTCAAAAGAAATGATCGGCAAATCCGCCAGCTTGCTAAGCCCGAGGGAGCTGGCTGAAGATCTGGCGCAAAATCTGGAAGTGATTACCTCCGGCCAGAGTATCGATAATCATATTACGCAGCGTATCAGCAAAAGCGGACAGGTCATAGATGTGTCGATTTCTGCAGCGCCATTGATTGATCCTAAAACCAATGAAGTGATTGGTGATATCTGTAGCATGCGTGATATTACCGAGCTTAAAAAAGCGCAGGAAACAGAGCGTAAGCTTGAAGAAAATCGCCAGTTGACCCACGTAATTCAAAAGCATATCGAAGATGAGCGCCGCAGCCTGGCCCGCGAGCTGCATGATGAATTAGGCCAATATGTGACAGCGATCAAAACTTTTGCCGTTGCCATTGCTAATAAAACCCAAGCGAGTGCCAACAACCCAGGCATGCCGGATGTGGAAGGCCATGCCCGCATAATTGTCTCTGCTGCGAACCAGATTTACGATGGGATGCACAATATTATCCGCCAGCTTCGTCCGGGGTCACTGGATAACCTGGGGCTGGCAGAAACGTTGAAAGACGTGGTGAGTAGCTACCAAATGCAAAATCCCAATATCAAAATCAATCTGCAATTGAAAGGTGATTTGCATGGATTGGGCGAAACGGTGAGTATCAATCTTTATCGCATCGTGCAGGAATCAATTAATAACGCACTGAAGTACGCTGAAGCCACGACGATTGATGTGAAGCTTACCAAATTCAAAACGGATAATTTGCAATTGGATATCGTGGATAACGGCAAAGGCATGGATGTGGAAAGTGTGGACCAGACTTCTCATTTTGGCATTTTGGGCATGCGGGAACGGGCACAAGCGCTGCACGGCACTTTCAAGATTGTATCTGTCAAAGATAAGGGCACGGCGATCCATGTCAAAATTCCGAATACATTTACAACTTAATAATTACAAATAAATCAAAGATGCAAAGCGTTAACTATTGGAGAAATGCAACATGAGTCAAATTAACATCATGCTAGTGGATGACCACGCTGTTGTGCGCATGGGATTTAAGATGTTGCTGGAGGCGGATACAGATATCAAGGTAGTGGCTGAAGCCGAAAGTGGCGAGCAGGCCATCACGCGTTACATGGAGCACAAACCCGACGTGGTAGTCATGGATATCACGATGCCCGGCATTGGTGGTTTGGAAGCAATTGAGCGCATTTTAGCGAAAGAAAGCAATGCCAAAATCCTGGTACTTTCCGCTCATGAAGATTCAGTGCACCCCAAGCGGGTATTGAATGCAGGGGCCATGGGCTACCTGACTAAGCGCAGTGCGGCAGAAGAGCTGATCAAGGCGATTCGCACGGTTGCGACTGGTAAAAAATACCTGGAAGCCAGCGTAGCGCAGCAGATGGCGATCCAACAGCTTTCCGGTGACCAGAATCCGGTCGATGTATTGTCTGCCCGTGAGTTTGAAGTGTTCATGGCCTTAGCCAAAGGTAAAACCACCAATGAAATTGCCGAAACGCTATTTTTGAGTCCGCGCACGGTAGGTACGCATCTTTACAATATCAAGCAAAAATTGAATGCCAATAACTCGGCAGAAATCGCCTTGATTGCCATGCGCAGTGGCTTGATAGATCCTTGATTCTAAGGTTTTTAGATATGTTATTTGGCCGGTGTTGCGCGCAGGCTGATCATGCCGCTGGCGATAATCAGGCCAATCGCCAGCCAGGCATCAAAGCTCAGATGCTCATGCCACCACAATACGCCAAATAGGCTGGCCAACACGACTGTGACATACGCAAGGCTAGCGACCACCAAAGTATCCCCGGTGCGGTATGCGCGTGTCATTGCCAGCTGGGCAATGGTGGCAGAAAATCCCAAACCTAATAAAACCGGTAAATCCTGCCAGTCAATGGCATGAAAACGGTCAAACAGCATCCATAAGCCGGCGCCGACACTGGACACAAGCGTAAAGTAAAACACGGTCCGCCAGTCTGGTTCATTCGCTTGGCCCAATTGCTTGACATGCACATATGCCCAGGCCGCGCCAAATCCTGAACATAAGCCGATAAAGCCTGCGAGCCAATCCTCTGAATGCACACTCGGTTTTAGCAACATTACCACGCCGATAAATCCCATGATCAGGGTTATAAATAACGTTTTTTTAGGTGCTTCATGCAGCAGAAATGGGGTGAGCAATGCCAGGAATAAGGGCGAGGTGTAATTGAGTGTGATGGCAGTCGCTAAGGGTAAATGCGCGATGGCATAGAAGAACAACACTAAAGAAACAAATCCGACAATCGCGCGAGACATGTGTTTGAACATCACCGGCGTGGCCAAGGGTAATTTCCGTTGGTAGATATACAGCCAGATCACGACCAAGCCAAAGAAGGAGCGGTAGAACACCAGTTCACCGCTGGTGAATTTTTCTGAGCCGACCTTGACCAGTGCGCCCATAATGGCGAACCCCAGTGCGGCGACCAGCATCCATAGACTGCCTAGGTTTGGCAGCCTCATTGAAAATAATCTTTTCTAACGCGTCGCATTCATGCCTAAATGCGGTTCAATTTGCTTGCGGTACCAAATATGAAAATGCTCGAGGCCGGTCTCCATGGGATGCTGGTACGGGCCGCGCTCATCTATGCCCTGAGCAAATAAGCCGCGGCGCCCATCATGCATGCGCTGGCAAATCTCTTTGTCTTCCACGGCAGTTTCAAAATACGCAGCCTGATGCGCTTTTACGAATTCACGTTCAAATAAGGCAATGTCTTCCGGATAATAGAACTCGGTCACGTTCGTGCAATGATCGGTATCGGTCGGGATCAAGTGCGACACCACCAACACATTCGGGTACCACTCGATCATCAGAAATGGATAATAGGCAAACCAGATGGCGCCATGCTTGGGCTGCTGGCCGTGATATTGCGAAACAGCTTGGTGCCACTTTTGGTAAACCGGGGTGTTGGTACGTTCACCCTGCGGTTTAAACCCAACGGTTTGCGCGCTGAAATGTTCACCGAAATCCCAATTCAAATCGCCGCAATCGACAAATTGGTTTAAGCCGGGATGGAATGGACCGACGTGATAGTCCTCAAGATAGGCTTCGATAAAAGTTTTCCAGTTAAAGTCATAATGCTCGACTTTGACGCTATCGAATGCATAACCAGTAAAGTCAAAATCTTGCGTACAACCTAACTGTGCCAATTCTTTGCCAATATCCCGTTCGCTATCAAACAATAAACCTTGCCAGTTTTTAAGGGTTTTATGTTGAAGGTGCAGGCAGGGATTGTCGTTAAAGTGCGGTGCGCCGAGCAATTTTCCGTTTAAGTCATATGTCCAGCGGTGCAATGGGCAAACAATATTTTTTGTGTGGCCACTGCCCTTAAGCATAATCGCTTGCCGGTGCCTACAGATGTTGCTCATTACCTGAATGCCGTCTTGATTATGAATTAGGCTTTTGGCTTCACCAGTCCAATCCAGCACATGAAAATCGCCCACATTCGGTACCATAAGGGCATGCCCCAGGTAATTGGGCACTTGTGAGAACAAATGCTGTTGCTCTAATGCATAGACTTGAGAATCAACGTACCAAGCGACAGGTAATTGTGGCTGGGAAGTGTTAGGTTGAATGGATACGATAGATGCCATAAAAAAACAGATCGTTGGCAATAATTTAGAAGGACGGCGATTTTTGCTTAAATTACCAATTTTTTCAAGTGCTAATTTGAGCGTAACATTCTATGCGGGTTCATTATTTTAATCTTTTTTATGACTCGGAAGACTTGCTAAAGTATTGCCAATCTATTGCTTATCTAGGGGTTTTAAGCTAATCTCACGCACAGAAGTTGATTAGAAATCCACACAAAAATTAAATTCAAGAATTAAAATTGGAGATCAGCAACATGAAAAATCCTTTAGATTCAATTTCCGGCACCATTGTCGCAGGTCTGGTGCTAACGCTGGTGTTATATCTGCTGGTTAAAAACGTGTTATTGGCGGGGGTTTAAATCATGGAATATATGTCTGGTATTGCCCGCTGGGCACACGTGATTGCAGGTGTTACCTGGATCGGTCTGCTATATTATTTTAACTTGGTACAAGTGCCAGCACTTAAAGATGCAACGGCTGATGGTACAAATGCCGGTATCACCAAACATGTGGCACCGCGCGCGCTATTGTGGTTCCGCTGGTCTGCAGTCGCAACTTGGCTAGCAGGGGCATGGTTGCTAGGTAGTGGTTTGCCAGATGCCTTGATGCTACGAAATGGCTATGCTGCTATCGGCGTAGGTGCTTGGTTAGGTACGATTATGCTGTTCAATGTCTGGGTATTGATTTGGCCTAATCAGCAAAAAATCCTGGGCATGAAGCCTGCAAGTGATGAAGAAAAAACCAAGGCACGACGTACAGCGTTCTTAGCATCCCGAACCAATATGATGTTATCAATCCCAATGTTATTCTTTATGACCAACGGCTTATCTCATCAAGTGCTGTACAGTTTATAGGGCAATAATGAACGCAACAACGGCGGCATTAGCCGCCGTTTGTTTTTTAGTTAAACAGATTAGTTAAACGGATTTTAGGTTCTATATTTGCGTATTAATTAACGCTGTAAACCTTAATTCTCTAGAGAATATTTAGTAAGAAAAGCTATGTCAGTACATTTAATGAATACCTACACACGTCAGCCCGTCACTTTTGTGAGAGGGGAAGGCGTTTGGTTGTGGGATGATAAAGGTGAAAAATACCTGGATGCGCTTGCCGGTGTTGCCGTCAATGGCTTGGGCCATGCACATCCTAAATTGGTAAAAGCGATTAGTGAGCAAGCCGCTAAACTTATCCATGTGTCCAATATCTATCAAATTGCAGAGCAATCAGCGTTAGCCGATAAGCTTTGTGAAATCTCCGGTATGGATAAAGTATTTTTCTGTAATTCCGGTTGTGAAGCCAATGAGGCAAGCATTAAGTTGGCACGCTTGTATGGACACAACAAAGGTATTGAAAACCCTGAAATTATTGTCATGGACAAATCTTTTCATGGCCGGACCATGGCTACGTTGTCTGCCACGGGCAACCGTAAGGTACAAGCCGGCTTTGAACCACTGGTAAGCGGCTTTATCCGTGTGCCTTACGATGATATTGAATCCGTGCGTCAGATCGCTGCACGCAATGCCAATGTGGTGGCTGTATTGGTTGAGCCCGTACAAGGTGAGGGTGGCATTAATATCCCTAAACATGCTAGCGGTTACCTGGAAGCTTTGCGTCAGATCTGTAATGAACATGACTGGTTATTAATGTTGGATGAAGTGCAGACCGGAATTGGCCGCACTGGCACCTGGTTCGGTTTTCAGCATACCAACATTAAACCGGATGTCATGAGCTTGGCCAAAGGCTTAGGTTCAGGTGTACCCATTGGTGCTTGTGTGGCAAGCGGTGTGGCTGCAGATGTATTTACCTACGGCAAACATGGTTCTACCTTTGGCGGTAATCCATTGGCTACCGCTGCCGGTTTAGCCACTTTGAATATTATCGAAGAAGAAGGATTACGGGAAAATGCCGAAAAAATTGGTAATTACATCCGTGAAAGTTTTGAGGCAGAATTCAAGGATCAGAAGGGCGTAGTAGCCATCCGGAATGCTGGTTTGATGATCGGTATTGAGCTTAACAAGCCTTGTGGTGAACTGGTGAAATTAGCACTGGCGCAGAAACTTTTAATCAATGTCACTGCGGAAAGCGTGGTACGCCTGCTGCCGCCATTGGTGATGAATGAAGCAGAAGCGCAATTGTTGGTGAAACAGTTGAGCGCATTAATCAAAACTTTTTTAAAATAGTTAATGGTTTATAAACCTGTAAGATTTAGGCAAAATAAACTAGCAGTAAGATAGATATGGCAATCAAACATTTTTTACAATTCAATGACTTAACTCGCGATGAGCTTGAGCACGTGTTCGAGCGTACGCGCTGGATCAAAAGCCAGTTCAAGGATTACCAGCAATATTGGCCGCTCACTGACCGTACGCTGGTGATGATCTTTGAAAAAGCCAGTACACGTACACGCTTGTCTTTTGAAGCCGGTATGCAACAGCTGGGCGGTTCGGCGATTTACCTCAATACTCGCGACTCACAATTGGGTCGCGGCGAGCCGGTTGAAGATGCGGCACAAGTGATTTCACGCATGAGTGATTTGGTCATGATCCGCACATTTGAGCAGGAAATCATCGAACGCTTTGCGGCGAATTCGCGCGTACCTGTGATTAACGGCCTGACCAATGAATATCATCCTTGCCAGATCCTTGCCGATATCTATACTTTCATCGAGCATCGTGGCCCGATCAAGGGTAAAACCGTAGCGTGGATCGGCGATAGTAATAATGTTTGCAATACCTGGCTCCAAGCCGCTGAAGTGCTGGATTTCAACGTGCATGTTTCCACGCCGCCTGGTTATGAAGTTGAGCCCGAACGCGCGAATCTATATGGTAACGACCACTTTGAAACCTTTGCCGATCCGATGGATGCGGCTGAGGGTGCTGACCTGGTCACAACCGATGTGTGGACCAGCATGGGCTTTGAAGCGGAAAATGAAGAGCGCATGCGTGACTTTGCCGATTGGCAAGTGGATAGCGACATGATGCGTGTCGCTGCGAAGGATGCTTTGTTTATGCATTGCCTGCCTGCGCACCGGGGTGAAGAAGTGGCTGCCGACGTGATCGACGGAAAGCAAAGTGTAGTATGGGATGAGGCAGAGAACCGTTTACACACGCAAAAAGCGCTCATGGAATATCTGATGCTCGGTAAAGTCAGCGCTTAAATTCATTAAGAACAGATTTACGCGTTAAGTTATTTAAGATTTAATAGAAAGTAATAGTAATGAGTAATGTCAAAAAAGCAGTTAAAAAAGTCGTACTCGCCTATTCAGGCGGTTTAGATACGTCCGTTATCCTGAAATGGCTACAAGATGAGTATCAATGTGAGGTGGTAACATTCACCGCTGATCTTGGTCAAGGCGAAGAACTGGAACCAGCACGCGCTAAAGCCAAAGCGGCTGGCGTGAAGGAAATCTATATCGACGACGTGCGCGAAGAGTTTGTACGCGATTTCGTATTCCCGATGTTCCGCGCCAATACTGTGTATGAAGGCGAATATTTACTAGGTACTTCCATCGCCCGTCCGCTGATTGCCAAGCGCCTGATTGAAATTGCTGCTGAAACTAACGCCGATGCGATTTCGCATGGTGCTACTGGTAAAGGCAATGACCAAGTACGTTTTGAGTTGGGTGCTTACGCGCTAAACCCGAATATCCAGATCATCGCACCATGGCGCGAGTGGGATTTGCTAAGCCGTGAAAAGCTTATGAATTATGCTGAAAAACATGGCATTCCAGTGGATATGAAACACAAGCAAGGCGGCAGCCCGTATAGCATGGACGCTAACTTGCTGCATATCTCCTATGAAGGCCGCCATCTGGAAAACCCTGCAGCAGAAGCTGAAGAATCGATGTGGCGCTGGTCAGTGAGCCCGGAAAAAGCACCTGATGCCGCCGAGTACCTGGATATTGAATACGTAAACGGTGACCCGGTTAGCTTGAACGGCGAAGCCATGAAACCGCATGAATTATTAGCCCATTTGAACAAAATTGGCGGCAAGCATGGGATCGGCCGGCTGGATTTAGTTGAGAATCGTTATGTGGGCATGAAGTCACGTGGCTGCTACGAAACGCCTGGCGGTACCATCATGCTTAAAGCGCACCGTGCCATTGAATCCATTACTTTAGACCGTGAAGTGGCCCATCTTAAAGATGACCTCATGCCACGCTATGCGAGCATGATTTACAACGGTTATTGGTGGAGCCCAGAGCGTATCGCACTGCAAACTTTGATTGACCATACCCAGACTGCTGTGAATGGCTGGGTGCGCGTGAAGTTGTATAAAGGCAATGTGATTGTGACTGGCCGCGATAGTAAAACCAACTCCTTATTTGATTCGACCATTGCGACATTTGAAGATGACGAAGGTGCCTACGATCAGAAAGACGCAGGTGGCTTCATTAAGCTGAATGCCTTAAGAATGCGTATTGCGGCAAATCTCAAGCTTAAAAAGTAATAAAGTCTAAAAAGTAATAGCGTAAAAAATGCACCCAATTGGGTGCATTTTTTTTTCAGTCATTAATCGAGGTTAATGGCTACCACTTAAAGAATTCCAATGCTTCTTGACCAAAGTACCATAACGCCGCGAAAAATGCGATGAAGTAGAGTACTGTGACAATCAGCCAGAAAATAGCGATAAAAAACATGAGCCCATCGCTTTCCAGCTCGCCGATACAATAAAACAATATAGCCAAACCAGGCAGAAGATTATTAAGCGGTAGCACACCGAATGGAATGGCCATCAGCGCACCGGCAGCTAATAAGATGAAACCGCCGAATTTTTGGCCTTTAGTGCCATTCACAATGGCCGGGTAGCGCTGTTTGGTGAACTTTCTGCAAAAGCCCAAAATTTTCAGGCATACATTGACCAAGATACGCCAGGTGTTCTCGGAAAATTCGACGTTACGAATTTTGTGGGGTAATACCGGAGATTCGTGTCCATTAAATAATTGCCAGCCCAGTGTTGCAAATGCCACCCCACCCAGAACCGTGATAGGCCCCATGGGCAAAGGCTGAAGAAAGGGGAGAACCAAAATGATCGCAATAAACGCATAACCAGCTTCGTCTAGGGAATCTAAAGCTTCACCTAGCGTTAATGGCTTGGTTTTGGATTGTTCTGCAAATTGATGAAGGGTTTTTACGAGCGTATTGTAATCAAACATGGTGTGTGTGACTTTGCATTAAGTATCCAGTTCGTTTGAATGTTAAAAAGATTCGCGTTTTTGGCTATTGCCGATATGGGTTTCGCCACGTAGTTTTGCTAAAGCCACTTGTTTTTGTCGCTCCATGAGGCTGGCTTTTTTCTCAGGAGATAATTTATCGTAGCAATAGGGACAGGAAATACCCGCTGCATATTTCTCACTACGCATTTCCTCGGGTGAAAGTGGATGTCGGCAAGCATAACATTGATCATATTCGCCGACAGCCAGATTATGTTTAATGGCTACACGTTGGTCAAAAACGAAGCACTCGCCTTGCCATAGGCTTGATTCCTCCGGCACGGTTTCCAAGTATTTCAAAATACCGCCTTGCAAGTGATACACCTCTTCAAAGCCTTGTTCCATCATATACGAAGAGGCTTTCTCACAGCGGATGCCACCGGTGCAAAACATCGCCACTTTCTTATGCTTGGTTTTATCCAGATTTTTAGCCACATATTCCGGGAATTCACGGAAAGCAGTGGTTTTTGGATCCACTGCACCTTTGAAAGTCCCAATATCGACTTCGTAATCATTACGTGTATCAATCAAAATGACATCCGGGTCAGAGATCAGTGCATTCCAATCTTCAGGTTTGACATAGGTACCAACCTGTTTGGTAGGACTTACGCCTGGCACGCCAAGTGTGACAATTTCTTTCTTGAGCTTGACCTTCATGCGGTAGAAAGGATGTTCATCCGCATATGATTCCTTATGCTCCAGGTCAGCCAAGCGTGAGTCTTGGCGCAAGTAATTCAATACCTTGTGAATATCCTCAGGCAGACCGGCAATGGTGCCGTTGATGCCTTCTTCAGCCAGCAACAGTGTGCCTTTAATGTGGTTAGTCACGCATGCAGCAAGAATAGGCGCTTGCAAGGCTTTGTAGTCCGGCAAACTGACAAACTTATATAATGCGGCGGTTAAATATTTAGACATGCGATAAATCAGGTTAAAACGTAATCACGCATTTTAACATTTTTAGAACCAGTATTTAGGGTAATTGCCTTCACGCGTCAGGTTGTTGTAAATGAGGGCAACCAATGTAATCACGATGGCGCCGATAAGCGTGGGAAATAGCAGGAAATCCCAGCCTATAATGCCATGTGAAGCCACCATAAGCCAGATGATCACCGGGTTTGAACCTGCAGGAGGATGGACGGTTTTAGTCAGCATCATCACAGCAATGGCAGTGCCTACGGCGGCGGCCAAAACCCACCATGCAACACCAAACAGGCTGACGAAAAGCAATCCAACCAAAGAGCTGAAAAAGTGTCCGCCTATAGTGTTACGTGGCTGGGCAAACGGTGCTTCTGGGTACGCGAATAGAATGACGCAAGATGCGCCGAAAGAGCCTAGAATCAGCATATAGGACAAATTGGTGGTAATCAGTGCAACAGCTGCAATGGCAATAAAGCCGCCTAGCCAAGCGAGTAAAACTGCTTTAGGGTTGAATGCGGGTGGCAGTGCGGCATGGTCGCCTTTTAACTTCGTTAGTAAATTTTTCATTGTTAGTTTCCTTTAGAAGTTGGAGTGATTTGAAGCAAAATTAGCTTAGGCGTTTAATGGTTCAGCTAACAATATCTCACCATTGCCATTGCAAGCAATATCGCCTACAAAACGCTGTACCCGTTGAGAGTTTAGCTGGCTGAATTTTGTATTGTATTGCTGAAAAGACTTAAACAACAAACTTAAGAATGGCAGGGTGTGCCTACCGCAATTTTGCAAGGTGGCATGCAAATGTGGGGCTTGGGTAAATAGTAGCGTACCGCGCTGCATATTGAAACCGGCATATCTCCCGGCATTCCCCAATACACCGATTGTGCCTGCTATCATGCGGCTACCGCAGTAATCGCCGACATTCCCCTCAATGAGAATAAGGCCGCGACGCATCTGATCGCCTGTACGGTCACCAGTGCTGCCTTTGACAATCACTGTGCCGCCGCGCATGCCCTTGCGTAAACCTGCGGAAGCGCCGCCTAAAAAGTGGCCGGCGTTGCCATCAATCTTCAATAACCCGCCCGCCATATTGCAGGCAGTAAAATCTGCGGTATGACCATGACAATAGATTTCGCCGTCAGCCATGGCAAAGCCAAGATAAGCGCCGGCGTTTCCTTCTATGGTGATGCTGCCCCCTGCCATGTTGGCGCCCAGGTACTCCAGTTTATCGCTGGTATTTTTAAAACAAAAATGATGGGGATCTTCGCCAGAAATATCGAATAAATCGCCTACGGTCAGTTTCTGATTCCCCAAGATCATTGGAATGCTAGCGATTTCCTGAATTGACTTACCCTGCAACTTGCTAGGCGTTAATGCCGCGCAGTTAACGGAAAATTGCAGTGGTTTTTTTAAGCTGAACGTTAATGCACTCATGATTTTATACCCATGATCTCATGCAGCTTGAAGTGATGAGGGCCTAGTTTGCCGCCATAGTTACCTGCTGAGATACGCTTTACGCCACTGTCTGGACCTAAGTCGCAAATTGCCTGGATGCCCACACGCATAGCCAGTACAATCGCTTCGAAGCTTAAGCCGTCGATGACGATTTCCATCACGCTTTCGATGTCCGGGGACAGTTCACTATTCACCACGCCTTTAAGGGTAGGGCAGAACGCATCATTGGTGGAGGCGAACATCTTGGGGTACTTGCTACCGACTTTAGATCCGGAACGCACCACGCCGCCAGGAAAAGGCATGATGACGTCAGGCACTTGCTTCATGGACTCAATCGCGGTTTCTGCTGCATGCAGTGCCTGCGCTTGTGAAGTTGCCAGAATGAGGAAGTTGCCGCCACCAATCGCGCGCACCATGCCCGTGGTTTCTTCGGTGAGGAACTCCCCGTCCATAACGGGGATGCGCCAATAGCGCTTACCGTCTATTAATTTAGAAGTTTGATAGCCATCGCCAAAAAATCGCAAATGCTTACCCAAGCTGATTTGGTCTATTTCCAATTCTTCAGAGGGTTCAATGCCACCAAATGCCGCAGCAGTCGGGCAAGTCAGGATGCATTGCCCCATGCGGGTTTCCAGTTGCTGCATAAGGACTTTGCTACCCATGGCAAACATGAGGACACTCACGCCTGGCCGGCCATCGGGCGTTTCATCGGCCAGTAACTCCCGTTCGATCCCGGCTTCTACGCCACAACCAATGACGCTGGTGGCAAAACCGGTCATGGCATTGGCGGCATGGTAGGCCCACTTGTGATTTTGTGCGGTAATAATGACCCGCGTGCCTCGCATATTGAAGGCTTCGGCAAAAGTGTCAGCGATCTGGATGTGGTTAATGATCATGTTGAGTGGATGATGATGCCGCCGCGTCCGTCGTCCGCAATTTCATCATTGGATATTTTAAAGTTATCTAACTGAATCGTATGGTATTGATTAAAATACGCTTTTAATCCTTGCTCCACGCCAATATCAAATGCTGGTTTTGCTGTGTGCGTTTTGCCCCAGACCACTTTCACCACTTTGCAGTCCCGCACGACTAATTCACCATCCTTGAAGACATAATCGGGCTTGGCAAACATGGCTTCACGGTCGGGCTGATCAGTGTAAATGGTGATATCCGCTGCAGCGCCAGCACCTAAATGCCCACGGTCATTGAGGCCAATTAATTTAGCAGCTCCGGCGCGCGTCATTACGGCAATTTCATACAGGCTATATTCGCGGTCCAGACTGGTCAGGTTGCTCATGGCTTGGGCGTCTAGATTCAATTTGGCAAAAGCTTCATTGCGGAAACTTTTATCCATGAGTAGACGGATCAAATGCGGGTAGCTGGTGAAAGGCGCGCCGTTGGGATGGTCTGTGGTTAAAAAGATGCGCCAGGGATCTTCCACGGATAGGAAAATCTCCAAGCCAATCGCCCATTGCAGGGCGTTCACATAATTCTGGTCGCGATATTTGAAAGGGACGACGCCACAGCCGGCATCGCATTCAATGTCCATAATCACGGACTTTTTTGGATTGGCGTATTGGGCGTTGAGTTGTTGCATCATGCTGTCGCCAGAAGCCGTCACTGTTTGGCCGAATAAAATCTGGCCGACGTCAGCAGTGATGTGTTGATGTTTATTCAATGCTTCGGAAATCTGTGCGGCGGCTGAGGAGAATTTTTTGTCGCCTTCTGCACCATAACTATGGAATTGGATATGCGTCAAATGCATGGGCACGCCCTCAGAAGCGCCCATGGTGTCTAGGGTGGTTTGAAAATTGCCAGCCGCGCCCAGATTATTGCAATGTACGTGCAGCGGTTTAGCAATGCCCAGCTGGTGCACGGCAGTACTTAAGCTTTTTAGAATTTCCCGCGGCGAAACCTGATAAAAACTGTGATTTTCGTCCAAATCCAATCTGCGTTGGTTAAATTTAAACGCAGAGATGCCACCAGGGTTTACGACCTTGATGCCGATAGCCTGCGTGGCATGGAGTGTCCAAGCCACATAATCATTAATGACTTTTTGTTCGGCTTTGCTACTTAAAAGACGCAGGAAGTAATCGTCGTTACCCAACATGGCGTAACCGCCTTTGTCGATCATGGGCGTATCGCCCATTTCCAGGTGGGCTTGACGGGCATTGATCGGTAAAATGGCCGGTTCAAATGCCGCAGTATAGCCCATTTCAATATACCTGAAGCCCGTCTGGTTGGTATTAGGGACGGCATCGTGGCTGCAGCTTGGGGTGCAGATATGTGCTTCCGGTTCGGTATATTGGCGAGTTTCTTGGTACTCTTTGATTTGAAACTCTGGCAGCATCATGCGTGCAATATTGACTTTTCCACCGCCGATATGGCTGTGCATATCGATGGCACCGGCCATGACGATCTTGCCACTTAAGTCAAATACCTGATCAATTTTTTCGTTCGAGTTGGGTTGGGCAACTATGCGGCCGTCACGTATATAGAGATCACGCACCACGCCATCAACGCCGTGCGCCGGATCATATAATTTGCCATTTTTAAGCTGGATGATCATAACGCTTCCGAAATCTGGTGCAGTACATATGCCAGAGTGGGTAATTCGCTCTGGCGTACTCGCTTGAGTGGCAGCGACACTGCGCTATCGAGCCTGAACATGATACCGGTGTGATCTAAGCCAGGAATACCTACCGGAATAAAGACTTCAGGTATACGGGTAAATTGCATATTGGGATGGCCAATCACGATCATGGGTAAATCGCTTGATGGCGGCGGTGCTTCACTCAGTGTACTGATCCAAAGTAGGCTATCGCAGTGTTGCAATGACTGATTTGCTGAATAGCGATAAGGTTTGTACTCGGCAATGCTTTCATTTACGGTGACTTTACCCATAAAGCGAATATTGGCGGTGGAGCCAGTGCGCCAGGTACAGGTGTTGCTTACACTGGTATCGCCATCTCCGGAATTGAGAGGTAAGCCCGCCACACGCGTGGTTTCATTCAATTTGCTGATTAATCTGGTAATGCTTTGTATGGACAGTTCGGCATGGGGATAATCCAGCTTGCTGGCAGACCAGACCAGTACTGCATAGTGTGCTGCATGAATCTTTTCCAACAGGGTTTTTAAGCTGGCAATCGTAATGCCATTAATCTGATCTACCAGCACTTTGTTATTGCTCGCCAAGGCGTTAAGTACATTCAGGATTTCTGGTAAATGCTCAGGGGTATCAACACCCAGGTAATGTACTTCCGGTTTAGGTTTGTTGAACAGGCTTTGTTCGTTATGCACCAGTTTTTCCAGAAAACGCGGGTGACTGGAAACGATATCGGTGCCAATGGCCACAATGAGGTCAGCGCGATTTTTAATCTCGGTGAGGGTGGTGGTCTGCCAGCCGCTATTCTGCAAGGCCAAGGTATTGCGCACGCTTGCGCCAGAGTGCATATGGTCCAAAGTTGCACCTGTTTTTTCGGCTAGTGTGAGCAACGCACGCATGCCATGCACTTCCGTGCCTAGGCCGGCAAAAAAGGGGTGCTGGCTTTGCTGCAGTATTGCGGCCGCATGTTTTATAGCGTTACTCAGATCAACTGGTTTACCAGCTATTTGCGGTTGAGTATTGGCAATCGTTTGCTCGAAAAAAGCCACGCTTTTGATGCAACCATTGCTGATTTTAACGGGCGATTTTGAGGTGATTGTAATATCGTCGCACAGCATGCCACATGCAGGGCAAGTAACGTTATTGGTGTTCGTGGGAGCAACAGGCATTTTCATCACCTGTGATTTTGCCACAGGTCGGCGAATTAAAGCAGGCAAACTGTAAAAAGGCTAGGGCGAAAAGCAAAATGCAGGTTTATTTTAAGTGCTAAAAATGGTATTTTATCGGTCTTTTCAATAAGTTAATTAATGGAGTTGTTATGGCTGTTCAACGCACACTTTCTATCATCAAACCTGATGCAGTTGCAAAAAATGTGATCGGTAAAATCTACACACGTTTTGAAAACGCAGGTTTAAAAATTGTTGAAGCCAAAATGGCACAATTGACACAAGCCGAGGCTGAAGGCTTCTACGCTGTGCATAAAGAGCGTCCTTTCTTCAAAGACCTCGTTAAATTCATGATTTCCGGCCCAGTGATGATCCAGGCTTTGGAAGGCGAAAATGCAGTTCAAGTGAACCGTGACCTCATGGGCGCGACTAACCCTAAAGAAGCTGCTGCTGGTACGATCCGTGCTGACTTCGCTGAGAGCATCGATGCGAACGCAGTGCATGGTTCGGATTCAGCAGAAAATGCGGCGATCGAAATCGCTTACTTCTTCGGTAAATAATTTAATTACCGTTGCTATGCGGCGTTGCAAATAGATCAATTACGCCTCACATATTGCATATATGCGTCGTCTTAATTTTCTATTTGCGCCTTGCCTAGCTTATCGCGCCAATCTTGCAGCTTTAGCTGCTTTAGTTTGGCGGTGATGCCCTATAACGGGCAGGAATTATTTGAAGTTAATATTATTTAGGTAATAAATTTTGGTCAATCTACTCAATTTTAATCAGCCACAACTGGCTCAATGGTTCGGCGAGCAAGGCGAAAAACCTTTTCGCGCCAAGCAGTTGATGCGCTGGATGCATCATTTTGGGGTGCATGATTTTGCACAGATGACGGATATTGCCAAAAATCTGCGTGAGAAGTTAAGCGCGGAAACCGAAATAAAATTGCCCGATGTGCAATTGGAACAAGTGTCCAATGACGGTACGCGCAAATGGCTGATTGGTGCAGACACCGCAAACAGTATTGAAACGGTATTTATTCCTGAAGATGATCGCGGTACTTTGTGTATCTCGTCTCAAGTGGGCTGTGCGTTGGAATGTACCTTTTGTTCAACTGGACGCCAAGGTTTTAACCGTAACCTGAGCGTGGCTGAAATCATCGGCCAACTAGCGATTGCAAATCGCTCGCTGCGGGCCGAAAGTGGTTACGATATGTTGCCTTTGAATGACCGCATCATCAGTAATGTAGTGATGATGGGCATGGGTGAACCGTTGGCGAACTACGACAATGTCGTCACGGCCATGCAAATCATGCTGGATGATTCAGCGTATGGCTTAAGCCGCCGCCGCGTCACTTTATCCACCTCTGGGATGGTGCCGGCCATGGATAGGCTCAAGGAAGATTGCCCCGTTGCGTTGGCGGTCAGTCTGCATGCGCCGAATGACGCACTGCGCGATGTGATTGTGCCGATTAACAAAAAGTATCCGCTTAAGGAGTTGATGGCGGCGTGTAACCGGTACTTGGTAAAAGCGCCACGTGATTTTGTAACCTTTGAGTATGTGATGCTGGATAACGTGAATGACACTGTAGAGCATGCCTATCAATTGCTTGAAACAGTGAAAGGGGTGAACTGCAAATTTAACCTCATTCCCTTCAACCCGTTTCCGAATAGCGGTTATGAGACTTCTAAGCCTAGTCATATCCGGGTATTCCGCGATATTCTTATGCAGGCAGGATATGTGGTCACTGTACGTAAAACCCGTGGGGAAGACATTGATGCGGCCTGCGGACAGTTAGCTGGTAAAGTATTGGATAAAACAAAACGTAGTTCTAAAAGAATTCCAATTGAGGCGGTCGAATGAAAACTGGTTTGAATACAAGCTTTGTAAGTATGAATACATTCATTAAGCTATTGCTGGTAGTAAGTATGCTTGGTATGGCGAGCTGCGTGAGCCAGGAACAGAAAGAACGTGATACTGAAAACGTCAAGGCGCGTGCGCGTGCGCATACTGATTTAGGTGCAGTTTATTACCAAAATAAACAATACGAGATCGCGCTAGAGGAGTTCACCGAAGCCGCTCGTATCGATCCTACTTTTGCCCTGGCTTACAATGGTTTAGGCTTGGTGCGTGCTACATTAGGCCAGTATGATATTGCTGACACCAACTTTAGAAAATCGATTGCCTTGGAGCCGAATAATTCAGAATCGCATAATAATTACGGCAGTTTTTTGTGTTCTCAAGGCCGCTATGACGAATCCATCAAGGAGTTTTTAGCTGCTGTTAAAAATCCGCTGTATGCCACACCTGCAGTGGCTTATTCTAATGCGGGTATTTGTTCGATTCGTAAACAGGATTATGCGAATGGCGAAGCTTATCTGCAAAAAGCTTTACAGATTAACCCGCTAAATAGCAGTGCTGCTTACCAGGTAGCCCAATTGCAATTTAGCCGAAGCAAACCAGCGCAAGCCAAAGTGACTTTGCAGAATGCATTGTTGACCGAGCCTACGCCAGAAATGTTGTGGCTGGCGATTCAGATTGAACGTGCGCTAGGGTCTAAAGATGCAGAAGCCAGCTATGCATTGGAATTGCGTCGAAAATATCCGGATTCAGAACAAGCTAAATTATTGCAAAGCGGAAAATAACAATGACCGACAATATCCCTCTTGACGCTGTCACCACACAAACAGTTTTACCCTTAGGCGAAACCTTGGCTGCGGCCCGCACCAATAAAAAATTGTCGCAACAAGACGTCTCCAATTATTTGCGTTTCAGTGTGAAACAAGTCGATGCCTTGGAGAATAACCAATTCGATGCATTGCCGGATGCCATGATCACACGTGGATTTATCCGCAACTACGCACGTTACTTAGGGCTGGATGCCGAACCTTTGCTACAGGCTTATAAAGCACGTGTGCCGGCTAAATCGTTAAGCGCCGTCAGTGTGCAATCCACCATGTATCAGGTCATGTCGGGCAAAGATAGCCAGCCTTGGCTGATGTATATTTTGGGCAGCATTTTAGTTTTACTGTTTTTGTTGGCATGGTTTTTTTATATCGATTACATGCCGAAAAATTCAAAGCCTGCTATCAACCAAGCACCGGAAGCTTTGGCGCCAAATGCGCCTACTGAAGTGCCTTTGCCAGAAATCGCCTTGCCTGCGGCTGAACGCGAGCCCGGCATTGAAGCTTTATCAGGTGCAGACCCTACAGCGGTGGTTACAGGGTCAGAAGTTGCCCCAACTACTTCCGGCACGGCTTTGCCTGATAGTGCAGTGCCTACGACGCCAGCAGCCCCGGCGACACCCCTTGCACCAGTTAATCCAGCATTGCCGGAAGCAGCTCAAAAACCTGCTGCAAATTCACTGGCACCGGCGCCTGCAAACAGCACCAGTACTAGCGCCTCTGCTACTGCGCAGCAGCTACAATCTCCTACAGCACAGGCTGCTAATACAATGAGTTCAGGCGCCAAAACTATCATGCTATCCGTTACCGAAAAAACGTGGGTAAACATCACTGATAAAGCTGGTAAGGTCGTTTATGAAAGAATTTTACCGCCAGGTACTGCCGATGCTATTGATGGCGACCCGCCGCTCAACGTGATTGTTGGTAACGCAAAAGCAACCACACTTTCTTACAAAGGGCAGCCGGTTAACCTCGCATCCAGCATGGCCGGCAGCAATGTTGCACGTATTAAATTGGAGTAGTCGTTGAATTCTTATTTACTCAGCCAGCCACGTAATACCTTGCAGGTGATGGTTGGGCACGTGCCGGTAGGTGGAGGCCTTAACGGCACCATTGCTTCACCAGTTGTCGTGCAGAGCATGACCAACACCGATACAGCAGATGCTGAAGCGACCATCAAACAGGTCTATGAGCTATGGCAAGCCGGTAGTGAAGTCGTACGTATTACTGTAAATTCGCCTGAAGCCGCAGCACAGGTGGGTAATATCCGCCGAGGTTTGGATGCACTTGGGTGTGACGTACCGCTGGTTGGGGATTTCCACTATAACGGCCATAAATTATTGAGTGCTTATCCAGATTGTGCTGAATCTTTGGCGAAATATCGTATTAACCCGGGTAATGTTGGTAAAGGCTCCAAACGTGATGAACAGTTCGCTTCCATGATTGAAGCGGCTATTCGGTACAAAAAAGCAGTGCGTATCGGTGTGAACTGGGGCAGTCTCGATCAGGTGAAAATGGCACAAATGATGGATGATAATGCCAAGCTGGAAAATCCATTATCATCAGATGCATTAATGCGCGAAGCCTTAATCCAATCGGCTTTAGAAAGTGCGCAACAGGCTATTGAGATTGGCTTATCCCCAAATCAGATCATCATTTCCTGCAAAGTCAGCAACGTGCAGGACCTCGTCAAAGTGTATTCAGAATTAGCCACCCGCAGCGACTATCCATTGCATTTAGGCTTGACCGAGGCCGGCATGGGTTCTAAAGGTATCGTGGCTTCTACCGCAGCATTGGCACTGCTATTACAGCAGGGTATTGGCAATACGATACGTGTCTCCCTTACACCGGAGCCGAATGAATCGCGGACCAAAGAAGTGGTTGTTGCTCAAGAGATTTTGCAAACCATGGGTATCCGATCTTTTACGCCACTTGTAACCGCTTGTCCAGGGTGTGGCCGTACGACTTCAACCTATTTTCAAGAACTGGCAATGCAGATTCAGACTTATTTGCGCAATCAGATGCCAGTATGGCGTAGCCAATATGCCGGGGTAGAGAACATGAACGTAGCCGTGATGGGTTGCGTGGTCAATGGCCCCGGTGAATCCAAGCTGGCAAATATCGGTATCAGCCTGCCTGGTACGGGCGAAACGCCAGTGGCACCTGTATTTGTCGATGGTGAAAAAACCGTGACACTCAAAGGTGACAATATCGCCCAAGAATTCCAGGCCATCGTAGAAGACTACGTGCAGAAAAACTATGCAGAGGGCGGTAAATTACACGCCAGCCCCGCAAATAAAAATCAAAAAACAATTCCAATTAAAGCAGTAGCATGATGGCAGAACCAATCAACTCACCTTCCAATCCGGCACCAAAAGCCAAAATCAGCAAATTTCAAAGCATCAAGGGTTTCTATGACATCCTGCCAGAGGCAACCCCGCTCTGGTTCAAGTTAGAAGACACCGCAAGGCGTGTGCTTTCCCAATATGGCTACAAGAATATCCGCATGCCTTTGGTGGAGTCTACCGAGCTGTTTGTGCGCTCAGTGGGTGAACATACCGATATTGTAGAAAAAGAGATGTATGCCTGGGAAGATCAACTGAACGGCGACAAGCTGACCTTGCGTCCGGAAGGAACGGCAGGTTGCGTGCGTGCAGTAGTAGAGCACAACCTCACCTACAACGGCCCTCAACGTCTTTGGTATACCGGTGCGATGTTCCGCCACGAGAATGTGCAAAAAGGCCGTCAGCGCCAATTTCATCAGATTGGCGTGGAAGCCTTTGGTTTTGATACACCTGAAGTTGATGCAGAACAGATCGTATTATTGGCAAGATTGTGGCGCGAGTTAGGCATACAAGATGTCGCACTGCAGATCAACAGCATAGGCGACGCACAGGAGCGTTTGGCTTACCGTAACACCTTGATTGCCTACTTCGAGCAGCACGCCGAACTGCTGGATGAGGATGCTAAACGCCGTTTGCATACCAATCCGCTACGTATCCTGGATACCAAAAACCCGCGTATGCAAGCCATATGTGAAGCTGCGCCTAAATTATTGGATAGCTTGGGTGAAGTCAGCCGTACGCATTTCGATCAATTGTGTGCCTTGCTGGATACTGCAGGCATTCAATACGAAATCAATGCACGTTTGGTTCGCGGTCTGGACTATTACAATCGCACCGTTTTTGAATGGGTAACGACCAAACTAGGCGCGCAAGGCACGGTTGCTGGCGGCGGTCGCTATGACACGTTAGTAGAGCGCCTTGGTGGCGAACCTACACCGGCTTGTGGCTTTGGCATCGGTTTGGAGCGCGTATTCCTACTTATGCAGGAGTACGGCATTACGGCAAACGATGCGCCAGATGTTTACCTGGTAAATGTGGGTGAGCAGGCAGCGCGGGCTGCATTTGGCATTGCCGAGCAGTTAAGAAATGCTAACGTCCAGGTGGTATTGCATGCGGGTGGCGGCAGTTTTAAGTCGCAAATGAAAAAAGCGGATAGAAGCCAAGCCCGGTTTGCGCTGATACTGGGTGATGATGAAGTGGCAAATGGACAGGTGACGCTTAAGCCCATGCAGGCGGGTGAAAATAATGGCCAATTGCAGTGTAGTATTGCAGAAGCGATTTCACACATCAAACAATAAGCGTTAATACAGTCGGAATAGAAAGGGTGGCAATGAGCGAGCAAAACAATCTATTCAAAGCCATGGCTGTGCTGGGCATTTTGCTGGCGGTTGGCATGTCCGCGGCTGCATTCATCCTTGGTGTGCAAGGCAAATGCGCCGTTTCCGGTCAACAGTCTATTACCGTCAAGGGTTTGGCAGAAAAACCTATCAAAGCCGATAGGGCCGAATGGGTAGTCAGCATTGTTAGTATTGAGTCTACTCAGGCGTTAGCACTGGAAAATCTTGCCAAAGAACGCAAAGTGGTCGAAGCGTTTTTAGATAAGCAAGGTTTGCTAGGAGACAGCCGTAAGATATCCGTGGAAACACTTAATGCACATTACGAAGAAGAATTCGTAAATGATACTCCACGCCAAGTACAGCGCGGCTACGAAGCCAGTCAGAATATTCGTATCACCTCCAAAGACTTAGGCAAAGTCACCGCTGCCAACCAGGCTTTGTTGCAATTGCGAGCTGCCAATCATCCAGTAGTTGCTGCACCACCAGCTTATTTGGTGAGTGACCTGGAGAATATCAAAATGTCCCTCATTGCCGACGCCACCAAGAATGCCAGAATACGTGCCACGGAATTTGTAAAGCAAGATGGCGTCACGGTCGGCGTCATGAAGTCTGCCTCACAAGGCGCATTTTATATTTTGCCAGTAGGTGGGGACGCAGGTGATGACAGTTACGGTGGCGTTTATGATAAATCGACCATAGAAAAAACTGCACGTGTTGTGGTCACTATCGTTTATAACATTGAATAGCTAATGCAAAATATGACGCAAAATCCCTCCCCCTTACTTGAGCTACAGAATATTAGCATTGTGCCGAAAAAGGCAGCAGATCGTTTATTGGTGAATAACGTAAGCTTCAGTATTGAAGCAGGTAAGACTACCTGTGTAGTCGGTGAGTCAGGCAGCGGAAAGAGCCTGACTGCATTGTCGGTGATGGGTTTGCTCTCCAAGCAATTACAGCTGATCTCAGGTAAGGTACTGTTCAACCATGCCGGTCAAGTGCAAGATTTAACGACTTTGGATGCTGAAAGCCTGCGCAAAATCCGTGGTCATAAGATCGGTATGATTTTCCAGGAACCTATGACTTCATTGAACCCGGTACTGACTGTTGGCTATCAAATTGGCGAAAGCCTAACGACGCATCTTGGGCTTAAGGGTGAGCGTTTAAAAACCAAAATTGCAAGTCTGCTTGAGATGGTGGGCATCCCACCGAGTCGAGCTAACAGTTACCCGGACGAGCTATCCGGCGGCCAACGTCAACGTGTGATGATTGCCATGAGTATCGCCTGTGAGCCCTTGCTGCTGATTGCTGATGAGCCGACTACTGCTTTGGATGTGACAGTACAGGCTCAAATACTTAAGCTTTTAGATGAGTTAAAAACACGGATGAACATGGGTATGTTGTTCATCACCCACGATTTTGGTGTGGTGGCGGATATTGCTGATAATGTGGTGGTGATGTTCCGCGGCGAAATCGTAGAATCAGGTACCAAAACGCAAGTACTCAATAACCCTCAACATCCCTATACTCAGGCTTTATTAGCCTGTGTGCCCGATGCGGAAGGCAAGAAACCACTCAAACCGATTGATTATGCTTGGTTGCCGGAAAATCAAACACCCGCAGGAGTGATTGCATGAGTGAAGCTATCCTAATTGCCAATCATTTGGTCAAAACATATACCCAGCGCAGCGGCAAATTCGGCTTTGGCACAACGCTCATCAAGGCTTTGGATGATGTGAGTGTGAGCTTGCGTGCAGGTAGCACACTGGCGGTAGTGGGTGAATCCGGTAGCGGGAAATCCACGCTGGCACGTTGTCTGTTACAATTGCAACCCTTGGATAGTGGGGAAGTGCTGTTTTCAGGACAAGATCTTTCCAAACTGAACGGACTTGCATTAAGAGCGATGCGTAAAGATTTGCAAATGGTGTTTCAAGACCCATTTGCATCGCTTAATCCACGGATGCGTGTTGGTGAGATTGTCGGAGAAGGTTTGCTAATTCATGGTTTGGGCAATGCGCATGAGCAGCAGCAAAAAGTCATTGCCATGTTAAAGCGTGTGGGCTTAAGTGAGTCTGACATGCAAAAATATCCGCATGAATTTTCTGGTGGCCAAAGGCAGCGTATCGGCATCGCCCGGGCATTGGTATTGCAGCCTAAAGTAGTGGTGTGTGATGAGCCGGTTTCTGCCCTGGATGTATCGATCCAAGCGCAGATATTATTGCTGCTTAAAGAATTACAGCAGGAAATGGCATTAAGTTATGTATTCATCAGCCATGATCTACGTGTTGTACGGCATATCGCAGATGACATAGTCGTCATGCATCAGGGTAAGGTTGTTGAGCAGGGCTTGGTAGAAGATATCTATACGCAGCCTAACCACGAATATACACGGAATCTGCTGGCGGCGATTCCCGGTAAAAAGATGGCACAGGCAGCATAATAATTAAGTAACTTTGATCTGAAAGATTTTTGGGAAACGAAATGGCATACGATTTAGAAGAGCAGGAACAGTTAGACGAATTTAAAGCTTGGTGGAAACGTCACGGTAAAATGGTAACGAATGTTGTACTGGCAGCATTGGTAGCCTATGCTGCATTTCAAGGCTGGAAATACTATCAGTCTAAACAATCGCTTGGGGCTTCTACCGAGTATCAACAACTAATCGTTTCTGATCCTAAAGACTTAAAAAGTATTCAATCTCAAGCTGGAGTGTTGATGGATAAATATCCTTCCACACCATATGCAGGGCGTGCGGCTTTATTTGCAGCTAAAGCGAACTACCAAGCCAATGAAGTGAAAAGTGCCAAAGCACAGTTGAACTGGACAATAGAACACGCAAAAGAAAGTGCAGTAGCCGCTATTGCCAGCCTGCAATTAGCGAATATCTTGTTAGAAGAAAAAGAATATGAGGCTGCATTGAAACTACTGAATGCCAAGCATGATGCAGGTTTTGACGGTTTATTCGCGGACTTAAAAGGCGATATTCTGGCTGCTCAAGGTAAAGCTGTGGAAGCAAAAGCTGCTTATGCTGAGGCATTGACCAAATTGGATGCTGAAGGCAAGTATCGGACATTGACACAACAAAAACTGGATGCATTAGGTTAGGCGTCGCAAGACTAGCCTCACATTACCGTGTTATTTAATCGAGCTGGAGCATAGTGTTGTCTCATCCATTCCTAAAAAGCTTATTGGTGCTATCAAGCCTGTTGCTAGTCACGGCCTGCAGCACTATTACCGAAATTCAAACGAGTGTTTCTGAACGCGTTTTTGGTAGGGAGCCAGCTGATCCTCCAGAACCATTAGAGGAAATCAAGGCCACGGCAAGCTCGAAATTATTATGGAGCGCTAAAATCGGTGAAGCGGGTAATTATGAGTTCACACCGGTAGTGGATGCCGGTTTTGCTTACGCGACCAGCAACGAAGGCGAAATAGTTAAACTGGATGTAAACAATGGCCAGCAATTATGGCGCGTTAAAACCGGTGAATCCTTATCCGGGGGCGTAGGGGTAGGCGGCAGTTTGGTGATGGTTGGAACACAGCAGGGCGTGATTTATGCCTATGACCTTAACGGTAAATTGCAGTGGAAATCGCGCTTAAGCAGCGAAGTATTAAGTGCGCCAAAATATTATGATGGCACGGTCATCGTGCGAACTGGAGATAGCCGGATTTTCGGCATCAACGCCAATGACGGCAGCCGTAAATGGGTATATGGACGCACCAGCCCTTCGTTGTCATTACGCAGTAGTGCTGGCGTTGTAGTTGATAGTGGCGCTGTATATGCAGGTTTTGCCGGTGGGAAACTGATTGCTGTACGTGCTGATAACGGTAAAGTGTTATGGGAGGCTTCGGTCGCACAACCCAAGGGTGTGACTGAGATTGAGCGCATTGCAGATATTACCAGCCAACCGGTTATCGACGGGCCATTGGTCTATGCAGTTGCGTATCAAGGCCGCATCGCCGCTGTGGACAGAGTAAGTGGTCGTGTCGTATGGAATCGTGATATTTCAAGTTTGAGCGGTTTAAGTGCTGAAGAGGGACGCATTTATGTGTCTCATGCCATCGGCTCAGTGTATTCACTAGATTACACTACAGGCAAAACATTTTGGCGCCAAGCCGCTCTTAAAAATCGTCAATTATCTGCACCAGTCCCTTTGGGTAGCTGGGTGGTAGTGGGCGACTTAGAAGGCTATGTGCATGCACTTGGTCGCGATGACGGGGCTCAGGCCGCTCGCATTCGCGTAGGCGAAAGCCCGATCATGCCGCAGCTGGCTTTGGTCAATAGCAATACCGTTTTAGCACAATCACGTGAGGGCGGCATCTACGCCATCCAGATCAAATAATTACAAGCCGCATCTTTATGCGGCTTAATCCAAGTTAATTGGAATCACAGATTCAAAAGTTAAAGGATTATCTTCTTTACTCAAGAATTGTTTAGAGAGTTTGCATGATACCTACCATCGTATTGGTTGGCCGGCCTAACGTCGGCAAATCCACATTATTTAATCGCTTGACCAAAAGCCGTGACGCACTTGTCGCAGATTTTCCAGGTTTAACGCGCGACCGTCATTATGGGCGCGGTGTAGGCGCGAGCCAGCCTTATTTGGTGGTGGATACCGGTGGTTTTGAACCCAATACCGATAGCGGTATTTTGAAAGCCATGGCCAAGCAGACTTTGCTAGCGATTGATGAAGCTGACATCATCATTTTCTTGGTAGATGGCCGCCAAGGCGCAACCCCTCAGGATAAAGAGATTGCTAATCGTTTACGTAAAAGCCGCTGTCCGGTGTTATTGGCTGTCAATAAAACCGAAGGCATGCAAAAGGCCATCGTCAGTGCTGACTTTCATGAATTAGGTTTGGGCGATCCTTTATCGATTTCCTCAGCGCATGGCGAAGGCGTGCGCGATATCGTGGAATTGGCGCTGGAAAACTTCAAGGTTACAGAAGAAGTTGAAGTCAATGATTATAGTGGCGACCGTATTCCTAAAGTCGCCATTGTGGGCCGACCTAACGTAGGTAAATCCACATTGGTCAATGCCTTGCTTGGTGAAGAACGTGTCATCGCTTTTGATGAGCCCGGTACCACACGGGATTCTATTCACATTGATCTCGAAAAAAATGGCAAGACTTATACGCTAATTGACACAGCGGGTGTGCGTAAGCGTGGCCGTGTGCTGGAAGCGGTTGAAAAATTCTCTGTGATCAAGACAATCCAGGCTATTGAAGAAGCCAATGTCGTGATTCTGGTAGTGGATGCGCAGGAAGGGATCACTGAGCAGGATGCCCATGTAGCGGCTTATATTCTGGATGCTGGCCGTGCACTAGTCGTGGCAATCAATAAATGGGATGGTTTGAAGGAAGAAGAGCGTGACTGGATCAAACGGGAGATCGATCGTAAATTGATGTTCCTTGATTTTGCTGAATTCCATTATATTTCTGCATTGCGTAAAAAAGGTTTGCCAGAGTTATTTACGTCCGTTGATATTGCTTATAAAGCGGCCTTTGCGAAATTGTCTACGCCACAACTGACACGCGTTTTAATTGATGCCTTGCAGCAACATCAACCGCCAATTAGCAAAGGCATCCGCCCAAAATTACGTTATGCTCACCAGGGCGGTAGCAATCCGCCGATTGTCGTGGTGCATGGCAACCATGTAGATGGTGTGAAGGATGCTTATACGCGCTTTCTTGAGAAAACGTTCCGCCGCACCTTCCAGCTTTCGGGGACACCGTTACGGGTGCAATATAAACAAGGCGCCAACCCTTTCGCAGAAGATGAAGACAAACGTAAACCAGGTGAGGGCATCGTGAGTATGCGTCGTCGTAAAACAGCGCACCGGGCAGAACTCAAAGCGAAAAAAACTGTGGAAGATAAAAGCCGGCGCGCTAAAAAGCACTAAAAAAGCTGTGAAAAAAGCTGTGATTAAAATATTAATCACAGCCATTTAAAATTACTGTCTTAAGTTTAGGAATTCAACGACTAAGAATTAGAATCCTAGATTTCAATTCAATTAGAATTCTAGATTTCAATTTTTAGTATAGACTTTCCCAGAACTTCCACCAGATCCGTTCGTCATTCGGCACCCCTTTGCCTAACATTGGGCTATTCGGATAGTTGGTTTGAAACACGCGCAAGGTGTCAGTTTTTAGGTCTTCCATGCCAAGTAAATCGTAGGCGCTGATCATGATCACCAGTGCTTCTTCTACGCTGGGGGATTGTGGATAATATTCCACTACATATTTGGTGCGGTTTACTGCAGCCACATAGGCCTGGCGCTTCATGTAATATCGCGCCACATGTAATTCATGTTCTGCGAGACTATTCGCCAGATAGACCATGCGTTGCATTGAATCTTTTGTATAGCGGCTATTTGGATAACGTGTTACCAGATCCTTGAAAGTGGCAAACGAATCACGCAATGCACGTGGATCACGATCACTGATTTGCTGCTTAGTAAATTTTTCAATAATGCCTCGCTCATTGAATATAGCTAAGCCTTTCAAGTAATAAGCGTAATCAACATTAGAGTGGTTGGGATGTAGCTTGATAAAACGCTCTGCGGCAGCCACTGCCAAGACCGGTTCTTGCTTTTTAAAGTATGCATAGGCGATTTCTAACTGTGCCTGCGTTGCATATCGGCCATGCGGAAACCGGGACTCCAGTTTTTGAAAGTAACCGATGGCTTTTTCATAATCCCGGTCACGCATCTTAGCTTCACCTTCTTGGTAAATGCGCTCGGCGGACCAGCCTTTAGTATCATCTAACTCGGTTGGTGCACCGAAAATTGCACAGCCATTGAGTACCCAGGCAAACATTAAAATTAAGATATACTTCATGCCAAAACCTACTAAAGAATTAGCAATTATTATAACCGATGACTGACGCGACTGAACGATCTCTTACTAATACTATTCCATTGGGCAATAGTCATACTGATGACAGCACACTCACGCTGACGATTCCACACGATCTGGGTGGTGTACGGCTGGATGTCGCTTTGCAGCGCTTACTGCCTGAGCATTCACGCTCGCGTTTGCAGGCCTGGATCAAGGAAGGCCTGGTGACCGTGGATAAATCTACCAGCACTTCTAAAACCAAGGTGTGGGGCGGTGAGCAGGTGATTGTGCAAGTGCAAGCCAAACCCGAAAACAAGGCTTTTATTCCGGAAGATATTCCGCTGGATATCGTGTTTGAAGATGACCATATCCTAGTCATCAATAAGCCGGCCGGTATGGTGGTGCATCCAGCTGCAGGTAACTGGAGTGGTACATTGCTAAATGCTTTGTTGTTTCATGCGCCGCAGCTAAAAGATGTGCCACGCGCTGGCATCGTGCACCGGCTAGATAAAGAAACTAGTGGGTTACTGGTTGTGGCTAAAACGCTTGCCGCGCAAACCAATCTTGTACGGCAGCTTCAAGCGCGCACGGTTAAACGTGAATACCGTACCATAGTCTGGGGACAGATTTGGCGTAATGGCCGTATCGACCAGCCGATTGGCCGCGATCCGCGGTCGCGCACCAAAATGGCAATCAACCGCATGGGTAAACCAGCGGTGACGCGTTATGAAGTACTGGAACGTTTTTCGGTACAAACTTATCTGCGTTGCAATCTGGAAACCGGCCGTACCCATCAGATTCGTGTACACATGCAATTTTTGAAAGCGCCTATTGTGGGCGATCCGGTGTATGGCTTCCGTGGCATTGTGCCGATCCGGGCAATGACACAAACTTTGCGCGATGCGGTCAGTCAATTTGATAGACAGGCGCTTCACGCAATCAAACTTGGATTGCAACATCCGCATACTGATGAATTCATGGAATGGCAGATCGAACTGGCCGATGACATGAAGGTTTTATTAGAAGCCATGCGCCATGAAGATCCTCGCGATGAGGATGAAGAGGATTTTGAGTTGAGTATGGAGCCATACTTGGCTGACGAAGATTACGAAGATGAAGACGAAGTCGATGATGAATTTGACTTTGAGGATGATGACGATTTGATGGCAGATGAATAATTATTAGAATGAGTGAATTCTTGCTAAATAAATCAACCATGTCGCTATTAAAAAATGACTGACATCGTTTTTATAAAACCTGAGTGGCCAGCACCTGCTAATGTGAAAGCGTTGCAAACGACACGCATTGGTGGATTGAGCCAGCCGCCTTATGCTAACTTGAACCTTGGCACGCATGTAAATGATGATCCGCTGACGGTCGCTATCAATCGTCAACTGCTAAGCCCTCATCTGCCTAGTGAACCGGTGTGGATAAATCAGGTGCATGGCACCCATGTGATTGATGCTGCACAAACCCATTGCCTTGAAGATGCGGATGCAGCGTTCACAACACATCCTGGTGTTGTCTGTGTAACGATGACGGCAGATTGCTTACCAGTGCTGTTGTGTGATGAAGCCGGTACGGTTGTCGCTGCTATACATGCTGGCTGGCGTGGGCTGTGTGATGGCGTGATTGAAACGGCCGTGAATAAAATGGCAATAGATAATAATAAGATTTTAGCATGGTTAGGACCTGCCATCGGGCCGCAAGCCTTTGAGGTAGGAGATGACGTGCGTCAGCAATTTCTGCAAAAAGATGTAAATGCGATACATGCATTCAAGCCTGTCGGTAATAAATGGCTGTGCGATATTTACACGCTTGCCAAACAGCGTTTACAGAATTTAGGCATCACACAGATTTATGGGGGAGGTGTCGATGAGGATTTCTGTACGTTTACTGATGAGGCTCGTTTTTTTTCTTTCCGACGAGATAATGTGACCGGTCGTATGGCAAGCCTGATATGGCTGGAGTTCAAGCCTGACCTTGATCAATAGGTTCACTACCCATAGGTATAATCAATTTAAAAGCCCCAGATTCTTAAGCAAGATTCTTAAATAAGACTGCTCCAATATTTCGAAAGTCATTCAGCGCGTGAAACGCCCAGCTCGTTTATAATGCACACTTTGCGCTATTTGCTGTGCTTTTTACACCACCCCTGAAAGACTTCATGCTGAATTTTTCAATCACTTTTGCTGAGATATCCACGCTGACCTGGATCATCCTGGTCAGCTTATTTGGCGGATTGTTAAGTGTTTCACTGGCGGCCTTATTTGCATTGAATTTACGTACCAGCTGGGTGCCGATGCTGGTGAGCTATGCGATTGGTGCCATGCTCGGTGCGGTGTTTCTGGAAATATTACCTCATGCCTTCAGTATGGCCAGCAGTGTTGAAAGTATTTCTGTTACGTTATTACTGGGCTTGTTCTTGTTTTTCGTGCTGGAAAAGTTGGTGATATGGCGTCACTGCCATGGTGATCATTGTGAGGTCCATGCACTTCATACCGAAGAAAATTGTCCAATGCCTCAGCCAATAAGTCAGGATGCTGGGGTTAAATTCCGAGCGGTAAACACAATAGCCCCTTCAATTTTGCACCATCATCATCACCATACGCACGATCACGGACGTAGCGGTTTGATGATTATGATAGGCGACACCTTTCATAACTTTATTGATGGCATTCTGATTGCCGCTGCATTTATGGTGGACGTTAAGTTGGGTATGGTGACCGCCTTGGCGATCATAGCGCATGAGATTCCTCAGGAAGTCGGTGATTTCTTGATTTTATTACACTCTGGGTATAGTAAAAAACAGGCGTTGGTTTTTAACATGGTATCGAGTTTGGCCACTTTAGCAGGAGGTCTGCTTGCTTACTTTGCACTGCAATATGTACAAAGCTGGATTCCTTACATTTTAGGCCTGGCTGCTTCTAGCATGCTGTATGTGGCAGTGGCAGATCTAATTCCGGGCTTGCATAAACGTACCGAATTAAAAGCAACAGTCAGCCAGATTTCACTGATCGCTTTGGGGGTGGGTACGATCTGGCTGGCCCATATCATTATCGGGTAGTTTGGTTTGTTTGTAGCGGCGATGTTTGACGCCTAGTAGCCAGAGTAATAAAGCGCATGGCAGAAGGCCATAAAAAATAAAGGTCAGTAAGCCGGCTGTGATGGTTTTCTCAGTTGCAGCCATGAGGATAGTGACGTATAGCCAGGCAATCGCAATAATATACATAGGAGTTCCAATAAATACTTTCTTCCGGTGCAACATTTCGTTGCGCGGTACTCACAGCCTTGCTGTATTTCAAATACTATCTCGGCTTCTGCGTTCCGTGCGCCTTGTTTTACATCCCAAACAAAGCATTTCTTGAGATCTCCTTATCAATTTAATAAGGTTATTTTTTAATGAGTTTAGCAAATCCAAAAGTGGGCTTCGTATCTCTAGGCTGCCCTAAAGCAGGTTCTGATGCAGAGCGTATTCTCACCCAATTGCGGTCCGAAGGCTATGAGATTTCCAATAGCTATGAAAATTCTGATTTGGTCGTGGTGAACACCTGCGGCTTTATCGATAGCGCCGTCCAGGAGTCTCTGGATGCCATCGGTGAAGCGATCAACAAAAATGGCAAGGTGATTGTGACTGGTTGTCTCGGTGCCAAAAAAGGCGTGGTAGAAGCTGCACATCCTAGCGTCTTGGCGGTCACTGGACCCCACGCGCTTGAAGAAGTGATGACCGCCGTGCATGCCAATTTGCCCAAATTACACGACCCTTATACGGACTTAGTGCCACCTCAGGGTATCCGCTTGACGCCAAGTCATTATGCGTACCTGAAGATTTCCGAAGGCTGTAACCATCGATGCAGTTTCTGCATTATTCCAAGCATGCGTGGCGACTTAGTCAGCCGTCCGATTGGCGAAGTATTGAATGAAGCTGAAAACCTGGTAAATGCCGGGGTGTCGGAAATTTTGGTGATTTCACAGGATACCAGCGCTTATGGCGTAGATGTGAAATACCGTCCGGGTTTCTGGAATGGCCGCCCGGTCAAAACGCGGATGACTGAATTAACCAAAGCTTTGAGCGAACTAGGCGTATGGACGCGTTTACATTATGTATATCCTTACCCGCATGTGGATGAAGTAATTCCGTTGATGGCAGATGGCTTGATCCTGCCTTACCTGGATGTGCCATTCCAGCATGCCAGCCCGCGTATCCTCAAGGCGATGAAACGTCCGGCCAGCAGTGAAAATAACTTAGCACGGATTAAAGCCTGGCGTGAAATTTGCCCGGATATTACTGTGCGCAGTACTTTTATTGCCGGATTCCCTGGTGAAACTGAAGATGACTTTAAAATACTGCTCGATTTCCTCGAAGAGGCACAACTGGATCGCGTCGGCTGTTTTGCTTATTCAGCTGTGGATGGCGCCAAGGCTAATGAACTGTCTGATCAAGTACCTGAAGAAGTGAAACAAGAGCGCTTGGCGCGTTTCATGGAAGTGCAAGAACGTATAAGTGCCGCTAAATTGCAAGCCAAGATCGGTAGTATGCAAACCGTGTTGGTTGATGAAGTGAATGAAATGGAAGACGGGAGTTTTGAAGCCATTGGTCGCACAAAATCGGATGCGCCCGAAATTGATGGCGTAGTTTACTTGGAAGACGCTGAAGGCTTAACGCCGGGTGATTTCGTAGAAGTTGAAATCTATGATGCCGATGGTCACGATCTTTGGGGCGGCCCACCGCGTGATTAACAACTTATCAAGCAGGGCTAAATAAATCCGGCAATATTGGGGCAGGGCGTTCGCTGTCAGCGCGATCTTCAAGAAAGTCAAAAGTAAGTGGGCAGCGGGTTGGTTTTTTTGCGGCTTTACGGCGTTTGGGAGTTGCCGCTTCTAAATCGATGTATGGAGTTTGGCTGATACGGATATAGCCTGAAGAAGCCAATTTCTGCGCAGTGGTTTCAAACAAGCTAAGCGGGTTGTCGATATTTTGTAATGTCACGACTTCTTGCGTGGAGCGAGTGGCTTTGCTCACTTTTAATACGTTATACATGACGAATTTGCTGGCGGTTTGTTTGCCGTAAATTTCCCCTGTATGAATCTCCATCACGCTCTCCCTCAGCTACATGCCAGCATATTATCGTTAGCGCCTCAAATAAACAACATGCCGTATACCGTTTGTAGAAATTTATTATTTCCTGCGCAGATTGATGTGTGACTTAATAAGTTCTGTAGCTTGATAGCGGAAGCGACTACCATCAAAATCTTTCACCCACATATGTAGTAGGCCACTGAAAAACAGGTGGGTATCCTGGGCGAGCGCACGCGGTGAGTGGGAGCCCGCTAAAAGATTTTTTTTACTAGCACGCTCATAAGCTAGCTGAATTTTTTCGGTAATATTAGAGCAGTTATTTAGGATTTGTTGCAGCACGGTTGCGAACTCATCTACATATTCGCATTTAATCATCATGATTTCATAGGTTTGTTGCATTTCGATATTACGGCTTAGTTCGTTGATCGTGTCGCACAGGCTATTTTCAATCTGGGTAAGGGGATCATCTTTACTCTCACTTGCCAGCGTATCATCCATACGATCAATCAAAGGCAAAAAAACTTGATCACGAATTGCATGGAATATTTCAGTTTTATTTTTGAAATGCCAATAAACCGCACCACGTGTGACATCTGCTTTTGCAGCGATGTGCTCTAAAGTAGATCGACTTACACCGCGCGCTAAAAATACTGCACGTGCGGCTTCTATAATCGCTAGCCGGGTCAGTTCTGCATCTTCTTTAGTTTTTCTTACCATTCCATTTTCTCTCGCACTGCAACTTCCATCATTTTATATTCACTAAGTTATTTCTTACGTTTTCCCGAAAACTTATTTACATACATTCTTGTTTGTATATAATATACATACATTTGTGAATGTAAGCAATAGTATATTTAATTTAAATAAATAAATTATGCTTATTAATTAGCAACATAGATAAAATTAAAAACGGAGTCACCATGGTCGCTAACGCACCCACGCAGCATAAACTTTCTGTAAATTTCAACTCCAAAGCCTCTTTCAGCAAAATAGCGATGGTCGCGTTAGTTTCAAGCATTGCATTTTTAGGATGTGGCAAAAAAGATGACGCCACTGCACAACCCCAAATGCTGGCGATGCCAGTCAGTGTCATTACCTTGCAACCTACCAGTGTCCCTATAAGCGCAGAAGCTGTTGCGCAAACAGAAGGCGCTAAGGAAGTGGAAATTCGACCACGTGTTGGCGGCATTTTGCTCAAAAAATTGTTTGAAGAAGGTGCAACCATCCAAGCTGGTCAGGCGATGTTCCTTATAGACCCGGTTCCATTCCAAATTGCATTATCTAATGCGAAAGCACAACTCGCTCAACAACGCGCCCGTGTTGAGCAAACGCAACGTGAGTCTCAGCGCTTACAAGGTCTACTCGCTACGCAGTCTATCAGCGAACGGGAAGCGGACAATGCCTCCTCTGACAATGCACTGGCCCGTGCAGCTTTGGCGCAATATGAAGCAAACGTTCGTGAAGCGGAATTAAACCTGTCTTATACCACCGTAACTTCACCAATAGCAGGTGTAGCAGGGCGCTTTGAGTTTTCCGAAGGCGCGCTCGTCAGCGCGAACTCCAGCTTATTAACTACCGTCAGTCAACTCACCCCTATCTGGGTACGATTCAGTTTATCTGACAATGAGCTTGCGGCATTGGGCGGCCGTTTAACGCAAAGCAATGTTAAAGAAGTGAAACTCATATTACCGGATGGCAAGGAATATCCGAAAAAAGGTAAATTGAATTTCGCAGCCAGCACGATTGATCCACAATTAGGTACACAACAATTACGCGCTGCTTTTGAAAACAACGATAAAAGTTTATTGCCTGGGCAGTTTGTGAGAGTGCGTGTCACGACTGGCGAGCAGGGTGGTGTGTTCGTAGTGCCGCAAACGGCCGTGGTTAATAATGACCAGGGCAAATTTGTATATGTTGCAGATGCCAATAATCAGGCGACAATTAAACCGATCGTTACCGGTAATTGGGTAGGACAAAACTGGGTGGTGCTGAGTGGCCTAAATGCCGGCGATAAAGTCATTACAGACAATATTATTAAACTGCGCCCCGGTGCACCAGTGTCGCCGAAAGCGGCTGCTGAAGCGCCATCTGCGCCCCAAGCTACAGGTGCTCCAGCCAAAGCCCAACAGACGGAGGCTACAGAACCCACCACTGTAAAACCAGCCGCAAAAGTTAGCGCACATCAGCCAGCCCATAAAGCCTAAGCGAGAAAAACCTCATGTCTAAATTTTTTATTACAAGGCCCATCTTCGCCTCGGTATTGTCCATCATTATCATTCTGGCGGGCCTGGCTGCAGCATTAAAACTGCCAATTGCACAATATCCCCAGATCGCCCCGCCTACCGTGCTGATTACGGCGACCTATCCTGGCGCAAGTGCGGATACGCTTTCTAAAACCGTTGCGGCCCCGATTGAAGAGCAACTTAGTGGTGTTGAAGGTTTGCTGTACTTTAACTCCAGTGCTGACTCAAGCGGCACGCTAACGATTACCGCGACTTTTGAAGTTGGTACCGATATTAACCAGGCGACCTTTAACGTCAGCAACCGTGTGAATATTGCTTTACCGCGTTTGCCGGATGAAGTCCGCCGCACTGGCTTGGTCGTACAAAAACGTTCGAACGACATCCTGCTGGTTGTGATGTTGACCGACAAGCAAAAAAAATATGATCCGCTTTATCTCAGTAACTACGCGACGCTTAACGTTCTGGATGAGTTAAAACGCATCAAAGGTGTGGGCGATGCCATTATTTTTGGCGCGCAGGATTACTCCATGCGCATCTGGTTAAAACCGGATCGTATGGCGCAACTCGGCATTACGACGACTGATATTGCTACTGCGATCCAGGCACAAAATGCGCAATATGCTGCTGGTAAAATCGGTCAGGAGCCGTCTCCTTCAACACAGCAATTGGTTTACACCGTGACGGCAAAAGGGCGCTTAGTCGATCCATCCGAATTCGGCAACATCATTATCCGTGCCGATGGCCAAAGAGGGGTATTACGCCTTAAAGATGTCGCACGGATTGAATTGGGTGCGCAAACTTATAACGTGCGTACGGCATTGGATGGCTTGCCTGGTGTTGGTATTCCGATTTTCCTGCAAACAGGTGCGAATGCGCTTGATACTGCTGAAGCGATTAAAGTCAAAATGGCTGAGCTGAAAGAGCGCTTCCCGGAAGGTGTAGATTGGGAAGTACCTTATGACACCAGTGATTTCGTGAAGGCTTCGATCTGGGAAGTGGTGAAAACCCTAGGTGAAGCCATGTTATTAGTGGTGCTGGTTGTATTTGTGTTCCTGCAAAGCTGGCGCGCGACTTTGATTCCATTGATCGCGGTGCCAATCTCATTGATCGGTACATTTGCAGGCTTGTGGATATTCGGTTTCTCGATTAATACGTTGACCCTGTTCGCCATGGTGCTATCTATCGGTATTGTGGTCGATGACGCGATTGTGGTGCTGGAAAACGTCGAACGGCTGATGACGGAAGAAAAGCTATCGCCTATTAAAGCGGCGGTGAAGTCTATGGAGCAGGTGAGTGCCGCGGTAGTTGCTATCGTGCTGGTATTGTGTGCGGTATTCGTACCAGTGGCTTTCCTCGGTGGTATCGCTGGTGAGATGTACCGTCAATTTGCCGTGACCGTCGCAGTCGCTGTGGTGATTTCCGGCGTGGTAGCATTAACGCTGACACCGGCCTTATGTGCGATTTTATTGAAATCGGTACACGGCGAATCTAAATTCTTTAAACCGTTCAACAGCGGGTTCACGCGTCTGACCAATTTTTATTCACGCGTGGTGAACCTAACATTGCATCACCGCATCATCGGTACGGTCGTGTTCTCAGCCATTATTTTGCTGGTGATTATTTTGCTGCGTACCGTGCCAGGCAGTTTTGTGCCTGCAGAAGACCAGGGCTATGTGGTGACGGCCGTGATTATGCCGGATGGCGCGACTTTAAGCCGTACGACCAAGACGACAGAAGCAGTGCGTGCAGAAATCGCTAAAGATCCTGCGACTGCATTTGAATTCTCCGTCTATGGCTTTGACTTGATTGGTGGCGGTAATAAAACCAGTGCGGCTACCATGTTTGTTCGGTTAAAAGATTGGGCTGAGCGTGAAACCACGGCAGACGAAATTGTAGCCAAATTATTCGGTATCGGTGCGCAGCAACCAGATGGGATGGCCATTGCGTTTAACCCACCGGCAATCCGCGGTTTGGGCAGCTCCGGTGGCTTTGAAGTCTATGTACAAAGCCGGAATGACTCTGATCCGATGAAGTTATCAGCCGTGACCAATAATTTTATTGATGCGCTACGTGCTGAAAAAGGGTTAGCTGGTATCAATACTTTCTTCCGTCCAACGGTGCCACAACTATTTGTTGAGGTTGATGAAGCAAAGGCAATTGCACAAGGCGTAAGAGTGGCGGATATCTATGCCACGCTGCAAAGTACTATGGGTTCATTGTATGTAAACGACTTTAACAAATCTGGCCGTACTTACCGCGTGCAATTGCAGGCTGAGGCTGAGTACCGTATGAAGGCAGAAGACTTGGGCAAAGTGTATGTACGCTCAAGCACTAATGCCATGGTGCCATTATCAGCATTAAGCACTGTGAAAAATATCGTCGGTGCGGAGCAGCTTGAGCGTTATAACGGTTTGATTTCTGCCAAGGTATTAGGTGGCGGTGCGCCTGGCATCAGCTCTGGTGAAGCGATTGAGATGGTAGAAAAAATCGCTGAGCAGAGCTTGCCGGATGGTTACCAAATCGCTTGGACAGGCCAGGCCTATCAAGAGAAACGCACGGGTTCCGCGGCTATCTTCGCATTCGGCTTTGCCATGATTATGGTGTTCCTGATCTTGGCTGCACAATTCGAGACTTGGGCCTTACCGTTAGCCGTGATTATGGCAGTCCCTTTCGCCTTGGCAGGTGCTTTAATGGCCGTGTTATTCCGTGGTATGCCGAATGATATTTATTTTCAGATTGGCTTGATCACCTTGATTGGCCTGGCTGCGAAAAATGCGATTCTGATTGTTGAATTCGCTAGCCAAAAAATGGAAGAGGGCGCGACTATTATGGATGCGGCGCTAGAGGCGGCCCGTCTGCGGTTCCGTCCAATCGTGATGACATCCATGGCATTTGTATTGGGTATCGTGCCATTGGTCGTTGCAACTGGTGCAGGTTCGGCCGCTCGCCGCTCTATGGGTACAGGTGTGTTCGGCGGTATGTTGCTTGCGACTTTCGTTGCGACGATCTTTATCCCGATGTTCTTCACATGGCTTAGTAACAAAAACGTCGACAGGAAGCATCACGACAAGCTTTTAGAAAATGGTAATGGTTCAAGTCATGCTGAGCCACATGCAAAGGATACAGTATGATGCCGCAGATTAAATCTACAACTTTTAGACTAGCCCAATTAGGGTTAATGACGGCCATACTGTCGGCATGCTCGATTTGGCCGGATTATAAACGCCCTGCAGTTGCAGTACCTGGGCAATATTCGCAGCCGCAAGTCGGCAGTGTCGATGCCAACGCCCAGGTCATCAGCAATTGGTGGACTTTGTACCAGGATCCGGCACTGAATGACCTGGTCGAAAAAAGTTTGCAAAACAATACGGATCTTCAACTCGCTGCTGCACGGATTGAGGAAGCTGACGCAGTCATGCGTGAAGCTGGGGCTTTCTTGTTTCCACAAGTTAACTTGGATGCGGATGCAACGCGCACACGGGTAACTGAAGCAGGTGCTTTCCCGGTGTTTGCCGGCAATCCGCGCAACAACTACATTGTGCAACTGGGTACTTCGTTCGAGATCGACTTTTGGGGTAAATTGCGCCGTGCGAAAGAATCTGCACGCGCACAAGCTTTAGCTACCCGCTATGCAAAAGATACTGTGCAATTGTCTTTAGCCAGTCAAGTGGTGAATAACTATTTGATATTACGTAGTCTGGAATCGCAGATTGCAGTGTCACAAGACAGCTTGAAAAGTCGTGAAGACAGCCTCGCGCTGACTAAACGCCGCTTGGAAGGTGGTGTTGCCTCAGCACTTGATGTACACCAGGCAGAAGTCGCTACCGCTAACTTAAGGGCGCAACTGGCGGAGTTAAATCGATTACGTGCGATTACCTTACATCAACTGGCTGTGCTGACAGGGGTGCTCGATCTGGATATCGCTAAAGCCGATATCAACACCTTGCCTATTCCGCCAACGCCACCGGTAGGGTTGCCTTCACGCCTGATGGAAGCACGTCCGGATGTACGGGATGCGGAGCAGCAGATGATTGCTGCCAATGCCAATATCGGCGTAGCTAAAGCGGCGCTGTATCCGACCATTTCCTTAACCGCTGGTTTCGGTGGAGAAAGCCTGGCGTTGAAGGAGTTGCTAACATCCCCCGCGCGGATCTGGACCGGTGGTGTTGGCTTAACTTTGCCGATCTTTGATTCTGGTCGCTTGAATGCCCGTGTTGACCAAGCCAGTGCAAGGCAAAAACAAGCGTTTGCCAATTATGAAGGTTCGATTCGCAACGCCTTCAAGGAAGTGAACGATGCTTTGGTGAATTTGAGGCAGCAATCTGAGCGGGAAGCCGCATTGAAACAAGGTGAGGAAGCGGCTAGGAAAGCATTGCAGGTGTCGGAAAACCGTTATAAATCCGGCTACTCGGCTTATTTAGATGTATTAGATGCACAACGTGTCTATAACGATACCGCGATTGCATTTATTGCCAGCCGTCAAGCGCGCTTAACAGCAACAGTCGAGTTATTTAAAGCATTGGGTGGCGGTTGGCAGCCTGATGAAAAGAGCGCTAAACTCACGCCATAGTTGAATAATCAAATCAATTGTAGCTTGTAAAAAAAAAGCGACATGAATCTAATCTCATATCGCTTTACGCCTTTAGTAAATCAAACCTCACTAAATTTAGACTAAACGCCTTCACTGATACATTTGTCTAGCCTCACCAAGGTAAGCTTGACCTATCCACGTTCGACTTATCGTGGGTAAATGACTTTTACCCAGTCATCTTTACTATCGATGGGCTCGCCTAATGTGATCTGTTCTATCATCCCCGAAATTGATATTTCATAGGGGCTATTTGGAATAAATTCAATCTTTGGAATTAATAATGCAGAGTTTGAAGTCACGCCTGCTTCTAGAGGTAAATACAACGCTGCAAAGTTATGAGCACTCAGTGTACTATCAGCCTGAACCATGCCAGTAGGTTTAAGTTGTACCCATTTGGCATGGCGAGAGATTAACTCAATGCCTACCTGCATTTGTTGATTAGTTTTAGGTCGCGTACTCTTAACCACTCCAATGATCACTTCACTTTTACCATTGGCAAGCACTAACCCCAAAATTTGCCCCACGCTAATCCATGCATTTAATTCGCGGTTCGCCACGGCGCCTAGTCCTTGGTTGCTCTCATCCGTGATCACCCAATGATGATGATTTTGGCCTCCTTTTATTGCATTAGGTTCGCCAATCTGGGTCGTGTGGCCTTTTAAGCGCTCATCTAAAGTTTTGCCATCGGCAGAAAGGCTAGCGCCGTTTAACCGTCCGTTTTCATGTGCATAAATGCGTTTGCAAACCTCATGAATTCCATACACCACATTCGCTGTAGTGGTTAATTTATGTCTTGCTTCTTTCCTGCGCTGACGTAGGTATTCTTTGCGCGACCATTCCCTATGGATAATATTCAGGGCTTCAACTGCATCTTTAGTGTGGTGTGGTTCAATATCTAATAAGGCTAAAGAATTTGCGCTGAATTTGCGCTCAATAATATTTGCAATATAAGTTTCTACATTATCAATGTGCCAAAAAATGCAGGTATTAGTAGGAGTGAAATGGCGCATGCGTTTAGCGCCCGCATCTTTTTCGATGTCTACAAAGAACAGGTATTTAAGTGGGTTAAGTTCTTGCGATATGTCTACATGCAGCAACTGGCTCTGCAATAGTTTGCAAGCAACTGCTACCCCTATGCGGCTGAGATTCACTTGTTGCAAGTTATCCAGCATAAAAGTTTGTACCAGCCGGCCTGCTAAGGTTGGGGTTGGATGATCAAAATCAGGCTCTATTAAAGTAGATTCGAGTAAATCGTAATTCGCAGCTAAACTGTAAATTCTATGTAGCTGCAGCCACATTTTTGGCGCCAGACCGAAGTTTACAAAGCTACGCCATTTGAGCATTTCAAAAGTCTGCTTAACAGCATTATGCATTAATGGTGCAATGACGCTATCAGTCATTTCTGGCTGATTGGCATGGTAATCAAATAAGTAAATATAATTGTTATATAACTGTTTATGAAATGCATATACGACGGCCAGAATATTATTTTCCAGACTGTCATCCATATATTCAAATTTAATGAACTGCTCATTTAGTCTCAATAATATCGGAGCACTTTTTTCTTCGGTTATATCAAGAATTTTGGATAAAGTTTGAGGACTAAGGCTAGCGTCGGATAACGCTTTTTCAAGTCCGTATGTAGCAGCGTGGAGTGCAAGCAAATCGTCTTGATCACCTATCGAGTCTAGCCAGACGGTATGTTTGCTCGGAATGTCACTAAAGACATTGGCGATGATTTCTTGGAAAATGTTTTTCATTCAATATGCTTTAATTGAGCACCTAATTTTTTTGTTATTCCGCACTAACATAGCATAATTTTTATTCAAACTCTACAAATAGCGCGCTAGCCAGGAGAGCTCCGGTCATAGCATGTTAAAATAGATTATTAATATTCAAATAAATTCAAAAATGATTGTACGTACCCGATTTGCTCCTAGCCCTACAGGATTTCTTCATATTGGCGGTGCCCGCACTGCGTTATTTTCATGGGCATATGCTAAAAAGCATCAAGGTGCTTTTATCCTGCGTATTGAAGATACCGATGTGGCACGTAGCACTCCAGAAGCAGTTCAAGCCATTCTAGATGGCATGCAGTGGTTGGGTCTGGATTACGATGAAGGCCCTTTTTACCAAATGCAGCGCATGGACCGCTATAAGGCCGTCCTGAAGCAAATGCTGGAGGAAGGTACGGCTTATTACTGCTATTGCAGTAAAGAAGAGCTGGAAGCTTTGCGTGAAAGCCAGATGCAGCAAAATCTCAAGCCGCGCTACGACGGTCGCTGGCGTCCGGAAGCAGGTAAAGTTTTACCAACGCCGCCTGCAGATATTCAACCAGTTATTCGTTTCAAGAACCCGCAAACCGGCAATGTGGTTTGGCATGACCTCGTTAAGGGCGAGATCAGCATTGCCAACCAGGAGCTGGACGACTTGGTCATTGCGCGTGCTGACGGCACGCCTACTTATAATTTCTGTGTCGTAGTGGACGACTGGGAAATGGGCATTACCCAAGTGATTCGTGGAGACGATCATGTGAATAACACACCTCGCCAGATCAACATGCTATACGCTTTAGGCGCTACTATCCCGCAATACGCACACCTTTCTATGATCTTGGGCGATGATGGTCAGAAGCTTTCTAAGCGCCATGGTGCGGTCAGCGTCATGCAATACGATGAAGACGGGTATTTACCGGAAGCTGTTCTGAATTACCTGGCTCGCTTGGGCTGGAGTCATGGCGATGAAGAGATTTTCGATATGGCGCAATTTTGTGCCTGGTTTGATTTGGATCACATTACACCATCGGCTGCACAATTTAATACCGAAAAGCTTAGATGGCTGAATGCACATTACATCAAGCAGACCGATTCTGCAGTGCTGGCAATCGACATCAAAAAGCGTTTGGCTAAACTTAATATTCACTTACAGGATATCCTTGCGCAGCAGTTTCCACAGTTAAATGCAGTGCTTGATTTATACAAAGAGCGTGTGCATACACTCAACGAGCTAGCAAGTAGCATCGCTTATTTTTATCAGCCCCCGGTGTTCGACCAGACGGCAGTTGAAAAACATCTCACGTCCGATATTAAGCCTGTGTTAAATGGTTTGGTGGAAGCGCTAAAGGAAGTTGAGTGGCAGCCAGAGCATATTCATCAGGCTATTGAGACCGCAGTCACGCAAAATCAATTGAAGTTTCCAAAGGTGGCAATGCCATTACGCGTAGCGCTTACCGGCAACGCCCAATCTCCAAGTATTGACCAAGTGATGGCCTTGCTCGGCAAAGATCAAACTTTGGCAAGAATTGCTGATGCGATCAATTAAAACGATAAGCAACAAGAAATAATTAATTTACTATTGAATTATTTTATTAAGGCTGCATCTAGAGATAGAGTGCGATGAATCACAGTGAGAATTCGTGCTTAATAAAATCGAACAAAAGCTGTTAATCTTAGTCTCAACAAGAGTAACATCATCATGTACAGCTGAAATTTAGC
>PERG01000018.1 GCA_002928535.1 Methylotenera sp. | reverse complement strand
GATGTCGTTGCCTGTCGCGGAAACTGGGCATGCACAAGGCCAAGAACATGGCTCTATGTCGCCCGGCGAGAAAAATACGCATACGAATGCAATGCCCGAAGGCAAGGCTCAAGAGCATTCCCAGCATGAGCATATGCACTAAACTTGAACAGGGTAAAACTATGAAGCTATTGGCACGAATTTGCACTGCGACGATGTTATTCAATTCTGCCGGCACTACAATCCAATTGGAATAGTGACGAAACCACAAATTAAGGAGAATCTAAAATGAAACTAACATTTCTTGGTGCAACAGGGACTGTGACGGGCTCTAAATATCTACTCAATTGTGGTTCAAAACGCATATTGATTGATTGCGGACTATTCCAGGGCCTTAAGCAATTGCGATTGAAAAACTGGGATAAATTGTCAATTAACCCAAAAGATGTAGATATAGTGGTATTAACGCATGCCCATATCGATCACACTGGGTATCTACCATTGTTTGTTAAAAATGGATTTTCTGGCAAGGTCTATTGTAGCGAGGCAACACGTGATTTATGCAAAATTCTGTTACCTGATTCTGCGCATCTACAAGAAGAAGAAGCGGAGTATGCTAACAAGCACGGGTTTTCCAAGCACCATCCAGCGTTACCGCTCTATACAAAAGAAGATGCACAAAGAGCACTTGAACTACTGACGCCCGTTGATTTTGAGCAGGACGTTGATCTAGGGGATGGCCTGACAGTAAGATTTTCGCCCAATGCACATATTCTGGGGTCTGCTTTTGTGCGCATTCATGACCAGAAAACGTCTGTTCTATTTTCAGGGGACATTGGACGTCCTCATGACATTTTGATGAAAGCCCCCGTGCGTATCAAGCAGGCTGATTACCTAGTGCTTGAATCTACTTATGGCAATCGATTGCACGATACCAGTGACCCGCAAATTAAGCTAGCTGCAATTATCAACCAAACAGTAAAACGCAAAGGCGTTGTAGTTATACCGGTATTTGCAGTGGGTAGAGCGCAAGAGTTGCTTTATTACATTCATCTACTCAAATCATCAGGTGTTATACCTGATATCCCAGTATATTTAAATAGCCCAATGGCGGTAGATGCCACCGCGATATTTCATAACCATCGTGGCGAGCATCGCCTGACGCCAGAACAATGTGATGCACTATGCCACACAGCTCACATGGTGAATAGCGTCGAAGAGTCTAAACGGCTTAATGAAACCCAAGGCCCGATGATTATCCTTTCAGCAAGTGGGATGGCTACTGGCGGGCGAGTTGTACATCATTTGAAGGCTTTTGCACCTAACCCCAACAATACCATCCTGTTTGTTGGCTTCCAGGCGGCGGGTACGCGTGGGGCTGCAATGCTGGACGGAGCTGAAAGCATCAAGATACATGGCGAATATGTGCCGGTACGTGCTGATGTTGAGTATGTTTCCAACCTTTCCGCACATGCTGATTATTCAGAAATCCTGGATTGGCTAGGTGGTTTCGAAGTTCCGCCAAAGAAGACATTCATCACCCACGGTGAGCCGATTGCGGCAGATGCAATGCGGATTCATATTGAAGAAAAACTGCATTGGCAGGTAGTGGTGCCGGATTATCTTGAAACAGTAACTTTAAATTAAGCCTTTATATTTCCCCATGATAGGCATACCTACTGAAATTTTTAACAGGAGAAACCCCATGAAACTATGGATACGCATTTGTGCTGTCGCGCTAACATTAAACTCAGCTGTTGCCCTCGCCGGACAGGCTATCACCGTTTACAAAAGTCCGACCTGCGGTTGTTGCGAAAAATATGTCAGCTACTTGAAAGAGAACGGCTTTGCAGTCAAGGCCATCAACCAAAGCGATATGGATAGTGTCAAGAAACGTTACGGCGTGACGCGCGTCGCCAGTTGTCATACTGCGCTGATCAATGGCTATGTGGTTGAGGGCCACGTACCGGTGAGCGCCATTAACAAACTGCTCAAGGAGAAACCCGCTATTACCGGCATTAGCGTGCCCGGCATGCCTATGAACTCACCGGGGATGGGGGAAATGAAGAAAGGGACATTAACGGTTTATCGGATCCCGAGAAACGAAGAGGCTCTTAAAGTTTATTCTGTTGAATGAGAATCTAATTGATGACTTTTGGAGAATGTTTTTGAGACTTACCCCTTACGAATTGAAGAAATCTATTGCAACTCGCTTGCTGGCTGCATGGGTGGTTCTCTCAATAGTGTTGGGAATAGGTTCCTATTATTTTGAATCCAAACAAATTGATGCTTTTGTTTTCAGTCTGGCAGCCCAGGCTGCAAAACATTTTAACAATCCCGAAAACGAAGCAGCTTTTTTAGGGAATCTGAATCAGCATCGTTCAGTGGTCGAGAGGTTTCTCAAAGACTCCAGATTTGCCGGTATTCGTCTGTTTGGGAGTAACAAGAAACTTGAACTTGAAACGTGGAAAACAGATGAAAGCAGATTGCTGAGTCGAATAGAAAAGCATCGCCATACCTTCCCTAATGAAGGTGACAGTCATTACAACAAGATTATAGACGGTGGAAATCTTTACGTTCAGATTGTTATTCCCCTAACGTCATCAGATAAGAGAATCTATGGCTATTTTGAAGGGATATATGAGATTGATTCAATCACTGTCGCTACACTTGAGCAACGCATCATAACTTCTTTATTGATTATTGTGATGGTCATTGGGATAACAAGTCTCGTGTTATATCCGTTCATTCTGTCCCTCAACCGGGAAGCCACTAATCTTTCTGATGAATTGCTGCAATCAAATCTGGAGCTATTGCAGTCGCTAGGCAGCGCGATTGCTAAGCGCGATTCTGATACGGATGCTCATAATTATAGGGTAACTCTTTATGCAATCAGGCTTGCTAAAACCATGGGTAGGAGTAATGCAGAGATTGAATCGCTGATTGTTGGCGCCTTTCTGCATGATGTAGGCAAAATCGGTATTTCCGACCAGATTTTATTAAACCCAGGAAAATTGACTCATGATGAATTTGAAATCATGAAGACCCATGTCATCCATGGCAAGGAAATTATCCAGCACTCAAAATGGCTTAAATGTGCCCATGATGTTGTACTTTTTCACCATGAAAGATTTGATGGTACTGGGTATCCCCAAGGCCTCAAGGGCAAGGATATACCGATAAATGCTCGGTTGTTTGCTGTTGTTGATGTATTTGATGCATTAACTTCCAAACGACCTTACAAAAATTCTTTGTCATTCTCCGAATCAATGAACATATTGCATGCAGGATCAGGCAGTCTTTTTGATCCTGGAATTCTCGTAGTATTTGAGCGCATTGCACCTTTTCTCTATGAAGAGTTTTGTCATGCAGATTTAAGTTATTTGCAGCGCATATTGAAAGACTCTTTAACAAAATACTTTCATCGAGATTACTCAAAAAAACTAAAACAAGGGGGACTTCAAAATGAGTTCATGGCATCAACAATCGATTCCTGAAGTTGTGAGTCAGCTTGCGACTGATATAGAGCAAGGTCTTACCGATGAAGCTGTTACCACAAGGCTCGCAAGTTATGGAGCCAATAAATTACGAAAAGGTAAGCGATTCTCGGCATTCTCCATTTTTATAAGCCAGTTTAAAAGTCTGGTTATTTGGGTTCTTATAGGCGCTGCTGCTGTTTCTGCGTTATTAGGGGAAACTACTGACGGAATAGCGATTATTGCTATTGTAATTTTGAATGCAGTGATTGGCTTTTTCCAGGAGTATCGTGCTGAAAAAGCTGCTGCTGCACTAGCTAATCTTACAGCACCTCATTGTCGCGTAGTACGAAATGGTCATAGTAATGTGATTGCCTCTACTGAGGTCGTACCGGGTGATATCTTACTACTTGAGGGTGGAGATCTGGTTGCTGCGGACGCACGTTTGATAGAAACGTCTGTACTTCATGTTAACGAAGCTCCGCTAACAGGTGAATCGCAAGCAGTTGGAAAATCTACAGACATCTTAGCTCCAGCAACGCCGTTAGCTGATCGAAAAAATATGGTTTTTCTTGGCACCAGTGTAACAGCCGGAACTGGTCTTGCTCTGGTGGTCAATACTGGCATGGAGACGGAGCTAGGTCATATCGCAAAACTTCTTGAAACAGCCGAAAGCGGCAAGACTCCATTGCAACATCGACTCGACCGAGTGGGACGCGCACTGTTATGGGCTTGTTTGGGCATTGTTATATTGATTTTTGGGCTTGGATTATTAAGAGGTATCGAGCCATTTGAGCTTTTCCTGAGCGCTGTGAGTCTTGCAGTAGCAGCTATTCCTGAAGGATTACCAGCTGTAGTGACAGTAGCTCTAGCTCTAGGTGTGCAACGCATGATACGACGCAATGCATTAGTTCGTCATTTGCCGTCTGTAGAAACGCTGGGGTGCGCTGAGGTTATTTGTACAGACAAAACCGGCACATTAACCTTAGGGGAAATGACTGCCCGTAAACTCATTACTTCGGAGAGTCTGTATCGTCTGAGCGGTGAAGGCTATTCTACTGAAGGCGCATTTTTTGTAGGTAACACAGAAACTCTATCAACGGATAGCCCTGAGCTTTTTGCCCTACTACGCGCTTCGGCAGCCTGTAATGATGCTGAGTTGACTCTCATAGATAACCAGCCTGGAGTGATTGGCGATCCTACTGAAGGGGCGCTACTGGTTGCAGCCGCAAAAGGCAATATTACCCGTGAGTCTATCGAGGCTGATATGCCACGAATTGCTACCGTGCCTTTTGACTCTGACCGTAAACGTATGACTATCATACGTCTAGTGGATAATCAGTCCTGGGCATTCGTCAAAGGCGCACCTGAAGTTATTCTTAGTCGTTGCACAATGATACGCACTAGTCATGGCGTGAGGGAGTTGACCGAAGATGACCGTATCAGGCTAACTGAGGCCAATACCTTGCTCGCGAATGATGCTTTACGTGTCCTTGCAGTTGCTGAACGCTCATTGGATGGTATCGATTTTGACAGGAGTGCGTCTCTGAATGATACAGAGATTGAAGCCGAGTTAGTGCTTTTAGGGCTGGTGGGTTTGCAAGATCCTCCGCGTGCTGAGGCAAAAGAGGCGGTAGCCAAGTGTATACGCGCTGGCATCAAGACGGTGATGATCACCGGCGATCATCCAGATACGGCAAGAGCCATTGCTAATGAACTGGGTATTTTGAATAAAGGCGATACAGTTCTAGTAGGTGTCGAACTTGATTCTCTAGATGACGAGGCACTCAAGGAGCGTGTCTCTCAAGTCTCAGTTTATGCGCGTGTGACAGCCGAACATAAACTTCGTATTGTGCGTGCCTGGAAAGCTCGGGGAGTCGTTGTCGCGATGACCGGGGATGTGGTTAACGACGCTCCCGCAATCAAGGAGGCCTCTATTGGCATAGCGATGGGTATTACCGGTACAGAAGTGACTAAAGGTGCCGCCTCTATCATCGTCACAGATGACAACTTTGCATCAATTGTCGCTGCTGTTGAAGAAGGCCGTGGCATCTATGACAATATCGTTAAGACCCTAGAGTATTTGCTGGCAGGTAATGCCGGCGAACTTATTGTGATGTTGACGGCAATTATTTTGGGTTGGCCACTGCCGTTACTACCTCTACATCTCCTTTGGATTAATCTGGTGACTGATGGTTTACCAGCGCTTGCCTTGGCTACCGATCCAATTGATCGAGGTGTGCTAAACCGCCCGCCAAGACGCTCACAGTCCGAGCTGCTTAACCTTGACTTCCTGAAAAGAACGCTCTTTGCAGGGTTTCTGACAGCCGCAGTTACCCTTGGAGTGTTCTTTTATGAGTTCAAGATCGTTGGTAGCGGTCTTGATCAGGCGCGAGATGCTGCTTTTACTGCGCTTGTGATTACCGAATTACTGCGCGCGTTCGGGGCTCGGAGTGAAGAGCGGACTGTCTGGCAGATGGGGCTGTTCTCCAATATGCGGTTATTCTTAATAGTAGCAGTAAGCTTTGGATTGCAGCTTGCGATACACCATGTGCCTACCTTTCAAACCTTGTTCCAGATTGAACCTGTTACTTTGCATCAATGTGTTTCCTGGTTTGCAGTTGGATTCATACCCTTGATCATTCTGGAATTGAAAAAAGTGATTCGTATGCGAGCATCTGAAATTCGTTCATGATGAGTTTCTGTGCGCTATATGTTTTATTAGCTGTAAGTGATTTTTGACAGAGTTAACCATTAATGAGATTGCTATGAATAAACAAAAATACGATGTAACTCGCGACCCCGTTTGCCTGATGACAATTAATCCCCGCCATGCAGAAGCAATGACCGAATACAAGGGGCAAGCTTATTATTTCTGTTCGGAAGGCTGCCGCCAGAAGTTTTTATCCCATCCTGATATTTTCATTGATAAAGCACCTGGTATGAGATTAACAGTGGGAGTGATGGGCTCTGCGAGCGGGGAATTTGCGGCTGATATCAAAGTGCTGGTCTATGCCTTGGGTCAGGATATTGCAGATCGAGGATTCGTATTGATCACTGGCGCTTGTCCCGGGCTCCCTTACGAATGCGCTCGTGGCACAAGAAGTAAGGGTGGATTATCCATGGGAATATCACCGGCACTTAGCCTTGATGAGCATGTACATAAATATTCCTCGCCAGCAGATGTCTTTGATGTGATTATCTACACAGGTAGTGGGCTAATGGGACGAGAAGTCATCAATATTCGTTCAAGTGACATGGTTGTAATCGTGGGTGGAAGCTCCGGAACGTTAGGTGAGTTCGCAATCGCCTATGACGAGGGAAAGATAATAGGTGTGCTTGAAGGCAGTGGTGGTATCACGACACAATTGCCCCAATTGGTCACCAGTTTTGGCAAGAACACAGGTGCTCAAGTGATTTATGAGTCTGATCCCCATCTGCTTATTAGTAAGCTGGCTGAGGCATATACAGCGCATCACTATAAGCATCCATCCTGTTTTTGCGATGGGACGCATGCCAGCGTTGGCTAAGCTTTTAAGTTATGCACGACTGAAGCTATTAGATGTCGAACTAATTAAAGGAGTGTAAACATGGACAAATTAAATCCTTGGCGAGTTGGTAGCGCGACTGGATTATCAGCGGCTATGATCAATTTGATATGTGCGGCCGCAGTTTATTTGTTTCCAGTTGCAACGATCAATTTTGTTAGCTCGTGGGCACATGGCTTCGATTTAAATATACTCCTCAGTAAGACTCAATTAACCTTTGATGGAATTGCTGATGGCATATTCAATGTAACACTGACAGGATTTCTGATCGGCGTGTTGTTCGCCTTATTTTATAACTTAGTGGGATTCTGCCCAAAATGCCGTTAGCAATTTTTGAAGGGAACTATCATGGCAATTGATCCAGTATGTGGAATGAACGTAGAAGAAAAATCAGCAGCAGGCAATGCTGTACATTCGGGGACGACATATTATTTCTGCTCTCCCAAATGCCAGCATGAGTTTGAAGCTGATCCAGCCAAGTATGCAGGGATCGGCAAGACAGCTCACACCCATGATCACGCTCAACACCATGACCATGGCATGGCCGAGACAAAAACATCAACAGCAGCTGGAGAAAAGGCAAAAGACCCTATCTGCGGCATGATGGTAGACAAATCCACAGCGCTAAAAACAGAGCGTGCCGGAAGAGCCTACTACTTTTGCAGCGTAGGTTGCCAGCGCACCTTTGAGTCACCGGAGCAGGAACTTAAATCCATGCGTACCCGAGTCATGATTGCAATGTCCGGAGTGCTGGTGTTGGCTGTCATGCGTGCTGCTGTATTTCTTGGGCTTGCCGGTGGTGCGATGACCTTGAGTTGGGTGCCTGTTGACGCACTGCCGTGGTTTACCTGGGGAGTGTGGATGATGATACTGGTCACACCGGTACAATTCATCGGTGGTTGGGGCTTCTACAAAGGAGCATGGAACGCAGTTCGCGCCCGCAACATCAATATGGATTTCCTGATTGCGCTCGGTACCTCGGTCGCGTACTTCTATAGCGTCGCGGTAGTGTTCTTCCCTAATGTGTTGCCAGTGGCGGTAGATCAGCGGCAATCTTACTTTGAAGTGTCGGCAGTCATCATCGCCTTCGTGCTGCTCGGAAAGTACATGGAGGAAATTATCAAAAAACGTTCTTCAGCAGCAGTGCGCAAACTGCTGGATCTCAAACCTGCGACCGCACATGTCATCCGCGATGGTCAGGAGATGGAAGTGCCCGCAGAAAGTGTAATGTTAGATGAAATTATCGTGGTGCGCCCCGGTGAGAAGGTTCCCGCTGATGGTGTAGTGTTTGAAGGCAGCTCCTCAGTCGATGAAGCTATGCTCACCGGCGAATCAATGCCGGTGGAAAAATCACCAGGCAGCGCAGTAATCGGAGGAACCATCAATCGTACCGGTTTGTTCCGCTTTAAGACGACGCGAGTTGGCGCAGAGACCGCGCTCGCACAAATCATCAAACTGGTGGAAGAAGCGCAGGCTTCCAGCGCGCCTATCCAACGTCTCGCCGACCAAGTGGCCAGTTATTTTGTTCCAACAGTAGTGCTGGTCGCGTTTTCCGCTTTTGTGGGTTGGTGGTTGATGGGTAATTTCCCACAGAGCCTGATGGCTTTTATCGCGGTACTGATTATTGCCTGCCCATGCGCTCTCGGCATTGCCACCCCGGCGGCGCTGATGGTTGGCGTAGGCAAGGGAGCTGAAGCCGGTATCCTGATTCGTGGCGCAGAAGTCTTGGAGCGCGCAGAAAAGCTCACCACAGTGGTGTTCGATAAGACCGGGACGCTCACCCGTGGTGAGCCTAATGTCACAGATATCATAGCTATTGGCAGTCAGCCGGAGGAAAATATTCTGCGCGCCGCCGCCGCGGTAGAGGTCGGCTCGGAGCATCCTCTTGGCGAAGCAATCGTGCGTGCTGCGAAACACCGCGAACTCGTGTTACCTAAGGTGGAGAACTTCGAAGCCATTCCCGGCCATGGCATCCGCGGCAGCGTAAATGGCATGGTCACGTTTCTCGGCAACCGAAGGCTGTTCGAACGAGAAGGTATTGATACCAAGGCTGCGGAAGAAATCATGGCAAAGCTGGAAGCTCAGGGGAAGACTGCGATGCTGGTCGGTCTTGAGGGCGCTCTTGCCGGTGTCTTAGCTGTAGCTGACACCCTCAAGCCAGAGGCCAAAGATGCTATCGCTGAGCTTATGAAAGAAAATGTGGAAGTCATCATGCTGACTGGTGACAATCGTCGCACCGCCGAAGCTATTGCTAAAGAACTAGGTATTAAGCACGTCATTGCTGAAGTGCTACCCTCAGATAAGGCTAAAGTCATTCAGGATTTACAGAAACAAGGTAAATCAGTCGCCATGGTTGGCGATGGCGTCAACGACGCGCCTGCGCTGGCAGTTGCCGAAATCGGTATCGCACTTGGTTCCGGATCTGATGTAGCTAAGGAAACCGGCGGCATCGTTCTCATCAAGAATGATGTGCGCGACGTAGTAGCGAGCATACGTCTGTCACGCGCCACCATGCGCAAGATTAAGCAGAACTTGTTCTGGGCTTTTATCTACAACGCTATTGGTGTGCCAATTGCGGCATTCGGCTTTCTTAACCCCATTATCGCGGCAGCAGCGATGGCGTTGAGTTCATTGTCAGTGATTGTGAATTCAGCGTTACTTAAACGAGCCAAGCTTTGAATCTATGATTAATTAAAAGTTAATGATAGGTGTTGTTGATTCCGCTTACATCATGAAAGGAGACTGAGATGTACTATTTTTTGATTCCACTCCTAATAGGCTTTGTGTTTGCAGGCTATAGCGCGTTTACAGCTGCCTTTTCTCGTTCGTGGGGTGTAAATGGTGGTCGGCTGGTTACCAGCCTGTTGCGTAATATGTTAGGTATACCGCTCTACGGTTATGGCCTTGTGCTTGCCTGGTGTGAAACTTCAACCTTGATATTCAATTTGGGTGCTATAGGGCAAGGATTAGGCTGGCTTTTGGTAATCGCAGGTGCCGTACCAATCATTGTAGGTCATTTGCAGCTTGGATGGCGTACACATATGCCTTCTATAAATGATTCACTGATGGATAAAGGACTTTACGCTTATGTTCGGCATCCTATATATGCCGGCGGTCTGATTGTTTTTATTGGACTTGCATTAGTGCATTTCACCGCACCATGGTTAATGGCATCTATCCTGTCCATCATGTTTTTTACAGTGATGGCTAAGTTAGAAGAAGTTGATTTGTTGCAGCGGATGCCAAAATATAGTGATTACATGATTCGAGTGCCAGGTTTTCTGCCGATCTTTGCGAATGATACCCTCAGCCGATGGGTGTGGATATGTCCAGCATTAGGATTGATATTAGCAACGTTGGTATTTTATATGTGGTGATTTACCTTATGGACATCATTTGTCGGCGCACTGATGCTTGTATGTCCAAGCATCATTTTATGGGGATTGGCAACCTTACGAAACTAACAACTATTACACCTAACTGCATATGAAGGGGTAGCATCATGAACGACGAGCATGAAACGAAACATCTTTCCAGAGGGCAATGGGTATTCTATGGATTTCTGATATTTGCCGGATTGCTACTCTTCACAGAACACCGCGCCCATGTTCTTGGTTTTCTGCCTTACTTGATTTTGCTTGCTTGCCCTTTGATGCATTTATTCATGCACCATGGGCATGGTGGCCACAATCATCATCATGAAACAAAAGAGGGAGAACAAAAATGAATGCACCATCTTCTGATTATGGCTTGTGGCCACTGGTCATCATTAACTCTCTAGTATTCATCATCTTCGCTTTTAGTTTTGCCAAACCACAGAGTAAGCGTGACTGGCGAACATTCAGTGCGTTTTCAGCATTCCTGGTAGCGTTATTTGTTGAGATGTACGGCTTCCCACTAACCATCTATCTTTTGTCTGGCTGGCTTACAAGTCATATTCCTGGAATCGACCCATATTCACATAATGCAGGACATTTACTAGAAGATCTGTTTGGCTGGGGCGGCAATCCGCACTTTGGCCCATTCCACTTACTCAGCAACGCCCTGATTATTGCTGGTTTCTTTTTGCTCTCTGGTGCTTGGCGCGTGTTGTACAATGCTCAACGCAAACATAGGCTAGCTACGACTGGACCATATGCACGTATTCGTCATCCACAATATGCTGCGTTCGTGATGATCATGTTTGGATTCTTACTACAATGGCCAACGATAGTAACATTGCTAATGTTCCCGATTTTGACCTACATGTACACCCGGCTGGCTAGAATCGAAGAGAAAGAAGCTTATGCTGAGTTTGCCGAGGAGTATTCGAAATATGCTGCTAATACACCAGCATTCTTTCCGCGGCTCCGGCAAGGTTGAATCTCCACTAGTTTACTAAACGCCTTTGAGAGCTGTAATTCCTATTAGCAAGCTTAATGATATGTGAGAATTAAAAAAATTAATGCCATAGGTAAAACTATTGATTAATCTACTATTACACAATTTTTATCTGAGACACATGATCGATAGCATGCAAAGCTCCAGTTAGCAGGGCTTGTTCGCTTTTTAACATATTTTCCCATGCTGCATTCCCATCTTTTGCAGCCTTGTGAAGATGAACAAAATTGCGTACTTCATGCATCGCTTTTACAGCGAGCCAAATATCGGCAACCTCAGGTCTTGGAGCACCATTTTGTTCCCAAGCTTTAATAACATTTCCAAATGTTCTTCGACGTGGTTCATCATTCAAAGGATAAGCTTTTGCTTCTGCAAGTACACGAAGTGCAGCTTCAATAATTGATGCTGCAATTAGAACAGCTGCTTTAACTGCAGCGGCTCGTACTGACAAGCCAAGCTCATATACGTAAGTTGGATTAGCGAGCCGACCGGCTTCAGTATGACGAAGATTTTCAAGCATATAAAGGTGAAAGTTTAAATATTGTTCTTCAGCAGCAATCGAATATCTAATGTCTTCATCAGGAATGTGTTGCCACTTAAATGTAGCAACTGGTTTCAATGACGGGATTGTGAAGGTTGGATTAATAAAGTAAAAATCTGCTGCCATGGTTAGTGCCTAATAGATATTAATAATGTGTATTTGTATACTAATGCTTGGCATTATAAATTGATGACGATTTAACAATTTATTTAATAAGGACGGCAATAAAATGGTTCATGAAACTGACGAATTAAGAAACCCCAATAATATCCATGATCCTGTCCCCAGAACTGAAAACCTCGTTATGGACTACCCACACTCACTGACACTGACATTATATCGGTGCTAACTTATATCAATAGTAAGTGGTCTACTGAGAAGAGGGCAATCCAGAAACGCATACAGTAAGAACTCAGTTCCAACCACAGTAATTTATAACGCTGGTTGATAGCCACCATCGGTCATGGCCTTGATAATAGTAGCTTCAGGAATTGCTGTTTCTACTCTAACCATTTTGGTAGATATGTCAGCATCTATCGTGGCTGCATCATCAACTTTTTTGATTGCGTTCGTAATATTTCTTACACAACCACCGCAACTCATTTTGGGAATATGAAATTGATACATAGCAAGCGTCCTTTTAAAAATGATAGAAGCCTTAACAATAAAACTTCCAACTGTTGGAAGGTCAAATAAAAAATTAATTCATTATGGGCTTTACCTTACCATCATTGGAATCTTTACCATGGGATCTCATCATTCAATAAAAGAGGTGATTCATGTCATCCCATAATCATTCTGTCGATATCGCCGTAACAGGGATGAGTTGCGCTTCGTGCGTCTCTACGGTGGAAAATGCATTACGGAAATTGACGGATGTCGAGTCTGCTAGCGTTAATCTTGCCACCGAGCGTGCACATATTGAATTGGCAAATGACATCCCACATCAAAACATTGTAAAAGCGGTTGTGGATGCAGGGTATGGGGCATCTATAATTTTATCTGAACAAGGTCATGCGCATCCTCATGAAGAAGACTCCGCGACTGGCATAAAAATTCTCATCGCTGCAATCCTTAGTTTTCCGCTAATTACACCTATGTTACTTAGGCTTGCAGGTATTGATTGGAATCTGCCTGTATGGTTTCAATGGTTACTTGCAACACCTGTTCAATTTTATTTTGGCGCAGGATTCTACAAATCTGCCTGGCGAGCTGTATTAAATAAATCCGGCAATATGGATTTGCTGGTGGCAATAGGCACAACAGCTGCCTATGCTTTATCAGTCTATATGCTGCTACAAGGACATCAACACCTCTATTTCGAAGCGTCCAGCGTAGTCATTACACTCGTGCTGTTAGGTAAATGGTTAGAGAGACGTGCCAAGCATCAAACCACCGAAGCCATTAGGGCATTACAACAGTTACGTCCCGAAACAGCCCGAATAAAACGGGAAGGTGAAGAACTGGAAATACCGCTTGCTCAAGTGTCTTTGAATGATGTCGTCGTCGTTCGACCTTGGGAGCGTATACCGGTCGATGCCATTATCCTGGAAGGTCATAGTCACGTGGATGAATCGCTGATGACGGGTGAAAGTGCTCCTGTCCATAAAAAAGTCGGTGACAAAGTGATAGGGGGCTCAGTCAATAGCGATGGATTGCTCGTCATTCAAACAATCGCAATCGGCGCTGAAACGGCACTGTCACGCATTATACGATTGGTAGAAGACGCTCAAGCAGCTAAACCGGAGATTCAACGTCTAGTCGATAAAGTAAGTGCTGTGTTCGTACCCATCGTCATCATGATTGCTCTCGGCACATTTCTGGCTTGGGGGCTTTACACAGGCAATTGGGAACAGGCCATATTGAATGCCGTCGCTGTGTTGGTGATCGCCTGTCCTTGTGCGCTTGGCTTAGCAACTCCTACAGCCATCATGGCAGGGACCGGCGTTGCCGCACAACATGGCATTCTCATCAAGGACGCCAATGCTTTAGAACTTGCACACAGCATCACCCAGGTAGTATTCGACAAAACCGGTACGCTCACAGCAGGTAAACCTGTTCTATTGTCTGCAAAAGCCATCAATGGCCAAGATGACAGGATGCTGGAACTTGCAGCTGCAATCGAGCAAAATAGTTCGCACCCACTCGCCAAGGCGGTTGTGGATCAGCTTGCAATGAGGGGCAAAACACCATCCTTATCAACCTCGGTGAAAGAGCTGCCTGGGCGGGGGTTGCAGGGGCAAGTGGATAGTAAAATGATCTATGTAGGTAATGAACGTTGGATGACAGAGCTTGGGATTGATATGGGCACACTGACTGATATTTCTATGGAATTTCAGAATACTGGAAAAACCATCTCATGTGTTGCGGTGCGTGAGGGTGCTGCAGAACCATCATTACTTGGGATGCTTGTATTTGGTGATGAAATCAAGCATTCGTCAAAACAAGCTATTTCTGGCTTACGCCTCAAAAACATCAAAACATTGCTACTTACCGGAGACAATCGTATCAGCGCAGAGCATGTCGCTCAAGAGCTTGGCATCGATATGGCGTTAGCTGAGCAAACGCCAGAATCCAAAGCCAGCACGATTGCATCTATGCGCCAAAAAGACCAGGTGATTGCGATGGTAGGCGATGGTGTTAATGATGCACCTGCGCTAGCTGCCGCTGACGTAAGCTTCGCCATGTCTACAGGAACAGATGTTGCGATGCATACTGCAGATATCACCCTGATGCGCTCAGACCCTAGCTTGGTGGTGGATACCATTGATATATCCCGCAGAACTTATAGCAAAATAAAGCAAAATTTATTCTGGGCCTCAATCTATAACCTTATTGGAATACCGCTAGCGGCATTAGGATTATTGAGTCCAGTCATCGCTGGCGCCGCGATGGCGTTCAGTTCAGTGAGTGTAGTAACCAATGCCTTAATGTTGAAACGCTGGCAGCCATCACGTCATCAGAAAAAGGATAGCTAAATGAATGCTGATATATTGAATATCGGACAGGCTGCAGAAGCTTCAGGTATCTCCGCCAAAATGATTCGTCATTATGAAGACGTTGGTCTTGTACCACCCGCATCAAGAACATTCTCCGGGTATAGAACCTACAATCATCGTGATGTGCATATGCTGAGGTTTATCAAACATTCGCGTGACTTAGGATTTTCGATTAAACAGATTGGCGATTTGTTGAGTTTATGGCGTGATCAAAACCGCCCAAGCAGCAAAGTCAAATCGATGGCGACCGAGCATATTGAAATGCTCGACCGGAAGATACGAGAATTGAGTGCGATGAAGTCGGAACTGACACGTCTAGTGAGCTGTTGTCATGGTGACACACGGCCTGATTGCCCAATTTTAGATAAACTGGCTCAAAATAAATAATCGCTGTTAATTGGAAAAAATATTAATAAATTATATTGATAAAAACGCTTGACCTTACCACTGTGGAAAGCTTCAAGATACGAACTATGTCCTGATAAATTTAGTCAGACATATATAGAAACATGAATTGATCAAAACCAAGTAAACAATACAAAATGAAATACTGGCTTAAATTATTTGTGATCATAGCACTTGCTATCACAATCCCTTTACAAGCGGTTGCAGGTCTGACTATGCCGTCTTGCAATATGTCCAAAGATACCATGGCAGCCAGCATGGCTATGAATGCGGGCCATAATAATGTGACTATGAGTCAGTCAGATGCAAAAGCCGCTAGCAGTGACATGATTGATAAAAACTGTTGTGATATGAGTGGAAACAAAATATGCTCAGATCAAAAATGCGCTATCTGCCATTTAAGCATCTTACAATTACCTGATACAGACTTGCTCACAGTACCTGAAATTTTAGCGACTACTTACTTCGATTTGATTAACGACAATTATCAAACTTTCCCCTCTGGCTTGTTTCATCCCCCCAAACATCTCTTCTCATAGCACAGCGCGACTATAGCTGATTCATATCAGCAGTCCCAAGTGCCAAACCATTGCTTGGCAGTGAAATTACTGACTAGTGGTATCTGCTCGTCCCTGACTGCCAAGCATGAACATATGAATACGATCATCTAAAGGATGACGTCAATTTGAGGAGAATTACCATGAACACCCTATATTTAAAAAAGTTATCAGTAACCTTGTTAATGGCTAGTTTAGGATTTTTATCCCTATCAGCTATAGCAGGACAGGATAGTAATCAACGCTTGATGATAGAGCAGACAATCAAACAACAGCAGCAATCTAAAGCCACGGAAGCAGCAAGGCAACATGCTGCTGCTATCAAAGCAGAGGAGTGCAAAAAACAGACGGAACACGGCAAAGATGCTGGCGGCAATTAACACTATGTGTCGGGGTGGAGTTTTTTTAATCGCCCCGGATTAGATACGACCACCTTGATAAGGTGACGTCAAATTGAGGAGAATTATCATGAAAAACACATACACAAACAAACTCACACTAACCGTAGTACTTGCAAGCTTTGCGTTTCTATCCTTACCAGCCTCTGCCGGGAAGGACGATATACAAAGTCGTATGACGCTGCAGGTATATCAGCTACAACAGCAAGCTAAGGTTGCACAAGCTAGTAAGCAAGATTCTGCAACTAACAAGGTGGTGGAATGCAAAAGACTGTTAGCGCAAGGTAAAAAATGCTAACCGTTCTTAATCGCTATGGATGGAGCAGTAAGTTTAGCTGTTCCGTCTATAGCTCATTTGGCTTTAAATATTACTCACTTAAGGATTAAGTTATATGAAAACATCAATATTCGTATTAGCTGCAATTGCAACATTAAGCCTGTCATCTATTGCTAGTTATGCCAAAGATGAAATGGCGATGCCTATGCCAACTTCTAAAGCTACTGCCCAGAAAGACATTGTTGGGAAAGGCACTGTTGTTTTTGAGAATAAGGCTGTAGGAAATGTCACGTTGAAACATGAAGCGATTCCAGCCATTGGTTGGGGGGCGATGACCATGGAATTTAAAGTTAAAGACAAGATGTTGCTAGATAAAGTGAAAAAAGGTGACAAGGTGCAATTCACCTTGGAGCCACAAGGTCAGGACTACGTCATTACAAGTATTAAATAAGAGCAACTGCACAGACTGATAATTGGCCTGTGCTTACTAACAGATTTTAAACATTAATTTTAAGGAATATTCACCATGAAAAAATCAATTATTAACACATTGATCGCTACGGCATTCATAGCCAGCCTAAGCCTTGCCTCAACTGGCGCCATGGCAGGCCGTGACTTCTTTCAAGAACAGTTGATCCAGAATATGCAAGTGACTAAACAGAAATTGGAAAAAGCTAAGACTTCTCAAGGTGCTGAACAGCAGAAACTCCTGGGTGAACATATGCGGATGTTGCATGACAACATGAATGCTTGTCGTGAGATGAAGCCTAAGGCAGGCATGACTGAGAAAGAACGGGATGAGTGGTATGCAGAACACCAAAAAATCATGGATGACTTGATGAGTCAAATGATGGAAGAGCATAAAGTTAAGATGGCATCTGCACCATGCGAGACTGGCAAGAAGTAAGTAAGTAAGTAAGTAAGTAAGTAAGTAAGTAAGTAATAGTTTATTTGCTTTGACCTAATGGGCGGTGCATTTCCGCCCATTTTTTAAACCATTTTTACTTTTTATTCAACTAACAATCGCGATGCGCTATGATGGCTACATAGCATTTCCTTATTTAATAACGATAAAATTGGATGCAATGTCGTGACAGTAAACTTGATATCCCACTACAAAATTGATCCTGAATCAGTCTATAACACCTGGTTTATTGGCAATGAAGCACGCTTAAAAGCTTTTCGTTCAATTCGTAGGGGGGTTAAAGATACCGTTGATGCCATCGCTAGCAATACTTTTGGAAATGACTTTCGGGGATCGCCATTAGAAGTGGTGTTAAATGCTATTACCGAACAAAAGCAAGTGTTTGAAGGTGCCGCACATCCATTCTATTGGAAACCAAAACTCCGCATTCCTGATATCTATGAAGATGACAATAATAAGAAATTTTTTGGCGCTTTCTTAAATAGTTGCCTAATTGCAACACGTGAAACGCAAGTGCTGGATGAGATGAGTCGTTTAGCAAATGCAAAGATCAAAGGGCTTGGTCCTTCAGTAGCGAGCATCGTATATTTTTTACACCCTACCTTTGTACCACCATTTAACACCGCGATATTAAATGGTTTCAATGCCATGTTTGGCACCAAGCTCAAATTAGGTTGTTGGCAAAGCTATCTTGCCATGAGAGAAACCATAGTTGAGACCAATAAAACGCATCAAACAATTTTGTCCAACGACCTAGGTGCTTTTGCAGGATTGCTATTTGAGATTGGTAGCGGCAGATTGGCAGTTAATGGTAATGGGGGTGAAGCGCTAATACTATTACGGGAAAAAGCCGCAAAGCTTGCTGAAAAGCGTCATAAAGAAGTGATTGAAGAGCAACGTGAAGAGTCTGAACATACACAAGTTCAACACATGCTGATTCGAATTGGACGTGCGCTAAATTACCAAGTATTTGTCGCCCGTAATGACCGCAATCGATCTTGTCATGGCGAATCTTTTGCGCAACTCACAACACCACATTTGCCCGATATTGGCGCTAGCAGTGATGTAATGGATACTGTTAGCCTGATTGATGTGATTTGGATTGATACTAAAACCAATAAAATCATATGTGCGTTTGAGGTAGAGAAAAGCACCTCAATCTACTCCGGTATGCTGCGCATGAAAGATTTGGCACGATCTTTATCAGAGCAAGACTGTCAGTTTTACCTTGTCGCCCCCGATAAAAGAGAGCGTGAGGTCATCGCACAAATTAACCGTCCAGCGTTCAAAGGTGATCTTGATTTTGCTATCGGTTATCTACCATTCAACATACTTAAGCAGCATTGTGATGGTCTGTGTACATTGGCAGATAACCATGAAGTGATGAAAAAAATAGCAAGATTCGATTTTTGATTTTGTGTGTTTGGTAGCGTACAGACCCAGATGTTTAGTGTCTTTAATGTGAATACCTAATTTAACGGAGAAACGTCATGAAAATTACTCCAATCCATTTTCTTAAAGTTTGTATAACTGCAGTGCTATTCACATCACTACTAGGCATAGCCAACGCGGATGAGCGAAAAAATATGAAAGGCTCTGACAGCATTATGCATACCATGCAGGACGGTATGAAGAAAATGGAGTCGATGAAAATGTCAGGTGATGTTGATAAAGATTTCGCCATGATAATGAAAATGCATCATCAGCAAGCATTGGACATGGCGCAAATTGAAATTGACCAAGGCAAATCATCAGAAATGAAAGCAATGGCCAAAAAAATCGTTTCGGCTCAAAAAAAGGAAATTGCTGAATTCGATACCTGGCTATCGAAACAAAAGTAATTCATTGTCATAGAGCTGGTAATACCAATGAAAGAAATGATGCATAAGCAAGCTTATTTAAAGCTTTTGTACATGGTGCTATTGTCTTTTGCTTCCATGTATATCCTTATGTATGCCATGGTCAACCAGCTCAACAATGTGATTCCCAACATCAACCAATTTTATATGGCAGGCTTAATGACCATGCCCATGGTATTGATTGAGATGATAGTCATGAGCGCCATGTATATGGATAAAAACAGGAACAAACTCATCATCATCCTGTCTTTCGTAGGACTAGTGGGTTTTTTCTTATTGATTCGATTTCAGGGTGCGGTATCTGAGAAACAGTTTTTGAAATCGATGATCCCGCATCATGCCTCTGCTATTTTGATGTGTAAAGAAACCAAAATCAGTGACCCGGAAATTCAAGTATTATGCAGTAACATTGTTTCTGGCCAACAGCAGGAAATTGCCCAAATGAAAACATTGTTAGATAAACAGTAATGTAGGTTGAAATTTACTTTGATTGATATAAACTAGAGTTATGCAATTCAAACAGCTACGATCATTGCGTGTATTCATCTTCTTGCTATTGACAATATTCTTTACAGATACTGTTTATGCTAGCGGCATGATGGTGGCTGACCAACTGTCTGGCAATCACACAGTAAGTACTGAAAGCCATAACCATGATGATCATGACATGATTCAACATGAACACCATCAACACGATGCAGGGCAGAAACAGTCAACTAATGACCATTGTTCAAAATGCGGTCACTGCATGGCTTGCTTTACCATTTTACCCCCTAGCCAATTAGACAAAATGCAATCTCAGATTCAAGCGACTACTATCAGCTTGTTTGAACCTAGCTATCTCTCGCACATCAGTGCCCAGCCTCAAAGACCTCCCATTTCTTAAATAAACCGATGGATTCAGTTCAGTAGCAGGCTATTCGCCTGCTACTGATTCACCACATTTATTTTTGAAATGAGATTTCGATGAAACTATTCAACTTATCGTTGTTTATTCTTTCTCTTGGTATAGGAGCATCTACGCCCCTATGGGCCGCAGATGCGCCTCAAGAGACTAATACCTACCAATCATCCTTTGATGATTACAAACCCCTATCCGAAGACAACTTGTCAGATTGGAAATCTATAAACGTGCCTTCAAATGGCGGCGGTCATGCCGGACACTCCGTGGCTGGCATGCAACATGAAATGACACCAGAACAGATGGCTAATATGCCGTCCGACAGCAAGGAAATGCCTGCAATGGAGGGTATGGACCATAGCAGCATGGAAGGCATGGAAAAAGCCGCGCCAGACAATATGAAAGGCATGGATCACAGCCAAATGAAGCATGATCATGCCATGGCGCCAATGGCTGGGATGGACCATTCTAAAATGGCTGGAATGGACATGGATCATGGCAACATGAAGTCCATGCCTGACAGCAAATCAGCAATGCAGCCTATGAAAAAAGATGATATGCCGGAGATGAAACATGAAGAAATGGCTGGGCATGATCACAGTGGGTCTGATATGAAGGCGATGGACCATTCAAAAATGAGTGAGTCAAAGCCGAATGATGTGCAACCAGGTCATGAAGGTGCCGCGCAAGATGAATCTCAACCTCACGAGCACGCATCTTCACAAGCGTCTGAACATGCAGGGATGTCTATGCCCTCAATGGCTGGACCTGCAACACAAGCTACACCCTGGCAGATAATCCCTAATTTTCATCCGATTGTGGTGCATTTCCCCATTGCTTTAACCATCATTGCCTTTCTGTTGAGTATCGCTGCTTACGCACGGCGCAGCCATCCTGTCTCTGCGCAACTGGCTGCCGCCGGTCACTTTACCCTGTGGCTCGCGGCAATAGGGGCTGCTGCGGCTGTATTATTTGGCTGGCTCGCATTTAACTCGGTCAATCATGATGATGCAGGACATGCGGCTATGTTGTTACACCGTTCATGGGCCATACCAACGGCTATAGGCTTGATCTTGCTCGCTAGCTGGGATGCATGGAAATACCGTATCAATGAATTGATATCGGTGCCAATGCTGTTTTTACTTTTCCTGCTTTCTCAAGCAATCGCAGTGACAGGATGGCTGGGAGGAGAAGTGGTCTACCGTCATGGCATAGGCGTGTTATCACTGCCAGCCAGCGAAGGCACCGGCCATGGTCACCATAATAGTACAAAAGGCACCGCCGCTAAAATAGGTTCTGATAAACCTACAGAACAGCATGATGATGAAAAAGGAGAATCTCATGAACACTAATACACCACATGCAGCTTTCAAATCTCGTACTGTAATCGTCCTTATCAGTGCCAGTATTGCGCTAGGCGGTTGTGCTACTTTTTCAAAAGATGGTGGTTTTGGCGCTGTGCAAGAAACTGCTAAAAAACACATCAAGCAAGAAGTGGTATGGCCAAAAACTGAAAGTGAAAAGAATAAAGTCACAGAACGCGTAAACGAATTATTATCAAAACGTTTAGATGTAGAGCAAGCCGTACAAATTGCTATCCTCAATAACAAAGGGTTGCAGGCGGATTTTTATAATCTTGGTATATCGGAAGCCGATTTGGTGCAGGCTGGTCGTTTGCCTAACCCTAAGTTTTCTATGCTTTATACACGTAATGACGGTGATTATAAGATCGAACAAATTCTGACTTTTAATATTTTCTCGCTGATAACCATGCCAAAAATGCAAGAAATCGAACGTCAGAGATTTGTGCAAACTCAGAAAAAAACCGCTTTTGAAGTGATTAAAATCGCCAATCACACACGTATAGCCTATTTCAATGCAGTCGCGGCAACAGAACAGGTGCGCTATAGCGAGCAAGTAAAGGAATCTGCAGAAGCCAGTGCTGAATTAGCAAGAAGCATGGTTAAGGCAGGTAACTTTAACAAGCTGCAGCAAGCACGTGAACAGAACTTTTATGCAGATGCAGCACTAGATTATGCAAATGCTAAAAATAAGCAAGTATCCGCATATGAAGCGCTATCACGCTTACTAGGCGTATCAATTGATCAGCTGATTTTGGAAGAACGGCTACCTGACCTACCTAAGTCACTCACTGAGTTGCAGCCATTTGAGAAAGCAGCTTTTGAACAGCGCCTGGATTTACAGGCCATCCGACTGGAAACTGATGCATTAGCTAAACAATTAGGGCTCACCAAGACGACACGTTTCATCAATGTGCTAGAAATTGGTCCTGCAAGAGTATTAGAAGGTCCTCGTAGCGAACCTTATAAAAAAGGGGTAGAGCTCTCATTCGAGTTACCAATATTTGACTGGGGCACTGCACGCGTCGCACTGGCTGAATCCATTTACATGCAATCAGTGAATCGGGCCGCACAATTAGCAATCAATGCTCAGTCTGAAATACGCGAGGCCTACAACACCTATCGTACCAATTACGATATGACAAAGCATATACGGGATGAAATTGTGCCGCTTCGCAAAAAAATTCTGCAAGAAAATCAACTTCGTTACAACGGTATGCTGATAAGTCCATTTGAACTATTTGGTGACGCACGCGCACAAGTTACCAGTGTGCAAAGCTATATCGAGTCATTACGTGAATTCTGGGTGGCCGATAGTGCATTACAAATGACGCTGATTGGTAACGAAAATATGATGGAAGGAAATTAAAATGGATTTTTCTAAATTTAGTAGGCGTGACTTTTTTAAATTAGCAGGTGCTGGCATCGCCGCATCTACTGTAAGCAAAGTCGCGATGGCCGCATTGCCAGAAATTGTTTCAACTGAACAAGCGAATACTCAGGCACCATTACACCCCAATACTGGTAGACCATATAACCCTGTTGTCACACTCAATGGCTGGAGTCTTCCTTGGCGTATGAATAAAGGCGTAAAAGAATTCCACCTAGTAGCCGAACCAGTACTGCGTGAAATGGCGCCAGGTATGAAGGCTCATTTATGGGGTTATAACGGGCAAAGTCCAGGTCCTACGATTGAAGTGGTTGAAGGGGATAAAGTAAGGATTTATGTGACGAACCGATTGCCTGAAATTACCAGTATTCACTGGCATGGCCAGCGATTACCTAATGGCATGGATGGCGTAAGCGGGCTGAATCAGCCGCCCATACCGCCTGGTAAGACTTTTATGTATGAATTTGAGGCAAAGCGTGCGGGCACGTTTATGTATCATCCCCATGCTGATGAAATGCTGCAAATGGCGATGGGTATGATGGGGAGCTGGGTCACACATCCTAAAAACCCAAAATTCATGCCTGTGGATCGTGATTTTGTCTTTCTGCTGAATGCATATGATATTGATCCTGGCAGCTACACACCTAAAGTTAACACCATGTTGGATTTCAATCTATGGACATTTAACAGTCGAGTTTTCCCTGGGATCGAACCTATTGTCGTCAAAAAGAATGATCGTGTTCGTATTCGCGTTGGCAATCTCACGATGACGAATCATCCGATTCATTTACACGGACACGAGTTTCAAGTCACCGGTACTGATGGTGGATGGGTTCCAGCTTCTGCTCGCTGGCCTGAAGTAACAACGGATATCGCTGTAGGACAGATGCGTGCTATAGAGTTTATTGCAAATGAGCCTGGTGATTGGGCATTTCACTGTCATAAAAGTCATCACACCATGAATGCAATGGGGCATGACGTGCCTACATTACTTGGCGTTAAACAAGGGGACTTGATGAAAAAGATTGGAAATTTAGTACCTGAGTATATGCCGATGGGTGAAACAGGCATGTCTGAGATGACAGAAATGGCTGAGATGATGGATATGCCGCTTCCTGAAAACACTTTGCCTATGATGACTGGTAAGGCTCAGTTTGGTGCTGTTGAAATGGGCGGCATGTTCACTACAGTCAAAGTCAGGGAAGGGCTTGCCCGTAATGATTACAAAGATCCTGGTTACTTTAAACATCCTAAAGACACTGTGGCAGGCGAGGTTGCAAATGATTTACCTCCAGTAGAACGCTCAGATATGACGGTTCCTGAAAGTGGGGTGGAAATGAAAGTACGCAAACCGATGGGTCATACGGGGCATTGAGTTAAAGTGGTTGACACCAGCTATACTAATAACTTAAAAACTTAGTATAGCTGGTAATTAAAACTCTGTATTTAGAATGGAAATTAGGCTAAAAACAACTGAACGAGAGCCTGCCGCAAGGTCATCAACATTAAGGATATTTATCATGATTAACATCTGTAAATTACATGCATTTTCTTTGGCTACAACTCTGGGTGTGGCATATATTTTATGCGCCATTTACGATACGCTGTTCCCACCTTACGGGCTGCTCGCAGCACTTGCGTCAGCCAGTCCATGGCCGATATATGGCAGTCCAATAGGTTTCCTGACAGGATTCCTGATGTTCATAGCCGCTGGTTTTGTGCTCGGCGCGTTCTACGGAATCGCTTGGGGGTTCTGGAGCAAAAAACTGTAATGGGATGAGGTCAAAACTCAGAATCTAGGTAATTCATTCCGTAACTACAAGGATTTTAACTCTGCAGCAGTATCACCATGACCTTATTATGTCGCCACATCATACGCATCAGGCACCTTGCTTGTCCTAGGCGAGGAAACAACAACTTGAAGGCATATTACCCTGTAGGTTTATTCAACACCATTAAAAGGATTAACACCATGCGAACTGAACAAATAAAAGTAACGGGTATGACCTGTGGCGGCTGTAGTAGCAATGTTACAAAAGCATTGAGGGCTGTAAATGGAGTAGATAATGTCATAGTTTCATTATCAGATGCTAACGCAACCGTGCAATACGATGAGAAGCTTACTTCTCCTGAACAATTAAAATCAGCAGTAATAGATGCTGGTTATGGCGTGGATGCATCAAATACTGCACAGAAAGCTCAAGGCAAGGGCTGTTGCGGATAAGTACTTTTAAATTATTAGGAGTGATTCGTCATGAGCCTGGATAGCCCTGTATCGTCATTATTAAAAGATCCAGTCTGCGGTATGACGGTGACGGGAAAGTCGCCTCATATTTTCAACTATAAGGGTGAGCCAGTTTACTTTTGTAGCGCAGGTTGTAAAGCAAAATTTGCTGCCGACCCAGCCAAGTATTTGGCTAAAGTTACAATCCCTGAAACCACAATATTAGCAACAAAATCTACGCTCTCAGCAGTCATCCCCACTGGTACGATCTACACCTGCCCGATGCACCCAGAAGTACGACAAGACCATGCTGGCGTTTGTCCTAAATGTGGCATGGCATTAGAACCAGAAATGCCTAGTTTAGAAGATGATGAGAGCCCTGAATTGGTAGATTTCAAACGGCGTTTTATATGGACGCTGCCACTGACTATCAGCGTTACTACTCTGGCGATGGTAGGCCACAGGCTGCAATGGTTTGAAATGGCCACCCAAAGCTGGATTGAGCTCATACTTTCATTACCTATCGTGCTGTGGGCTGGTTGGCCGTTCTTTGTACGTGGCTTTCAATCCGTCACCAATCGCAGCCCGAATATGTGGACATTGATAGGCTTAGGCACTGCTGCAGCATTTATTTACAGCGTTGTGGCCACGGTTATACCAAATGTGTTCCCAGCATCTTTCATGGCAATGGGGCGCGTAGCTGTCTACTTTGAAGCCGCAGCAGTGATTATTTCGTTAACATTACTTGGCCAAATCTTAGAACTTAAGGCACGTTCACAAACTTCTGCTGCGATTAGATCTTTACTTGGCTTATCGCCTAAAACAGCCCGTAGGATTAATACGGATGGCACAGAAGAAGATGTACCCCTAACCCACGTGCATGTAGGTGATATGTTACGCATACGCCCAGGTGAAAAAGTACCAGCGGATGGTGTCGTCACAGAAGGTGCAAGCGCTGTGGATGAGTCCATGCTCACTGGTGAGCCTATGCCCGTGACTAAAAGTATTGGTGATAAGCTCATTGGCGCAACGCTTAATACCAACGGCGCATTAATTATGCGCTCAGAAAAAGTAGGTTCGCAAACGGTGTTGGCCAGTATTGTACAAATGGTCATCCAAGCCCAACGCTCTAAAGCGCCAATGCAACGCATGGCCGACCAAGTGGCAGGCTATTTTGTAGTGACGGTTGTTGGTATTGCGCTGCTAACATTTGTAGTCTGGGGAATATTTGGGCCAGAGCCAAGCTGGGTATATGGCTTAATCAACGCGGTTGCGGTACTTATCATTGCTTGTCCTTGTGCTTTAGGCTTAGCAACGCCTATGTCAATCATGGTTGCTACTGGAAAGGCTGCAACTCAGGGCGTGCTATTTCGTGACGCAGCTGCCATTGAAAATTTCCGCAAAGTTGACACTTTAATTGTAGACAAGACTGGCACATTAACCGAAGGTAAACCCCGCTTTAATCAAGCTTTAGCAATATCTGGTTATACCGAAGATGAGGTGTTGCGCCTAGCAGCAAGTCTTGACCAAGGTAGTGAACACCCATTAGCGGATGCCATTGTGAAAGCCGCGCGTGAAAAGAGTTTAGCTATCAATAAAGTAGAGAATTTCGAATCCAGTACAGGCATTGGTGTGCAAGGTCGTTTGAATGGTAAACAATTGGCATTAGGTAATACAGCGCTAATGACACAGCTTAATATTCAAATAGAATCATTAAAAGCACAAGCAGAAGAATTACGTGCTACAGGTGCTAGCGTCATATATCTAGCAGTTGATGGTCAGCTTGCGGGATTGCTATCAGTATCAGACCCAATCAAAGAAAGCACAGTCGAAGCATTAGCCACACTAAAAGCGTCTGGCATGCGTGTCGTTATGGCGACAGGTGATGGCATTGTGACAGCAAAATCAGTGGCTGCGAAATTAGGAATTGAAGAATTCTACGGAGAAGTCAAACCAGCCGACAAACTTGCATTGGTCGATAAGTTACAACGTGAAGGGCGTGTGGTGGCAATGGCGGGAGATGGTATCAACGATGCGCCTGCGTTAGCCAAGGCCGATGTAGGTGTGGCAATGGGCACAGGGACTGATGTAGCAATGAATAGTGCACAAGTCACACTCGTTAAAGGGGACTTGCGTGGTATTGCGCAAGCGCGTGCCATCTCTGAACAGACCATTGCAAACATGAAACAGAATTTAGGTTTTGCTTTCGTCTATAACGCTTTGGGTGTGCCATTAGCCGCAGGTGTACTTTACCCATTTACAGGTTGGTTACTCTCGCCGATGATTGCAGCATTGGCTATGAGTTTGAGTTCAGTTTCTGTGATTACTAACGCATTACGTTTGAGAAGATCTAGCCACTAAATTACTTGCCAGTTACTTTATAAAATCAGATTTTCTTTTGGCTTTTCGCTTGGCCAATGTATCAACCATCCTACGCTTAGAGTCTTCTTGATACTTTGCCGCCAGATCGGGAGGAAAACCAAGATCAAGAAATATGTTGGTGCCCGGTTTAGTGATATGTGATGAACCATGGAACTGTGAATCAATTTTAGGTAATTCTTTTTTCAATTTGCTCATTCTCCATACCTCATATAGAAAAGGCCACAAACCTTACACGGCATTATCCGACTCTCAAGACCGGGTGCGGAACGTAAAGTTGATGAGCATATATCAATTGTATAACTCTTAATTAAAAAGAGAAATTGCTTTGATGGAAGCATATCTGTGCCGCCCGAAAAAGAACCATCTAAGTGTGTTAGCGCACAGACTGTCATTATTGATAAGCAGATTATCCGAAGGGTTAAACTTTTTCTCGTCAGGCATTCATTAACATAATAATTGTTTCAGATAAGTTAAGCATTTATGCATCCCTTGACATAGATCAAAGAAGGAAGAAATAAGCTTTGATAATACTTGTTTAGCAGAGTATATTTTTAACGACACAACACTTATGGAGACTGAAAATGAAAACACATTTGTATGTTGCTAGCACTTTAGTTTGGTCTTTTAACACTCAATGCTTATGCGACAGATAGCAACCTAGATGAAGCTTCTACGAAGACCAAACCTCATTCTCGCCCAATTAATATCTGATAGTTTCTATTTTTTAATCTACTAGGAGTTTTTTATTATGAGAAGGACTGACACAATGAAAACCTCAATACTGATTTCTTCGCTCGTTTCAATTATCTTCGCTGCTCCTATCGTATCAGCGAATGAGATGACCTTAGGCACGGTCCCGCATTCAATACGGATTAGTGCTAATGCACACGAGTTGCTGAGTGTGCAGCCCTCATCACAAGTAATTGTCTCTGATTTTCATCTGGCCATGATGGATGAAATGGAAGATATGGATAAAATGAACGATAAGGGCAAAATGAAAAATAAAGATGGTAAGGCTAAAAAGGGAGTTGGGAAAAAGGGCACAGCACAGCCTTCAGGCAAAAAATCAGCACCAGTTGATAGCAATCCTCCATCCACTGAAATGTCTAATACGCCCGCTCCAATGACTGAGTCTCCTCCAATGTCTGATATGTAATTCAACTTCAAGGTGCTTGCAGATACTTTTTGAAAGATGGTAACTACTTTAATGAGACCTTTTTTTACGAAAACTCGTTTTTTTTCAAAACTTTCAGTGTTTCAGTGGATCAGTCAAATCATACGAATTTTTGACTTGGTAGTGCTGGTGGTTTTATTGGGGCAATCACCAGCATTCGCGCAACCAGAGCAGAGTGATCATGAGTCTCATCATCCCGTTGCTGCGCCTAGTACCACTCCATCTAGTAGTATGCCATCAAGTAACCCACCAATTAGCAATACACCAAATAACCCAACTCTGGATGCCGCTAGTCCCGATGCCGCTCTGATGGGTAGCCCAGGACCTGAACAAAATTCTCTGCAAAGCTCCCCGTCAATGCCAGGCTCTACAACTAGTGGAGCGGGAATGATGGAGGGCATGCAGAAAATGATGAAAGACATGATGGCTCCCAGCAAGCAAGATGGCGTCGAAGGCTGCTGCGGGGCAGGGGGATTGCGCAAAGAGCTTTACCCTTACCTGATGAGCCTACCCGCATGGACACGTGAGGGTAGGCTTGATGTAGAGCGTCTTGCTCAAGAGCGCGTACGCGAAAGCACGAGTATTCTCCAGACTTCACACACAAGCTTATTGAAAGCACTGCAAACAAGCGACATCAAGGCAGCCGAGCGAGCACTACAGCAATCTCGCGATAGTTTGGGCCTGATAGCAAGTGGTGTCGCCGCGCATCGACTCCTTATCGAAGGCGCGCCGCCGCAGGATGTTGCCGCACAATGGTTTAAGCTAGAGATGAACCTTGCGCCTACTAGTATGGCTGGCGATTCTGATGTATTGCATGGTGTGACGCCTTTACACCTATTTGCGATGGGTCTGCTCATAGCTTTTGCACTGGCGATGGTCGTCATGTATTTCTTCAAGATGCGCCGCGCAGCAAAGCTCTTTGGGCGTATTAAGTCTGACTCTGGATCACCGCCACCTGGAGCGGCACCACCACTTAGCGGAGCACCCAGCCCGCCTTCGCGAGTGACTCCGCCAGATGCAAACTTAGCATCACCTAAAGTTTTACCGCCCTCCACAGTATCCGATCCAAAGTCGCCCGCTGCTGAAAAGCCTCAGGCGACTGACTCATTGCCTAAAGAGTCCTTTACCGCCTTAAACGCGGTAAAGGACTTAGCGTCGCCACTAACTGCTAATTGGCGAGGTCGGCTGCGTGTGGGGAGTATTATTAGGGAAACGCCGAACGTCAAAACCCTGCGTCTGCTACCTGTATCTAGCGCTAGCCTCATGCCTTTTACCTTTGTTCCCGGTCAGTTCCTCAACCTCTCGTTTTCGATTGGCGGGGCGAGAATGAATCGCTCCTACTCTATCTCATCTTCCCCAATGCGGCGGGAATACGTAGACTTGACAGTGAAACGAGAGCCACGAGGTGCAGTCTCTCGGCATATCGATGATCTGCTCAAGGTTGGCAACGAGATCGAGGTGGGTGGTCCCGTCGGGCGGTTTACGTTTACTGGCGCAGAGGCACAGAGTATTGTACTGATCTCTGGCGGCGTGGGAATCACCCCTATGATGAGCATCGCGCGCTATCTGACGGAGCAGTCGTGGCCTGGCGACATCTATTTTATCTATGGGTGTAGTACTCCGGCAGAATTAATTTTTGCCAAAGACATTGCAGAGCTTCAGGCTGCGAATCCAAAGCTGAACGTCACAGTCACGATGTCGCGTCCAGAAGGCACTGACTGGAAAGGTTCGCAGGGACGCATCACCAAAGAATTGTTAGCGCAGGCGGTACCTGACATTGCTTCGCGCAGGATCCATCTCTGTGGGCCGCAGGTGATGATGGAAGCGGTCAAGGCGTTACTTGCTGAGTTAAAGGTTCCCCCAGAACAGGTGAAGACCGAGAGTTTTGGTACAGCGGCACCCACCCCCGCAACCGACGGTACAGCCGCAAAACCCACCACTCCTGCGACTGGTCCATTGGTCACTTTTTCTAAGAACAACAAATCAGCCAAAATTCATGTTGATCAGACTATTTTAGAGCTCTCCGAAGAATTAGCTATCGGTATAGAGTTCTCTTGTCGCGTAGGAACTTGCGGCATTTGCAAGGTAAAGATGACTTCTGGTGAAGTCGAGATGGCGGTAGAGGATGGACTCGATGCAGACGACAAGGCCAATAATATCATTTTGGCCTGTCAGGCAAAGCCAAAGGGTCCTGTCGAGGTCGAGGCGTAGCCATGAATGAGCGAGAGCGAGAAGGTATCGTCGTTACTGGCGTAATCAGCATTCTGCTTTTGACTTGGCTCGGCTTTTTCCTGCATCGCTCACCACTTTTTCCGGGCAGTGGAATTGGGGCAGTATTCGGCATAGTGGGGGCAGTACTCATGCTGCTGCCCCTTGTTTACACGGTCGCAAAGCGTATTCCTTTCTTCAACGCCCGAATAACACCGCTCATTTCGATGCAATCTTTGATGACCATGCACGTTTACGCTGGTATCGTTGGCCCGCTGCTCGCGATTATTCATACTGGTCACAAATTCGATAGCTGGCTGGGAATTGCCCTGACGACAGTGATGCTGCTGGTTGTTGTGAGCGGATTTGTGGTTCGGTATCTGCTCACTTTTGTCGCCAATGACATGAAAGAAAAATTGGCCCTGCTACAAACGGCTAGGGGTGATCTTGACGCTGCTTGGGGGGTGATCGAGAACGCTCAAGCCGAAACGAGCGCTCTTCGGAAAGCGCCTAGATTCATGGCCAGTCTCGCGTCATTGGTAAACATGCGTCCTGCTAGTGAACCCGCAGCTGAGGTGACGCGTATCGCCGATTCAGTGGCAGACCTGGAGTACTCGGTGCGCATGCATGAAATCTTCAAGTTTTGGTTCGGCTGGTCTCTAAAGCTGCATATCGTTCTCTCCGTCTTTCTGTATCTTCTTCTCACTTTGCACATCTGGGCTGGCGTGCAATACGGGCTTAGGTGGATTTGAACGCATGAGCAAAATAAAATTCTTTGTTGTAGCTTTTGCCGTGGTCGCCCTCGGGATTACCATCGGCATTGAGTGGGAAACGAGCGACTCACGCACACGCAATTTTTGGCAACAAGCTGTAGCCCCGGGAGCACTGTCACAGTCACATGCATCGCTCTCAAACAATTGTGTTGCTTGTCACACGCAAGTGAAAGGTGTCGAAGCTGGGAAATGCATCGCCTGCCACGCCGACAACTCAGTACTTTTACAACGTCAGCCAACGGCGTTTCATGCAAACATTCAAACCTGTACAGGCTGTCATGTAGAGCACCAAGGGACGGTGCGCATGCCGACAACCATGGATCATGCATTGCTAGCGCAAGTTGGTCATAAGCAATTAAAGGCTGCATCGGAGGAAGGGTTAAGTCTTGAAGACATCGAAGTAGCGGTTAAATTATTAGACAGGACGCCTCGCTCTGTTACACAGAAACCGCTAGCAAACACCCGCAGTAGTGATACGCAGATGAGTGACGATTCAAATATGAGCGCTGAAACCAAAATCGCCGTTGAACCACCAAGCGCGCCTAAGTTGCCGGTCAACCACCCAGGCTTAAGCGCGAATGAATCGATGCTCAACTGCGTGAGCTGTCACGCGACTAAGGATCGCCATCAGGGCTTGTTAGGTAAAAATTGTGTTCAGTGTCACGCCACAACTCAGTGGACGGTTTCTGAGTTTCGCCATCCATCTTCGCGCTCGACCAATTGTGCGCAATGTCATTTAGCACCACCTAGTCACAACATGATGCACTTTTCAATGATGTCAGCCCCGATTGCGCGTCAACCGAATGCTAAAGTGAATCAGTGCTATCTTTGCCACCAGACGACTTCGTGGAACGACATCAAAGGCGTGGGTTTGATTAAGCATCATTAAATATGTTTAAACACAGAAAGAATTTATACAAGAAAAATATATATTTGAATTGACTCAAATAACAAATGATAAATCCTAACTTTAGACCTTATGAAACGTATGCTATTGACTATATTGTAATCAAGTCATACCTAAAAACGGCAAATCGGGTGGATACAGGAGTAGCATGGAAATGACAGTCGACTTTGAGTTGGAAAATTTACAGCGCCAAACATTCGATTATTTTCTGTATGAAACGAATCCCGATAATGGTTTGGTGATTGACAAGACTTCTGCAGATTGGCCTGCCAGTATTGCCGCTACAGGTCTTGCGTTGGCCTGCTATCCTGTAAGTGTCGAACGCGGATTTATGTCGCGCGCAGCGGCGATAGAACGCACGCTTGCGACGTTGCGTTTTTTCTGGAACAGTCCCCAAGGGGCCGAGTCCGACGCGACGGGCTACAAGGGTTTTTACTATCATTTTCTCGACATGCAGACTGGTCGACGCGCTTGGCAATGCGAACTTTCAACAGTGGATAGCGCTTTTTTGTTGGTCGGCGCATTGACGGCCGCTATTTATTTCGACGCCAGTACAAACGAAGAGAATGAAATTCGCACCCTTAGTGACGCAATTTATCGCCGTGCCGATTGGCAATGGGCACAAGACCAGGGCGCAACGGTAACGCACGGCTGGAAACCAGAAAGTGGTTTCCTTAAATATCGATGGGAAGGCTACGATGAGGCGCTGCTGCTATATATCCTAGGGCTGGGCTCGCCGACGTATCCTTTGCCAGAACATAGCTATGCTGCATGGGCATCCACTTACCAGTGGGAAAGCTGTTATGGACAGGAATATCTTTACGGCGGCTCTCTATTTATCCATCAGCTCTCGCATGTCTGGATAGACTTTCGTGGTATCCAGGACGCATTCATGCATGATAAAGGCATCGACTATTTTGAGAACAGCCGTCGTGCAACTTATGTGCAACAGCAGTACGCGATCAACAACCCACTCAAGTTTGAAGGCTATGCCGCATGCTGCTGGGGTATTACTGCAAGTGAAGGCCCCGGCCCCAACACCATCAAAATAAACGGCATTGACCGACAGTTTTTCGATTACGTGGCACGGGGCGTACCATATGGACCAGACGACGGCACTCTTTCACCTTGGGCGTTGGTCGCGTCGTTGCCGTTCGCTCCCGAAATAGTTCTGCCCGCGCTTCATCATTGCATTCATCAAGCCAAGTTGACAGAGTTCAATTCTTACGGGTTCAAAGCATCTTTCAATCCCACGCACCCGGGAATACCTGGCAACCCTTATGGTTGGTGGGTCTCACCGTGGCATTTCGGGCTCAATCAAGGACCGATCATTTTGATGATCGAAAATTACCGTACTGGCCTGTTGTGGAAATTAATGCGAAACTGCCCATACATCGTTAAAGGCTTGCTACGCGCCGGGTTCAATGGCGGTTGGTTGTGAAAGCCTCGCTTCCCTGTGCAGGTAAGCTGGCACCAGCATTATTATGGGCAAATATGTCGCGCCTGCACCAACTGGCTCGAACCTGCTATATCCCAATTATGCAGAGTTTGCTAAAGCAGAGGGGGAGATTAATTCCTTGCGCCGACCGATGCGAGTGTCTTAACAATAAAAAAGCTCTCCACCATCTTGCTAAGTTCGACAACGTACAGACAAAGATTCTAATAGTGGGCATGTTGAATATTATGGGGATTGCTCTAAATTCAAAACAGTCGCCTTTAATAAACCACCCCCGTCTTCCATTAGCGTGGCGAATAATTTCAATCTCGACTACATTTTATGGATCTAGTCCTTCGTGAATACCACTAATACTTGGTTGTCGTTAATGGTTTTTTCAACCAAATTTTGGCTCTACCGAGCTGATTTACAACGTAGCAAAAAATTGACAATAGTCACCTTAGGAGAATAAATCATGTATCACCATCTCAGAATGCTCTTAAATGTATTAGCAGTATCGCTTATTACCGTCGCCTGCGGTCAGACCGATGCTGGAATCAGTACAAAAGTCAAAACGAACCTTACAGCGGATGAAATAGTGAAGGCCGCTCTGATTAATGTTGACGTACAGGATAAAATCGCCACCTTGTCAGGATCTGTCGATACCCAAGCAGTTAAGGAACGAGCCGTCTCAGTGGCGCGCGCTACCGACGGCGTCACCGACGTCATTGACAAGATTACAATTCAGGAACAGGGCTATGGATCAGGTTCTGAGCACGGTCGCGAAATGATGGGAAGGGAAAATAGGGAAGGTAGAGATCATTAACTTGAAGGAAAGTACGCATAGCCAGGGCAGATAGATGATGATGACAAGGTCAGTGGGTAGCGTATAGGTTGTGTAGATATAATTTTGTGTCCTCAACTGCCCTTTAAAGACTGCTCATATTGTCGGCTCAGATAGTGATGTAAAAACAGAAAGGCTGAATATGAAAAACAGCTCGCCAAACAAAACTCGTGGGATAAAATCATCGCAGCAATATCAGCGACGACATTTCCTGAAAACTACCGTTGCAGTGGGAGCAGGGTTGGTGCTTCACAGGTTGTCCCCAGCTTACGCAATTGACACAGAATCTACTTTGATTAGCTCCGCCTCAAATAACTCTACTACGGCCACTGATCTCGTCATCGCCAAGCATAAGCTCAACATTGCAGGGCGCGTGGCAATGCCAACCGTAGTAAATGGTTTGCTACCAGGCCCTATATTGAGGTATCGCGAAGGTGAGACCGTGACAATTCGCGTGACCAACCAACTGCAAGAAACAAGCTCTATCCATTGGCATGGATTGATCGTTCCCGAGAACATGGATGGCGTTCCAGGGGTAAGTTTCGCCGGTATTCGACCCGGCGAGACCTTCACCTATCAATTCAAGCTTCACCAAAGTGGCACTTACTGGTACCACAGTCATTCTGGCAATCAAGAACAGGCGGGGCTATACGGCCCATTGATTATCGACCCAATCACACCCGACCCATACTCCTACGATAGCGAATGCATAGTGATGCTGTCGGATTGGACCTTCGAGGATCCTGCGCGCGTGCTGGCGAAGATGAAGAAATTCGGTTCGTACTACAACTTCAACCGGCGAACGATGGGCGATGTTTTTCGCGATGCAAACCTCAACGGCTGGCGCTCAATGATTAAGGACCGAATGGAGTGGGCAAAGATGCGCATGGATCCTACAGACATTGCCGACGTGACTGGTTTCACCTATACCTATTTTCTTAACGGCCAATCGGCTGATCAGAATTGGACTACGCTATTTAAGCCAGGTGAGCGAATCCGTATACGCTTTATTAATGCCGGTGCGATGACGCATTTTGATGTTCGCATCCCAGGGCTAAAGATGACGCTGGTGCAAGCCGATGGTCAGAATGTCGAGCCGGTTACCGTTGATGAGTTCCGTATCGCTCCGGCTGAAACTTACGACATGATTGTACAACCACAAACCGAAGAGGCATACACTATCTTTGCCGAAACGATGGATCGTAGTGGTTACGCAGCTGGTACGTTGGCACTACGTTCTGGACTAAGCGCGCCGATCCCGGCGCGTCGTGTACGTCCACTTCGGACCATGGCCGACATGGGTATGTCCGGCGATGCGATGGGCAATATGGCAATGCCATCTAAAGACGGCATACCAAGTGCAGACGGGATGTCCGAGATGGAAATGCCATTGGACGCTACGCCTACGATGTCTGGTATGGAATCGCCAGCGAGTAAAGGTGATGCTGGGATGGATGGAATGGCAGGTATGGAAATGCCATCAGATGACATGCCCGCAATGCCAGTCATGGAAAATGGATTGAGCACAGTACCCGAAAAAGCTGAAACTATACCAGCTAAACCGCATGGGCCAGATCGACATGGCCCTGGAAATTCCACGGTCGCGGAGATGCCCGTCAGTCGAATTAACGAACCCGGTAGCGGGCTAGGGGATGCTGGCCGCCGAGTGCTGGCGTATGGTGACTTGCGGCGATTGTCCGCAGACGGGCCGGAAGGTACACCCGAACGTGAGATTGAACTCCATATTACTGGCAATATGGAGCGGCAGATATGGGGGTTCGATGGGAAGAAATATTCCGAGGCCAAAGAACCTATCCCTTTTGAATATGGCAAATGGCTTCGAATCACCTTCGTCAACGATACGATGATGGATCACCCGATGCATTTGCATGGCATGTGGATGGTGTTGAACAACGGCACAGGGGTAAAGCGTCCTCGGAAACACACAATCAACGTCAAGCCAGGCGAACGGCTGTCATTCGATGTGAAACCTGACGAGATTGGCAAGTGGGCGTTCCATTGTCATTTGCTTTTTCATATGGAGCTCGGCATGTTGCGCGTGGTCTCAGTGACCGATCAGAAAGGTAAGGTGCAGTCATGATTACTTCGTCAAATAAAAAATACCGAGCATGCCATGCTACTTTCTTGCTGGCCTGCAAGCTATTGGCTTCAATGGCATTGATGACTTCATTGGTCAAAGCTGAAGTAACCCCTGAAGAGTTACCTTCTCCCGTGGAGGATAGTGCGGTTCGCAGTTTCTTACTGATCGATCAGCTTGAACACACCACAACGCGTTACACGGGCGGTGATAAAGATGGCGATGCGGTGCGTTTCAATACGTCCGGATGGATCGGCGGCGACTACAACCGGCTCTGGTTATACACTGAAGGCACGAAAGTCTATGACGGCAAGCTGGAGGATGCAGATGTGCAGCTTCTATATGGTCGCCTCATTGCTCCATTTTGGGATTTGCAAGCGGGCCTGCGCTATGCCAAGCCGCTATCGGATGGGCCATCGCGCAGCTACGCAGTGTTCGGTGTCCAAGGACTTGCGCCTTATCGATTTGGGGTGCAGGCCGCGACTTTCTTAAGCGAGCGAGGCGATATTTCCGCGCGGGCTGAGTTGGAATATGAGCTGCTGCTAACCCAGCGCTGGATTTTACAGCCGCGCTTAGCTGTCAATTACGCTCTTCAAGAAGTAAGAGATCAAGGCATAGGTCGCGGCTTGAACGACATCGAACTCGGATTACGCTTACGTTATGAGATCAAGCGCGAATTTGCCCCCTATGTTGGTGTGTCATGGCAGTCTAGCTACGGCGGAACAGCTGATTTTGCGCGCGACCGAGGTGAAGATGTGAATGAATGGAGCTTGGTCACTGGGGTTCGATTATGGTTTTAACTTGGATTGAAAGGCATCACACTCGTTTAACTGCAAATCAAGTGTCATTTTTTCAAAAGTCGCTAAAGTGCCTTGGGCTTGATGTTTTAAAAGGAGAATTTCTTGCTTCCTATTGTTAGTAGTGGAATGCTTTACCTTGTTAGTGCAATTGAGATTATTGCAGCCATATTGATCGGGTTAGCAAGTCTACAATGCGCTGTAACCGTAGCAGGCCTATTTTTTCGGCGTAGCCCCTCTACCGCAGAGAAGGAGGATGTCAGACTAATTTGGGTTATGGCTTTCGCTTGCAATCGAATTTGAGTTAGCAGCTGATATTTTGCGAACAGTTTTTAGTGTGTTGCAGCGATCGGTTGAATTCAAGGCCGTTAACGGACAATTAAAAGCTAAAAGTCACACTACACCACCATAACTGATAGAACTTAATATTTTCTTTACTTCCATAAGTCCGGCATCAGTTTCAGCCATGGATATTGGTGTTGCCCCTAAAGCAAAGTTTTCTCTATTTAGCCATTCGTCGGCCATAGTTTTAGAGCCAAACGTTTCAATAGCAAGTGCTAGCATTTCGTCAATTCGAAGTTGTACCTCTGATTTTGTTGTCATCTGCAATCTCCTTAGAAATCAATCAACCTATCTGATTTTGTTTTGCTATGTGCATCATATAAATGATGTACTTTGCTTGTTAATAAAAAAGGCTCCCATTCCAATAGACATACCAAAGTCGAGCACGTTTTCAGTAGGTATACCCAAAAGTAGATTTTCTAATTTGAAACCGTTGGCTTTGGGCCGTAAGAGGCCGGTAAGAATAATTTATTTAGTTGTAACGAAGCGACCATTTGGCGCACGAGCAACGATTCTACCTTTATATAAATAGTAGTGAGGAAGACCTATCGCTTTTTGCCTATCAATTGCTACACGGATTGCTTCTTTAGCAATTTGCTCAAATGCTACAAATATAGGGTTTCGTGGGAAGTCGTTCGAGGCTTTAAATACTCTGGTTCGTATCATCATTACTCCAACTGGTTTTAAAACCATGGCCACTAGCTTCCTTTTGTAGGATGAATTATTTTAATTGTAAACGAAAAATACATTAAAGAAACTTAGCACTGCATAAATGACTTCTTGGCCGACATAAGCTTAATGGGTAGTTACAATTCCAATGATGATTTCGGTTGTTGTATATGATTGCACGGCACTCATGCGATTGCATTAGAATGCAATCATTATCCTTTATTGCGCCTTCTAACTTTGGTCATGACAATTCATGTATTTTTGGACACTGAGTTTACTGCTCTAGCTGAATCAGCCTCTTTAATATCCATAGGTTTAATCACCGCAGAAGGAGATAGGTCTTTCTATGCGGAACTATCTGATACCTATACTCATAAAGAATGCTCAGACTTCGTACTACAAGAAGTATTACCTCTTTTAGATGCTAAACGAATTACTGACCCGATTAATTACAAGCATGTTTATGCGCGCATGACCCTGGCAGAAACAAGCCTGCATCTTAATTATTGGTTTGCAGCACTGATTGATCCAGTACAAGTATGGAGTGATGCACCAAACTACGATTGGCGCTATATCCAGCAAATATTTAGCGCCACAGGACTGCCTTATAATCTGTTGGCAACACCTAATGCAATATTAGGTGAAGATACTTCAGCCAATGCTAGCTATCAAAACACAGTAGAGCGTGAGTACAGTCAAAAAGCATTAAGGCGACACCATGCCTTGGATGATGCAAAGGCAATGAGGTTGGGCTGGTTAGCAGTATACTAACTAACTTGAATGTTTTCACTAATTGGTACGTCAATCAAATCGCGAGCTACACAAACACCTTCCTTAATAACATAGGCTTCTACAAAATGTTCGCCGTGAAAAGTAGTCTTTTCGATGCGCTGACTTTTTCCTTCATCTAAAAAGATATCACCTCTAATCATTCTGCGCCGCTCTGCTTCAGCACCAACATTTCTAACCTTCCATAAGAGAGTGTAGGGTGTTGGGACGTCACAAGATTCGACAAAAAATCTAAGCCCTTGTCCCACCGGCAACCACTGCTTTAATAAAGCGCGGAGGAGACCAGTGTGCTGACCATTCGTTGAAACCTCACTGTTAATTTCAAGATCAAACTGAATATCAACTGGGTATTGATCTTCAATAAATTGCTCAGTCGTACTTCTGTAATTAACTGATTCGTAAACAGCAGCAGCTTTTTCAAGTTTTAGGACTTCACCTGGGAATGAACGTCCGAATACATCCCGCCAAATCTTGATTTTTTTCTTTTCAGTATCAGCATCTAGCGCTTCTTGGCATTTTACAGCCGCCTTTTTTGCTTTAGATTGAAACTTGCCTTTATTATTGACACGTTGCCCACTGCCGGGTGCTAGCCAAAAGTCTTGATGTTCGAGGTTGCCGATATAGCTAAATAGTGAGACAAGCAGTCGATCATAGCTGCTATACGACGCTGTATCGTATTCATTCGTCTGCCCAAAAAAGTTATAAACCAAAGTATCAATAAGCATACCGCTGATATTTACACCGTTAGAATTTTTCCAAGCTCGAATCATCTTGCATACATGCTTGAGGTTGCGATTTGTTTCTTTGTTTCTTTGGTTGACAGCATTAATCTCTTGAATTGGCTTACAAACTTTCCAAGTGCCTCCATCATGAGTGTCGCCAAAACGATACCCATCCGCGTCTTTATCCCAAAAAGCTGGCAGGACTTCAACCCTGAATTTTCCGAACTCGATGCAGACAACCTGGCCATCCCCTTTGATAGTGGTATTAGGATACCGGGTTAAAAGCGAGTTACGTACAGCTTGTAATAGCTGCGATGGGCCATTATTTGTATAAGCTTTGTATTTCTCATAAGTAGACCAAGGTAACTCAAACACCATATCCAGATCACTAATGCCATGTACAGCGGTATTTCTTCCGTAAGAACCTACTTGCCGGCAGTGCGCTATATCTGACTCGATATTCCAGAAATCCAGATTAAGCCGTTTAGTAATTTCAGTATATGAGGTTGAGATATCAGCTGCATTCTGTACGGCAATATTATCTCGAAACAATTTAAATAGTGGCGCGCTCATACCTAACCTTTAGCAGATGTGAATTAAATTAATCAATAGCAAGGTAGCTTTAAAAATTAGTCCAACGACTATTAATAAAACAATGATGGTGAAGCTCAGTGGCCACTTATCTCTTAAAAGGCTGAACTTCAGTTGTTCGTCCATCCACTCGGTTTGGGACTGCCAGAAAAATTTGTAATGCGCGTACCAATCACTTAAAAATATCTGCTTATTAATACGTAGACTAAAAACCTCTTTTTGAATACGTTTTAAGTCTTCCGCGTGTTGAGTGAGATCATCACCTGTATTCGTTGATTTAACGGTTTGGTACAGAATTCTTAACTCATGAAACTTGTCAGTAAGGGCACTGCCTGCTACTTGGTATTTATCCTTAACATCCGTATAAAAATTGATGAAGAGGGATGCAATCCCAATCACGATAAATGCTGCCGAAATCGTGTTTTGTGCCAAATCAGGTATTAGCAAGGCATATACACCAACAACCAGTGAAATAAAACCAATCCATCCAGGGATCTTTTCGACCATATCATAAGTGGCTAAGTGTTTTTTAGCCCCGTAGCCAATGTTATATCCGCTTTCAGCAATCAGTTTTAATAGGTTGTCTTTAGTCATCGTTTTACTTTCTCTAGATTTAATTTGTACAAAATTACAAACAGGGCTTCACAAAGCATATCAAACATGAGAAAATAAATCTAGTCCAATTTATACAAATATAAATATGATTATTATCAATAACTTAAATATTAAGTGGGCGAAATGAAAGAAATTAAAGATGATTTAGTCCAGTTAATCAGACTGGCATTGGCAGAGCAAACAGACGATGTGAGATTGTTTGTGGCTAGACTTGTTCGAAAATATCGCGATGGCGATCCTGAGCTTGTAGAGCAGATTAATCTCTACCTGAAGTCTAAACCGACCAGGAAAAGCACGGCGTTACGGAAGACCACGATTGCGTCTAAAGAAACAGTATTGCCTAGAGATGATGAATCTCGCTTATCTTTACTTAAGGTATTTAAAGACAAGCCTGACGATGTACATCCGTTACTCTCTACAGAGTTAGAAGACACTTTAGGGCAGTTGATTCAAGAGCGAAAACAAGTTGCGAAATTAGCATCACTGGGGCTTGATCCTACTAGGTCTGCCATTTTCGTAGGTAAGCCTGGGGTTGGGAAGACACTAACTTCAAGATGGCTTGCTGCACAGTTGAATCTACCACTTTATGTACTTGACCTTACTGCAGTAATGAGCAGTCTACTGGGCCGCAGCGGAAGCAATATAAGAGCTGCATTAGACTTTGCTAAAAGTAGTCCTTGTATTTTGCTATTAGATGAAATTGATTCGATTGCCAAGCGCAGAAGTGATGACTCTGACATAGGCGAGCTTAAAAGACTCGTAACAGTGATACTGCAAGAGCTAGATGAATGGCCAGCTGAAGGGCTACTGTTAGCCGCAACTAATCACCCAGAATTAATTGATCCAGCATTGTGGCGACGATTTGATCTTAAGGTTGAGTTTGAGCTGCCTGATAGAAAGTCAATCAAGGAAGCTATCCAGCATTTTTCTGGGCAGGATTATGCTTTGCTTAGCCGCTGGGCAGACGTCCTTGCATTTGCATTTGAAGGTGAATCTTTCAGTGATATTGAACGGGCGATACAAAGGTTTAGGCGTGCATTGGCTCTTGGAACAGACTCAGATGCCGATATGGTGGAGGATTTCATAAAAACGCGAGCTATAAACTTAGATAGGCAGAAAAAAATCGAGTTTTCAGTATTATTGGCAAAACAAACACGATTCTCTCAGCATGCTATCTCAGATATCACCGGCGTAAGCAGAGACACGATTCGTAAACATTTGAAAGATGATAAACCTACAGAAGGGGACTAAGCGTATGAGTCAAACAAACTTTTTGATTGGGCGTGGTGAACTATTAACCCATGATATTAAAGCGCCAAAACGAATGCCCGGGAAGGCTCAGGCATATACTTTCGATCAGGCTGTTGAGAGACTAGCCCCTCAACTAAAGTCTACAGCCACAGAATTGGATAAATTATCGTCAGATGCTTGTCCTGACGATTTCGGTGTTGCGCTTCTTACGCTTAATCCAAGTTTTATAGCGAAGTCCTATTTTCCAACTGCGTTATTGCGTTCAGCTGGAGTTGAATCAATAGGAAGTCGCACCGTTTCAGTAACACCTGAAAATTGGACAAAAAAATCTGCACCCAAAGAATGCACTACGACAGAGATTTTTATTGCCGCTAAACGTGATGTTTTTAGACACTTGAGTGATTGGGTACAAAACATCAATCCAATTTCTCATGAAGCAGAAGATCTAACCCATATTGAAAAATTCTCAAGTTTTGTGCCTGGGGGTCGATTTGCTACCAAAATCGACGGGGATGAGAAATTCTTTGAAGTTGGCCTCCATTTTTTACCAGAAGAAGGGCGAGTGCCACAGCAACAGGCATTTCTAACTTATGCTAAACGTAATGGATTAAAAGTGCATGTGGATTTGGGCTTTAGGGTAGGAAGCTTATGGTTTATACCAGTAGAGGGGGATGCGAAACATCTTAAAAAGCTGTCTGAATTTGTGTTTGTACGGGTTATACGTGCCATGCCTAAACTAAGAGGTATGCGACCTGTTCAACGGTCAGGCGGTCCTGCTTTGGGATGTCAACTGCCTACTTCACAACCATTATCTGCAGGACCTAAAGTCGCAATACTTGACGGAGGTTTACCTGATAAACATGTCATCTCAACTTGGTTACGTTCATATAGACAGATGGATCCAGTTGCCGGTGATGATCCTGAAGGCCCAGATCATGGCTTGGCTGTGACTTCAGCGTTTTTATTTGGCCCAATCATACATAATCAGCAAGCTGCACAACCATATTCTTTTGTAGACCACCTTAGAGTTTTGGATCGTAAAACTGAAGATGAAGATCCTTTAGAACTATACAGAACATTGGGCTTTGTAGAAGAAGCATTGCTGTCTCGTCAGTATGAGTTTATCAACCTTAGCCTTGGCCCTGATTTACCAATAGAAGACACGGAAATCCATGCTTGGACGTCTGTAATCGATGACATACTCAGTGACGGTGATACTTTTATGACTGTTTCGGTAGGGAACAATGGTGAAATGGATCACGCATCTGGGAATGCTAGAGTTCAAGTACCCTCTGACTGTGTTAATGCTATTGCTGTTGGCGCTGCTGATAATACTGATGGCACATGGGCGCGCGCCTCTTATAGCGCAGTAGGTCCAGGTCGTAGCCCTGGCGTTGTAAAACCCGATTTAATGGCTTTTGGTGGCGATCCAAATAAATACTTTCATGTACTTACGCCAAGTAGTAAACCAGAAATTACACCAACTCTAGGCACCAGCTTTGCCGCACCATATTTGCTTAGGAATGCTGTAGGTGTTAGAGCTATTCTAGGGAGAGAACTTTCCCCATTAGCAATTAAAGCATTACTAGTACATAGCGCAGACCCGTTACATCACAATAAAAATGAAGTGGGTTGGGGGAAAATACAAGAAGATTTAATCGACATTATTACTTGTCCATCTGGGGTTGCTAGGGTCGTATACCAAGGTGAACTTAAGCCTGGTAAATATCTACGCGCAACTTTGCCACTTCCAGAAGGGGGTTTAACTGGCAATATTACGTTAAAGGCAACTTTTTGTTATGCCTCCCCAACGGATCCACAAGATTCTGCTGCATATACACGTGCTGGGCTAGAGGTAACCTTTCGACCGGATGAAAATAACGTCAAAACTGGCAAGGCAAACGCTGAAACTAAAGGTTTCTTCGATATGAAAAAATACTCTACAGAAGCCGAGCGCAGATCGGATATGGGTAAATGGGAAACAGTGCTGCATGGTGAAAAGAATATGCGTGGAACTACCTTAAATGGCCCCGTATTCGATATTCATTACAATGCTAGGGCTGGAGGTGCAGCCAATACGCGTGCCGAGAAGATTCGATATGCGCTCATTATCTCAGTCGAAGCACCAAAACATGAGAATTTATATAATGATATCTTACGTGCCTATCAAAATATTTTGGTACCTCTGCAGCCGCAAGTATCAATTCCGATTAGAATATAGAGGATTATCTAGTGGCAGTTGTGGTATTAAGACGTATTTGCGAAGTCGATAGATAACGTAGAAACATCCTACGAAACATTCGAGAAATAAAAAATAAAGCGCCAGATCGCGTTGATTCGGACAGTCGATCTTCGGATGATAAACCTCGGTCAACACCCCGTAGGCGACGGTGAACCAGACGCGGGAGCGTTCGCTCAAGGCGGTGCCGACCACTTGCTTGCGGGCACTGGCCCAAGCGCTGTGGAGGCCGGGCTGGCCGAACGGAAGTTCACTCATCGGGCAGGTCTCCATGGCCAATCATCGAGTTTGGTGGCAAATACCAGCTTGTTTGTCGATCCGTCTCAACCCGCACAGCAGGAAAGCTGCTTCACGTCCTTGCTGAAGGTCTGCGCACATAGCTTCAGCCCCTCGACCATCGTCAGGTAGGGGAACAACTGGTCGGCCAGTTCTTGCACCGTCATGCGGTTGTGGATCGCCAGCGCCGCCGTCTGGATCAACTCGCCCGCTTCCGGCGTAACCGCCTGCACGCCGATCAGCCGGCCGCTGCCTTCTTCAACCACCAGCTTGATGAAGCCGCGTGTGTCGAAATTGGCGAGCGCGCGCGGCACGTTGTCGAGCGTCAACAGGCGGCTGTCGGTCTCGATGCCGTCGTGATGCGCTTCCGCCTCGCTGTAGCCGACCGTGGCGACCTGCGGATCGGTGAACACCACGGCCGGCATCGCGGTCAGATCGATGGCGGCGTCACCGCCGGTCATGTTGATCGCCGCGCGGGTACCGGCCGCTGCTGCCACGTAGACGAATTGCGGTTGGTCGGTACAGTCACCGGCCGCATAGATGTGTTCCACGCTGGACCGCATGCCGGGGTCGATGACGATCGCGCCTTGCAGATTGACCGTAATGCCCGCCGCGTCCAACGCCAGGTTGCGTGTGTTCGGCGAGCGGCCGGTGGCGACCAGCAGCCGGTCGGCGCGCAGTTCGCCGTGCGCCGTGGTGAGCACGAATTCGCCGTCCGCATGGGCAACCTGGCTGGCCTGCGTGTGTTCCAGCACTTCGATCTCTTCGGCGCGAAACGCCGCCGTGATTGCCTCGCCGATAGCCGGGTCTTCACGGAAGAACAGTGTGCTGCGCGCCAGGATCGTCACCTCGCTGCCGAGTCGGGCGAACGCCTGCGCCAGCTCCAGCGCGACGACAGACGAACCGATCACGGCCAGCCGCTCAGGGATAGCCTCGCTGACCAGCGCCTCGGTGGAAGTCCAATAAGGCGTGTCCTTCAAGCCAGGAATTGGCGGCACGGCCGGACTCGCGCCGGTGGCGATCAGGCAACGGTCGAACGCCACCATGCGCTCGCCGCCGCTGTTGAGTTGCACGACCAGGTTGCGACTGTCTTTGAAGCGGGCTTCGCCATGCAGCACAGTGATGGCGGGATTGCCGTCCAGAATGCCTTCGTATTTGGCGTGGCGCAGCTCATCGACGCGTGCCTGCTGCTGGGTCAGCAGATTGCTGCGCTGAATCGCCGGTTCAGTCGCTGCAATGCCGCCGTCGAAAGGGCTTTCCCGTCGCAAGTGGGCAATATGGGCGGCGCGGATCATAATCTTGGACGGTACGCAGCCGACATTGACGCAGGTGCCGCCGATGGTGCCGCGCTCAATTAGCGTGACGTGCGCACCTTGCTCAACGGCCTTCAGTGCCGCTGCCATCGCGGCTCCGCCGCTGCCGATAACGGCGACATGCAGTGTACCGCCATCACTGCCCGCCTTGTCGCTATTGCCTAGCCATTCACGCATTTTTCCGAGCAATCCGACGCCCGGCTGAGTCACGGGAGCATCGGCGAGCGTGGCCCGATAACCGAGTCCGGCCACGGCGGCGGTCAGCGCTTCCGGTGACGTACCCGGTTCGGCGGTGAGTTGTGCCGTACCTTTCGCATAGGACACGTCCGCTGACTGTACGCCCGGCACTTTCTCTAGCGCTTCCTTGACGTGCGTCGCGCACGAATCGCAGGTCATTCCGGTGATCTTCAAGTTGGTCATGAAACAGTTCCTTTCTTTCATTTAGGCAACGGCCAATGCCGTCAGCCTCGTTTGGTCGGAAGTTCGCAGCTATCCGACCCGCAACGGCGGTTTGCCGGCGAAATAAAATCCCAGATCGATATTCCGATCATGAAGGCCAGGCCGACATAGAGTAGGCTCTCCGCCCACCTGTTGCCGAGAAACACGAGCGTGGCCAACAGCACGATGGTCGGCCCGACCATGCCGAGCAGGCTGCGGTGCCATTGGCGGTGACTTAGCCAGCCCAGCGCGTTCGCCAGCAAAGCCAAGACTGCAAACAAGGGTAGCAGCCGGGTGATGAACAGGCCCTCGTACTGGCTCAGAAAGCCCAGCCCGATGGCCGCGCCAAAACTGGCAAGCGCGGGAAAGCAGGACGCGCAGCCCATCGCGGAAACGACGCTGCCGAGCGCGCCGGTTTTATCGGCTATGCGTGTGATCAGTCTCATGACCTTGCTCCCGGTTCAGTGGCTCACTGCTTGACGCTGGACGCTGGACGGGTACCCGGCGTCTTCGGTGGCACGGGTCAGCTTCTGCACGCTGGTCTTGGCATCGTCAAAAGTGACGACGGTCTCGCGTTTCTCGAAGCCCACATCGACCTTGCTCACGCCCTCGACCTTGGAGAGCGCTTTTTTGACGGTGATCGGGCAGGCGGCGCAGGTCATGCCCGGCACCGCCAGCGTGACGGTCTGGGTGGCTGCCCACACCGGGGCAGCGACAGCGGCGAGTACGAGGGAGGCAAATAGCTTGTTCATGGGGAACTCCTGGTTAATAGAAAAAGGGAACGACATAGGGAAATCCAAGCGCGACTAAAACCAGCACGGCCACGATCCAGAAAATCAGCTTGTAGGTGGCGCGTATCTGCGGCATCGCGCAGACCTCGCCAGGCTTGCAGGCAGCTGCCGGCCGGAAAATGCGCCGCCAGGCGAAGAATAGAGCCACCAGCGCCGCGCCGATGAACAGCGGACGGTATGGTTCCAGCACCGTCAGGTTGCCAATCCAGGCACCGGAAAAGCCCAAGGCGACTAGGACCAGCGGCCCGAGGCAGCAGGTCGAGGCGAGGATGGCGGCCAGCCCGCCAGCGAAGAGCGCGCCGCGCCCGGTTTGTGGTTCAGACATGCGCTTGTCCTTTTGAATTTGAATTGGATAGTGTAAGCTTACTTCCGTAGTCATGTACGGAGTCAAGTGATATGGAAAATAATTTGGAGAACCTGACCATTGGCATTTTTGCCAAGGCGGCCGGGGTCAATGTGGAGACGATCCGCTTTTATCAGCGCAAGGGCTTGTTGCCAGAGCCGGACAAGCCTTACGGCAGCATTCGCCGCTATGGCGGCGCAGATGTAGTTCGGGTGAAATTCGTGAAGTCGGCCCAGCGGCTGGGTTTCAGCCTGGACGAGATTGCTGAGCTGTTGCGGCTCGACGATGGCACCCATTGCGAGGAAGCCAGCAGCCTGGCCGAGCACAAGCTCAAGGACGTGCGCGAAAAAATGGCCAACTTGGCGCGCATGGAAACCGTGCTGTCTGAACTGGTGTGCGCCTGCCACGCGCGGCAAGGGAATGTTTCCTGCCCGCTAATAACGTCGCTACAGGGCGAAGCAAGTCTGGCATGGTCGGCTACGCCTTAGCGTGCTTTAATTTCCGTTTTCTGAGGCGATCCCAATTAATGAGGGTTAGAATTACCAACTCAATTTGTGACGCTCTTCAGTATCTTGATGACGCTTATCATCTTCAGAATGTAGGTAATTATTGGTTGTAGAAATCGACTCGTGACCCAAGTTATCTCTGACATGTCTTATATCCATATCGCTTGAAGTCATGTTTGATCCAGCTGTATGTCGCATCCAATGCGCTGATGCAGCTTCCAATCTTGTCGCTAGAATTAAAGAGTCTGCACCTCTTTCCCGCAGACGCTTAGCGGTGATGTTAAAAATCTGTTTAAGTATTAAATGGACTGCACTTCTGGTCATTGCCCTTAGCTTGCCTCCGATAGGTAAAAATAGGGGAGTGGATTCGCCTTCAATAGGCGTCAAATGCAGACCCATCTCACGACGGTAACGACTCAACTCAAGCATCAACTCATTCGTAGCCGGAACAATGCGGGTTTTATCACCCTTACCTGTAATTTCCAGCCACCACCTTGATTCACTGCTTTTATCTTTACGATTGAAGAATCCGCCCATTGTATTTTGCGTGACCTCCGATACACGGAGT
>PERG01000017.1 GCA_002928535.1 Methylotenera sp. | reverse complement strand
AACCGCTGAAGACCAATTAAGTGAAGCCGATAAAACGGCTTTGCTGGATCACTTACGTAAAGAACACGGGACTTTAGCCACTAAAAACAAAATCACGCTGACCCGTAAATCCAGCACAGAAATTAAAAAAACGGACAGTATGGGCAAAGCCCGTACTATCCAGGTGGAAGTACGTAAAAAACGTGTACTGGTGCGTCAGGAAAATGAGTCGGACCAGCCTGAAGATGCCAATGTTGAAGTTCAAGAAGCGGTAGAAGCTATTGTTGAATCGATGGAAACTGTTGAAGTGCCAGTCATTGCCGAAATCGAAGCGCAACCAGAAGTAATAGAGGCGCCTGAAGCGCCAGTTGTTGAGGCTGAGGTGCAGCCTGAAGTGGTTGCACCTGTTGAAGAAGTGGCAAAAGTGGAGCCGGTAGCCGAGCCTGTGGTAGCAAAACCAACCATTAGTCGCAAAGATTTACTAGGTGCGGATGAAATGGCATTGCGTGAAAGAGAAGCTAAGCGTCACGCTACACTAGCTGCGATGCAGGCAGATGATGTGCGCAAAAAGCAGGAGCTCGCACAACGCCGCCTAGATGAAGAAGCTAAGAAATTAGCCGAGGCGGAGGCAGCAAAAGCCAAAGCTGCTAAACTTTCTGAAGGTACTTTGCACAAGCCGGTGGCTAAAGAGGGTGCAGTAAAACCTGCGGTCAAGGATGCGAAAAAAGGCAAAAGCAACAACAAAGAATGGACTGACGCCGAGAATAAAAAACGCGGTCTTAAAACGCGTGGTGGTGCTACGGCTGGCCAAGGCTGGCGTTCGCCTAAAGGTAAGAATAAATCACACCATCAAGACGATGATCAACAGCATGCATTTACGGCACCTACCGAAGCGATTGTGTATGAAGTGCTAGTGCCAGAGACGATTACTGTAGCGGATTTAGCGCACAAAATGTCCGTTAAATCAGGTGAAGTAATTAAAACCTTGATGGGCATGGGCATGATGGTAACTATCAACCAGGTGCTTGATCAAGAAACGGCCATCATTATCGTAGAAGAAATGGGCCATAAGGCCGAAGCTGCAGCGCCCAACGATCCGGATGCATTCTTAGTAGAGCAAGAGCATGCGGAAGCCATTATGGAAACGCGTCCGCCAGTTGTTACGGTGATGGGCCACGTTGATCACGGTAAAACTTCTTTATTGGATTATATACGCCGTAGTCGTGTGGCTTCAGGCGAAGCTGGCGGTATTACACAGCATATTGGTGCTTATCACGTAGAAACACCGCGTGGTATGGTAACTTTCCTTGATACCCCGGGCCATGAAGCGTTTACCGCCATGCGTGCCCGTGGTGCAAAAGCGACCGACGTAGTAATTCTGGTGGTTTCAGCAGATGACGGTGTGATGCCACAAACCATTGAAGCGATTCACCATGCGAAAGCAGCAGGTGTACCTTTGGTTGTTGCCATTAATAAAGTGGATAAACCAGAAGCGCAGCCAGAACGCGTCAAAATGGAATTGGTTAGCCACGAAGTGGTGCCGGAAGATTTTGGTGGCGAAGTGATGTTTAGAGAAGTGTCAGCTAAAACTGGTCAAGGTATCGATGAGTTGCTGGAAGCGGTATTACTGCAAGCGGAGATTTTGGAATTGAAAGCGCCTAAAAATACACCGGCTAAAGGCTTGGTGATTGAAGGGCGCTTAGACAAAGGCCGCGGCCCGGTTACGACTATTTTGGTGCAATCGGGCACATTAAAACGTGGTGACATGATTTTAGCTGGGTCTACGTTTGGTAAGGTGCGTGCCATGCTGGATGAAGCTGGTAACGATATTAAAGAAGCCGGTCCATCGATTCCTGTCGAAATTCAAGGCTTGTCCGATGTGCCTAGCGCAGGTGAGGAAGTCATTGTATTAAATGACGAGCGTAAAGCGCGTGAAGTGGCATTGTTCCGCCAGGGTAAATTCCGCGACGTGAAACTCGCTAAACAACAAGCGGCTAAACTGGAAAACATGTTCGAGCAAATGGCCGAAGGCGAAGTGCAGACGCTGGGCCTGATCATTAAATCAGACGTGCAAGGTTCCTACGAAGCTTTGGCCACAAGTTTGCAAAAACTGTCTACTTCGGAAGTCAAAGTCAATATCATTCATACCGGTGTAGGTGCCATCAGCGAATCTGATGTGAACTTGGCGGCAGCTTCCAAAGCGGTACTGATCGGATTTAACGTGCGTGCGGATTCCGGCGCGCGTAAGCTTATTGATACACTAGGTGTTGATGTACGTTACTACAACATCATATACGAAGCGGTTGATGAAGTGAAAGCAGCCTTGAGCGGTATGCTGGCACCAGAGCAAAAAGAAAGCATGATCGGTACGGTTGAAGTGCGTGAAGTATTCCGCATTTCTAAAATTGGCGCGATTGCCGGTTGTTATGTGCAGGATGGCTTGATCAAGCGTAACTCTAAGGTACGGGTATTGCGTAACAACGTCATCATCCATACCGGCGAACTCGATTCCTTGAAACGCTTTAAAGATGACGTGAAAGAAGTGAAAAATAACTTTGAGTGCGGGTTGTCACTGAAAAACTTCAACGATATTGAAGTGGGTGATATTTTAGAAGTCTATGAAATGGTCGAAGTAGCACGAACTTTATAACTTGGAAATTCGTCATGATACGTTGTGCAAAACAATTAATGCTTGCTTACATACAAAGCGTATGCAGCGCTCCATTAATCGTTTGGCGTCTAGTCTCATTTAGACTTTTTAAGTTCGGATAAATAATATGGCCAAAGATTTTTCACGTAGTCACCGCGTTGCAGAGCAAATGCAACGCGAGTTGGCAGATCTCCTGCAGTTTGAGGTTAAAGATCCGCGCGTGGGCATGGTAACGATTACTGGCGCGGAAGTGACCGGCGACATGGCCCACGCCAAGATTTTCTATAGCGCCGCTAAAGCCAGCGATAGCATGCAACAAGGACTGGAAAAAAGTGCCGGTTACCTGCGCACGCAATTAGCCAAGCGTATGTTGCTACGCACGGTGCCGCAATTGCATTTTGTCTATGACGCTTCTATCGATAACGGCATGAAAATGTCGCAACTGATTGATGCGGCGCTTGCCGAAAAACCCATCAAATAAGTCAACGTTTTGCAGCTTAAACGTATCAAACGCCCGATTAGCGGCGTGCTGTTATTAGATAAGCCGCTCGGCTTTTCTTCCAATCAAGCCCTTCAAAAAGTAAAGTGGTTGCTACAGGCCGCCAAGGCTGGGCATACCGGCACGTTAGACCCATTAGCGACAGGCTTGCTGCCGCTTTGTTTTGGCGAAGCAACCAAATTCGCCCATTATCTGACGGATGCCGATAAAACCTACGTTGCAACGCTTAAGCTAGGTGTCACTACGAATACCGGGGATGCTGAAGGCGAGATTTTAGAAACGCAACCTGTCAAAGTGAGCCAAGCCCAATTTGAAAAGACTTTAACCTTGTTTCAAGGTGAAATTACCCAAACCCCTCCAATGTATTCTGCTTTAAAGCATGAAGGTAAAGCGCTCTATGAATACGCGCGTGCCGGCGTAGAAATCGAGCGCCAAGCGCGCCAAGTGCAGATTCATGCGATCCAATTAAATGCTTTTCATCATGATGTTGCTGAAATTACGGTGCGCTGTAGTAAAGGCACTTACATCCGCACTTTGGCGGAAGATATCGGTAAAGTGTTGGAATGCGGGGCACATTTAACTGCGCTGCGTAGAACTGAGACCGCCAGTTATCAAATCGCGCAGGCGATGACCTTGGAGCAGTTTGAAAGCATGTCTGCAGAACAGCGCATTGAGGCGCTATTGCCTTTAGACAGCGCTATTCAGCATTTGCCCAAAGTGATGTTAGATCACGACAGTGCATTTTATCTCCAGCAAGGCCAACCGGTATGGCTTAGCGGCGTTAAGGATTCTGGCCTGTTGCGCCTTTATTCAGAACAACAGCAGTTTCTGGGGCTGGGCGAGATGCAAAGTGATGGCAAAATCGCCCCAAAACGCCTGATCGTCTATCCTAAAGACTAAGTTTGCATGGCCAAGTGAGATAGCTCTTAGTTTTACTTGATAAATCATAGTTTTACGGATAGAATGCGCGGTTCATGTATATGAATGCATTCGCGGATTCCCTGCTTTTGCATTGACGCTAACTAAAGGAAAAAAGATGGCAGTTACAGCGCAAGACTCAGCAAAAATCATTAAAGAATATCAACGTGCTCCAAACGATACCGCTAGCCCAGAAGTGCAAGTTGCACTTTTAACTAACCGTATCACTTACTTAACAGAGCATTTCAAATCTAACAAAAAAGACAATCACTCACGTCGTGGTTTGCTGGCTTTGGTAAGTCAACGTCGTAGCTTGTTAGACTACTTGAAACGTAAAGATGTAAGCCGTTATCAAACACTGATTGAGCGTTTGAGCTTACGTAAGTAATTTTTATAAAAGTGATTTGCTTGCTAAGAAGTTGTTATTTGGTTTCTTCTAGCGCACTTTTATAATTGTAAGAAAGCCGATTGCATGGTGATATGCGTCGGCTTTTTGCTTTTAGAAAATATCACATAAGAAGTTAAATTACGGGTGTTTTTAAAACGAATGCGAACTAAGCGGTAATAAGTTTGATTGAAATTTAGAAATACAAAGGCTGTTATTGGATCAGTGAATACCAGTCTATTGATAAGACAAAGGAAAAAATAATGTTTAATAAAGTGAAAAAAAGTATTCAATACGGTGCGCATGAGCTCACCATTGAAACAGGCGAAATAGCGCGTCAAGCCGACGGCGCAGTATTAGTAAGTTACGGTGATACCGTTGTTTTAGTGACTGTGGTAGGCAAAACAGAAGTCAAAGCTGGCCAGGATTTCTTTCCACTAACTGTGGATTACATGGAAAAAACATATGCTGCGGGTAAGATCCCAGGTGGTTTTTTCAAGCGTGAAGGTCGCCCTTCTGAAAAAGAAACGTTGACATCACGTTTGATTGATCGTCCGTTGCGCCCTTTGTTTCCAGAGGCGTTTTTAAACGAAGTGCAAATTGTCGCAACCGTTATGTCGTCTGATCCGGAAATTGACTCTGATATCCCGGCAATTATCGGTGCATCCGCAGCGATGGCTATTTCAGGTATTCCTTTCTACGGCCCATTAGGCGCTGCACGTGTGGGTTATATCAATGATGAATATATTATTAATCCAACCAAAGAACAACTCGTTGAGTCTGAATTAGATCTAGTGGTCGCTGCCACTGAAACTGCTGTGATGATGGTGGAATCAGAAGCAAAAGAATTATCAGAAGAAATCATGTTAGGTGCGGTCGTGTTTGGTCACAAAGCGATGCAAGCTGTAATTACTATGATTAACGAAATGACTGCTGAAGTTGGCAAAGATGCTTGGGATTGGGTTGCACCAGAACCAGACACGGCATTGATTGAAAAAGTGACGGCATTAGCGGGTGCTGACGTGAATGCCGCATTCCAAATCAAGGCTAAAGGCGCACGCTCTGCCAAGTTGGAAGAGATTAAAAACCGCGTAATGGCAGAGTTGATTACAGAAACAACATCTACTGAAGAAGCCAACAAGATCAAAACTGAATTCTTTAACTTAGAAGCTAAAACAGTACGTAGCCAAATTTTGAATGGTGAACCTCGTATTGATGGTCGTGATACGCGTACTGTGCGTCCTATCACCGTGCGCACTGGCGTATTGCCACGTACCCATGGTTCTGCATTGTTCACACGAGGTGAAACACAGGCTTTGGTAGTAGCAACATTAGGTACAGGCCGTGATGAGCAAGTGATTGATGCATTGCAAGGTGAGTACACCGATCGGTTTATGTTGCACTACAACATGCCTCCGTACGCGACTGGTGAAACAGGCCGTGTAGGTACGCCTAAACGTCGTGAAATTGGTCATGGCCGTTTAGCTAAGCGTGCTTTGATTGCTGCACTACCATCAGTTGAAGAGTTTGGTTACACCGTGCGTATCGTGTCTGAGATTACCGAATCAAACGGCTCTAGCTCTATGGCTTCAGTTTGTGGCGGTTCATTGGCCATGATGGATGCTGGGGTGCCTTTGAAAAACCACGTTGCAGGTATCGCAATGGGCTTGATTAAAGAAGGTAATCGCGTTGCTGTATTGACCGACATCTTAGGTGATGAAGATCATTTGGGCGATATGGACTTTAAAGTAGCAGGTACTGATGAAGGTATCACTGCACTACAAATGGACATCAAGATTACTGGCATCACTGCAGAGATCATGCAAGTAGCGCTTGCGCAAGCTAAAGAAGGCCGTACGCATATTTTAGGTATCATGAAGCAAGCGATGAGCACGGCTAACACTGAGATGTCAGCATTCGCGCCTCGCATCATTACGATGAAAATCAATCCTGAGAAAATTCGTGATGTGATCGGTAAAGGCGGCGCAGTGATTCGTCAATTGACTGAAGAAACTGGTACTACCATTGATATTGAAGATGACGGTACGGTAAAAATCGCTTGTACAAGTTCAGAGCAGGGTGCAGAAGCGCAACGTCGTATTGCTGCCATCACTGCCGAAGTTGAAGTTGGTCAAACTTATGAAGGTACTGTTATTAAATTACTAGATTTTGGTGCGATCGTGTCGTTAATTCCAGGTAAAGATGGTTTATTACATATCTCACAAATTGCACATCAACGTGTAAATGCTGTGGCGGACTTCTTAAAAGAAGGTGATGTTGTGAAAGTTAAAGTAGTGGAAGCTGATGAAAAAGGTCGCGTGCGTTTAAGCATGAAGGCTTTAATTGATGCACCGGCAAATGAAGAGAAATCCGACTCTGCAGAATAAGAAGCATTAAATAAAAAAGCCCGCGCAAGCGGGCTTTTTTATTTTGATCTTTTGTTACTCTTGCTTTTAGTTCCGACATAACCTAAAGGTTAGTCTTCACTGAAAACAAGCAGCAAAATTATTTTGCTACTTGTTTTTCACGCATTTCATCAAGTGTTTTGCAATCAATACAAAGTGTTGCAGTAGGGCGTGCTTCTAAGCGTTTTAAGCCAATCTCAACACCACAGCCTTCGCAGTAACCGTATTCATCGGCATCAATATTACGCAAAGTTTCGTCAATTTTTTTGATGAGCTTTCTTTCACGATCACGGTTACGCAGTTCCAATGCCATGTCAGATTCTTGACTAGCCCGATCGTTGGGATCGGCGAACATGGTCACTTCATCTTGCATCGTATGCACGGTGCGATCGATATCGTGACTGAGCTCTGCTTTCCAATCATTCAAAATCTTACGAAAATGATTTAATTGGTTTTTGTTCATGTACTCTTCATCAGGTTTGGGCTGATAAGGAGTGAATTGTTTGGTAATAACTTCAGCCATAATGTTGACCTAAATAATAGTAATCTAAATACTTAAAAAAAATAGCTTGTTACAAAATCAGCGCATGAGTTTACACTGATTGAGGCTTTGATGCAAAATACCACTAACTGATTGAATATTAGCAATATTTTCTACTAAACCTCAGATAATTCTAATGCAAGTAGTGTGTTTTCCATCAAGGTTGCTACCGTCATCGGGCCAACGCCTCCCGGAACTGGTGTAATCCATGCAGCACGAGTTTTGGCGATATCAAATTCAACATCACCGGCAAGCTTACCATCAGGTAACCGGTTAATACCAATATCTACCACAATGGCACCCGGTTTGATCCAGTCACCTTTCACCAAGCCTGCCTTACCAGCCGCCGCCACTACTAAATCTGCAGTTCCAATTGCCTTGGCTAAATCTTTGGTATGACGATGGCAGCTCGTAACTGTGCATCCTGCTAATAGAAGTTCTAAAGCCATAGGGCGACCCACATGATTGGACACTCCAACAACAACAGCATCCAAGCCCATTAACTCAATACCAGAGTATTCAAGCATCTTAATCACACCAAACGGAGTGCACGAGCGTAAGGTCGGTTGCCTTACCGCTAATCTGCCGATGTTATAAGGATGAAAACCATCCACATCTTTATTAGGGCTGATCCGTTCAATAATATGCTCATCTTTAATTTGAGCCGGTAGTGGAGATTGCACCAAGATGCCGTTAATACTCTCATCTTTGTTAAGTTCGTCGATAAGTTTAAGCAGTTCAGGCTCTGTAGTAGTATGGGGTAGGTTATAAGCGACGGATCGAACCCCTACCTTATCGCAGGCTAAGCGCTTATTACGCACATAAATAGCAGATGCCGGATCTTCACCCACGAGGATTACAGCTAGGCCAGGGGTGCGCTTACCAGCATCCAAGCGGACCTGGATGCGAGTTTTTATACTGTTTAAAAGATTCTCGGCAATGGCTTTGCCATCAATTATTTGAGCGGTCATTGAATAATTTAATGCTAAAAGAGTTGTTATTGAAAATATATGGCATATTTTAACATATTCGAATTGACCAAAAGGCTGGATTGCGCTATATTTCTGCCTCTTCGGCGTGTAGCGTAGCCTGGTAGCGCGCCTGCTTTGGGAGCAGGATGTCGGGAGTTCGAATCTCTCCACGCCGACCAATTTTTAAGTTGTTAATTTGCAGGTTTTTGCGGTTAACAATTTAAGTAAGTCAGCCCGAAAAGCTTTATCCTTGATAAAGCATGTAACCATAATCTGCCCGTAGCTCAACCGGATAGAGCACCAGCCTTCTAAGCTGGGGGTTACAGGTTCGATTCCTGTCGGGCAGGCCAAAGTTTTTTAGTTTCAATGGTGGTTGTAGCTCAGTTGGTAGAGTCCAGGATTGTGATTCCTGTTGTCGTGGGTTCGAGCCCCATCAGCCACCCCATTTTTTTCCTTACTCCATTTCTTTAAAACCTTAAACTCATTGATGCATATAGCCTTTAACGCTATAGTAGGTACGAATCGAATAATCAATTTGTTTAAAGGTAAGCTGCATGGTAGCTCTTCGTCCGGTTTTAATGATTGTTGATGATGATCCACTCATTACGGATACCTTACACTTTGTATTGAGCAAGTTTTTTGAAGTTTGTGTTGCCGATTCTCATGCACAAGTTAAAAGCTTGCTGCGTCAGCTAGATAACCCACCTGCTTTAGCGCTCGTTGATCTAGGGCTACCTCCCACCCCCCATACGCCTGAAGAGGGCTTTAAAGTGATTAGTGAGCTGCTGGCACATTCACCTACTATCAAGGCACATGTATTATCCGGGCAAAGCAATGATGCCAATGTAAAACGGGCTTTGAGTTTGGGCGCAATCGATTTTATTGCCAAGCCTTGTGATGTGGACCAGCTCAAGGACATGCTGCTCAATGCTTTAAAAGTGCAGAATGTTGAACTTAACGAAGTACATGTTGAAGAAGCTTTTAGTGGTTTATTAGGCAATAGCCTTCCCATGCAAACGCTGCGTTTGCAGATTACCCAATTTGCCGATTCCCCATTTCCGGTGTTGATAGAAGGAGAATCCGGCAGCGGTAAGGAATTGGTAGCTAGTAGTTTCCACTATGCCAGCCAGCGCGCGATGTATCCATATTTATCCGTAAACTGCGCAGCGATTTCACCTTTGTTAGCAGAGTCTATTTTATTCGGCCACGCTAAAGGCGCTTTTACCGGAGCCATGTCTGCCCATAGCGGCTATTTTGAAGATGCCGGAGAAGGTACGCTTTTTCTGGATGAGATTGGTGAATTGCCAATTGAATTACAAGCCAAATTATTACGTGTATTGGAAAACGGGGAGTACCAGCGTATTGGTGAAACCCAAACCCGCAAAAGCAAAGCGCGTATTGTTGCAGCGACTAATCGAGATTTACGTTCCGAAGTGCGTGCCGGCAAGTTTCGTTCGGACTTGTACCATCGTTTAAGTGTATTCGCCCTTAAAGTCCCACCTTTAAGGGATTTGAATGAAGACAAACATTTACTCCGAGAACATTTTATCCAGCTATATACTGAACAGATAGGCCAAAAAGCATTCAAGCTTGATGAGGATGCTAAAGCACGGTGGGCTGATTACCATTTTCCGGGAAATGTGCGTGAATTGCGCAATATTGTCATTCGTTTAATTGCTAAATATGCAGGCAAAGTGGTAAATGAAACTCAGCTAATCTCTGAGTTTGACCTCAGCCAGATTGACGCTGAAAGTGATAACTTAGATTTAACGAATGAAAGCACGATGGCGTCTCAAGCTCAGCGTCATCTGCAGCGCCATGCCAATGTAAGTTTGGATGCAGTTCTAAAAACTTGGGAAAAAGTTTACATAGATGCCGCGATGAAAATCACCCATGGCAATCTCAGTCAGGCAGCCAAGTTGCTCAATGTGAATCGAACCACTTTGTATAGCCGTATGAGTACGCAAGAAGAGGTTTAAATGCATCAAATATTAATCAAGATTAGCGGGAAATAATATGTATTACCCCCATTTTGGTTTAAAAGAACCACCCTTCAAAATCACCCCCAACACAGATTTCTTTTTTTCTGGTGGAAATCGCGGCGCAGTATTAGATGCTTTGGTCTATGCGATTACTAATGGGGAAGGCATTATCAAGGTAGTAGGTGAAGTGGGTAGCGGCAAAACCATGTTATGCCGCATGTTGCAAACGATTCTGCCAGAGCATATTGAAAGCATTTACCTAGCCAACCCCAGCATGGCGCCAGAAGATGTATTGCATGCAATCGCTTTTGAGTTGCAATTGAAGTTACCTAAAAATGCTGACCGATTAAAAGTCATGCAGCAGTTACAAATGTATTTGTTAGAGAGACATGCTCAAGGTCGCCAAGTAGTTATTTTTGTTGAAGAAGCACAAGGTATGCCTTTGGCAACGCTGGAAGAGATACGCTTATTATCGAATCTGGAAACCAAACAGGATAAGCTGTTGCAAATTGTGTTATTTGGTCAGCCTGAATTAGACGTTAATCTCAATGAACCCAACATTCGTCAATTGCGCGAGCGCATTACCCATAGCTTTCAGTTAGGCCCTTTGCATACCAAAGATATTGGTGAATACCTGATATTTCGTTTACGTGCAGCAGGCTACCATGGTCCACATTTGTTTAACGATGCTGCGATGAAGCATCTATCTAAGGCTGCACAGGGTTTGGTTAGAAGAGTGAATATCCTTGCAGATAAAGCATTATTAGCGGCCTTTGCTGAAAACCTTTACCAGGTGACCCCTAAGCATGTGAAAGCAGCAATAAAGGATAGTGAGTTTGGCAGTAAGGGAAGGGCTATTCCCATGCCATATCTTTGGGGAGTGGTATCTTTAATATTATTAGCTGGTGCTTTAGTGATTATTTGGCCATCGATTGATTTTGCAACAGCAACTCATAATTCTTCACCGTTGGTTGTAAACCATACACATGAAACGAAAGGGCTCGGTAATAAACAATCTGCCGTTTCAGTAAATACATCAGCTATACAAAAGGTGGATGGTACAACTTTAGCCAAGCCCATTAAGGCTAATCCCTTAGCGATTAGCGTCGCAAATGCTAAGCCTGATCAAGATAATTTCAATCTGGCTCACATACCACTTTCTACTACTGAGGAATTTGTGGGAAAACGTTTTGAGGCAAGTAAAATATGGTTGGAAACAGGCACGCCGAATACTGTAACGCTACAAATTATGACGATTACTAATGATGACCAGCTAAAAACCCAATTGGAAATACTCAATCGGCAATTAGATGGCGACAAAATATATTTGTACCGCAAAAACCAAGATGACCAACACTACACCGTGGTATTGTATGGAGCATACCAGCAGCGTGCGGAAGCTTTATCTGCTTTAGAAGCGTTGCCATTAACAATAAAAGATAATAATCCGCAAATTCGTACCATAGCTGGCATAAACCGAGATATTCAGCAAACGCAATAAAAATCGCATGTAACTTATTGTTGTAGCTATTATTTGTTGCATTTTTTAGTGTAATGTGCAAAATAGACTTCTAAGTGTAAATTGAGCAGTTATGTGGAGAGTAAACTACACTGTGGGAAACAACAAAAAAATATTATCATTGCTATGCATCTTAATCGTAGTAGTTTTTACGTCATGTGCACACAAAACCAAAGTAAAGCCATCAACGGGTCATATTGATGATCAAAGTACTTTATCTAATCCGGGTGCAGTAAATCCGGCTCCGGCTAAATCTACTCCAGACAAAGCCAGTATTCCTAAACCGGTCACCAATAACATCTATTTGCCGCCACCTAAGCCAAAAGCTAAGGAGCAGACCTATAGCGTGGTGGTTTACGACACGCCAGTGAAAGAAGTCCTTTTCGCCATCGCACGCGATAGCAATCTAAATGTGGATATTCATCCCTCCATTCAAGGGCGCGTGACTTTAAACGCAGTGGATCAAACTTTGCCGGCTATATTAGAGCGCTTGTCTCAGCAAGTTGATCTTACCTACAAAATTCAAAATAACGTATTAAGTGTTACGCCAGACCAGCCGGTATTGCGTACGTATAAAATTGATTACGTTAATATGGCGCGAGATACCTTCGGGTCTATCGGAGCTGCGACAGAGATTACCACTACTGGCCGTGCTGCTGCTGCGGGCGCTGCTGCCGGTGGTGCAGCAGGTTCTGCTGGCGGCTTAAGCTCAAATGGTTCCAGAACACAAGTGTCCTCTGAATCAAAGAATCATTTTTGGGCCACGCTCATTCAAAATATTCGAGATTTATTAGCAGAAACGGATAAAGAGGTTATCGTCACCCGCATCGGCACAGCTAATCAGTCCAATCGGCAAACCGTTAATGCATCTGCAAACCCTCGTACTGATAATGTTGTAGTTGCAAACGCAGATTCCACAACGGCACGATTGGAAGAAGAGGATCGCGAACGGGCCAGATCTGAATACAAGACCTTGTTCGCCGCAACTGTCATTGCCAACCCTGAGGTCGGTGTCATAAGTATCCGTGCGAATAACCGCCAACACGAGCGAGTGCAGGAATTTCTCGACAAGGTAATGGCTAGCGCGAGTAGGCAAGTGCTGATTGAGGCTACTATCGTGGAGGTTGAGCTTAAAGATTCTTTCCAAGCAGGTATTGACTGGAGCCGCTTGAGTGGCGATGGTACAAATAGCGGCCTCACCTTTAATCAACGTTTACGCCCGACTGTTGCCGACCCATTAAGTCCAGATACCTTGTCTGCATTTACCATTGGCTATCGCTATTCTGGTTCGGGATTCTTGGCCGATCTTGCCACTTCCATTACCTTATTGCAGCAGTTTGGTGATGTAAAAGTATTGTCGAGTCCTAAATTATCTGTTCTGAATAATCAGACTGCCGTATTGAAAGTCGTAGATAACTTGGTCTATTTCACCATCGAAGCCCAGCAATCAACTGTAGGCGGCACGGTAGGCGGCACATTGGCAACATTTACATCAACGCCACAAACAGTCCCGGTTGGGGTGGTGATGAGTGTGACACCGCAAATCAATGATACGAAAACAGTAATGCTGAACGTGCGCCCAACTATCACCCGGTTTGTCGATTCCGTACAAGATCCCAATCCTAATTTAGTTAGCCGAGATACGAATGGGAACATTACCGGTACTATTGAATCCAGAATTCCAATCATTCAAACGCGCGAGATGGAATCCTTGCTCAGGGTCGAAAGCGGTAACACCACGGTTTTGGGTGGTTTGATGCAAGATGACATCAAGAGAAATACTGACTCTGTACCAGGAGTGTCTGAAGTGCCTGTCGTGGGCAATGTATTTAAAGCGAAAGCACGCTTAAATAAAAAATCAGAATTGGTCATCTTTTTGAGGCCTACGGTCATATCCAATGCCAGTCTTGAAAGTGATGAGTTAGCTACTTACAAGCAATACCTTCCTTCGGTACAGTTGAAACAAACGCTTGAACCTGATGACGAAAGGTAGACTTCAATATGAGTTTACTGATTAAAGCATTAGATAGTGCTGAGAAAACCAAGCAAGCTGAGAAGAACAAAAAGCAGGTAGCTGAGAATATTACTTCACCAGTTGCCCTGGAGTTGGAGCCATTATCCTCTTCAACGACTGATCAATCAATCATATCAGCGCCTGAAAATGAGTTGCATGAATCAATCGAAACTCAAGAACCTTTCAAAGACTTAGCGTTAACTTCTACAGAATCAACAAAACCAGCGAATTCACTCACTTTAGAGGAAGAGGCAGGTTTATCTACCAGTACCCTGGCAGCTAATAAATATGCAAAAACCAAATCTCCAAGTGTTAAAGCTCCAGCCTCTGCACCGTTAAAAAGCAATCTTCGAGAAGCAGAGAGCTTAATAAAGCCGGAACCCGCTCCCATACCCATATCTACAACTTCCGCTTTCCAAGCCCGTTCTACAGCAGTGGCTGCGAATCAAAAAACTGCGGCCAAAGTATTTGTAGCCAATCAGGCAGTTAAGTCGACTAGTTCAAAATATGCCTTATTTGCATTAGCTGTGGCAGGCGCATTGATCATCTGGTTGGGATTACAAGGTTATACTTATATCAAGCCTCTTTTTACACCGGCAGTGGTCGCTGTTAAGCCGACAGCCCCTTTGCAATCGGAGTTAGTTACTGTTGAACCCACCGCTATCGAGTCGATAGCAATTCCTTCTATGCCAGAATTGACTACTAATGAACAGGTTCCGGGCAAAGATTTATCTAACAATACCGATCTCGAAGCTAAGCCAATCACCAATGCAGGTGAACCGGTTAGCTCCAACAAAGTATTCTCGGATAACTCAGTTACTAATTCCCCTACATCTGTTCCAACTCCAGCCAATAATGCCTTGGTTGCAGAGCATTCCATGCCGCCCACAACATCTATTAATGCAGCTACAAATAGAGGAGCGATGGAAAATGCAGATGGAAATTTAGGCTCACCAGCACGTGAATCTCTAAAGGTAACGCGTAAAACGCCATCACCGGCAGTAGACCCCACTTTATTATCTGCTTATCAAGCCTTTACACGTGGGGACGATGGCATGGCCCAGCAGCAATATCGACTCGTGTTGCAAAAAGATGTGCGCAATATTGATGCTTTATTAGGAATGGCAGCCATCGCACAGCGCCAGGGCCGTCATGCCGATGCGACGGGCTGGTTTCAGAAAGTGCTAGAAATTGAACCGAGAAATTCAATTGCACTGTCTTCTATTATCAATAGCCAAACTTTTAACGATACGACCGCTTTGGAAAGTCGTTTAAAAAGCATGCTGGCTTCCCAACCCGGCGGCGCTCATCTGCATGCAGCCTTAGGGAATTTATATGCAGAACAAAATCAATGGACGCTGGCTCAAGATGCCTACTTTAATGCGAGTCGCTTTGCCCCAAACAATGCAGATTATGTTTTTAACCTAGCAATCAGCCTAGATCAGTTAGGTAAAACTAATTTGGCGTTAAAGCAATATCAGAGCGCTTTAGAGCTGCTCAATCAAACCGGGGCTAGCAGTCCGGACAGAGGCCAACTAGAAGCCAGAATCCAAGCATTACAATAGTTGTAGCTATAACGTCGTTAAATTCTAAAGATGGAATATAAATACATGACCTTATTGGATCATAACCTGTTCAGCAAAGAGGCTGAAGCACATGGCTGAGCAAAGACGTAAGCTCCGCTTAGGTGAGCTCATGGTACAGCAAGGCTTGATAAGCCAAGATCAGCTACGCATTGCGCTTATTGAGCAGGAACAAAATGATCTGCCATTAGGCCGGCAGCTTGTGCGTTTAGGGTTTGTGACCGAAGCCATGGTGCGAGATATTGTCGCACACACGATTGGTCAGGAAAGTATAGACCTCGCTACAGTGGTAGCCGATATTGAAGCATTACAAATGGTGCCGGAAGACTTTTCGCGCCGCTATCATTTATTACCCGTAGCGTATGAAGATGCCACTAAAACCATGATCGTGGCTATGGCGGATATGTTTAATGTAGTGGCGTTAGATCAATTGCGGGCTATGCTCGGCGGTCAAATCCAACTCAAGCCTGTATTAGCAGCCGAAGCCCAATTAGAGGAATTTATTGATCAGTTTTACGGTTATGAGTTATCGGTCGATGGCATATTGCGTGAAATTGAAACGGGGGAAATTGATTATCAAAGTCTAGCGGCAGATGGTGATGAATATACCCAACCGGTGGTGAGATTAGTGGGTGCGCTTCTGATGGATGCAGTTAAACGCGGTGCTTCTGATATCCACTTTGAACCTGAATATGCTTTTTTGCGCATTCGTTACCGGATTGATGGCGTACTACAACAAATCCGCAGCTTGCATAAAAGCTATTGGGGCGGAGTAGCAGTTCGACTCAAAGTGGTCAGCGGCTTGGATATTGCTGAAACGCGGTCTCCACAGGATGGCCGTTTGAATATGAATTTATGCGGTCGCCCGATTGATTTCCGTGTCTCCACGCATCCGACCATTCATGGTGAAAACATTGTATTAAGGGTACTAGATCGGGAAAAATCCATTATTCCCATGGAGCGTATGGGCTTACGACCCAATACTCTTGATGAACTCCGGCTGATGATGACGCGTCCCGAAGGTATTCTCATTGTCACCGGTCCTACAGGTAGCGGTAAGACAACTACTTTGTATTCATTGCTATCTCATCAGAATACTGAAGCGGTGAATATCATGACCTTGGAAGATCCGGTGGAATATCCTGTGACCCTGATGCGTCAAACCTCAGTGGCCGAAGTGAATAAAGTGGATTTTGCTAACGGCATCCGATCAATTATGCGCCAAGACCCGGACATCATTCTGGTTGGCGAAATTCGTGATGAAGATACTGCGACCATGGCGTTTCGTGCTGCCATGACGGGGCATCAGGTATTCAGCACGCTGCATACTAATTCTGCATTAGGGGCCTTCCCCCGACTAACCGATATTGGCATCTTGCCGGATATCATGGCGGGTAACATCATCGGTGTGGTTGCCCAGCGATTGGTGCGGGTACTATGCCCGCATTGTAAGGAGCCCCATAAGCCCAATGATCTGGAACGTAAAATCTTGCATTTGAAGGCGAGCGACAAGCCGCAGATTTACAAGCCTAAAGGTTGCAAACACTGTAACCAGAATGGTTATCGTGGCCGTATGGCCATCATTGAATTATTGCGCATTGATAGCGATATTGATTCGCTGATTTCACGGCGTGCACATCTGGATGAGTTACAAAAAATTGCTTTGGAAAAAGGATTCGTAACGCTGGCAGAAGACGGTGTAAGGCGAATCTTGGAAGGGTATACCAGCATTGCAGAAGTCATGCGTGTCATCGACCTCACCAGTCGCATGAATGCCCAGGTGGCTGTGTAAAATGCCTTCGTTCAATTACAGGGCGGTGGATAAACTCGGACATTTGGCCATGGGCCAGATGGATGCATTGAATGAAGTGGATCTGGAAATCAGGCTGGAACACATGGGGCTAGACCTCATTACTTTTCGGGCTACTAAAAAATCTACCAGTCTGTTCAATCGCAATAAAGTCAGCAACCAAGACCTGGTGATGTTCTGCTTTCAGCTAGAGCAGCTTTCAAGTGCCGGGGTGCCATTGTTGGAGTGCTTGGCAGATTTAAGAGAAAGCAATCCTAACCCTTATTTTCAGAAGGTATTAGGGGCCGTCAGTTCAGAAGTAGAAGGCGGCAAAATGTTATCGCAAGCCCTGGCAGAACATCCATCGGTATTCAGTGAGGTGTTTGTAAGTTTGATTGATGCCGGTGAACAAACCGGGCAATTGCCAGTAGTATTCAATAATCTATTCAATACCATACGCTGGCAAGATGAGCTGATGTCACAAACCAAAAAGTTGTTGGCTTACCCGGCTTTTGTCGCAATCGTAGTATTAGGTGCGGTAGCTTTTCTCATGAGTTACTTAGTGCCGCAGATGGTGTCTTTCCTGCGCAATATGGGCCAAGAGCTACCTTGGAATACCAAATTATTGATTGCCATGTCCAACGCGTTTGTGAATTATTGGTGGTTGGTGATTGGCTTACCTATCATCACTGTCATTGGTTTAATGGCTTATATTAAAAGCAATCCCAAAGCGCGTTATCGATTTGATCTTGTGAAATTGAATATGCCAGTCACTGGCCCGATTTTGCATAAAATTATCATGGCGCGATTTGCCCGCTACTTTGCCCTCATGTATCAAACCGGCATCCCAATTCTGGATGCGATCAAAATTTGTGAAAATATCGTAGGCAATCGTGTTGTAGCCTCAGCCTTAGGGCGCGCTCATGCCCAGATTAATGCCGGGGACTCCATGAGCGAAAGTTTCCAGAATGCCGGTTTGTTTCCGCCACTGGTAGTGCGCATGATTCGCGTGGGTGAAAATACTGGTGCGTTAGATAAATCATTACTTAATATCAGCTATTTTTATGATCGTGATGTGAACGATTCTATGCAGAAAATGTTGAAAATGATTGAGCCAGCGCTTACGGTGTTATTAGGCGGTATATTGGCTTTCATCATGTTTTCCGTTCTTGGCCCTGTTTATGACTCATTCAGTAAGCTTAAATTTTAATGGCAAAAAGTAACCTGAATAAACTGATTTTGTGCGCCACTTCTCACCATCTGCTGGCGGGGCTTTGGCATGGGACCAAATTGCAGGGTAGCCAGCTATTTGTGAACGATGAATCAGGACAGGCAGCATTTGCTGAATTTCTAACCCAATATCCAGAAACGCCTGTTTATTTAATGGCAGATGCGGTGGAAGAAGACTACCGCCTAGAAAGCTTGCCGCACTCGAGTGGCGCGGCTCGACAAGAGCTTATTGAACGCAAGCTTAACCAATATTACCGCGGGCTTGAATACCGCACCGCGCATTTTATCAACCGCGAAACCGACAAACGTCGCGATGATCGTTTTCTATTTGCAGCCCTGAATAATGCAGAGTTCCTGCAAACCTGGGTCAGGATTTTGGTCTCAGCAGAAGCGTTGCTGGTAGGCATTTATCTATTACCGATGCTGAGCCAAGTATTGGTACGCCAGCTTAAGATCATGTCATCGCACATTCTGTTATGCGAAAAACTCTCTTCCGGTTTGCGCCAAACCTATTTACATAATGGGCGTTTGCGTATGAGCCGTTTGGTGTCAAATGTCCCTACGGCAGCTAACCAACTTAGCTATTTTTATTTGGTAGAAACAGAAAAAACAAGACTTTACCTCATTAGCCAACGATTTATCACACGGGATACGCCGCTTAATTTAGTACTCACCAGCGTTGATGGGGATACAAAGCAGATCAGCAGTGGGATTAGCCAAGAGCAGGGGCTGGAATGTACGGATGTTGATTTAGCTCCTATCGTGAGAAATCTTGGTCTGCCGGTCAATCAAGTACAGCAAATGCCTGAGCTGTTGCATATGCAGCTACTGGCGAGTGGGCACAGTGTAGATAACCTGGCCCCCAGTCATTTAATTAAACAGTATCAATTAGGTAAAATCCAGCAGGTCATCAAGGCGGCTACTATTGGGGTTACGGTGATTGGCTTCTTGATTGCAGGCTGGTTTCTCAAACAAGCTTTGGATTACCGTACCGATTATGCAAATGCCAAGCAAGATACTTCCATCCAGCAACATCATTATGATGAAGTGGCAAAAAATTTCCCACAAACGTTAATTGGCGCGGCTGACCTGCAAACTGCTGTAGATCTGGATAATGTGATTGCCTCTTATCCTAAGTCACCTCGTCGCGTGATGCAGGTTGTGAGTGCCGCCATGGAACAGTCTCCGGAAATCCAGCTTAATCGTTTGCGGTGGTTACTTACGTCCGATGCGAATGTACTGGACGATGATAAATCACTTATTGTTTCTACGCCGCTCAGTAATACAACGCAAACAAATGTCCCACTGACCACTGACCCCACCCAACTGCTAGAGTTAGGCTTTTTAACTGCTGAGATTGCTGGCTTTACGGGGGATTACCGTCGCGCATTGGATAGCATGAATCGTTTTGTTGCGCATTTAAAAGCAGACCCAAAAGTAGCAACGGTTGATATCCTTCAAGCGCCTGTCAATGTAAGCTCATACGTAGATTTGCAAGGCAGTACTACAGATGAACAATCCACGCAAAAACAGCCGGCGGTATTCAAATTAAAAGTGATTTTAAAAGCGGCTGAAAAACCCCTGCAGGCGCCTAATTCAAATCTGCAATCAAGCCCGGCTGGAATGCCCTCATGAGCAACTTGACCGTTCAAGATTGGAAAAAAATCCAGACACCTATTGCTGTGTTGGCGCTCGTCTTGGTGATCATGATGGCCTTGGTAGGATTTGCCAATTATTACAGCAATAGCCAGGAACAGGCTTTATTAGCACAACAAAGTCAATTAAATAGTGCCCGCCAGCGTTACCAATCGTCTGGCATGGAAAAGGATACTATCATCCGCTATTTGCCTCAGTATCAAGCACTTATCAGTAAGGGGTTTATCGGTGAAGAGCGCCGTATTGAATGGGTAGATGAGTTACGCGCGCAGCACCAACTGCACAAGCTCTTTGGCATTAAATACAGCATCAGCCAGCAAGAGGATTTTAAACCTGGTTTTGCACCCAATTTAGGTGGTTTTACCATGCACAGGTCCATCATGAAGATCGATCTTGATATGCTTCATGAAGGGGATATACTGCAATTAACCGAGTCTTTAAGTGCAAAAAATACTTCGCCTTTCATATTGCGTGATTGTGAAATTACCCGGCTTGGCAGCAGTGGTAATTTAAGCAGCCAATTGGTGGCCAATCTACATGCGCAATGTGAGCTTGATTGGATCACGTTGCGCGAGCCAGTGGCTGCGCTCATCGGAGCAACGCCATAACTTATGAAAGTAGTTAACCGCATATTCTTATGTAGTACGCTAGTGAGCTTACTAGCTGGTACAAGCTTGCTTTCCCACGCCGAGGAAGATTTTGGCCGCTTGTTTAGCCGCCCTCAAGAGCGTAAAAACCTAGATTATCTGCGAAAAAACCAACCACTTAAAACGATTAAACCTGAGGCTGCAGAAATGGATTCGATGGTAGAACCAGCGCCAATCGTTTTGCCAGAACCAATCAAGTTACAAGGTTACGTTAAACGTAGTGATGGCCAGAAAAGCACGTTATGGATTAACGATCAAGCAGTGCAGGAAGATAGCGTGGTTGATGACGTTAACATTGGCAAATTAACGGGCCGTGGAAAAAATAATGGAGAAGGTCTTGATGTAAAAATTCCGGCGAATGGTAAACAATTGCGGCTTAAAGCCGGGCAAGTCTATGAGCCGGAAACCAATCAGATTAAAGAACTTAAAACCGTAGAAAAAGAAAAGCAGATATATCTGGAAGAAACGGGCGCGATCGGTGAAGAACAATACTTACCTTAATCGACATCAGCAAAAAGGCTTAACCTTAATAGTTCTAGTTTTAATCCTTATCATAGTGGGTACGGCTACCTATATTGGGCAATTAAGTGCCAATAATATTCAAGCGATGCGTGATGAAAGAACCGCAAAAGCGCTTATCGAGGCAAAAAAGGCTTTATTAGGGTATGCTGTTACCTTAGATATTAGTGATTCTTGTGCATCTACATGTGCACGTCCAGGCGACTTACCCTGCCCCGATACGGATAACAATGGCGAAGCTCAAACCTCATGTAATGATGCCACGGATCGTTTAGGCAGACTGCCATGGAAAACATTAGGAATAGGTGAGTTAAGAGACGGTAACGGTGATCGCTTATGGTATGCGGTATCCACCAATTTCAAAAATAATCCAAAAGTGCTGCCACTTAACAATGACACGTTTGGTACCATTAATATTACCGATTTCGGAGGGTTTGTAAGCGCTAATGCTACGGGAGCAACGGGTGCAGTTGCCGTCATTTTTTCCCCCGGTACTCCACTTACCAGGCAGGACGGCACTCAACAACTACGAAGTGATACAAACACCAATATAGCTTCACACTACTTAGATAATGCATTAGGGGAAGATAATGCAGGCTTTGTCGATTCCACTGCCAATGGCTTTGTTAAAGGCGTGATAAGGAATACCACTGGCGAAATCATTTTGAATGATCAACTGCTGGTGATTTCTCAAAAAGACATCTTTAATGCCATTGATACAAGAGTGTTAAAAGAGGTAAAGAAAGCTTTGACCACCTTTTACGTTGCTAATCATTATTACCCAATGCCTGCGAATTTTGCTGATACAAATTGTTTAGGTACGATAACTGCCTCTGCTTGTACTCCCGGCTTATTAAATGAAGGTCGAATACCCGCAACAGTATGGGGTACAACTTCTATTCTCAGGGCAGAAAGTAACAATAATTGGTTTCAACAAAATGGATGGCGAGAACATGTATATTATGCGGTCTCAACGGCCTGTACTTTGCAGTTATTTCCAAACTGTACTGGCATCGGCACTGCTTTAACGCTTAACGGGGCTGTTAATGGCGCTACTAGCAAGAATATGATTTTACTGATGGCAGGCCCAACATTAACCGGACAATCTCGTAGCACTAACCTTCAGAAAATCGTGCAGTCTAATTACTACGAACTAGAAAATGCCACGCTTTTGGATGGTACTTATCAGCGGACAATTCCGCTAACAGCCAATTTCAATGATTCGGTAGAAAGTATTCCATGAGTTATTTCACTCATAAAAGTTTAGTGCAGACAAACACCCCAAAGCGCTTTTTTTCAAAAGCCTTCACTTTGGTTGAAATGGCGATTGTATTAGTTATTATCGGGATAGGTTTAGGAGGATTATTACTTACACTAACGGCGCAAATTGACCTGAGAAATTATGCAGCAACCCGGCAAGCTATGGAAGAGATTAAAGAGGCATTGATTGGCTATTCACTATCACATGGCTACTTACCTTGCCCAGCTAAGTCTTCAACAGATGGCACAGAAAATAGAAACGTATCAGGCGCTTGTAACGCAAGGGTTGGGTTTATTCCTTGGCAGGAATTAGGGGTGCCCCGGGACGATAGCTGGAATCATCTTTATCGCTACTCGGTCACGATGGCTTATTCAAACTCTGTGACTATGGTGAGTCTTGCACCTCTTACATCACGGGATATCACTATTCAAACACGTAACGATGCCGGCAGCTTAGTTAATATATCTAATGCGAATGACATTCCAGCAGCGATCATCTCTCATGGTAAAAATGGTTTCGGGGCTACCACTGTTGATAGTGTTTTAATTGCAGACACTTCCACTAATAACAGTGATGAAGATACAAATCATACAGGTGTAGGAACTTTATTTATTAGTAGGGAATTTAGCGATGTTAAAAATACAACTTATAGTGAATATGACGACATCGTTGTTTGGATATCCCCGAATATTTATCTCGCTAACTTAGTATCAGTAGGAAAACTTCCTTAGATTGTATGAACGACAATCAACTTTTACGCTATAGCCGCCACATCCTATTGCCGCAAGTCGGTTATGAAGGCCAGGAAAAACTGGTGAATAGCCATGCATTAATTGTTGGGGCAGGTGGTTTGGGTTCGCCTGTAGCATTGTATTTAGCAGCTGGTGGAGTAGGGATGTTAACGGTGTGTGATTTTGACACTGTAGATTTAACCAATTTACAGCGCCAGATTGCACATACCACGCCATCAGTTGGCACAAACAAAGCAATCTCTGTACAACAGACCTTATTTGAAATTAATCCGACGGTCGTTGTGAATACCATTACCACTAAATCTACAGAAGCTGAATTTACTAAGCTGGTAAATTTAGCCGATGTTGTGATCGATTGTAGTGATAATTTTGCCACGCGTTATATGTTGAATAGATTATGTGTTCAGTTAAAAAAACCTTTAGTTTCTGGTGCCGCCATCGGCTTTGAAGGACAGGTGACGGTATTTGATATGCGTTCGGATGATAGTCCGTGTTATCACTGCTTATATCCGGATGCCGGGGAAGATGCAGAAATGCGCTGTTCTGAGAATGGGGTATTCGCGCCCTTGGTTGGCATGATAGGCACAACGCAAGCTGCAGAAGCAATGAAGTTGCTGATGGGTATAGGGGAGAGCTTGCAAGGACGTTTACTGTTATTGGATGTGCAATCCATGGAATGGCGCAGTATTAAATTGCCTAAAGATTCGCACTGCCCGGTCTGCAGTCATTAGTTTTAAATGGGTATTTAAAAAGCCTCCAATTGGAGGCTTAATTTTTATTCTGGAATCCTTAGCTTCAGCGTAATCTATTTACCATTGCCACCCACCAAAGATTTAACTGCAGAAACGAGATCACCCGGCATCACGACGATTTTGCTATTTTCTGAAGCTGACATTTTTTGTAAAGCCGTAATATAACGATCCCCAAGCAAGAACATGGCAGAAGCGTTATTTTCTTTAACAGCTTCGGTAATAAATTTAATCGATTCCGCAGAGGCTTTTGCACCCACCATTTGCGCTTCAGCATCTTTCCTTGCAGCCTCCAGGCGTGCTTCAGCATTTAGAATTAATGATTGTTTCGCGCCTTCGGCTTCTGTCACTACCGCCACACGCTCACGCTCTGCCGCTGCTTGTCTTTCCATCGCATCTTGCATATTAGGCGAAGGCTTAATGTCTTGAATTTCAACAGATTTTACTGTTAATCCCCAGTCGAGTGCTTCATCAGCAATTGCACTTTTTAACTCGGTTTTGATGCGGTCGCGTGAGGTAAGCGCATGATTCAACTCCATGCCGCCGATAATTGAGCGTAAATTAGTTTGCACCATATTCCGCATGGCTTCGCGGAAATTTTCAATACCGTAGACTGCGCGCTCGATATTGCTCACCTTAATAAAAGCGACTGCATTGGCAAGAATCACGGCATTATCGGCAGTAATTACTTCCTGTTGAGGAATTTCCAGAATGATGTCTTTGGTCGTGACTTTATAGCTCACTTTGGTAAAAATCGGGTTAATTACGTGTAAACCCGGAGAAAGTACGCCGGCAAATTTGCCCAAGCGTTCAACTACCCACTCTTCGCCTTGCGGCACGATGCGCACGCCTTTGATGATGGCAACGACTACTAAAAATATCAGTACAAAACTAAACTCGGTCATGGCGTTCCCTAAATAACAATAATGGTGTTTGTGTTAAAGCTTGGTGACTCTTAAGGCGTTGCCCTCTACAGCGATGACAGTCGCATCACTTCCTGCTTCAATCGGCTGGCTAGAAATAGCCACCCATTCACGACTGCCCATCAGGCCTTGTGTAAAACGAATTTTACCGTTTTGATGAGGACCTGCTGCTTCAATCATGATGCCAACGCGGCCGATTTCTTCCCCTTGTGCCTGGCCTATCCGTGAGTGTGTTTCGGTTTTTTTATAATGTAGTTTCCATATGGCAAGTGAGCCTAATGATAAGGCAGCATACATGGCAAATTGCATCGCTACAGGCATCGTTGGAAACACCCATAAGGCGATAGAAACACATATCGCCGCGATACCAAACCATAGGATATAAAAGGTGCCAGTCGCCATTTCTAATGCAAGCAGAATTAGCCCGATCGCGCCCCAGATCCACATTGCTTCAATCATATAACCCCTTAGCATTTTGATTACGCAACATCTTAGCACTTCAATTCTAAATGATGATGACAGCTTAATAAAACTCCTACAAAAAATAGAGTACACTAATAAAAACTAGTAGGAATTTTTGCATGAGACGCCTTTTAAAGTCATGAAGCCCGCACAAAAGTTAAGCATGCCAAAAGATCGTTATGAGCGTATGCACTTTATTAAACGTACATTTCCTGCCGCCCAGGGGCCAGACCTGACCCCTGAGTGGAGTGGCGGACGACTCAGTGCGTTGAATAAGCTTAATAGTATTGATGCACTTACTTACAGTAAAAACCGGAACTTCCTAAATGGCGCAGTAACGCAATTGTCACCTTATTTACGCCATGGATGCTTAACGCTCAACGAGACATTTGATTCCGTCAAAAAACGCTTCGGGGCCGAGGCAGATAAACTGTTATTACAACTGGCTTGGCGGGATTACTGGCGTCAAGTGTGGCGCGATAAGGGCAATGCCATCTATAGCGAACTCGAAGTGCCTAAAGTAGCTATAGGCCATGCGCCGTTAACGGATGATATCCGCCAAGGTAAAACCGGTTTGCCCTGCATGGATAGTTTCATCAATGATCTGCTTACCACTGGCTATGTACATAATCATGCCCGTATGTGGCTGGCGAGTTATATAGTTCATCATCGCAAAATCGATTGGCGCGCTGCGGCAGATTGGTTTGAATCGCATCTATTGGATGGCGATATCGCCAGCAACCATCTTTCATGGCAATGGGTGACATCCACATTCAGCTCCAAACCTTATTTTTTCAACAAAGAAAGCCTCGGTCGCTACACTGGTGAGAAATACTGTGCAGGCTGCAAGGCAGAGTGCCCCTTTGATGCCAGTTACGAAGTGCTTAACGATCGTTTGTTTGATGCGACATTAGTTCCTGTTGCTAAACAATATAGCGCCATACCCATGCCTCGTCCCATGATGTCCGGGCATCCGGCTATTGCGGTTTTTGTCCATGACGAAATGTTGAGCGCAGCCCACGCATTACTCCAGCAACCTTTCCCGAAGATTTTCGTATTCGATCCACAACTCTACGGACAGTGGTCATTGAATCGCCTGCAGTTCGTGGCTGATTGCCTCAACGAAATAGATGGCTTGGAAATTTGGGTCGGTGATACTTATGAAGTGCTCATGCAACGTGGCGTAGGGCAGATTATGACGCAAGACACACCCAACCTTAAAGTCAAAACCTTGCTAGAAGCTTTTGCGCCTAAGTGGGAGCCCGTGCCTAAGCTAGTCAATGTGGAAATCAGTAGCAAACGTTTGCAGCGCTTCTCACGCTATTGGGAAAAAGTAGGACCTTTGGTCTTGAGCGGGTCTGCAGTATAAAAATAAAATAAGGGGAGTAGGGCATGGCGGTTTGGATATTGGTCGCAGTAGTTGCGCTTTATTTTGTGTTGACATACAACAGCCTGGTGAATATTAAAAATAATGTTGAAAAAGCCTGGGCAAATATCGATGTAGTGCTGAAGCAGCGCAATGACGAGCTACCTAAGCTGATTGACACCTGTAAAATCTATATGGCGCACGAAGCACAAACGCTGGAAAAAGTGACGCAGGCGAGAATGGGTGTGGACACGGCACGCCAGACTCAGGACCTAGCCAATTTAAGTCAGGCTGAAGCCGGCTTGCAGGCCAGCTTGGGCGGGTTATTTGCTGTCGCAGAGAATTATCCCGATTTAAAAGCTGATCAAACTTTCCTCAATCTGCAAGGCCGTATTACCGGTTTGGAAAACCAGATTGCAGACCGTCGTGAGTTTTATAATGATGCCGTTGCCATTAACAATGTCCGTATCCGTCAATTTCCTGACATGATCGTGGCTGGCGTTTTCAATTTTGATCGTGTCGATATACTTAGATTTGCGTCTAAAGAACTAGAAGATGTTGATGTAGCAAGCCGTTTCAAGGCTTAAACTCCCTTAGATGTTGAAAACTCTGCATGGCCCTCGCGTTAATTTTGCCACGCTGGCGATTATAGGTGGCTTAAGCTGGGGCGGCTATTTATTGCACTTGCAGTCTGAAGATCAGGCTTCATGGCCTTGGTTATTATCCACCGGTATTAGCTTAAGTTTCTTTGCCACTTTATTCAATTACTGGCGCTATCTTAAAATCAGCGAGGCACCCATTTCCACAATTGCCGCGGCTGCGCAAGGTTACGTTGAATTACAAGGGACTGCGTCTACTGCAAAATTACTTAAAACGCCTTTCCAAGGCATTCCTTGTGCATGGTACCGCGCCTGGGCTTACGCCAACAGTTATGATGAAGAAACCGGCAGACGGAACACACGGCTCTTGGAGTATGTTGAGAGTGATCAACTTTTCCAGCTTACGGATGAGACTGGGGGTTGTACCGTGAATCCAAAAGGGGCAGAGATTATCTATGCGGAACAACGCACTCAGCTCAAAAATGATCATCGTTATGTGGAAGAATTTTTACCTTTAGCCCAGCCTTTGTATTTATTGGGTTATCTCGATACCCGACATCATTTCCCTATAGCAGAAACGATTAATCGCGACATTGGCACTTTATTAGCCTCATGGAAAACCAATCCCATGAAAATGTTGCTACGCTTTGATCATGACCGTAACGGTAAGATTGATATGCTGGAATGGGAGCAGGCGCGTAAAGAGGCCCGTCGTGAGGTGGAAATGCATCACCAGATGCGAGTTAATCATCACGAGAGTTTTACTCTATCCAAACCACCGCCAGGTAAATTGTATTTAATCTCCGCTCTTTCGCCACAAAATCTACGTAGTAACTATCAATGCTGGAGCTTGGTGCATTTAGGTCTATTGATTTTGCTGTTGATGGCTTTTGTGAGGCTAATCTAAAAACGCAAAAATTTATGCGTTTTCAATGCTTAAGGCACGGATGGCTTGCATAGTGCCTATGTTAAAATGTGGGTATGACAACGACTAACCCCACTCCAAAAGAATTAGCTAAATCCTTCGATCCCAAAACCATTGAAAGCCACTGGTATCAATTTTGGGAAAGCCAAGGCTACTACGCCGCCGGCCTGGATCAAACCAAACAAGACAATTTTTGTATCCTGTTACCGCCACCGAATGTGACAGGCACGCTGCACATGGGCCATGGTTTTAATCAGACGCTTATGGATGCGCTGACACGCTATCACCGTATGCGCGGTGATAATACGCTATGGCAACCAGGCACTGACCATGCAGGTATCGCGACGCAAATCGTTGTGGAGCGCCAGTTAGATGCCAAAGGCGTGTCTCGTCATGATTTAGGCCGTGAGAAATTCCTGGAAAAAGTCTGGGAATGGAAAGAGTATTCCGGCGGTACCATCACCAAACAAATGCGCCGTTTAGGCACTTCGCCAGATTGGTCACGCGAGCGCTTCACCATGGATGAGGGCTTGAATAAGACTGTAACCCAGACCTTTGTTCGTCTATATAACGAAGGCCTCATCTATCGAGGCAAACGCCTGGTGAATTGGGATGTGAAACTTGGTACTGCAGTATCCGACTTGGAAGTCGTGCAGGAAGAAGAAGACGGTTTCATGTGGCACATTAACTATCCGCTTGCTAGTGGAGAAGGCCATTTGACCGTTGCTACAACGCGCCCGGAAACGATGTTGGGCGATGTGGCGGTCATGGTTCATCCAGAAGATGCGCGTTATAAACATCTGATTGGTCAGAATGTAAAACTACCATTATGCGACCGTGAAATCCCGATTATTGCCGATGATTATGTTGATCTGGAATTCGGTACCGGCGTGGTTAAAGTCACGCCAGCGCATGACTTTAACGATAATGCAGTAGGTCAACGCCATCAGTTAGACAAGATCATTATTTTAGATTTAACCGGCAATATTCCAGTTGCAGCAGAAGTGTATGCGGCGGACGGTGCGGCTAAAGCTTCGATCGATTTACCCAAAAATCTGGCAGGTCTTGATCGGTTTGAAGCGCGTAAACAAGTGGTGTTCGATCTCGAAGAGCAAGGTTACTTGGTCAAGGCTGAAAAACATAAACTTAAAGTGCCCCGCGGTGACCGTACCGGTGTTGTAATTGAACCTATGCTGACCGACCAATGGTTTGTGGCCATGAGTAAACCGGCCGCTGATGGTAAGAGCATTACGCAAAAAGCATTGGATGTAGTTGCTTCAGGCGAGATCAAGTTTTATCCGGAAAACTGGGTGAATACTTATAATCAATGGCTCAACAATATCCAGGATTGGTGTATTTCCCGTCAATTATGGTGGGGCCACCAGATTCCCGCCTGGTATGACGGGTTAAGAAATGAATATGTTGCCCATAATGAAGAAGGAGCATTGGAACAGTTCGAAAAAACTCTCTCTTATCTTGAAAGTAAAGGGGAGCTTGAAACTGCAAAATTGCTACGTGAAAAAGGTTTAGAGCGCGATAACGATGTACTGGACACTTGGTATTCCTCAGCACTATGGCCATTCTCAACCCTAGACTGGACTGGTGACGTAGCGCAAGACGCAGCGAATGTAGCCTTGCAGCAATATTTGCCTTCCAGTGTGCTAGTCACGGGTTTCGACATCATCTTTTTCTGGGTGGCGCGTATGGTGATGATGACCACACACATCACCGGCAAAATCCCGTTCAAGCATGTGTATGTGCATGGGCTGATCCGCGATGCGGAAGGCCAGAAGATGAGCAAGTCCAAAGGTAATGTGTTGGACCCGATTGACCTGATTGATGGCATTGGCCTAGATGAGCTTATTCAAAAACGTACAACCGGTTTAATGAACCCTAAACAAGCCGAGCAGATTGAGAAACGCACACGCAAGGAATTTCCGACGGGTATTGCGGCTTATGGTACTGATGCGCTGCGCTTTACCTTTGCTGCATTGGCTAGCCCTGGCCGCGATATCAAATTTGATCTCCAGCGCTGTGAAGGGTATCGCAACTTCTGCAATAAATTATGGAATGCCACACGTTTTGTGCTGATGAATACCTTGAAAGAGGATGGTAGTCCACAGGATTGCGGTTTAGAAGATTGCAGTACCAAGCCGGAAGGTTATCTGAGTTTTTCACAAGCAGATCGCTGGATCGTGTCGCAATTACAGCGCACCGAAGCTGATGTTGAGCGCGCATTTACCGACTACCGGTTTGACTTGGCTGCTAAAGCCATTTATGAATTTGTGTGGGATGAATACTGTGACTGGTATCTGGAGCTTGCTAAAGTTCAAGTGCAGCATGGTAGCGATGCCGAGCAGCGTGCAACACGTCGTACTTTGTTACGTGTGCTGGAGACTATTTTACGTTTGGCTCACCCAATTATGCCATTCATCACAGAAGAGATTTGGCAAACCATCGGGCCTATGTCCGGACGAAAAGGGCCAAGCATTATGCTGCAAGCCTATCCACAATCACAGCCGCAAAAAATAGATGAAGCGGCTGAAGCTTGGGTAGCGTTATTGAAACAAGCGGTTGATGCCTGTCGCAGATTGCGCGGAGAAATGAGTATTTCACCCGCAACGCGTGTGCCATTAATTGCGGCGGGGGATGCTAACAAATTAGGCCTGATCGCGCCTTATCTCAAAGCACTGGCGAAGTTGGAAGAGGTTACCATCGTAACGGACTTGCCAGAAGCGGATGCCCCGGTAATGCTGGTTGAAGATTTTAAGCTCATGCTTAAAGTTGAAATTGACGTGGCAGCCGAGAAAGAGCGTTTAGGTAAAGAAATTGCAAGACTGGACAATGAAATCAACAAAGCCAATACTAAGCTGAATAACGAGAGCTTTGTAGCGCGTGCGCCAGTAACAGTGGTGGAGCAGGAAAAAGCACGTGTGGCAGAATTCGGCGCAAGCTTACAGAAGCTTCAGGCGCAGTTGGCAAAACTGAAGTAAGTCCTCCAAATGCATAAAGGCCACCATGGATTCAGATGGTAATTCACCAGCGGATGAAATCATGTGTGTCTGCAGCGGTACGACGCGTGGGCAGATTTACGATTTGTTTATGCAAGGCAAGGATGTAGAGGCTATTTCCCGTCACAGCGGTGCACTATCCGGCTGTGGCGGTTGCGAATGGGATATTGAACAGTTTGTTAAAGCCTTAGCAGTATTACCCAAAACTTAACTGAAGTTTAATTACGAGTTTACGTGCGAATTGATGGGTAATGCGAATTGGCAATATTTAAGGATATTCGGTAAATAAATAGCGGGCTAAATAAATAGCTGCACATCGGATTCGCCGGCAAATTGGAAGAATGTCGCGGCGCCACCAAACTCAATCCCATCAATGAAATCTTCATTCTTGAAGTCAAACAGGTCAACTGTCATCTGACAAGCGATTAATTTAACGCCACTTTCCAGGCAGGCAGTACGCAAATCTTCAATACTCGCAACACCTTTGGAGGCAATCTTCTGCTTCATCATCATCGTCGCCATGCTTTCCATCCCGGGCAGCATTTGCACCAAGTTCGGCATGGGAATCGGCATCGACATCGCCGGATTGCCCAAAGGGGATACTTTCAAATCGCTTAAATCTTTTCTTAATAATGCCAAACCATAAAAAGTGAAAAAAATCTGCACTTCATAATCCAAAGCGGCCGCTGTGGAAGCCAATATAAAAGGCGGATACGCCCAGTCTAGTGAGCCTTTTGAAGCGATTAAAGCGAGCGATTTGACCATAGTGACTAAATAGTGCGTTTTTTGATGTAAAAAACGAATGTTTTTTCATCTACATCCAGCTGCAATAACTGGTGGCCAGTCTGCACACAGAACGCATTGAAATCTTTTACTGACCCTGGGTCGGTCGATATCACTTTCAATACTTGTTCGGCATTGATCTCGCTTAAACCCTTTTTACAGCGCAAAATGGGTAAGGGGCAATTAAGCCCGGTAGCATCCACTTCTTTGTCGAATTCCATTATTTGGTTTTCCCTTCATCTTTCGGCACAAAAGGATGGCCGGCTTTAGCCCAGGCCAATACACCACCTACCAGGTTATACACATTTTTACAGCCTTTACTCGAGGCAAAGGCTGCCGCATGCGCGGAACGCACACCACTATGGCAGTAAAAAACGATGTTTTCGATCCTAGTCAGCGGTTCATATTGTACCGGCAGCATGGCCAGAGGAATATGCACCGCACTGGGGATCATACCGCGGGCGACTTCGTCATCATTACGGACGTCGACAATGAATAAAGGCTGAGAGGCCATCATCTCGAATAACTCTTTTACTTCAATTTCACTATAAGTGCTCATAGATAAACCTTGATTAACAGCTTGAATGATAGCAACTTTGCCTACAGGCCGCACGTAATTGTTGAAATGTAAACCCTAATTTACAGACGTATAACGTATGGATATGTAGCCAGACTGAATTAGAAATGCCTATGTGATTAGCAGATATTATTGCAAGTTAAAATAGTATTCCGGGTCTGTTTTGTGGCCTTTTGCTTTCACTGGGTTCAACTCACCAGGTTCATCCGCGTGCGACCAGTCCAATTCTGCCAAGCCTGATTCCAGGTCTAGCCTGCGTAGTAATTTGCGGGCGTCAAATGGTGCTTTAACTTTAATATCGTTATCAAAATAGCAATACACATCGCGCGATTGGCGTGCTGCTGGTTTGGCAGTGCTGATCAACTGTGCATCTCTAGGCTGTTTACCCTCGCTCCACGCCTTTATGCGTGCCGCCCATCGATCCAGTGCTTGATCCGTATAGCCGCTGGCATATAACTCTTCTGCCCCGTGCAGTCGCACGTACACAAAATCCGCCGTAAGGTCTTCTCTATAGGGCCATTTGCCAGCAGTATCGGCGATCACCAATGCGGTATTGTATTTGCGTAGCAATTGGGTAAATTCCGCTGTTTCAAAGCTTTTGTTACGAATCTCCACGGCATGCATCAATGGTCGCTTGCAATCGGTATTCAGATATTCGCGACCTTTCATATTGTCATCACGTTGCTGGGCAAGCTTCTCGGCTGCCTCGGTATCATGGGGAAGCAAGCTAAGGAAATGTTCAAACTCGCCAGCATCAAAACGGAAACTAGGTGGGAATTGCCATAGGATAGGTCCAAGTTTTTCCTTTAAGGCCAATAAACCTGAGGCAAAGAAATTAGCCATGGGCGTTTCAATCTCGCGTAAACGCAAAATATGGGTGATATAACGCGTAGCCTTAATGCTAAATACAAAACTGTCTGGGGTATGCGCATACCATTGCTGGTAACTGGAGGGGCGTTGTAAAGCATAAAAAGAGCCATTGATTTCAATGGTCGGCAGTGCACGTGAAGCAAATGACAGCTCATTTTTCTGCGCAAGTTTTTCAGGGTAAAAGACTTTACGCCATGGCGGATATCGCCAGCCAGAAATACCGATACGGATATTGGGTTTCATTATTAACAGTCAATTTATACAACGCAAACATTGATTAATACCATATTTGTATTGCCAGTTCTGTCAGCCTTATCTGAATTCGACGTAGGAAAAAAATCTAGCTTAGCGTAATTAATTTCTGACATAAAAATCGTCCACATCCGATAGGGTGCGAATCTATTTTCGCTTAAATTTGCATCGCCTTAATATGAATTAAGAAGAGATATGGATAACATGGAACAACTAACGGTAAACTCAACTAGACCATCTAGTTTTGTATTTTTTGATCAACAGCAGAATGCCGTTCAACTGCTAACAGCATATCAAAATGAGATACTGGATCTGTTCAAACATTATCGCTACTGTGATAGCGACAAGCAAAAACATAATTTCAAATCACGTATCTATCTCAACTTAGCGATATATGCCCAAATCGAAGATGAGATTTTTTATCCAGCTATCAAAAAAGCGCTACTCAAAAAGGGTCTGTTGCCTGAATTGCAAATCACTTTCGATCCATTGATTGAATTGATTTCACAAATTGATTTTCATAATCCCAATAATGAAATGCATGATCACAACATCATCGATTTAGAGAAGTATTTTAATTATTACGTTAAGGTGCAGCGGGAGGAAATGTTTGTAAAAGCAGAGAAACTGGAATTGAATATGGAGGTCCTTGGTCAAAAAATCCATCTGCGAAAAATAGAGTTACTAAGTCACTAATGCTATTAACACTTAATGGCTAAAATGAATAAGCTTTTGCAGCGCCGGGCGGTTCTTGATTTCCAGATGCCCTCTGCCTAATGTCACCAGGCCATTTTGTTCAAGGCGTTTTAATTGTCGGCTTATCACCTCCCGTGCTGTGCCCAATTCATCAGCCAGCTCTTGGTGAGTGCGGAAAATCTGACTCGCATTGCTATCCAATAATACTTTAGCCAAGCGTGCATTCAAACTTTGAAATGCCACTTCATCTAACAGCACAATTAAATCGCTGATCAGAGCACCATAATTAATCATGACAAATTTCCGGAAAACAGCTGATTCAATCATTAGTTGGTTAAATGCACTGGCTGGAATCAACACATCCCGGATCGGTTCTTCAACAATGGTAGAAGCGGGGTAATCACTACCTCCCAGTAAACAAGTGGTAGTGATTACACAAGTCTCTCCGGCGCCCACCCGATATAGCAATATTTCACGCCCGCCAGAAGACATTTTGTATACCCTTGATTTGCCTGCCAATCTCATTACGTAAGCGTTACAGGGCGCACCTTCCCGATAGCCAATAGTGCCTACCGGTGCCTCCACGATACGAGAGTTTTTTGCCAATATAGCGATTGCATGTTCATCTAGGCCATGTAATTCAGGAAAGCTCTCCAACCATGTTAATCGATGGTTTGTATCTGACATAACAACTCCTAGCGATAGGTTATTGGCTACAGAACTCACATTTACCTTTTACAGTGCTCCATCCTTTTACGGATTTCAAGCCTTTCACATCTTTCATAATAGCCCCATCTACAATAGCATCTGTTAAATCAGCACCTGTCAAATCCGCCCCCGTTAAATCTGCTTTACTCAACTCTGCCCTATAAAGATTAGTATTGCGCAGGTTCGCACCTCTTAAATTACCAAATAAGAATGACGCAATATTTAAGTCTGCACCTTCGAAATTGGCGTTTGAAAAATTGCCACCCACAGAATCAAATTTCATTTGGCCCATGGGTTGATTACCCATATCCAAACCAAATCGACCTTTAATAATTTTGGCACCTGCCATATTCACTGCACCTAAAGTGCCAATCATCCTCGCATTTGTTAAATTAGCCCCTTCAAAGTTGGTTTTATCAAAAATGGCTTGAAAAATGATCGCATTTGTTAAATCACTACGACTTAAATTGGCATTCTCAAGACGTGCAAGATTAAGATATGCATGCTTCAAATTGACTCCGCTTAAATTTGCATTGCGTGAGTCCGCCCCAAACAAACTGACATTTTCCATATTGCAATGACTTAAATTCATGTTCTCGAACTTCAAATAGCCTAAATCTTTATTGGCCAGGTTACACGTCTTAGTTTTAATGATGCCAATGGCTTGTTCTTGCGTGATTTTTTCACGTACTTCGCCAGCCATAACGAGGCCACTAGAAGCCCATAGCGCTATTACAGCAATAAAATAAAAAATTTTCATCATCAACTCCAGTTGTTCACCACGTATTTAATATCCTCTAATAAATTGTCGCATTCTGTGACTTGCATCACATAAGTAGAATTAGATAAAAGTGAAAATGATCATCCGGGTCGCAGGCGTGAATATGGCTGTGAAGTACTAAACATTGTTGGCGGGACTTAGTTATGACGTAGTTGATCTATAAATTTTGGTATTCAAACTTGCGTATATAACTACTTCTACGCGCTATTGCGGCCACAATACCCAGTCCTACCATAAATAGCCCATAAGTTTCAGGCTCAGGAACGGGACTGACGATCATTTGCCAAGTGCCAGGTTGGTTAGTCAATGAACCGATGATACAAACACTAAAATGGATGGGTAAGGCTAAGGGCTGGCAATTGCATTTTAAATTCCTTAATGAAAATTTAAGACAAATCATCCTAAAACACGCTAAATACTCAAATGGCATTTAGCGTGTTTTAGTTTATTAAGGATTAGAACCCAAAGTACATGTTAGATTTCTAGAACTAAGCTCGCAATAGTGCTTTTAGACTACACACACGAAAATTAAATGAATTTTAATTCACTGACAAGAGTCGTATTTAACCCCCACTTAAATTTAGGAATCATATGCATGTAAGCTTTGAAGTTGCACAAGAAATAATCGATAAAGCCGTAGAAAAATCCAAAGAAATAGGCGTTAAGATGTGTATCGCCGTATTGGATTCAGGTGGCAACCTGAAAAGTTTTACCAGAATGGATGATGCGTGGGTAGGCAGTATCGATATTGCCATTAAAAAAGCCAAGACCGCATGTTATTTTGCGATGCCATCTGGTGAAATAGGTAAATTATCCGTCCCGGGTTCACCACTTTATGGCATTGAGCATTCTAATGATGGGCTGATTACATTTCCTGGCGGTTTGCCAATTGTCGATCATGAAGGCATTTTGATCGGTGCCATTGGCGTAAGTGGCGATACTGTGGAAAACGATCATCTCGTGGCACAGGCAGGTGTCAATGTAGCTGGTGTTTGTGATGTGCCCAAACATCCTTGGCGTACTTAGTTATAACGTTTATTGCTCTATAAACAAAAAAAGACTGATTGTGCATTTTAAGCATCAGTCTTTTTTATGAGCAATTTATTTAATTCAGTAGTGTCCATGCCGCCCAAAAGACTTTAAACCTCGCTTAAAGATTCAAATTTGTAAGAATATATTTACGTATAGCATCCATTTCATGGGTAGACTAGTCTGTATGCTCTGGCTAAAATACATCATCTAACCTGAAAGTTACTTTATGAAAAAACTTTTACAAATTATTTATATCAGCCGCTCTACTTTTGATTCTCAAGAAATCGTTAATAAAATAGAACCTAATGTTGCAAGAATTCTTGCTAAATCCAGGGTAAACAATCGTAAAAATGGCTTGGTGGGCGTACTTTATTTTGGAGATGGTGTTTTCTTTCAATGTTTAGAAGGAGATGAAGACGCAGTAAACACACTGCTATCGAAACTTGAAGCCGATCCCCGTCACAAAGATATTAAAGTCATATCAAAAAAATACATTGATACACTTTCGTTTGGTGAATGGGCGATGAAATTTGCGCCTTTAGATGAGCAGATACAACGGTTTCTCAAAGAAAATAATTTTCAGACCTTTGATCCCTATCTATTCTCTGGAGAGATGATTAATAAATTCTTGAATTTGCTCTTCAAAGCTTATGATGAAAGTAGTGATTCCATCTTGCCATCAAAGATAAACGATTCTACTCAGGCGCCATTATCAAAGACTGCGCAAAGGAAAGCTAACCTGGCTTTACTATTTTCTGGGTTGGCGTTAATGGTTTCAATATTCACATTTTTTACAACACGTAATCTAATTTGAAGTTAGTAGTGGAGGTAAGTTTTAAATGGAAGTTGGCAACAATTTTAAACCCGTGGGTTGTAACGACTGTCGTAATCTAGATCAATTAGGTATTGAATTCACTATGGCATTTCAACCGATTGTGAATTTTCATCAAAAATCCATTTTTGGTTATGAAGCATTGGTAAGAGGGCCGAATCAAGAAGGCGCTTTACATATCCTCTCCCAAGTGACAGATGCCAATAGATACAAATTTGATCAGGCAATCCGTGTTAAAGCACTTGATCTAGCGAAGAAGCTTGATTTGCAGGGAATGCTCAGTATTAACTTTTTGCCTAATGCCGTATATCGTCCAGAGACCTGTATCAGAGCCACGCTCGAGGCTGCTGCGGAACTAGATTTTCCGACTAACCGGATCATGTTTGAAGTCACTGAGGGTGAAAAAGTGATCGATCATGATCACCTGAAAAAAATCTTTATTGAATACAAAAAACAGAATTTCACTACGGCCATTGACGACTTTGGTGCTGGCTATGCAGGTTTGAATCTATTAGCGGATTGGCAACCGGATGTCATTAAGTTGGACATGTCTCTCACGAGAAATATACACAATGATCGTGTAAGAAGATCCTTGGTATTTGGCATCATTGCCGTATGTAGAGAACTATCCATTCAAGTAATTGCAGAGGGAATTGAAGAAAAAGAAGAGCGAGATATTTTATATGCTCAAGGTGTCCATTTGTACCAGGGTTACTACTTTGCAAGGCCTGGTTTTGAATGTTTACCCGCCATTAATGAAGAAGCGTGGAAATAATACGTAAATTCAATATTTGCGTATTAATGACAATCTATCCATGAGTTCTATAAGCAATCATGCCAATGAAAATTTAATTATTCCCTACGAGGATAAGGCATTACTGTTTCAGGCTGCACTTGGTCAAACTTACAGCCCCATCGTTATTACTGATGCCAATAAAGGAGTTGTTGGACCTAGAATAATTTACGCCAATCATGCGTTCCAAAATATGACCGGCTATACCATGGATGAGCTACTTGGCCAGTCGCCTAAAATTCTACAGGGTCCATTAACGGATAAAAATGTTATTGATCAGTTGCGCACTTGTATTAATGCAGGCATCCCCTTTGAGGGAACAACGATTAATTATGAAAGAAATGGGAATCCTTATAACGTTGAATGGAGTATTTCTCCAATTAAAGATAATAGCGGGGTCATTCAATACTATATTTCTGTGCAAAGGAACATAACCGCTTTTATACAAGCTCAAAAAGAACGTAATCTATTAATTAGAGCGCTTAATGATTCTCCAGATTGCGTCATTATTACTGATAGTGATAATAAAATCGTATTTATTAATACGAGTTTTGAAACGTTAACAGGTTACCAAGCGACCGAAGTGATTGGTAAACATCCCTCTTTTTTGTGGATAGAATCAGAACAAAAGCTAGGTACTGACGCGCGCCAATCTAACGACCATTTACACTTCCAAACGCACAAACCGAATGTAAGAAAAAATGGTACCTTATTTTATGTCGATCAAAGTATTGCCCATATCCAGGATGAAAGTGTGAATGTATCGCACTTTGTAAGTTTTAGTAGAGACTCAACAGACCGTATATCTAAAGAAAATGCGCTGAAAGACCTCGCTGCAAAAGATGCGCTAACCGAGCTTAATAACCGTAGGTCTGGTGAGCAGTTATTAATCCATTATGACCAACATAAAAAGCATCATGGGAAGCCAGTTTGTTTGGTTATGTTAGATATTGATGACTTCAAAAAAATAAATGATAAGTATGGGCATATTGCCGGCGATTTAGTTTAAAAACAATTAGCCGTACATTAAAAGAAGAGGCAAGATCAACCGATAACGTTATCAGATGGGGTGGCGAAGAGTTCCTAATCATTGTGCCCGATGCCACATTACAAGAAACTATGGTATTAACTGAAAGATTTAGAAAAAGTATTGCTGATCAAATGATTGGAGAGGTAGGGCAAGTGACGGCTTCTTTTGGGGTTGCAGAAAGGCTTAAAAACGAAACCACAATCAGTTTGATTAATAGAGCAGACAAAGCATTATACAAAGTGAAGTTAAGTGGTAAAAATTGTGTAAGGACTGCCAACTAGAACACTATTAATAAAACTTTAATCAGTATCTAATCCAACAGCAGAGTGCATTTGCTAGGATTAATGAATAAAGAATCACATTAAAATTTAGAACTTCATTTATTGCTGCGCTCACTTGCTATTGGTTCTAAATGTCGTCAATCAAATATAAATTAGCCTAACACAAGGTTAGGCTAATTTATCAGCAAGGCTTGCTTCACCCTATTTTTCTTCCATTATGCAATTAAGTGTTTGGTGACAACCTGTTTAAGTGCATTAGGATTATCCACACTTAGAAAGTGACCAGAGTTAGCAATCGTTTCAAATTTAGCATTCGGTACTTTATTCAAAGTACGCAATCTTTCTTCTTTTGTAGACCAGTCATTTTCGCCATAGACCAATGTGACAGGACTGCTAATCTGTTGGTAATTGCTAGTTGCTTTTGCCCAACTTCTCCAATTTTTTAATATATTTCTACCTAAATAGCCATAACCAGGTCTATGTCCTGTTTGATCAAAAATTTTCATTAACCATGTTGGTATTTTTTTAATATTAGTTACGCCGCCATTCATCACTAAGCTTAAGAAAAATCGATTTTCTAAAGCTGCGAATATGGCCCCATTAATGGGGATTGAATAATTCCACATCATAAAGTTAGCAATAAAATTGCCCCTTCTAATCCCATCAGCATAACGAGTTTCATAGTCGTAAGTATTGACAGCAATCACCTGTTTAATTTTATTTGGAATAGTGGCTGCAATTGTTAAGGAAAGAGTTGCGCCAATTGATTCACCGACTAGGGTGATTTTCTCCAGACCCAATTTGTTGATTAGGTCAATCATAGATTTTCTTAAGTATGGTTCATCATAGTTAATTTTTTTATTGATGGAAGATTGCCCATGCCCTGGCAAATCAACAGCATAAACAGTATAGTTTTTTGCATAAAATGGGATCATCTCACTAAAAAATTCTATTTGAGTCCTAATTGTATGCATCAAGACAAGTGGCGCGCCATGACCAGTCTTAATGACCCTTAATACTTCACCATCGCTAAGTTCGATAAAAAGCTCTTCACCATTAAACTTTAAGTCTTTCGGTATATTTTCCATTTTATTCTCCATTTTAGGTTAATTTAAACTGCATTTTTTAATACTCACTTGATATTTTTGGAAGCGGGTTCACTACCTTTAGAACACTTATAACGACATTTCTTTTCATCTTAACGACTTCATGTCCTCTGTTACTTAGCAGTTAAAGAGTGTTTAGGATGAGTCTTAATTGGCATACACAAGAATGCAGTTATCACAGCTAATGCAATATGTATTAAATAGGTGGGTCTAAAGTCTGTTACTGTGAGTTGAGACTTTGCTAAAAAAAGGACGGTTATAGACACTCCTATTACTGTACCTATTTGCCGCATAGCTTGATTGATTGCGGAGCCAACTGCATAATCCTTCGGAGGCAAAGCATAAACTGCCGCAGCTGATAAAGATGGCATCACCAATCCAATAGAAATGCCATTAAGCAGCAATCCTGGCAACCAGTCTTTTAAATAATTAGGATTTGCTTCAGGAATTAATAAAAACCATAAACCGCTTAAAGCATATAAAACTGTACCAGTGACTAATAATGACCGATGGCCTATTTTTGATGCAATTCTTCCTGATAATATTGCTGTAGGAACGACCACTAGTGGGCCTGGCATAATTGCAGCACCGGCTAATGTTTGATCGAAATGCCAAATGTTTTTCATCCAAAAAAAGAATGAAAAGAACATGATAGAAAAAGCAATTCCATATGTAATACCAGCCAGATTTGCGTACATAAATGTTATGTTTTTAAATAGGCTTAGCTCGAACAATGGTTCCGGATTAAATTTTGCCCAAGGGATGTAACTTAAAATAATTGCAAACCCCAGAACAATAATCCCAATGAGCTCTAAATGATTCCAATTAGGCGACTTCATTTCAACAATGCCAAAAGCAATTGCACCAACACCAATAATCAGCTGGGACATGCCAATCCAATCCATGTGCATTTTGTCTCTGGGCTGAGTAGACTCGTGTAATATCTTTGAGCTTTGCCAAATGCAAAGTAATCCAATGGGTACATTGATGAAAAAGGCCCACTCCCACCCACCGACATCAATAATATATGACCCGATGCCAGGTCCTAAAGCTGCCGCTAAAGCGCCTACGGCCCCCCATGCACCCATCGCAACCATGCGTTTCTCTTTAGGAAATGCATCAAGCACCAAAGCCAGTGCTGCAGGTGTAAGCAAGCAAGCACCAATGGATTGAAATACCCTTGCTACAATTAACCAAAAAACGCTGGGCGAGGCTCCACATGCAAATGAAGCTGAAATAAACAAAAGTGTACCCAGCATAAAGATCTTTTTTCTGCCATATTTGTCTGCTATTCCACCTGCAGGAATTAGCATTGCAGCATATACGATCGAATAACCACTCATAGCCCAAGATAAATCAGTAGCCCTAGAATTTGGAAAGCTATTTAAAATATTATTGAACCCTGCATAAAGAATGGTGCTATCTAGAGATGCCATAAAAATAGCGATACTGGCAACGGCAAATACCTGCCATGCACTCGGTGCGACTTTTACAGCTGGTACGTATGTTGGGGTTAGTGATTTCATTTTGTTTATCACTTTCAGATTATTGACTAAGTACTATAGCCATAGCCCGTAGGATGTGGCTAACTTAACTTTAATGACTTAAGAAAAAGTCTGCTGAGTTAACGAAAGAGTCATGGAACTGAAATATTGAGCCATGATTTGAATCAGGATAAAGAATTAACTGAGCATTACTTAATTGCTTATATAAAGTAATCGAACCTTCGGTTGGCAGCATCGTGTCATTACTACCAGTTACTACTAATACAGGTTGATGGATGGCTTTGAGTGTCTTGAACACTGGGTCAGGTGTGCTTGTGAAAACAATGAGCGCCTTACCGTGTGCATCAGCAATTTCTTTACCGCTTTCTGGGTCACGGTCTTTCGTTCTTGCATAGACTCTTGATAAAAATTCACTCGCAGCTTTTTTACCTGCTTCAGATTGCGAGAAGAATAAGTAATCACGTGGGTCAGGTGCATTTGTTCTAGAAAACGCCTCGCCTAAAACTTGCATTAAATTATTACCACCACCTTGATGCGTGGTGCCAGCCAGAATCACTTTATTGACCAACTCTGGATATTGAGCCGCTAATTGCTGCGCAATAAAACCACCCATTGAGAAACCAAGTAAATCAACTTTTTTGTAACCTAATGCTTGAATGAAAGCATACGCATCTGAGGACATCTGGGAAACATTGTCTGCAACAACACCATTGGTAGCACCGACACCTTGATTATTGAACACTACAACAGTTCTAGATTTAGCTAACGCATTCACAACTGCAGGGTCCCAGGCATCCATAGTGCCCGTAAAGTGTTGCAGAAGTATCAAAGGGGTACCGGATTTAGGCCCCAATGTGCGATACGAAAATTTCACTCCATTAGCCTCTACATATTTAGTAGGTGCTGTTTCTAGTTTGTCCGCAGCTAAGGCTGAGCCTGACTCAACTATTGAAAATGTTGTGGCAACCAAGACTAAAGATTTTAAGAATTTGTTCATTTGTAACTCCTTATCTAATTAATAAAATACCGAACGGTACATAAATGTAATTCAATACATATTGCATTGTCAACACATTTATGTAACAATTGGTACATTAATTAATAAAGAGATAAATTATGCTAGAAAAAGATAACAAACGAAGAGGGCGTCCACGGGTTTTTGATATGGATACAGCTTTGGATAAGGTTTTGGAAGTCTTTTGGAAAAGAGGCTATGAGGGTGCTTCTATTGCAGAGCTTACAGAAACTTTAGGCATCAACAAACCAAGCTTATATGCTGCCTTTGGTAATAAAGAAGAGTTATTCAAGAAGGCACTATCAAGGTATGTTGCTGGCCCAGTTGCATTTATACAAGAGGCAATAAATCAACCTACAGCTTATGAGGTGGCTCAAAGTTTTTTAATCCAGGCCGCAGAATTTTTTACGGACATCAAGCACCCTAAAGGCTGTTTAATTGTACAAGCCGCGCTGTCTGAAAGTGCGGATTCCCTAATGGTTAAAGATTTATTAACCCAATATAGATATTCATATGAGCATCAATTAGCAAAACGTTTTGAGAAAGCAAAAAAAGAAGGCGACTTGCCTACTGACGCTAACGCCGAAACTTTAGCTAAGTTTCTATCCACCTTGCATCAAGGAATGTCGGTGCAAGTAACTAGCGGGGCATCAAAAAGAGAGCTCATGCAAATTGTCGAGTTCGCTTTAAAAAGCTGGCCTAGATAAATATGAGAAACTCAAGGATCAAATTCATTTTATTTATAGCGATTTTACTAACTAGTGTACTTGTATATGCCAATAACAATGCAAGTCTGAAGCAAGTGCTTTATAAAAACTTGTTCGAGCATCCAAATGACACGAAATCACGCGCCTCAGTTGGCTATATGCTACACCGTGCCTGGGTACAGCTTACAAATAAGAAAGCCGATGAAAATAGCATTAAGCAATCATCAGTTAGTATGGAGCAATTGGAACCTGATGACTTTTCTGTAACGTGGCTGGGGCATGCCACGATGTTGATTAAAGCTGGAAAACTGTGGATATTAACTGATCCAGTTTTTAGTCAATATGCCTCACCTACTCCACCGCTAGGGCCTAAACGCTTAGTGCCGCTTCCGTTAGATATGAAGGATTTACCTCATATTGATATTGTTCTGATCTCGCACGATCATTATGACCATCTTGATTTACAAACTGTAAGAACCCTGGCCAAACAAGAAAATGGCAGTCCATTGTTTTTAACCGGACTAGGTTTGAAATCTTGGTTTAAAACCAATGTCGCTGATGCAAAAGTAGAAGAGCTAAATTGGTGGGACGAAATAAAACTAGGTAATGCAGAGTTTGTATTTGTACCAGCACAACATTCCAGTGGTAGAGCATTTACAAATAAGAACGAAACATTGTGGGGAGGCTGGACAATTGAATACGCTAGTAAGAAATTCTATTTTGCGGGCGACACCGCTTATGAAGCAGCGCTGTTTAAACAAATTTCACAAAAAGTTGGTCATATCGATATGGCGGCTTTGTCCATAGGTGCTTACAAACCGCGCAATTTAATGCGTTTCGAACATATGAACCCCAGCGAAGCTGTACAGGCTCACATAGACTTAAAACCAATGAAATCTATTGCAATTCATTGGGGGACATTTCAACTTGGAGATGAAACCTCAGATGAAAATCGGGCAGACTTTTCCTCTGCTATTGCAAATCACTATGTAGAAAATTTCAAACTGTTAGCCATTGGACAGACGGAAGAAATTGGGATTGAAGTCCAGGATTACGCTTCAAAGGTGCAATTCAAACAGGCCTCTCGCACTTCTAGTAGTATTTAATGAACCCGTACAAACGAGTTATGCTGAATGAAAAGAACTTGGTGGTTGGAAAACGCAGATCTATGCGTGATAGATAGCAAAGTGCAACAAACATCTTGCACGTGCTGCTAGTCGATTAGATATCCAAACTGACGACACGCGGATATCTAACTTTAAAACCATATTTATTAACGTTATAGACTCGCTTTACTCTTTTATGCGCGTAAAGCCGTGACAAGTTGTCACGGTGTAGGTCCTGGTCCTAAGCAGCGATTTTGCCGTGAGAGAAGAGATGTGCTTTATGATTTAATTGAGGGGGATGATAAGCCTGATGAACTTCAAAAAGATGTTCTTAGTAGTTAGTACTGTTGAGGAATATCTTAAGCCGCGCTCCCCTTCCTATCAATAGGCAATAAAAACCCGCGGTAGCGGGTTTGTAAGGATTCTCTTTTAAAGAATGAGAAAGATTAAAGCTTAATTCTGGAAATCAGTATTTCTAATTCGGTTTTGTTCGTACAGCACCCGTGCAATTACGCTATTGGGTAGGCCATGATTTTTCATCAAAATCACTGCATCGAAACACTCACCTTTTTTGAACAATTGCAGTCCGGTAGTAACAGTTTCTTCTAACGCTTTATTTGAACGAATAATCATATGCCCTCCACATATATTAAAAATGTGATTTGAACCAAAGAATTGATTTAGCGCGAATAACTAACTTAATCCTTCAATTGGAAAAAATCAATAGGGTGAGGATTCAAACAATCTAAGTTGGAATTTAAGGACAGTATCGAACAAAAACGCGTGGATCTCCAATTCAATAGATGGGCAATAAAAAGCCGCCGATTAGCGGTTAGGGTTGAGAGTTACCTGACATTTAGCCTATTCATCGTTTGTCTTAGGTGTACTCAATGCTGTCTAATCGTTGGTTAAGTTTAGTTATCTGCGCTTGATTGTCTTTAGCCGAAACTCCTGGCTCATAATATGGAGCCGTCCAACCTGGCGATAACGTGCTTAATTTGTCACGGTTTGGTCACGTTCCACAAATAGAAAAGGCCTAGTAAAAACTAGACCTTTTTAAATGCTGGTGGCCGGGGGCAGAATCGAACTGCCGACACGCGGATTTTCAACTGTAAAAATCATCATTTATATAGCGTTATAGGCTCGTCTTCACTCGTTTATACTCGTTGAGACGTGATAAAACTGTCACGTAGGTAATATCGGGATTCTCCCCAAAGCGGTCGATCAACTTGTAACATGAAAAGCTTGACGAAGTTTCCTGCACTAATCATTTAGATAAAGAATTACGTATGATTCTATGTCTGTATATCTGATACCCTTCACTATTAACTCTCAGTTCCGATTTCGACATTATGATGTGTCTTATTAATCGGATGATTACCAAGTTCGTCAAATTTTTCTGGGGAAACAGGTTTAGAAAATAAATAGCCTTGTGCATAATCACAGCCTGCAGCAAATAATAAGTTGCTCTGTTCTTCAGTTTCTACGCCTTCAGCAATTACCTTAATCCCTAATTTGTGAGCCATGACAATAATGGCTTCACATAAGGCTAGATCACTAGAGTCACTTTTTAGCTGACTAATAAATGACTTATCAATTTTTAGATAGTCTACTTCGAATTGTTTGAGGTAAGACAGTGAAGAGTATCCAGTGCCAAAATCATCAATTGCTATCTTAAATCCATCCGAGCGCAAAGTTGCTAACTGATTAGTTACGTGGTTAGACGCATCTAATAATAAGCTCTCAGTTATTTCTACGACAATACTATTTCTAGGTAAACCCATCTCTTTTAACTGGTCACTCCATGAACTATGCCCTGTACTTCTATCGTAAAACTGAACAGGGGATTTATTGACGCTAATCTGGAAGTCTGAGTTATAACGTTCACGCCATTTTCCAACCTGCTTCGCTGCCTCTTGAAAAACCCATTCACCAATTTCGAGTATCAAACCGGTTTGTTCTGCAATGGGAATAAATTCGACAGGGGGAATAACTCCTTTTATAGGATGTACCCACCTAATTAAAGCTTCTGCTTTTTCGATTCTCTTATTAGCTAAATTTACGATTGGTTGATATAACAAAACAAATTGCTGTTCTGAAATTGCTACTCTCAAGTCGCTTGCCAGAATGGCGCGCTCTTTTGCGTAAGATTGCATAGCGCTGGTAAAGTAACTGTACTGATTGCGACCCTGATTTTTGGCAGCATACATCGCTTGGTCGGCATTCTGTAAAAGCTCTTCTATACTGATGGCATCATCTGGGAAAAGAGTAATACCCATACTGCCTGAAATGTATACAGGACTAGCTCCCAGTTTAAATGGCTCCGCTAAACTGACAAGTATATTTTGCGCAACACGTTCAATTACATGTAGATCACTGTTGTAGGGTAAAATTAAAGTAAATTCATCGCCCCCTAAGCGAGCAACGGTATCTGTATCTCGAATACAATGTTTTAACCGTTGCGCTACCTCTTTTAACAGTACATCCCCTTTGTCGTGACCTAATGTATCATTTACTTCCTTGAAATGGTCGAGGTCAAGCAATATGATTGCTAATTGAGTCGGTGTTCTCTGAGATTTTTTTAGCTCTTGTTCTAAGCGATCGTAAAACAAGAGTCGATTGGGAAGATTGGTAATCACGTCATAATGTGCAAGATTAAAAAGTTGATCTGCCGAATTTTTACGATCAGTAATATCACGCAGGAACGCGCTAAACTCGACATTATTTCCTGAACCATGATGAGAAATAGTTAATTCAACAGGAAACTCAGACCTATCTCGACGCAATGCTGTAATTTCAATGCGTTTATTTAATACTGGCCCCTCCCCAGTAGCCATGAAATGACGCATTCCAGCTAGGTGAGCTTGGATAAACTGATGCGGGATTATAAGTTCATGTAAAGGCCTGCCTACAGCCTCAATACTGGTCCATCCGAAAATATTTTCAGCTTGGCCAGTCCAACCTGTAATAGTTCCGTCCGGCAATATTTGCACCACCGCATCCATTGCAGTGTTTAATACACTTTTTAATCTAAGTTCATTTTGAAGGAGTTTATGATTGGCGGCAATATTTTGTAACACAATACGACGTGTGAAGAAAAGGCCAAGTATCACTAAGAGAGTGGCAATAGATAATCTAAAAACATCTATAAAAGTCCGTAATTGTCGAGAGGACTTACCTAGCGAACTAGAAAACGCATCTTCTTGAATAGAAAGTTGGGAATTAAGAAGATTAATCCTATATATTAAAGAATTAATCTTATTATTATCTATATTGCCAGACTGAATAATTTTATTAAGATCTTGCCCAGCTAATTTTAATTCCTCAATATTTCGGTCTGCCGCAATCCATATTTTTATTGGCTCTTGCATTAAGTTGATGTTATCAAAGCGAAGGAACAGGTTAATCATACCGTCCACATCTTGAGGGTCATTTTTTGCTTTGATAAAGCTTTCTTTTGCCAAGAAAATATCTGGTGGGGTTTTCTGTAATGCCAACCTTGCCTGATGGTCAGCTAGAGGTATTGCGAGTGCATTAGTAAAATTTTGATAATCATTATTAGAGTGAGAATTAGCAAATTGTATTAAGTAGTAGCTAGCATCTTTTTGTGCTTTTGAATAAAAACTTTCTGCGGTTACAAACGCACGGATTGAAGATAAGACATTCATACTGATATGGTTTATTGCAAATAATAGCGCAACAATCAAAATGAAAGGCCATGTGATTCTTATCATTTGTTGATTTACCGAAGTAATATATGAACTCTTCATATTAAGCATTTATAGAGTCATAATAATAAGAATTTATGTTACATCACTAACATCAATCAATGTAATTAATCTCTTAGCTTACCGGCGAACTTACCAACTAAGAACTTTAAATCTATCCATCTCTTTAGGCAATCATGTGGTAATAATCCGCTTAATAAGACACATCATAATGTCGAAGTTGGAACCGGGAGTTAATAGTGAACTGCATCAGATATAAAGACATAGAATCATACGTAACTCTCTTAGATGATTAGTGCAGATATCTTCACCAATATTTTCATTTCTATAGTTGAGCGACCGCTTTGGGCCGATAATAGACTTTGTCACGTTGACCATTTAACTCTTTGAAAAGTAGATATATTTATCGGATTTTCAACTGTAAAAATCATCATTTATATAGTGTTATAGACTCGCCCTCACTCGTTTATAACCGTCAAAGCGTGGCAAAATAGTCACATAGTGAAATACTGTTTATATTATTTGTTTCACTAAACTCATTATATATTCTAAATCTTTATCATTATCTACCTGTATTTGATATTCACCATTTCCATGGTGCCCAATATTGGATACGTCTTTTGCTATTCCTTTCGAATCATTAATTGTTCCAATTTTTGCATTTATCCAAATTTTTAGTGCTTTTTTTGTATATTAATATCTACTATATTGGTATCTTTTTTAAAGGCAATGTAATATTTTTGCGGTTTGATTTCTATTCCATCCGCTAACTAAATAAAGGGAATAAGCCCGCAACTGTAAATAGATACTTAGCGGTTTTACGTGGATTATTACGTATGGCGCGCGATGAATGGCAGTGGGTAGATCATATCCCTAAAATTCGTATGTTATCAGGCGAAGTTGAGCGTGATCGATGGTTGACAAGAGAAGAGGCGGATAGGTTGTTAGCGGTATGCCCGGATCATTTGGCAGCTGTTGTGAAATTTGCTTTAGCAACAGGGTGCCGCGCTCGGGAAATATTGGGCTTGGAATGGAATAGAGTGGATTTAAGCAGAAACACAGCTTGGCTCAATCAAACTAAGAACGGTACACCGAGAGGGGTTCCATTAAATAAAAGTGCAGTTGCAGTTCTAACAGAACAAGTTGGGAAACACGCCAGTTTTTGTTTTACTTATAACGGTGAGCCGATTCGCTACAACATTACGAATCATGCTTGGATCACAGCACTTAAGAAGGCAGAACTAGAAGATTTTAGGTTTCATGACTTACGTCACACTTGGGCTTCCTGGCATCGTCAAGCAGGTACAAGTACTGATGAACTGAAAGAGCTGGGTGGTTGGAAAACGCGGTCTATGGTTGATCGATATGCAAAGTTTGCAACAGAACATCTCGCAAATGCGGCAAGTCGAATTGATCAAGTGACTAAAAGTAATGTGATTGAATTGTCACAATTTTGGCACACTAAGCAAATAAAAAAGGGCTTAGCAATTAGCTAAACCCTTATTAAATCTTGGTGGCCGGGGGCAGAATCGAACTGCCGACACGCGGATTTTCAATCCGCTGCTCTACCGACTGAGCTACCCGGCCTGATTTTTCAATCAGTCT